>JAYSCL010000016.1:0-77732 GCA_041914905.1 Enterobacterales bacterium
ACCATCGCAAACGCGAAGACGCCCATGCCAAACGTGATGCTGACCAAGATCAACAACAGTTTTTTATTGGCTTTTTGCGTTTGTTCGTTTTGCATGATGCCTTAATAAATTTTTCGTTTATTGACAACAAGCATCCTTGCGGCGGTTGCCGGCCCGCACATCCATGTGCAGGCGTTCGCCGGGTCACGAGTCCGCCGGACTCGTGACAATTCCCGGCTCACCCATGTGCGTTGTCGTCAGTAATTTTCGGTGGTGTTGTAAACGTGTGGTACGGCGCCGGCGACGGTACAGTCCACTCGAGTCCATGCGAACCTTCCCACACGCGATCAGTGGCCTTAGGTCCACCTTTGATCGTTTTGATCACGATGTACAGGAACAACAGCTGAGTCAAACCCAAACCAAAGGCACCAATCGACGCCCATTGGTTGAAATCGGTGAACATCACGTTGTAGTCCGGAATACGCCGTGGCATACCGGCCAAACCGGAGAAATGCATCGGGAAGAAGGTCAGGTTAACGAACAACATCGATAACCAGAAATGCCATTTACCCAACGTTTCGTTGTACATATGGCCAGTCCATTTCGGCAGCCAGTAATACACGGCCGCCATGGTGCCGAAGATCGCACCTGGGAACAGCACGTAGTGGAAGTGAGCCACAACGAAATACGTGTCGTGATATTGGAAATCAACCGGTGCCATGGCCAGCATCACGCCGGAGAATCCGCCGATCGTAAACAGAATTACGAAAGCAATCGCAAACAACATTGGCGTTTCGAATGTCATCGAACCCTGCCACATCGTTGCGACCCAGTTGAAAATTTTCACGCCGGTCGGCACGGCGATCAACATCGTTGCGTACATGAAAAACAATTCGCCTTTGAGCGGCATGCCAGTCGTGAACATGTGGTGCGCCCACACAACAAACGACAAGAAAGCAATCGACGCGGTGGCATAAACCATCGACGCATAACCGAACAACGGCTTGCGAGCAAACGTTGGGATAATCGCTGACGCAATACCAAAGGCCGGCAGAATCATGATGTACACTTCAGGGTGACCGAAGAACCAGAACACGTGCTGGAACAACACCGGATCACCGCCGCCCGCGGCGTTGAAGAAATCGGTACCGAAGTGACGATCGGTCAGCATCATGGTCACGGCACCCGCCAGAACCGGCATCACCATGATCAGCAAGAATGCGGTGATGATCCAAGTCCACACGAACAGCGGCATTTTCATCAGCGTCATGCCCGGCGCGCGCATATTAAACGCGGTGACGATCACGTTGATGGCGCCCATGATCGACGACAAGCCCATGATGTGAACCGAGAAAATAAAGAAGTCAGTCGATGCAGGACCGTAGGTGGTCGACAGCGGTGCGTAGAACGTCCAACCGAAGTTAGGACCGCCGCCCGGCATAAACAAGCTGGCAATCAACAAACCAAAGGCAACCGGCAGAATCCAGAATGACCAGTTGTTCATGCGTGGCAACGCCATGTCAGGCGCACCGATCATGAGCGGAATCATCCAGTTTGCCAAACCGGTGGTGGCCGGCATAACGGCACCGAACACCATCACGAGACCGTGCACAGTGGTCAGCTGGTTAAAGAAGCCAGGTTCAAAAAATTGCAAACCGGGTTGGAACAATTCAGCGCGGATAAGCAACGCCATCAAACCGCCCACCATAAACATGATGAACGAGAACCACAGATACATCGAACCGATGTCTTTGTGGTTAGTCGTGAACAACCAACGCGTAATACCGCTTGGTTTGTGGTCGTGATCGTGGTGATCGTGATTGGAACCCATCGTCACTCTCCCTTATTTACCAGATTTGAACGCGGCAACATCAGCAGGCTGCACCAGATCACCGGTGCTATTGCCCCATGCGTTGCGTTCGTAAGTAATGATGGCAGCGAGTTCAGCATCAGTGAGCTGAGCGCCGAAGGCTTGCATTGCTGTGCCGGCTTTTCCATTAACAACGATGGCGATGTGATCAGCAACCGGACCGGTAGCAATCTTCGAACCTTTCAGAGCAGGGAAAGCTGGCGGCGTGCCGGAACCATCCGGTTTGTGGCAGGCTGCGCAAACGGCGTTGTATTTTTCTTCGCCCAGCGCCATCAATTTTTCTTTGTCCCATGACGAGGCGGCAGCTTTGGCCGCTTCTTCATCGGCAATGCGTTTTTCTTCTTTCTTCTGCGCGACCCAAGCGACATATTCTTCTTCGGTCACTGCGCGCACGACGATCGGCATAAAACCGTGATCCTTACCGCACAATTCTGCGCATTGGCCGCGATAGATGCCGGGCTTTTCAATGCGAGTCCAGGTTTCGTTAACAAAGCCCGGAATCGCGTCTTTTTTCACGCCGAAATCCGGCATCCACCACGCGTGGATGACATCTTCGGCCGTCACGAGGAAACGAATTTTTTTACCCACTGGCAATACCAATTCGCGATCAACTTCGAGCAAGTATTCGGTATTTTTGTCGGTGTGATTATCACCGCTGTAAAGAGGGCCCTTGGTCAACACTTTGCCCAGCGCCGACAGCGGATCATTTTTCAGATCGGAGTCGTTGCGGAAATTTTCAGGTTTAGTGGCGAGATTGGAGAAAAACTCAATGCCTTCATCCTGATACGTGTATTTCCATTTCCACTGATAGCCTTTGACGACAACGGTCATATCCGATTTGGTCGGATCTTCCTGTTTCATCAGCAGCTTGGTGGCTGGAAAGGCAAAACCGATCAAGATCACAAACGGGATGATCGTCCAGATGATTTCAGCGGTGGTGCTGTGCGAAAACTTTGCCGGTACCGGATGTTTCGATTTGCGGTGAGCCCACATCGAATAACCCATCGCACCGAACACCAGGATCGCGATCACCAACATCACCCACACAACATTGTTGTGCAAAGCCAGCGCTTCGCGGCTGACTTCGGTGACACCTTCGCGCAGGTTGTATTTGGAATGTTCCCCCGCGACGGCCAACGTGCTTAAACACGCGACTGACGCAGAAAACGCTCCGGCTTTGAGCTTGCTCAATAAAGCCATGCCTCTTCTCCAATAACATAGAGCGAACAAGATGCTTCACTCAGGTTTACCTTGGCCTGTTTTTCTCGTGTGCTTTAGCGGCACTCGGCGGCCAAGGGCATGTTCATCCGCGATCTACCCGGCCGGATCGATCGTGGCTGCCCATAAACAAAGGCGCGGATTTTACTGTAGCCGGTGTTTGGCCCGCCAGAAGTCCTTAAAAAATATCCGAGTTATACTGCAGGCCCTTTTAAGTCCGACGCTTGCTTATTTTATGAACGCCGACCAGTTACAGTGCTTATTAAACGACCAAATTCCCCTTACTCTCGCAATGCAACTAAAAGTAGCTCATGTCGATGAGCGGCGCGTGCAGCTGTTGGCGCCACTCGATCCGAATCGCAATCTGCACGGTACAGCATTCGCCGGCAGCCTATATTGTGTGGCGACGTTAGCCGGTTGGTCGCTGCTCAGCGCCTATGTTGCCGAACGGGGTTGGCACGGCGCGGTTGTCCTACGTCACGGTGACATTCGTTATCTGCGCCCAGTGGCGAGCGAACTTGTTGCAGAAGCCACTTGGGCCGACGACGACAGCTTGCCGGCTTTTCTGGCTGACGTGGGCCGGCGAGGCAAAGGCCGCGTGATAATTCCGGTCACGATTCGGCAAGCCGACAAAATCGCCGTCAGTTTTAACGGTGAATTTGTCTTTAGCCAACATCAAGAAGGCTGAACCGGCGCCGATACAGGCCACATCATGCAACGATGTGTTGGTTGGCGTTTTTTCTGCCCCTGTTTTTTGCTGTGTTTATTGAGCAGCGCAATCACGCAGGCGGCTGACCCGGCTGTCGATGAACGGCTGCGCCCCGATTTTTTGCCAGAACAACAACAGATACTGGGCTCCGGTGAGGATCGTTTTGCGGTCATCGCAAGCACCGTCAGTGGTCGCGTGCGGGGCCATGTTGTGCTGGTGGCCGGTAGCGGAGATGCGATCCGCAGTCACAATCCGCTACAGGCGTTGAGTCAACGTTTGGCCAAACATGGTTTTGCCAGTTGGTTGTTATTACGTGACAGCGATGATCAGGCGCAGCTAAAAAGTCGAATTGAACAAGTGTTGTTGCACGCCAAACAAAACACATCCACGACCGCCGAGCGCCGCGCCGAAGTCACCGCCACCGAAACCAATTCCAATGTGTTGTTGTTATTGCAAGCAGATGCCGCACTGCTATTAGATCAGTGGATGGCGAACAGCGATGTGCAAGCCGTCGTATTACTGAGCGCCGAAACAACCGGCGAGATCTCATTGACCAAACCCGTGCTGGATTGTTTTGCCCATGCCGATCGCAGCCGTGCTTACCCGCAATTTTTACAACGTCAACAACGTTGGCAAGGGCAGCAACTCTATCGCGCACTGCCGCTCACATTCGCCCCCGATCAGCGTTTCGACCGCAATGAAGAGTGGTTAACGCGACAGATAATTGGGTGGTGGTTACAACTGTCGTCGACAACGCGGCGATAATTCATCGCTCTTATTAAAAGCGATACGCCATCACCAAGGTGCCGTAATCGAGTCCCGGATTGGGTCGGTGGGTATAACCATTGGAATAATGACGATAGCGCACGCTCAATTCCCAATTCGGTGCCCACTCCAATTGTTTGCCGAGCGCAAAGTCGAGGGAGAAATTGTTTTGTCCATGCATGCTAATGCTTTCAAATTCGCTATCGGACAAGTGCGAAATACCAACGCCAATCTCGCTGAACCATAACGGATCTGAGCGTGGGATCCAGCGAAACACCAACGCCGACTCGATGATCGAAAGTCGCTCATCACGTTGTTGATATTCACCGGATAAATACGAACACTGCAACTTGATAAACGTTTTGTCGACACCGCCCCAGTCAAACCCTGACGCCCAATCAACCGGAATATGAACCCCGACACTCGCCGCTTCAGCATTGGCAATGCCGTGTTGCTGAATCAATACTTTGTTTAAACCTTTTCCAATTCCAATTTGAAATTGCCACGGCTCATCGGCCAACAACGGCGCCGAACAAACAATCAAGCTGAGCGCGATTTTTTTATGCATTCATACGCTTCCTGAATTTCTTGTACGCGCCGCGTTGCCGCCGTCACCATTTCTTGCGGCAACCCTTGTGCGATCAATTTGTCCGGATGATGTTGTGCCATCAAACGACGATAGGCTTTTTTCAGTTCAGCATCCGAGATTTCGGCGTTTACCCCTAACACCGCGTACGCTGTCCGCAATTTATCGGCGTTGCTAATTGTTTCGGTGCGACCTTGTTGTTGATGGAACACCGATTCACCTTGGATCAGCGCGATCAGATGTTGCAACGTCAACTCGCTGACACCTAACTGCAGCGCGATATCGCGCAACGATTGATATTCGCGCTCGTCAAGCTGGCCATCGCTGAGCAGCAGATCGATCTGAATCTCCAGAAACAATTGCAACAGATCGCGACGACCGACGCGCTTTAATGCCTGCAACGGTGTGCGAATATCAAACAGCGGTTCTTTGCCTTCGTTGAAACGTTGAATCGCGGCGATGCGCTGCGATTCGTTAAGGCCCATACGCTGCATGATGTCACGTGCACGCTGGATCTCGGTTTCGGACACGCGCCCATCGGCCTTCGCCAGATGCCCCATGGCAATAAAGGTGGCATCAAAAAATGTTTGCTGTATCTGTGCGCGATCTTGGCGCGGAAACTCATCATCTTCTTCGAGGCGCGTCGCACCTTTGTCAATTTGATGACCCAGAAACGCACCAATTGCCGCGCCGATCCATCGTCCCATCGCAAAACCGATGGCGGCCCCCAAAATTTTGCCCATCCATCTCATTATGCCGACTCGCGTTGACGAATGAAGCGATCGCATTCCTGCAACCGTTGTGGTGTACCAATATCAGACCAAAAGCCAGTGAAGCGCTGACCGGCGACGACTTGATGGGCCATTTGTGCGCGCAATAATGGCGCCAGTGGAGCTTTGCCCGGCATGCATCCAGTAAAAAATGCTGCGCGATAACAGGCGATGCCAGCAAACGTAAAACGCGGTTCACCGTTGGTACAGCAACGATCGGCATTCAAGGCAAAATCACCGTGGGGATGTTGTGGCGGATTGTCGACCAGCACCAATTGGGCGAGCGCATCCGAAGGCAGATGTAACTGCGCAAAATCGTAATCACAAAAAATATCGCCATTGACGACGATAAATTGCTCGCCCAATAGGGGTAGTGCTTGCATTATGCCGCCTAACGTTTCAAGCGGCGTTGCTTCAGCCGAATAGTGCAGCGATAAGCCATAACGTTGACCACTGCCACAATGCGCCACGATTTGCTCACCTAACCAAGAATGATTGATGACGACATCACGAACGCCACAACGCGCCAATTTTTCGAGGTGATAATCCAGCAACGGTTTACCGGCTACAGGCAATAACGGTTTCGGTGTGTGCTCAGTCAATGGCCGCATACGTTCGCCGAATCCAGCGGCCAAAATCATCGCGCGCATATTCAATGTGTCACCTGAGCGCTTTGCAAACGCGGCTGAATGACATCACGCAACCATTCACCAAACGCTTGCGTCGACTCATAACGCAGGGCGGCATCTATCGCGTGATCCATTACACGTGGCAGATCCGGCAAGTAACCGGCCTTGCCATCGCGATAATACAAACGACAGAAAATACCCAAGACTTTGATATGCCGTTGCAGCCCCATCAAATCAAACCACGCGATCAATTGTTCCCGACTCACGTCTTGTAACACCGGCAAGGTTTGTGCCTGACGGACATAGTATTCCAACATCGCCAGCACCGTGGCGCGCGGCCAAGCGATATAGCAATCTTTCAGCAATGACACGACATCGTACGTTACCGGTCCCCATACCGTGTCTTGAAAATCAATGACACCTAAACGCGGCGACGTTGGTAACACCATCAAATTACGCGCGTGAAAATCACGGTGCGTTAATACCTTTGGCTGTGCCAACGCGCTGTCGATTAAGGTTGTGAATGTAGCGTTGATCATCTGTTGCTCACTCGCATTGAGTGTGTACTGCAAATGCGATGTCAACAGCCAGGTCGGCATCAAATTGACTTCCATCGTGAAACGTTCACGATCGTAGTGCGGCAACGCAGAGTGTTGAATGGCGTCGATGCGCTGGAAACGAATCAATTCGTCAATTGCTGCCGTGTAATAACGGTGCACGGTTTTATCATTGAGCACGGACAGCAACAATGTGTCACCAAAATCTTCGAGCAACCAAAAGCCCTGCTCCGGATCTTGCGCATAGAGTTCCGGCACCATCAAACCGTGCGCGCGAAACTGCACCGCCAACGTCAAGAAGCCCTGCACGTTTTCACGATCCGGTGGTGCATCCACGGCAATGATCGAGCGATCGCCGTGCTGAAATCGAAAATAACGACGAAAACTGGCGTCGCCGGAGATCATCTTCCATTGCGCGCACGCGCTCTGCGTGTGTGCAGCGGCCCAGTTTCGTAGCGCGTGTTCGCGTTCCAACTTAGCCATTACGCGTTGGTATTGATGATTTCAAATGACGCGGTGATATCCACTTTGCCGCTCAACATCAAGCCGACCGAACAATATTTTTCAATGCTTAAATTAACCGCACGCTCCACTTGTTCCGGTTTTAAATCAACACCAGTCACAATGTATTTGGCGTGAATTTTTTTGAACACACGCGGGCTGGTTTCAGCGCGCTCGGAATCCAGTTCGCAAACACAGTTGCTGACGGATTGTCGTGCTTTTTGCAGGATCATTACGACATCAATTGACGAACAACCACCCAGCGCCATCAACACATATTCCATCGGAGTTGGACAGCTGTCGCGACCGCCGCTGCCAGCGCCGGCGCTCATCATAACGGCATGGCCACTGGCGGATTCGGCCACAAAACTCAAATCATCAAACCATGAGACTTTTGCTTTCATCATTGCTTACCTTGCCCAAAAGATGCGCCAGCCTACCTGAAGGCCCACCGCCTGTAACGTTGTTCGGTGCATTCCGGACGTAGTCCGCTTACGCAGGCATTTTTTTTGGTTATACTCCGACCAGCACCGGGCGCGAGCCCGATTCGGGGAGCAGGACCCAATGGCCTTACCAAGAAAATTAGCAGCGGATCCAACGCTGGAATGGTTTGTTTCACATTGCCATCGCCGCAAATACCCAGCCCGCACTACCATCATTCACGCCGGCGATAAACCGGATTCGTTGTATTTGATTCTGGACGGCTCCGTGTCGGTGCTGATCGAAGACAAGGAAGGTCGTGAGTTGGTGCTCGCCTATTTGAATTCGGGCGATTTTTTCGGCGAAATGGGTTTGTTTGATGGTTCCGATGTGCGCTCAGCGTGGGTTCGCGCCAAGAGCGAGTGCGAAGTGGCCGAAATCAGTTACGCCAAATTTGCCCAAGTCGTCAAAGACAATCCCGATGTGTTGTTCCGCGTTGCGGCACAATTGGCGATGCGTTTGCGCAACACCAGTCGCAAAGTCAGTGACTTAGCCTTTTTGGATGTGACCGGCCGCGTCGCGCGCACCTTGCTGGATCTGTGCAAGCAACCTGATGCGATGACGCACCCGGACGGCATGCAAATCAAAATCACACGCCAAGAATTGGGCCGCTTGGTCGGTTGCTCACGCGAAATGGTCGGCCGCGTCTTAAAAGCGCTTGAAGATCAAGGTTTGATCAGTGCCAAAGGCAAAACCATGGTGGTGTTCGGCGCACGCTAAACCCACCAACAAAAAAAACGCCGTAAGGCGTTTTTTTTTGCCATCACCATCGGTTCGGTCGCAGCGAAAGGCTGAGATCAGCCAATGCGTGGCGTGCTCAGTTTGACTGAAGAAAATTGCGCAACAAATGATGGCCATGCTCAGTCAGAATCGCTTCAGGATGAAATTGCACGCCATGAACAGGCCAGTCACGATGCTGTATGCCCATGATCAAATCGGTTTGTCCGTCAGCTTGTTGTGTCCATGCCGCTACGGTTAAACACTCAGGCAATCGCTGTTGATCGACCGTTAACGAATGATAGCGGGTTGCATGAAACGGAGATGGTAATCCGGCAAACACCCCGCGTTGTTGATGATAAATCGCTGACGTTTTGCCGTGCATGACGTGCGGTGCACGGATCACACTGCCGCCAAATGCCTGCGCAATCGCTTGATGTCCAAGGCAAACACCCAATAGCGGAATTTTACCGGCAAATTGTTGAATAACCCGCAAAGAAATGCCCGCTTCATTCGGAGTACATGGCCCCGGTGAAATCACCAGCTGTGACGGACACAGACGTTCAACATCAGTCAAGCTGATCGCATCATTGCGGCGTACAACAACGTCGGCGCCCAGCTCGCCAAAATACTGCGCGAGATTGAATGTAAACGAATCGTAATTATCAATCAGCAGTAGCATATTAGTGCGGCAACTTTTCCAGACGCTGTTTGAGGCGTTGCAACGCCGCGTGGGTGTCGTCCAGTTCTTTTAGTAATTGCACTTTATTGGCCGGCAAATGCACGTCCTGTTCATGCGGTTCAATACGGGCGTTGTGTAAATTATTGATCACGACAGCAATAAACAAATTGATCACCACAAACGTGCCGATCACGACAAAACTGACAAAATAGATCCAGGCGGACGGGTAAACCGCCATCATCGATTTCATCAAATCGGCCCACGCTTCGAGCGTGACGATTTGAAACAGTGTGAGCAAGGCGCTACCCAAACTGCCCCAATGCACTGGATCGGCTTGATGAAACAAATGAAAACCCGCCACAGCATAAATATAAAACAGAATACCCATCAACAATACAACATTGGCCATGCCCGGCAATGAGCGCACCAACGTCGACACAATCAACCGCAACTCGGGCAATGCTGAAATCAAGCGCAACACTCGCAGCACGCGCAGCAATCGCGCCAGGGTAGCTAACGGACCCGTGGCTGGAATATACGACAACGCGACGATGGTGAAATCAAACAGGTTCCAACCATCTTTAAAATAACGCCAGCTGTTCGGTGCCAGCGCCAACAATTTGATCATCACTTCGAGCGTAAACAATCCCAGAATGACATGGTTGATTTGCACGAGCCAATGATGGGCTTGTGCCGACAAGTCATGATTGGTTTCAAGCCCCACCACGACCGCGTTAAACAGAATCAGCGCAATAATAAAGCGTTCAAAACGTTTGTCTTCAACCCATTTTTGCGCAAACCGAACCAACGCAGACATTACCAAGTGACTCCTGTTAACTGTGTAAACGACGTTAAAATAAAATCGGGTTGACCGGCGGCAACTGGTTCGCCGTGGTTGTAGCCATAGTCCACAGCAGCGACTTTGATGCGCGCCGCTTTGGCGGCAACAATATCATGTATCGAATCTCCCACCATTAATGTGTTGGCTGTTGCGATCTGCAATTGTTCACAACAGTGCAATAACGGCAGAGGATCCGGCTTTTTGTGCGGCAAGCTGTCACCGCCAAGTGTCAGCTGAAAAAAGGAATCGATGTGCAAATGCTGCAACAATGGCGGAATAAATTGCACCGGTTTATTGCTGACCACGGCCAATGCCGCACCGCGTTGCTGCAATTGCACCAACGTGTCAACAACACCGGGAAAAAGTTGCGTCAGCTGGCAAAATGTTTGTTCGTATTCACGCAAAAAATGGCGATGCACCTCATCGATCGCGTCGGCACTTAACGACGGCGAGCCACACCAGCGATTGGCTTGCAGCGCGCGTTCGATCAACACACGCGAGCCGTTGCCGACCCACTGACGCACCGCGTCAACACCGGCCACTGGCAAGTGATAGTGACGCAACGTCGCATCAACGGCGGCCGCCAGATCCGGCACGCTGTCCACCAACGTGCCATCCAAATCAAACAAATACAGATCGATTGCAGACATATAAGGCTTAACGTGCAGCCAAATTGGTCCGCATCGTATCAATGACGGCTTTGTAATCGGGCTTTGAAAAAATCGCCGAACCGGCGACAAAGGTATCCGCGCCAGCCGCAGCGACCTCAGCGATATTGTCCGTTTTGATGCCGCCATCCACTTCGATACGAATCGCGCGACCGCTTTCTTGCACGCGTGCTTTGACTTGGCGAATTTTGTCGAGCGTGGACGGAATAAATGACTGGCCACCAAACCCGGGGTTCACCGACATCAGCAAGATCATGTCGAGTTTGTCCATCACATGATCAAGATAGTGCAGCGGTGTGGCCGGATTAAACACCAAACCAGCTTTGCAACCACTGTCACGGATCAGTTGCAAACTGCGATCAACATGCTCGGTTGCTTCCGGATGAAACGTGATGTAGCTGGCACCGGCTTTGGCGAAATCCGGAATGATGCGATCGACCGGTTTCACCATCAGGTGCACATCAATCGGTGCAGTGATGCCATATTTGCGCAACGCTTCACAGACCATCGGCCCGATGGTCAGGTTTGGCACATAGTGGTTATCCATCACATCGAAATGGACCCAGTCGGCACCTGCCGCCAGCACCTTGGCCGTGTCGTCGCCTAAACGGGCGAAATCAGCGGAAAGAATGGACGGAGCAATTACATAAGGTAGGGACATATCTACTTCACCGCCAAATTGGGTGCGATATTGTGCCTGAACTGCCGTCCTGTTTTCAGCGACTTGCAAGGCCGATGCAATTGCGGTCAAATGCGGCATCGCGCTCGGATGTCAGCGCGTAAAAACAAAGCACAAGAATCAGCAGCTGGAGGATGTACGCATGCTGACGATGATCGGGCAATGTCATTGTGGCAATTTACAACACACACTGACGCTTGCTGAACACATCAAGCACCTGTCGGTGCTGATGTGCGGTTGTTCGTATTGCCGCTTGCATTCACCACAATGGTTAGGCAAACCGGTATCCAGCTGTCATTTGCGCGCCGAATTGGCCACCGATGTACGCCCTTATCGCCTAGCCTCTCCTTCGGTTGATTACGTTGTCTGCAGCCACTGCGGCGTGTTGATGTCAGCCCTGACGTGGATCGATCATCAATTGTTCATGACGGTTAACGCAGCCACGTTGGTGTTGCCTAGCCACCTCGATATTGATCAGGACCAATGGGTCGCGATGGGCGAGTCGGAAGAATGGCGACGCGAACGCCGGCGCCAAACCTGGATCAGCGAAGTGACACTCTCATCGGGTCTGAAAGAGCGTCTGATCCCACGTTAGAGCTCAAATTTCGGAAAGTTGAACTGATCGGCTGTTTACTTTTGTTGTTTAGATCGGTAAGTTTTGCGTCTGTTTGCATGTTTTTTGTGCACGCGTTCACAGTTTGTGGCAGATCGCCACCCAAATCTAGCGAAAACGAGTTGTCCTAATGTTCACTGAATCGAATACCGCGGCCCTTCAATTGGTCCGTGCTGAGTTGAGTTCGCTATGCCATAACGCCGGCAATGCGCTGGACGAGTATTCGATGCGCTGGTCGCAGCGTGAGTTGCTGGATACCGTGCTGCAGGCCTTGTTGTCCTTGCGTGGCACCTTCGATCTGCTGGAGCTGTCAGCCGCCCGTTCGGTCGCACAGGAAGCCTTGGAAATCCTGCAAACCCTGCCATTTGATGAGCCCGATGACAAAGCGCGGGCACAGCTTGAAAGCCTGTCGTATTGCTTTGCTTTGCTGGCGCGCTACATCGACTTTATGGCCGGCAAAACCCACGACGTTCCTGAATTATTGATCCCGCTGGTTAACCAGCTGCGCACGCATAATGGCAAATCCTTGGTTGCCGAAAGTGCGTTTTTCCCCATCAAGTTACCGACCGCGATTGCAACCGCCAAAGATCTCGACGATCTGCGCTTCTCCGGTCGTCGCCAGCGCCTGTTATTGCAACTCGGTTTGTTGCATGTGTTGACACGCGCCCATGCCGACTCCGGGTTACGCCTGATGCGTAAAGCCGCCGAACGTCTGCAAGACATGAGCCCGACAACTGCGGCCGATGTCTGGCATTTGACCCATCAACTCGCCGCGGCGATGCCAAAGCAACTGCCGCTGACGACCAGCCACAAGCGCCTGTTCAGTCAAGTGGAACGCTTTTTGGCCGAGCAGTTGAAAGCCGCCAAAGACGGCTTGTATGCCGCGCCCAGCGAAGCGCTGTTGCGTGGTTTGCTGTATCACGTCAGCTTGATCGAAGACCGCAATCAAGCTGTTGAGCAGTTGTTGCAAAAATACAGCGCCAGCCAACGTCCGATGAATCACCAAGACTTGGCACACGCCCACCACACCTTATTGGCCCCCAGCGAAGAAACCTACCGTTTGGTCGTTGAACAGGTGCGCGAAGAGATCGCAGCCGTTCATGGCGATCTCAGCCATCGTCAAGTGTCATCACCCGGTTCCGAAGTGGATGGCAATGCGCTGGCTGAACAAGCCCGCCGCCTTGGCCAAACCCTGATGCTGGCCGAGCAAAACAGCTTGGGGGACGACTTGGTGGCAGCCGCCAATGCCTTGGCCCGTCATGCTCAACGCCAGTTGGTCGCCTGCAACAATGCCGTTGTTGATTTCACCAACACATTTGCCAAGGTCAAACTGACACTGGATCAGCGCTTGAGTGCGACGCGTGTGCGCAGTGAATTCGACAGCGGCGAAAAACTGCTGCCAGTGATGGACGATCACCGCGTGCAAAGCCTGGCCGACGTGCGCCATTATCTGCAGGAAATCATGCAGAGCTTTGATGCCTATGTATCGGCAGATTTCCAGCGCAGCCATATTCAACATGTACCGGAATCGTTGCAGCGTCTGTGCCACGCCTTGACGTTCAGCGGTCTCGAAATGTTGGCCGAACCGCTGCAACAATGCTCTGTCGTTGTCACCGAAGCGTTGGCACCGACGTCACTGCGGCCTTTGTCACGCGCGGCACTCAATGTGTTTGCCGATATCTTTACGGCCTGCGATTACGCATTAGAATGCTTGCTGAATCAACAACCGATCCCTTCGCACGTCAAAGAGCTGACGGCCGATGCGATCCGCGATTTGGAAAAATTGCGCCACGTTGCTTAATGGCTCGATACAGACGCCGTGCGTTGTCCTTGAGGTAACGCACGGCGTTTTTTTTGCGCCAGAAATTGATTTGGCGACACCGCCTCGTTAGGCTGTCGCGCCGTTTCATTTAGCCTACGTTGTCACCATGCTCAAAACGCGTTTTCCGGTTGGTCGCCATTTATTGCAGTTGCAAGCTGACCATCACACCGCGTTTGCATTGCCCTTGCTTGATCGGGAAGGCCCGCTCTATTGCGAACAACTGCGACGGCTTATCCCCACTGTCCGCGCCAGTTTTCGTGGTCGTTTTGGCAACCGCGATTGCTTCGTCAAAGTTTTCTTTTCGCGCTCACGTCATAAACACGACTGCACAACGGAATTGAATGGCTTGGCTCATTTGGCGTCTTCTGGTTGCCGCATTCCCGAAATTTTATACGTCGGTCCCAGCAGCGATCAGGCCGCCTCAGTGCTGGTCATGGAATGGCTTGATGATGCCGACGATCTGGCCCGTTATTTTGCGCAACATGACGCTGAGGCTCAAACTGAAATGCTGGCCTCTGTGGCCGATCAATTGGCACGTCAACACAATGCCGGTTGCTTGCAAGACGATGTGCACCACAGCAATTTCATGTGCTTGCACCGCGACATTGTCTGCGTCGACGGCGAACGCGTCACACAGAAAAAACACGCGATTCCACGCGACATTGGCCACGACAACTTGGCGCGTTTTTGTGCGCAATGGCCACCGCGTTACGACGAATCTTTACGCGCGGCCATTGCGCGCTATGGTCAGCAACGTTGGGGCGATGTCAATGCAATGCCCGATCTGTTTCCCGCGATCAATCGTTATCGCCAACAGAAACTGCAACGCTTGTTTGATTTGCAGGAAACGTCAACGTACCCGCTGCAACACGATCACAGCACACAGTGCAGCGGCGTTGTCATTGCCGAATGGCATAACGCGAATTGGTCCACCATTCTAAACTCACCACAAAGCTATGCCGGTGAACAAAACACCTCGCTGCGTTGGCGTGATCACGCCGTCGATGTTGTGGTCTGGAACGCTGCACCGTGGTGGCAACGCTGGACGCAAAAAAGCGCCGGACAACGCCATTTTCGTTACAGCCAAGTGTTGCAGTATTTTGCGATCCCCTGCATCACAACGATTGGCTTTATCGAGAGCTGGCAACACCAAACACCGCGATCGTATGCGGTAATGCCACACGCAAAAACTGCCCTATGGACCAATTGGATTGCTCAACGCGGTGAATCAGGTTGCCAAGCATTGATCTTCTTGTTGCAGCAATTACACGCTCTGAACATGATAATAGCTGATACTGACTTTCATTTGATCGCTGATCAGAGGGAAGCCGCACTGCACTCTTTGGTATCACTGCACCATACGGCATCAACGCGGCGCCATACACGCCGCTTTCGCAAGATGATTTTGCAACTTTTAGTGCAATTAAAAACGCAGGTAGCAGAGCAGAATCAATTAGCTGTCGCTGCGGTTGATTTGGGTTGGTTGGCCACGGCAGACCTTCCTCGTGTTGGCGTTTTATGACGCACCACCACTTGACGCCAAAATGCCGGCCATTGCAACAACACCACTGCCATCATCATCACCAAAATCACTTCAAACAATTCAGATGTATGTGCAACCAAATAGAGTTGCACGACCTCAATGATCAGTAACCAGCACACGGTAATGGCAATCGCCAAGCGTGGTGCCATTTCTTGTCGCAATGCACACCACACCAACAACGCGCACCAGAAAACTTTGTCTGCCATCGCCTGCAATACAACACCCGGTTCACTGGCCGATAAACTCCAGAACGGCTGCCAATGAAAACTCTTAGCCTGACTCAGTAATAACAATGGCTTGAGACCCAGCAATAAGGTCACGGCAAAGCTCACCGTAAACAGTGTAGTGTTACGCCAATTGCTCGGTAAGAGCATCGCGCCAATGGCTCCCAGCAGCAGGCCTAACCAATCAGTCAAACTACCAACCTGCCCGACTAAGCCGGCCATCGCTTGCAAAAAAAGGATCAGTGCAATGTATTCCCAAGCACGTCGTCCATCTTGATCGCGCTCACGCAAAATAACACCGATCACCAAACCAATGGTAACCGCTTGCGGCAATAACCAAATGTTAAAATTGGTGTGGATCAATTCGCGCCATTGTTGCAACCAGACCGACACACGCCAATCGCCCCACAAGGGCAAAGCCTGCGACAAAAACCACAATCCCAACAACAACGCTGCATCGCTGCAAAACCACGGCGTCCGCTGAAAGCGACTGTGTTGCACACACGCCCGCATCAAAAAATGCATGACACCGATTGCTACGATTGTCGCCAACACAACCGCCAGCAGCATTGGCCAGGGTGTCAAACTACCGTGCATGGCATACTTACCGGTGATCAACAACAATCCTGCCGCCAGCACTATCACGGTCGTCCACAGGGCTGTTTTGACCGCGGTGTTCATACGCTCTGACAAAAAAGCGTACAACGCCATTGCTAACGGTATCCATAAGAAAGTGTTTGCGGTGATCGATGAAGCTGACGATGACACAGGTTGAGTCATCGCGGTTGCATAGAAAACCATCGTTGCAAAAATTACAACCAGTGATAACACCGTGCTCTCCAAGCTGTCGCTGCGCGCCGATAAACAATAAAATGGCGCTTTAACTGCACTGAATAGTAGCGCCATGACGGCATTGCTGCACGACCTGCTTAGCCAAACTGCGAAACAATCCGCTGAACGGACTGCTTTGCAGTATCAGCAACAGACTTTGACGTATGGTGAACTGGAACAACGGGTAGCACGCGTGGCACGAGCGTTTATCCAGCACGGTATCAAACCGGGTGAACGCATAGCGATTTATTTGCCTAAACAACCCGAAGTCGTAATCAGTTTTTTTGCCGCATCTATGGCAGGCGCTACTTTTGTGCCCATCAATCCGGCGTTGAAACCATCGCAGGTGCTTCATATTTTGCAGGACTGTGCGGTATCACTGCTGGTGACATCAACCGATCGTCTGACGCCGTTAGAGGCACAACTTGAATCCTGTCCGTCTGTGCGATTGATTGTCACCACTCAGCAAGCATCTACGCTGTCCCAACTGACTTTTACGCAATTGGAACACAATGATTTGCACGCTACCTTTCCTGCGCGCATCGATCGCGATATCGCCGCCATCTTGTACACATCCGGCAGTACCGGCAAACCCAAAGGGGTTGTGTTGTCGCATCAAAATCTGGTCGCGGGTGCACACTCGGTGACGAGTTATTTGGGCAATCATGCCGATGATCGTTTGTTGGCCGTGTTGCCGCTGTCGTTTGACTACGGGTTGTCGCAAATAACAACCGCTTTTTCGGTGGGCGCCAGTGTTTGTTTGTTGGATTATTTATTGCCCAATGATGTGATTAAGGCGTGTGCCCGTTATCGCATTACTGGATTGGCGGGTGTACCACCGTTGTGGATGCAGTTGTCCAATTTAAACTGGCCCGACGAAGCATCGCGCCATTTGCGTTATTGGACCAACAGCGGCGGTCATATGCCGCGCCCAACGCTGGCAAAATTGCGCGCACGGTTACCGAATGCATCTCCCTTTTTAATGTACGGCTTGACCGAAGCCTTTCGATCCACTTATTTGCCACCGACCGAACTGGATCGGCGTCCCGATTCCATCGGTAAAGCGATTCCAAACGCCGATATTCAAGTGCTCCGTGACGATGGCAGTGCCTGTGATGCGGATGAAGTTGGCGAGTTGGTGCATCGTGGTGCATTAGTCGCGCTGGGTTATTGGAATGACCCCATCAAAACGGCAGAACGATTTAAACCGCTGCCACCACAAGACGGTCTGGTGTTACCCGAAATCGCTGTGTATTCCGGTGATAAAGTCAAAAAAGACCGTGACGGCTTTTTGTATTTTGTTGGCCGCGACGATGAACTGATCAAATCCAATGCGTATCGCATTTCGCCCACCGAAATTGAAGAAGCACTGCAGACCTGTTCAGCGATTGGCGAAGCGGTGGTTTTGGGTGCCGCACACGCACAATTCGGACAAGGCATCGTTGCGTTGTACACAACACGAGAGCTCATTGATGAAGCGACATTGCGCCAACAACTGCAACAACAACTCCCCAGCTTTATGATGCCGCATCGCTTCATTCAGTTGGACCAGATCCCACGTAATGCCAATGGTAAAATGGATCGCGCGGCACTGCGCCAACAGTACGCAACCGTCTTTAAGGACACACCATGAACACGTTGCATTACAGTGCACTCGATCAGCTGCACACCGATGGCGATAATTTGGTGTTCGGCGGTCACACCGTACAGGCGCTACGCGAGTTGGCTGGACGCACACCTTTTTATGCGTATGACTTGTCCGCCATCACCGCGCGCGTCAAAACGCTGCGTCAACAATTACCTGATGACGTGCTGCTTCATTACGCCATTAAAGCCAATCCACACAGCAAAATTGTCAATCATCTAGCGTCGTTGGTCGATGGTTTGGATGTGGCGTCTTCACGCGAATTGGCGTTGGCGCTGGCGGCCCATTGTGCGCCAACCGCAATCAGTTTTGCCGGACCAGGAAAAACCTTTAACGAGATCCGCATCGCGGTGGCGGCGGGGGTCGTCATCCATATCGAATCGTTGACACAACTGCGATTGGTACAACGCGCTGCACGCGAACTGAATAAACGCGCACTGATCGGCCTGCGTTTGAACCCGGATTTTGAATTGAAATCTTCCGGCGTCAAAATGTCGGGCGGCAGCAGCGCTTTTGGTATCGATGTTGAACAATTGCCAGCGGTGTTAAGCGAGCTGGATCCACTCTGGTCACAACTGGATGGGTTGCATATTTTTTGTGGTTCGCAGAATTTGTCAGCGACGCAGCTGATTGCGACGCAACAACAAATTTTTGCGTTGGCTCAACGTCTATTGCCAACACTGCCAGCAACGCTGCGTTACCTGAATATTGGTGGTGGTTTTGGTGTGCCGTATTTTGCCGGCGAAACCGCACTGGATGTGGCCGCCATTGGCGATGCGTTGCGCGAAAGGATCATGCAATTCCGTGCTCACGCACCGCACACGGCCGTTGTGCTCGAATTGGGACGCTATTTAGTCGCCGAAGCCGGCATTTATGTCATTGAGATCGTCGATAAAAAAATATCGCGAGGGCGCACCTTTCTGATCACCAATGGCGGTCTTCACCATCATTTGTCGGCGGCAGGTTTATTTGGTCAGGTGATTCGTAAAAACTTTCCATTGGTGGTGGCCAACAAAATGCGGCAGTGTCATCGCGAAGTTGTCAATGTGGTGGGGCCGCTCTGCACACCGCTCGACACCTTGGGACAACAAGTTGAATTAGCCACAAGCGAGATCGGCGATTTGATTGCGGTGTTGCAAAGCGGTGCCTACGGATTAACGGCCAGTCCACGCGCGTTTTTATCGCATCCCGATGCCATCGAAGTGATCGTGTAAAAAAAGTTGAAGAGCGGAAATGGTTTGCCAATACGCGCTTATGACTTGTGGCGCGTCGTATGCAACCGTTTGGCCAGTGAACTGCCAATCAAAAACGCGGCAATATAAATAAACGGTGTGGTGATCACCATCCAGAATGGATGCGGCATCCAAATCAAGTTCAACATCGCCATCAGCAGAAACACGGTGCACACAATCGCCGCGTGCAACACCGGGCGATTGGGCGCCAACCAGCCGGCCATGATGCTGCCGTCAACAGCGGCAAAAAACCACCCCGCCAACACCAACAAAAACGCCGATAACGGTAATTGCTGAACGTAGTGCGCCAATTGTTCAGCCGACAGTTGCGCGAGATTATCCGGCGCTGGAAACGCGGCGTGGCTCGCGTATTCAAACGCCAACATAATCACTACACCGGAAAACAGTCCCAGCAATACCGCCACGACACTGCGCACCATGCGACTCTCCTAACGGCGTTTTTTATGGCGATGCGAATGCGGTGGCTGATTTTGCGCGGTGCGCAGATGACGTAAATGAGTTGCCATAATGGGCAGTAACTCACCGAGCGCCGCGCGATAAACATCACGTTTAAACGCGATGACTTGGCGCACCGGATACCAGTAATTGACCCACATCCACGCGTCAAACTCTGGGTGATCCGTGATATTAAAATTGATGCGCGATTCATCACTCAGCAGTTGCAATAAAAACCAACGCTGCTTTTGCCCAACACACAGTGGCTTGCTGTCTTGACGTATGTAACGCGGCGGCAAGCGATAACGTAACCATTCACGTGTGCTGCCCACCAGTCGTACTTCGTGTTTTTGCAAACCCACTTCTTCGCGCAATTCACGGAACAGTGTTTGTTCCGGCGTTTCGCCAGCATTGATCCCACCTTGGGGAAATTGCCAGCTGTCATGCCCTTTGCGCCGCGCCCATAACAATTGGCCATCGCGGTTGCAGATGATGATGCCAACGTTGGCGCGGAAACCTTCCGCGTCAATCATTGCGGGTACTCAAAATGAGTCATTCTTGCGTTCATTCTTCCACAGCGGATCAACGACTGGCAATATTCACGGACCGATATATTTGCCGAACTTTGACCATGCCGGTCGCGTTTTTCGATTTGGATCACACCTTGCTCAGCGGCGACAGCGATCAGCTGTGGGGCGACTATTTGCGTGCACGCGGCGTTGTGGATGCTGAATTTCAACAACGCAAAGATGCGTTTTTTGCCGCTTATCAGCACGGTGAGTTGGATATACACGCGTTTCACCGCTTTATGCTTAGCACCGTCAAAGGCCGTTCATGGAGCAGCTTGCAACCGCAGCTGCAGGAATTTGCCCACGAACGTATCGCGCCAGTGATCCGTGCTGAAGGATCGGCGCGCCTGCACTGGCATCAGCAGCGCGGCGATCGCACCGTGATCATTACGGCAACCAATCGCGTCATTGCGACAGCGGCGGCATTTCTGTTCAGCGGTTGCGACATGATCGCGACAGAAGCGCAGATGCACGATGAAACCATCAGTGGTGAAATCAGCGGTACTCCCTCCTTTCGCGAAGGCAAAGTGACGCGGGCGCAGGTGTTTTGCCAACTCGCGGCGCAGGCTTTAGAGACCAGCTATTTTTACAGCGATTCGCACAACGATTTGCCGCTGTTGCGCGCCGTTAAATATCCGCACGCGGTGACACCGGACAGCACGCTGCGACGCGTCGCCGAGTCACAGGGCTGGCCCATTTTGATGTGGCGATAATGAGGCAAGCACCGCGTGATCAAACGGAACTGTTGCGGCGCGCGCAAGCGCTGGCGGGCTGTACTATTGCTGACGTGGCGACGCAGCTTGGTTACAACACCGGTGTTGATTTGCGCCGCGAAAAAGGTTGGATGGGGCAATTGCTTGAGCATGCGCTCGGTGCCACCGCCGGGTCGGCACCCGCGCCAGATTTCCCCGAACTCGGCATTGAGTTAAAAACGATCCCGGTCGACCGCCACGGCCGACCATTGGAATCAACGTGGGTCTGCGTCGCGCCATTACTGTCCGCCGATATCGTGTCTTGGCGCGACAGCCTCGTTTACCGCAAACTGCGTCAGGTGTTGTGGTTGCCGTTGTTGGCCGAACGCGGCCTGCCCTTGCAAGAACGCCGGATTGGTCAGGCCCTGTTATGGCAACTCAGCGGTGACGACGAAATCGTGTTGCAACGCGATTATGAACACTTGACCGAGCGCATCACCCTCGGCGATGTCGCACAGATCTCGGCGCATGAAGGCGTCGCGTTGCAGTTGCGTCCGAAAGCGGCCAACAAGCACGTGATGACGCAAGGTGTGGGGCCAGACGGTGCTCCGATCGCAACCGCACCACGCGGATTCTATTTGCGTCGCACGTTTACCACCACGTTATTACAAAAGCATTTTCTGTAAGCCCGCCGCAAAACTCCGTTACAAGCCGACATCAAATGCACGCGACATCGAACGACACTTGCGTAACAATCACGGTTCTTTCTTGTCACCGCCATGGCTAGTGGCTCAGGCTCATCACCATGATCAAATTCCTGTTATGGCTCATCTTATTTGTGCTGTGCTGGCCGCTCGCTCTGCTTGCGCTGGTGCTGTACCCGATTGTGTGGCTGCTCAGCATTCCGTTTCGTTTGGTCGGTATCACCGTCGGTGGCCTGTTGGCGTTAATCAAATCGATTATTTATCTGCCGTCAAAATTGTTGAGTTAGACAAAAAAAGCGGATGGTGTCGCAGGCGATACCATCCGTATAAAGTAAAAAATCCTTTTATTTTAATTGCAAAAAGCACTATTCACATCATCCAAAAGGATGAGTTTCTGCGTCTTTTCGCCTGAGTGTTTTTCACGGCTACTACGACCAGTTTTAACTTGTGTTGATTGACGTGTAACACGTCTAAATTCGCCAATCGTGCGCGCTTTTTTTGATCTCAGAATGCCGTTGCGTCAAGCGCAGTGTTTGTCAAGCGTAGCGTCGATATTGTCGCGAGTGAATTCAACGGTGACACGGCTGTCTGCAATCAGCTGAGTTCGAGCGCCTGCAAACCTTGACCAAAATTCTTTCACTTTTTGGCTAAGGAGCCGTTCATGAAACGCCCACACACACGTCGATCCGCGATCGGCGTCTCCTCGATATTGCTGACGCTGGTGCCGACCGCTGTTTTTGCCAACGACATCGAACTCGGTACACCGAAAGACGTGATGCAATCACTTTCGCAACAATTTCGCGGCACGGTTGCTGCGACGACACTGCAGCTCGACGGTGACTCTGTCGCACCGGATATTCGCGATCTGTACCAAAAAAGCGGTGTATTTTCGGCGTCGGGCAAACGCCGCGGCGTCGATAACTCGATTTTTTATATCAAAGGTGATGGCCGTCAATTAACCGGATATATCGCCGATCGCGACAGCAAGAAAGCCTGGCAATATGTCACCAATCGCCGCGGCGTCGTCATTTTGAAACCGGTGCCGTTCACGTCTGTCTTTCCTGATCTCGATGGTGAGTTCTATCGTGACTTTGATGCTGCCTCGCTGACAACGCTCGCCGTCGCCCATCCGGTTTACAGCCCGATGGCACTGCGCCAAGCTCGTCATATCGGCCCTTATAACAATGAAGATCTCACCAAACTCGAAAGCAAACCCGGCAGTCCTTATGTGTTTTATCTGAACACAACGGCCGTCATGTCCGGTTCGACACCACTTAATGGTGTCAGCAAAGACAATATGTACCGCGCGTGGCAATCGATTGCGGATCAATATTCAATGTTGAATTTAAACGTGACCACCAATCGCGCCGTTTATGACGCCGCCAAATCCGCCAATATTTTGCGCACCGGTATTATTAATTTTATTAATCAGGATGGCCGCTCCTATGCACCGGTGCATTCGTTTGGTACGACATCGGCGGGTACCTTGTTTCGCAATCCGTCGTCCGGATTTGATTACGGTTATGGCATCGGTATGACAGGCGCTCACGAAGTGGGACATCAAATGGGCATGTTGCATGACGGCGGTGGTACAGGTGGCGAGTATTTTGAAGGCATTCCCGCGTTTCAATGGGGCCCGATCATGGGCAATTACTGGCGTGGCGGCAGTTGGACCAATCAACTGTTTCAATGGAGCAAAGGCGAGTATGCGACCGCCAATCGCAAGGAAGATGATTTGCGCATCATGAACGTCGACGAAAATGTGCCGTATATGACCGATGACAATCCGTCAGGCAAAAATCTGCAATTAACCGCCAATGGCGATATTTTGCCAACGGATAATTTCGGTCAAATCGAACGCAATACCGACAGTGACAGTTTCGCGTTCAATTTATTGCAGAATTCGGAACTGAGCGTGCGCATTGATCCGATCGAATACCTGCGCATGCTTGACGTCGATGCGACGATTTATAACAGCAGCAACGTTGTGGTTGCACGCAGCAATTTGTCGGTGCATCGCTCAGCCGAGTTCGTCAAATTGGCATTGCCAGCCGGCGCGTATACCTTGGTGATCAAAGGCGGTGCAGAAGGGACACCCAGCAATGGTTTTTCGAATTACTCATCGCTGGGATGGTATGCGTTGAAAGGCACATTGTTGGCCGGCGGTACACCGCCAACCGATCCGGTATTGAGCAGTGGCGTACCGCTTGGCAGTCAGGCGGCTAGCACTGGCAACTGGAAGTATTATGTGATCGATGTGCCGAGTGGAAAATCCAAGATCACGTTTTCAATCAACGGCAGTAACGGCGATGCCGATCTGTTTGCCAAAGCCGGCAGCAAACCAACAACCAGCAGTTATGCCTGCAAATCGGACGGTCCCACCAGCGTCGAAACCTGTGCGATCAATTCACCCGCCGCAGGACGTTATTATGTCGGTGTTTACGCGTATGCGGGATTCAGCGCGTTGAGCGTTACGGCGACGATTAATTAACTACGAAAACAAACGCCATTCATCCGGTAGTTGAATGCAGCGTCGTTGCCGTGCAATCGGGCAGTCAAATGCCAGCTGCACGGCAACCAGTTGCAAGCCGCGATCATCACGATTGTGTTCGCCATACTGCGGATCGCCCATCACCGGATGCGCGATGTTGGCAAAATGACGCCGTATTTGATGTTTGCGGCCACTGTCGATGCTCACGATCAACGCACTGGTATTGCTGTCGGCATCGTAACGCAGTCGCGTAAATCGCGTGGTGGCGGCTTTACCGTCCAGAGCGGCGTCAATCACTCCCTTTTCTGTTGTCTCACCACGCACTCGAATCTGATACTGCTTTTCTATTTTTTTCAGTTGAAACAATTGCCCTAACTTGGCAGAGGCGTCGCTGTCGTGCGCCATGATCATCAAACCACTCGCTTCGCGATCCAACCGGTGCACAATAAAAACCTGGCGTTGATGTGAAAAATGTAACTCCACCAGGCGCGTCATCGCGCAGTGATCACCCCATTCATTGCCTTGGGCCAGCACGCCAGCCGGTTTAAACCAAATGGAATAGCGACGATGATCTTGCAGTAAATACGGCGCAGCGACGGTACGCGCTAACAGCGTCTCGTCATAACACAGTTGTACGCGATCACCGGCATTTAATGTCGTCGTCGCACGACGCAAACGTGAGGATTTCGCTTGACGAAAAAGCTGCACCGCACCTTTGCTCATCGCATCTTTTAGTTTGGCTTTTGACAACGCACTTGCTATTGCCAACACGTCAATTGCGCGTTCGCCGTTTTGGTGTGCGGTGTAATTTATTTTGATGGCCATGACGTTTAATCCGAGTGGCGAGTCGCATGTATCAGTAGATTGCGCGGTGTTAACTGACGCGGGCAAAACTGAAACAATTCCGTGTGATAACCCTGTTCCTGTAAATACAACGCCCGATCCAACACCAGCCACATTTCCAGCGCGCGACGAAATACGTGTCGCAGGATCTGCAGACGTTGCACCTGTCGCCAATGCCATTGCCCTCGTTGCATCCATAACGCTTCGTCAAAATGATCGGGCACCGTCATTTGATGATGGCGACACATATCGTGAACAAACGCCGTGAGTCCCTGATGCAGTACCGAGTAAGGGCGTGATGGTGTCATCATGTATTCATCAACACCGCGCTGCTCGCGTTGCCAGAGGTCAAACGCCAGGCGCCAGCTCATCAACTGATCGCGTTGACGACGAATTCGCTCGGCGCTGGTGACCGTTTCTTCAACCGCCAGATGCAATTGCGCGCGATTCAATCGCAGAGTCGAGGTTTGCGCCTGTGTCGACAACGGCTCGTGGCGGTCTGTTTGAATGAGATGATAGCAACAAGGTGCCAACGTCAAACAAGGTACGGCTTCAGCAACCGCATGTTGCAGTAATCGAATGTGCAAATCGCCACAGGCATGCAGTGCACAGATCTGATCGATTGTCTGCAATGAGGGAGGATGCAGCAACACATCGGCAGCGACAAAATGCAGTGCCAACTGTTGTTTGCGTGCCGATTGTTCACCGACGCGGCACAACGCGACGTCACGCTCAATGGCGATCACGCGTTGCGCCTTGCCCGAACGCAGCAAGGCGCGACCAAGATGCGATTTTCCAGCGCACCAATCGGCAATACACGCGGATGTTGGCAGGCCGGCCATAAACGCCGCGATCTGCTCCCATTTACGACCGGGAATGTCGACACTCCAGCGCGTCGGCAAGAGCGGCACCGTAGACGCCCAGCCAGGCACATTCAATAACGAGGTCAATGAGTGCAGTGCCGGAATGAATTTGGCGACAAACGCCAGACGCACCTCATCGTCATTTTCGAGTTGCATCAGAGCGTGATCATCAATCGCCAACAGCGCGTCGCTGAGCGCCGTGTGCTCGTATTGCCACGCCAACGTCGAGGCACAAAACGGCGCAGGTAACCACAATGACTGCGTTTCGATCAGCAATCGATCGATCGCAACAAAACGGGCACGCAGATCCATAACTCAGGTCGATATCAAGCGTCGATTGCCGGGCAGCACCACGACGATTTAGGGCAAGTACACACGCGTCACAAACGCTTTTAAGTAACGGGTTTCTGGAATCGCCGGGTGCACCGGATGATCAGGTCCTTGCATACCGTCTTCGATGATTTGCAGATGACGATCAAGATGACGGCTGGCACCACGCAACACCTCAACCAATTCGTCACGTTGCAAATGCATTGAACAGGAAGCGGCTAACAAAATGCCATCGGCCTTTAATAAACGCATTGCCAGTTCATTAATGCGACGATACGCATTTAAACCTTCTTCATGATCTTTTTTGCGTTTGATAAAGGCGGGCGGATCGACAATGATCACATCAAAACGTTCGTCTTCTTCCTTCAGTGCTTTTAGTACATCAAACGCATCGCCTTCGGCGCCCGTAAATTTGTCAGCCACGCCATTGAGTTCCGCATTTTTTTGCGCTATATCCAGTGCCAATTCTGACGCATCAACCGCCCACACTTCCGCCGCACCAAACGCGGCCGCTTGTACGGCAAAACTGCCGACATAAGAAAACACATCCAGCACTCGCTTGCCTTGCACGTAGCGTTTCAACATCGCGCGATTGGGGCGCTGATCATAAAACCAACCCGTCTTTTGGCCATCCTGTAACGGGGCGTAAAAACGCACACCGTTTTCAATTAATTCGACCTCGCTCGGTGAGTCGCCCACGGCCACTTCGATTTCACTGTGCAGGCCTTCCAATGCACGCACGCTGCTGTCATTGCGCAGTAAGATCGATTTGGGTTTGATCACTTTTTGCAGTGCATCGATGATCTCGCTTTTTAAGGCGTCCATGCCGGCTGTGTTCAATTGCACACTTAAATGATCGCCAAAACGATCAACAACCAAGCCCGGCAACAAATCACTTTCACCATACACAAGGCGATAAAACGGCTGATCAAATAGTTGCTGCCGCAGCGCTAAGGCCTGATTTAAGCGGTGCACCAACAGAGAACGATCGAGCAGATGATCATCGCGGCTCACCAAGCGTCCGCAAATCAGCGAATGGGGATTCACATACGCCATGCCTAAAAACTTGCCGCCGTGTGCTTCAACGCGCACTTGTTCACCGGCTTTGAATTGTTTCAATGGCGAAACACCGGTGTCGACTTCGTTACTGTAGATCCACAGATGGCCGCCTTTGAGGCGACGTTCTTCATTGCGGTTAAGGCGCAGCGTTTTGATGTCCATTGTGGCTCTCTTAAAAGGTGACGCTCATAAATGACACAGGCCGTATCGGGCGGATACGGCCTGTGATGACAATACCGACTATTCTACCAATACCATCGCATGCCGGCGCCGAGACTGCGCAGATCATCGGTGTCGCTCGATTCGGCCTCGTTACCCAGATCGATCCGCGTGCTAGTGGCCGTGAATTCCAGTTCCCACTGCACGGTGATCGGTACGATCAACCATATCGTCGCAAATCGCGTGATGGATTCATCCACCAGACTTTGTTCGCGCCCGGCTTCCACGCTCACGATCCAGTCCGCAATCGGCAACTGCGCGCCAATCGTCAGCCGATTTTTGGTCAACACCGTGCTCAACGTGCCGGCATTGACCGACCGCAATAACAACGTCTCGTAACTGATGGTGGCAGGAAATGCAAAATCACTGCGATACCCCATCGACGACACAAAAAAACGATAGCCGCCGTCGGACGTATAACCCAATGTCAAACCGGCGCCGCGGCGCTCAAAAGACTCGCCATATTCCGTGGTCAGGCATTGTGGATTTAACAGATTGCCATTGTAGCGCTGCGTCATCAGCGCAAAATCGTCGTCGCTGCGGTTGGCTTCGACATTGATATCCCAGTGCTCATCCTGCCAATAACCATGTAAACCGAATTCACTGCTGCGCAAACCGTCACCGCCGTCGTAACGGCTGCCGCGCACACCGCCGCCCCATACGTCTCCCAAATAGCTGTAGGACCAAGTGTTGTAGCGGCTGCGGTTTTCTATCTCTTGTTCCGGAAACACTTCGCGAGCCCGTTGATAGGGACGAGGTTGATTGTCAAACAACAATGCCCATCCGTATTGTCGGGTGCAGGGAGACCAATATCGATAAGACGCTTGGTTGCCTTGATGACTGAGGCTAAGTTTATGGCGGTCGGCGAGCGTGAGGGCAAGATCCGCGCTAGCACCATGGCCATCAGCGTTATCACGGTTGACACCGAGGCCGAATTCAGTACGGTCTTCCCTCGCCCCGCAGGCCAATGGCAACACAGCAAACACACCAGCCAGCACTAACTTTTTCATGGACTTTCCATTTTTGCTTATAAGGTTCACTTATCGTGCCCAATCACGACTAACGTCAGCCAGCCCGATACGTTGACGCGAAGATTGGGCAATTTTTGAGGGCTTTTGTCAACGAAACCACCGACACGGCGTTGAAACCGGAAAGCCCATGGGTATCGACGAGTCAACCTGATAAGGTATCCGCCGATAAACCATAAGGAGTTGTCGCGCCAATGCGCCGCTATCTGCTGCTCTTCGCGGTCGTCTGTGTCAGCACATTCGCCGCCGAGCCTGTCAACGAAGAGGAAGAGTTGACGTTGGATCTGCTGGAGTTTCTGGCGGAATTCGGCGATCAGACTGATCTGATCCCGGTTTCCGCCGACGAACTCGACGACGAACCGCTGCCTGTCAAAGAAGACAACGACGCAGCGCCCAAAGTGGTTCATGACACTGTGGTAAACGACAGCAAACGAGGTGAGCAAAAATGATGCGCTGGATGTGGTTATGCGCATTACTGATCGCGAGTGTCAGTGTGCACGCGGAAGACGCCACGACGAGTTTTCAGCAATTGACGCCACAGCAACAACAGCAATTGCAACGCTTTGCACCGCAGTGGGACACGCTCAGTGCCGAGCAACGCGAAAAAATTCTGACCGGCTTGGCACGCTGGAATGAATTGACACCGGAACAAAAAGCCACCGTCGCCAAGCGTCATAAAAAATGGCGCGACATGACACCCGAACAACGGCAGAAAGCGCGTCAAATGTTTAAACGTTGGCGCGACATGACACCGGATCAACGGCAACGCGTCAAAGAAATGCGCAAACGCTGGCAACAAATGACGCCAGAACAACGCGAGCGCCTGCGGCAAAAATTTATTCAACGGCGATTGAATCGCAAGTCGTAAAGAAAAGAGGGAGCATTTTAGCCCTAGTGCCTATCAGTTAAGCTCAATCGATCTTTTGTAGGACGGGCTTTAGCCCGCCAGTCGCCGGTCTGAAGGCCGCCCTACGAAAAAAAGTTGTCCTAACTGACTGGCATTAAGCGTTTTAGCTTCCTTTTCTTGGCTCAACCTGCGCAAAAGCGTAAGCACGTCTTATAAATTTTCTGACATTTATACGATGGCCAACCAGAGTCCAAACAACCATCATAATTATTGAATCTGAAGCCGAATGCCGGTGGAAGCAAACATGCTGTAACTACCCACTACAGCAGCTGTAAATGCAAGCAATGCAATTTTTCCATTATTTACTCTAAAAAAATAGAGTTAATCATAATATCCGGATACTTCAAATCGCTTTTTCACCCAACTTTAGCTCAACAATCGTACTTTTCAGCAGTGACTTATCGACACCGACAAACATGCGATCTTGGATAAAAATTACCGGAATCGCCGACTCACCAGTACTTAAATACCGCTGTTTCGCTTCTTCCGATTTTTCGATATCAAATTCGCTGTAAGGAACGCCCAACGCTGTTAGCGTTTCACGTGCGGCAGCGCAAGCTGGACACCAACTGGTGCCATAAATGGCAACCTTCGGTCCCGATTCGCTATAGAACGACTGATAGTTCCCAGTGCGAAAGTCCGGCGTAAACCAGCCTTTTGCATGCGGAACCGCCCACCCAACCAGTCCTCCCGCAGCAATGACCAACAAGTAAAGACCAATCGTTTTCGACAATCGAAAAAAGTCTAGCTTCATTATGTAAGACTCACTGAGTAATTAGAAGCCATCTCAAAAATACCCAGATTCGGCGATCTACGTGCATGCGGTGCTCAAAAAGATTCGCCGCAGGGAAGCGGCGAACCATACTCATTTACTCCATGTAAACTGCGGTTCTTGCGCTCCTATGCACGCACCTCGCCTTCGCCTGATTTATTTTTGAGATGGCTTCTAGATGAAATGGCGGATTTATGACGATTGGCTTACCACTGGCAAACCGGATCATCCCCCCATTGTTCAACGCAGGCCTCGTAGTTTGCACGGCAAACTTCGCGTGGCTGGCCATCACGCACGCAATGGATATACTCGGGAACATAGCAATAGGCATAGCACGGAGCACGTGCGATCGTTGCGGTGGAGGTAGCCGCCACAGCAAACGCAAAAACCGCCAATAGTTTTTTCATAATTGATTTCTCCCTAGAAAATAATAACCCGCAACAACGAAACCACTCACCACGTTAAGTCAATGCCAGTCCCGACATTGCGGATGGAATGATTCCGAGATACAACTCAATTCCCAGAAATCTTTTCGCATTGCGCAAAAAGACCGGGCCACCATAGAAGAGAGGAATTCTAAATTCAACACATTTTTAATATACCCGTAAATTTTTTTATTGTCGTTCTGTTTAGATAAGCGCCCACTATCGTCATATGAACTGCCAACTCAAGTTGAATAAAACCTTGTAATGAAAATGATGACAATGTTTTGCAATTGGTCTATTCCGTTGCGGAATTTGATGCTGTTGTGACTACAACAACATCGCCGGAGGGTAAATCGGGCAACAATGGCGATAACCACTTCAGCAGCTCGTGATCGGTAATGGGTGATGGGCCGGTTGGATAACTCGCCGACAACGAGGCAAGTAGCGCCTGCGCCCATAACGCATTCCAGACCAAACCGGCATGCCCATCTTGCAATGTCGCGTGTTCTGGCGCATCGCCCTGTGAATTGCTAACACGAAAACCATTGCTTAACACGACATCGCGATACGCGGGTCTGCCTTCTGCGTCGCGGGAACCCCAGTGCGATTGAAACCAGGCGTTGTCATCAAAATAAATGACCTGCTTATCGTGTGATTGCAATTGCTGCAGCGCCTGATCAAATTGCGCCACCACTCGGGCTATATTTTGCTGTTCCAACGCCGATTGCCAGCGCGCCAAATTCGGTGCCCAATGACTGTTGTTGAATAACCCCACCAAGATCACGGTCAGCGTTGGATTGTGCTGTTTGAGTGCCGCTACGGTTGCGACAAGATCGTCGCGACAATTGTTCAGTTTGCGTTTTATCAATATGTCGTTGGGATCGCGTGCCGCACGAGTCAGCATATCGCGTGTCCCCAAATCATTGATGCCCATGCGAATGACGACCACACCGTGTTGCCATTCAGTGGGTGCGGATTGCATCAATTGAATAAAACTATTGACCTGTTGTTGACGCGTCAGCAAATCGTCACAAACCGCGCCAGACATCGCAAAATTGAAACGGTAATCGCGCTTATGTGGCATGCGGTACGGCAGATCAAGGTATTGCCGAATTTTGGCGAATAACCGACGCGTTCCGTCTTCTGACCACGGACCAGGATTAATTTGCTCAGAACGTAATCGCGCCAGTATTTCAATCCATTGAAACGTGCTGGCACGATAATCACCGCCGCGCTGCGGTGTGTCCGCTTTGAAACTGATGTCATCCTGATACGAGTGACTGTCGGAATCGCCCAGAATCGCCAATGGCAGTGTGCCGGGCGGATATCGAATGTCCGCAAAATCTTCCACTAATAAGGCGGCATATATCGTCAACGATATGGCCAGCAGCATGATCATCAATACGAACCACAGCAATCCTTTGCGCCAGTTCATTTACGTCACCGTAATCTGTGTTAATTGTTGTTTAAACATGCTCCACACCACGGCCGGCGGCAAACTGTCGTAACAGGCTGGTTGCGCCGTCGATGCACCGTGATAACGACACTCACGTTGCAAACACGGCGCGCAGACAAATTGCGCCGCCAGATTGTGTTGTGTGCGACCGTAAGTACTGGTCAATGCCGGATTGGTGGCACCATAAAGCGAAATCGTTGGACGCTCAAACGCACAGGCTAAATGCCCCAAACCGGAATCGACACAAATGACACCGGCGGCGCTGGCGATTTGCTGTGCCACCTCAGGTAACGATAATTTAGCCAATACCTGTGCACCACTCGCCACCGCAATTCGCTCGGCACGTGCTTTTTCTATGTCATTGCCCCATGGCAAGCACACGTCAAATTCTTCGGCAACCGCCAGCTGCGCTAGCTGTGTCCAATATACCTCTGGATAGTGTTTGGACGCCCATGTTGTGCCATGCAAAAACAACAGTTTTTTGTTGTCGATGCGATGGACACTAACGCGCTGTTTATCGAGCGCGTAATCGCCCATCTGCGTGGGCAATGTATATGACAAGGCTTGCGCCATTAACTGCCGCGTGCGTTCAACGGCATGTTGTCCTTTGGCGACCGAAAATGTTTGCTCATAAAACAAGGCACTGAGCGGTTCACGCACACTGCGGCGATCGTATCCAACGCGTTTGCCGTGCGTTAACAACCCCAGCCACGCTGACTTCAAAAGGCCTTGCGCATCCACAATCACATCATAGTGCTGATTACGCAAATAATCGCGCAGCGCACACCACTGTGGATCACGTCGCATCGCCCACAATGATTTGCGCCAACGTCGAATCGCCACCGGCAACACTCGCTTGACGGCCGGATGCCAGCCCGGAATGGCGGCAAAACTTTCTTCAACGAGCCAGTCAACTGACAGTGCCGGATGCGCACGCAACGCATCGGTTAATGCCGGCAACGTGTGGACGACATCGCCCATCGAACTGGTTTTGATTAAACAGACGCGCATCGACTGCACACTCAATTACACGATGCGCGTATTGTGCGGAGTTAACACTCAATTTGAAAGGTGCGCAAACATCAGCGCACCAGACAGCTCAAATAAGGCCTTCGGCTTTCAAGGCCGACTGGGCGGATGGACGTGCTGCCACACGTTGCACATAACCGACCAATACCGGAAATTTTGCCAGATCAATTTTGACCATCTTGCACCAGTTTAACACCGTAAACAGATAGGCATCGGCAACGCTGAACTGTTTACCAAACAGGAACTCTTTGCCTTCGAGTTCAGCGGCTAACACGTTCAAGCGCAGCTCAATACGATCAATCATGATCTTGCGCGCAGCATCGTCAAACGCCGGATTGAAGAGACCGCCGATGCCTTTGTGCAATTCGGACGTAATGAAGTTCAATGCCTCTTGCAAACGATAGCGTTCGAAGCTGCCGTTTTGTGGCGCCAAACCGCTCCCCGGCTTTTGATCCGCCAAATATTGCACAATCGCAGGACCTTCGGTCAGCGTTTGGCCATTATCGAGTTCCAAGCAAGGCACATATCCTTTTTTGTTAATCGCCAAAAAGTCAGCACCGGTTTCGGTTTTTTTGGTTTTCAGATCAACGCGAATTAGCTGAAGGGGCAGGCCCAGTTCTTGTGCAACAATGTGCGGTGACAACGAGCAAGCGCCCGGCGAATAATACAGTTTCATTCCTATCTCCAATTGAGGGTTAAACCATCACAGCAGACCATGTGATAACGCTACTATTGATGCGTTGGGAACAAGATTTCAAGTAGTTATGGACACGTAACCAGTTACGAACCGGTAACCAAATGAACGCAAAAACGCCGAGTACTGACAACCAGATAATGTGACTTGATTCGATCGCCTTGGACTATGAAGTTGCATTTACTCTACTGACAATTGATACCGTTGTTTCACGGCGGCAATCCAATGGGCATTGCTTTGCAAAAACTGATTGAACGCCTCAATGCGCTCCGGATACCTCAGCGTGGCAAGCGTGTAGCCACCACGATGATGCGGCAACGCTTGATCAAACACCAAACCATCGGGACGGCGTAGCACATGACGCAATTGGTAACGGGCCACGTCGACGTTCATGTACGCACCGTCAACTCGTCCGCGCAATGCCACGGTCAGCAATCCGGTCATGCTGCCGTTCTCATCCAGTCGCAGTTCACCTCGTGCAATAGTGTCTTCAAAATGCAAGGGGGTAAATCCTCGCACAATGCCCAGGACCTTTAATCGCGATCGCACGGTAGCTTTGCGTTCTGGCAAAACCATGACACCGTCGATGTATTCGGCACAGGTCTTGCTGTAAATAATCGGTAAACCGGCCCGCAATTCTGGTCGCCACTGCGGATCATCCGGGTACTTGAAATCGACGGTTTTATCGACCAAAAACGCTTGATACAAGCGATTGATCGGCAAAATGCGATAGTCAAAGTGAATGCCTTGCTGATGCGCAAATTCATCCAACAACTCGCGCGCAAAGCCGATGAACTGATCACCGTCATGATCGTATTGCGGAAAATACCGGGTGTCTTCAACACCAACGACATAGGTCGATACTACGGCCTGTTCAGCCGTGACCACCGACGCCTTTATCATCAGCAGACACCATGCAATCGCGTGTTTCATCGCTGCCTCCCACGTTGTAGCGTAGAAGCCGCGGACAAAATTGCCAGTCAGTTTGGTTGGATAGTTGACATAAAAAAAGGAAGCGCTTGGCTTCCTTCTCTCTCTTTTAATATGACGATTGAACAATCAGCTGCGAATACGTGCCAACAGACCGCGAAACAAATCCATCGGCGTATTGTTTTTGTAATCGGTGAATTCGCCGGCATCAAAGAATGTGCCTTCGCAATGCGGGCAGCGATCAAGTTCAATGTGCGTTTGTTTCGGATCGCGCAACCGAACCAGTTGTGTGTGATCTTTTGGACAAAAAATGGGTTCGTCTTTATTGAACTCCGCACCAATCGTCGCATGCCCCAAGTCCAGCATATCAGCGGCACTGACATGAGAGAGTTTTTCTTCTTCGCCTTTATCAAACCACAAACCTTTGCATCCATCGCAACGTTCGATTTCGACATCGGCCATATGGGCCTTACCCATTGGGGCTTTGCATTTTGGGCACTTCATCAGTGAGCTCCTGTTAACGGCTGATGCCGTGTAGGTTAATTCAGAACCGGTGGTGACGACTACGTGAATTATACAAGCAACGAGAATTTGTATCATTTTTAACGTCTTATGTATCGCATTGTACGTTTCTAACGTGTGCTCTGATCTGAATTTGAAGTGGTTGGCGCTAACGGCTTCCACGTTATATAGTCCGCGAGCATTTGAGGGGCATGGGGTAGGTAAGCAGTTCAACCATTGCGCATTACTCAAATTACAAGTAGCACCCATACGGACGAAGGAAAACATCATGCAATACAAAATTACAACGCTAAGTGCTGTGGTAGCGGCATCGCTCGCGGCCACTGTGGCCCAAGGTCATGAACCATTGCCGAATTTCCATATCATGGCTGACACGGCAGCGCTTCACGCCAAGCCGTTGAATACCAAGGCCGCTTTGCAAAAACGTGTGCAATCGTTGAAGCAACGCAACAACGATGTGCAATTGGATAGCCGTACGGGTAAACCCACTTTCGTCTGGGCCAATGGCAACACCGCGTCTGCCCAAAAAGCCGGACTGAGCGCTTACAAACCGGGTCCGGCTCGTAACAAAGCGGCCGCCCAATTTCATTTGAAGCAAAACGCGACACGCTTGCAGATTGACAACGACACGATTGCCAGCGCTTCCATTTTCGATATGCACGATACCGGTACTGGTCCGCTGATCGCACGTTACCGTCAAACCTACCGTGGCCACGAAGTGATTGGCCAACAATTAAACGTGATGATGCGTCGCGATAACAGTCTTGTCGCGATCTCGGGTCAACTGTCTTCACACGTTGGCAAAGCCAAAAAAGCCGACGCCAAAATGGGCAAGAGTGTCATCAGTGATTTTTCGCTGACCGCTGACACGGCAGCCAAACAAGCATTCTCTTCGCTGAAATTGAAGCAGTTTCCGAAGCTGACGCAGACCAAAGTCAGCGGCGAATACACCTGGTGGAAAGCTGACACCAACGGTGGCGAGTTAGGTGTGCGCGGCGACGTCCGCACCAAACAAGTTTATTTCAGCCTGCCGGATGAGCTGGTACCGGCTTATTATGTTGAATACAGCGCCAACGATGGCGAAGGCATCGAGCAAATGTACGGCGCGATCGTCGATGCTCGCAGCGGCAAGTTGCTGGTGCGCAACAACCTGATGTCCGATGCCGAATTCACCTATCGCGTCTTTGCTGATGCCGATGGCCAACCTTGGGACGGTCCGCAAAAACACGCCGGCAACCCGTTCCCGGCCATGGATCCGGAAAACTTCAAGCCAACGTTATTCAACGGTGATTTGGTGACATTGGCGCACGGCCCGATTTCAACTGAAGATCCATGGTTGGCCCCCAACGCACGCGAAACTAACGGCAACAACGTCGATGCGTATCTCGACCTGTCGGCTCCGGATGGTTTCTACCCCGCCACCTATGATTTCCGCGGCAGTGTCAGCAGCACGGCCGGCGGTATTTTTAACTGGGCGTTTAACCCCAACGCCAGTGCTCAAGGTTCGGCCGTGCAGCAAATGGCCGCAGTGACTCATTTGTTCTACATGAACAACTGGTTGCACGATGACTTTTATGATGTCGGTTTCAATGAAGCTGCCGGCAATGCCCAACAAAACAACTACGGTCGCGGTGGCGAACAATACGACCCGATCTTGGCGCAGGGCCAAGATTATTCCGGCGTCAATAACGCCAATATGTCCACGCCGGCGGACGGTCGTTCGCCCCGTATGCAAATGTATCTGTGGCCAAATGCAGGCGACGGTACGTATTCGATCAATTACACCGCGACCGACGGTTCGGCTGCCATTACTTCGTTCCAGCCGTCGGGATTCGGCCCAGCTTCGTTTAATTACGCCAATGTCGATATGGTGCGCTACAACGATGCCACCGGTACCGCCGACGATGCGTGTGAAGCCATGGCAGCTGGCAGTTTGACTGGCAAAATCGCACTGGTTCAGCGCGGTACGTGTACGTTTGTTGTAAAGGTGAAAAACGCACAAAACGCTGGTGCTACCGGTGTTCTGATTTATAACAACGCCGCTACCGGTTTACCTGGCATGGGCGGTACCGACCCCACAATCACAATTGGCAGCTTTGGTATCAGCCAAGCCGATGGCACCACATTGATCGCCAAGCTTGGCTTGGGGGCGGTCAGCACATCGTTGTTTGCCTCCAACCCGGGCGCAAAACGCGACTCAACTGTTGATTCGCTGATCATTGCGCACGAGTGGGGCCATTACATCAGCAATCGTTTGGTCGGTAACTCAATGGGTCTTATCAATAACCAGGGCCGTTCGATGGGTGAAGGCTGGGGCGATTTCCATGCATTGATGACCACAGTTCAAGCTAGCGATTTGGCTATCGTTGCCAACGCCAATTTTGGTGGCATTTACACCGCCGGCGCTTATTCCGTTTATAACGTGAACTTCCCGGCGCCGGATGCGACGTTCTACTACGGTATCCGTCGTGCACCGTACACCACCGATTTGACCCGCAATCCGCTGACCTTCAAGTACATCGCCGACGGCGAGGTATTGCTGCCGTTTACCAATGGCGCCATCAACAGCGAAGTGCACAACTCTGGCGAAATCTGGGCAAATGCACTATTTGATGCGTATGTCAGCTTGTTGCGTGACACAGAGCGTCACAGCTTCGCTGAGGCCCGCCAGCTGATGAAGACCTATTTGGTCGCTGGTTATAAAATGACACCGATTGCACCGACCTATACCGAAGCACGTGATGCCATTCTGGCGGCAGCGTTAGCGACAGATCAGGCTGACTTCGCGTTGATGGCCGCTGCATTTGCCCGTCATGGCTTGGGTTCAAAAGCTCAGTCACCGGATCGCTTCAGCACCGATCATGTGGGTGCCGTTGAAGACTTCTCGACCTCCGCCGCCACAACGCACAAAGGTGACAGCTATAACGTCAGCTACAGCCATTTCTATTGTGATGCTGATGGCGTGCTGGATGCCGGTGAAACTGCTGAATTGACCGTAACAGTGCAAAACTCTGGTTTCAGTGAAATGGACGGTGCTGTTTTGCATTTGTCCAGCGATGCGGATGTGACGTTTGGCAGCAATGACATCGTTATTAACGATCTGGCTCCATTGGCCAGCCGTCAGATCCGTGTTCCGGTCAGGCTGAACGCGGGTGAAGCTGGCGCACCGTTGAATATTACCGCTTCGTACACATTGGGTGAGGATACCGTTGAAGCCGATGTCGCGCCGATCTACACAAACTTCGATCTGCAGAAAACGCATACCACCGATAACGTTGCGTTGGAGTTTACCGATTGGACATCACACGTCATCAGCGGTGAACCGGCCGAAGGCTGGTTGCGTTTAGCCAATGCCGATATTGGTCTTGATGATGTTGCCGACGATGATGTCTGGCATTTTGGTGTCAACGAAGGCTCACCAGCTGATTATGCAATCGAGTCACCCGAAATCATCGTTGGTGAAGACGATGCATTGGTAATCACTTGGAAGCAACTGTTCTATTTCGAGTTCGATGCAAACTACAACTACGATGGTGGTGTTGTGGAATACAGTATCGACAATGGCGATTGGACAGATGCGGGTACGAAATTGACACCGGCTTATAATGTAACGCTGGTCAATACTGCAACTACTCAACAACCGCTTAAAGGACGAGCAGCTTATGGTGCTATATCAGCTGGCTTCCCAGCGGTGATCGACGGCTCTCTGGACTTGAGTGGTATGGACTTGGCCGGTAAAACCGTCAAAGTACGCTTCCGTATTGGTACTGACGACAACTCGGCCGAAATGGGTTGGCTGATTGATCAAATCAATGTTAGCGGCGCCACCAATCAACCGTTCTCCGAAATTGTTGAAGACGCGGCAGACTGCGCCATTCACGCTCCAACGGTTTCGGCCGGTGCAGATGCAACCGTAACTGCCGGCGAAGAGACGCATCTAACGGCAACGGCCAATGACGTGGATGCCGGTGATACGTTAACCTATCATTGGGAACAGTTGAGTGGTTCTTCTGCGCAATTGGAAGACGCTGATCATGCTGTCGCAACCATCACACCGTCGGTACCAGGCGCTTACACTTTCCGTGTTACCGTGACTGATTCAACCGGTTTCACCGCGTCAGATGAAGTAACGATTACCGCGAATAAACCTAAAGATGGTAGTAACGGCAGCGGTAGCTTCGGCTTCCTGACCTTGCTGTTGTTGCCGTTCGCGATGTTGCGTCGTCGTCGCCAATAAGCAATGACACGGTGTGTTCAGTCGCGAGGCTGAACACACCCGCACGGTTGGTTGTATGAACTAAAAAAATCCCGCGTTGTCATCGCGGGATTTTTTTGCACCAAAGAAAACGGAGCGATTCATCGCTCCGTTTTCTATTTCACCCCATCACTTTTAAGCTTATTGATAATCTTCAACCGGTGGGCAGATGCACATCAGGTTACGATCACCATATACATTGTCGATGCGATTGACCGAAGGCCAAAACTTATTGCCTTTTTGCGCAGCGCCAGCCGGGAAAGCGGCTTCGTCGCGGCTATAAGGACGATTCCATTCGCCGGTAATATCATCGAGTGTGTGCGGTGCATGAACCAAAGGATTATTGTCCTTTGGCCAGACACCGTTTTGCACGTTGTCGATCTCTTTGCGAATTGCGATCATCGCATCGCAGAAACGATCGAGTTCGACTTTCGATTCGGATTCAGTCGGTTCAACCATCAATGTACCCGCCACCGGGAAGCTCATCGTCGGTGCATGGAAACCGTAATCCATCAAACGTTTGGCGATGTCTTCTTCGGTGATGCCACTGGCCTCTTTCAGCGGACGAATATCGAGAATACATTCGTGCGCAACGCGGCCATTGCGGCCACTGAAGAGCACCGGGAAATGTTCGCCCAAGCGCTTCGCAATATAGTTGCCACCCAGAATCGCAACTTCCGTCGCACGCTTCAACCCTTCTGGTCCCATCATCGTGATGTAGGCCCACGAGATCGGCAGAATCGATGCACTGCCCCATGGCGCTGCACTGACCGCACCATTGCCGGCTTTGGGCCCTTCCAAATGCACCACCGCGTGATTCGGTAAAAACGGCGCGAGGTGCGCGCGTACACCAATCGGTCCCATACCTGGGCCACCGCCGCCATGCGGAATACAAAACGTTTTGTGCAAATTCATGTGCGACACGTCGGCACCGATACGCGCTGGCATCGTTAAACCGACTTGTGCGTTCAAATTGGCGCCGTCCATATACACTTGACCACCGTATTTATGAATCAATTCACAAATTTGTTTTGCGCCTTCTTCATAAACACCGTGTGTTGATGGGTAGGTCATCATCAAACACGCCAAATTGTCAGCATGCTCTTTCGCTTTTTCTTCCAAATCAGCGATATCGACGTTGCCGTTTTTGTCACACGCGGTGACAACAACACGGAAGTTGGCCATTTGTGCCGATGCTGGATTGGTGCCGTGTGCTGATGACGGAATCAAACAGACATTGCGATGACCTTCGTTACGCGATTCGTGGTACTTGCGAATGGCGAGCAAGCCAGCGTATTCACCTTGCGCACCCGAGTTGGGTTGAATCGAAATCGCATCAAATCCGGTGATGGCCATCAAGTAATGTTCAAGTTCTTTGATCATGTCGAGATAGCCTTGTGCCTGCACCAGCGGCACAAACGGATGCACGTTGCCAAACTCAGGCCAGGTCACCGGAATCATTTCGGCAGTGGCGTTTAATTTCATGGTGCAGGATCCCAGCGGAATCATGCCATGCGTCAAACTGAAATCTTTGTTTTCCAAGGCTTTCAAATAACGCAGCATGTCGGTTTCGCTGTGATAACGCGAAAACGCCGGATGTGTTAAAAAGTCTTTGGTGCGCACCAACTGATCCGGAATTTCAACATCACCGGTGTTGGCATACAACGCATCCAATTGTTCAACCGACAAGCCTTGCGCGTCGTCTTGCAAGAACACATCCCACAACACTTTAACATCGTCACGTGTGGTTTTTTCGTCAAACGCGATGCCGAGTTTGGTGTCACCCACCAGACGCAAATTCATTTTATGTGCGAGCGCGCGCATATACACTTGCTCACGCACCGAACCTACATCAACGGTAATGGTGTCGAAAAATGCTTTGGTGTCAATGTTGGCGCCTTTGGCGCGCAAACCGGCAACAAAAATCGCCATCAAACGGTGCACACGATCGGCAATTTGTTTTAAGCCTTTCGGGCCATGATACATCGCGTACAACACGGCCATGTTCGACAGCAACACCTGCGCGGTACAAATATTCGAATTGGCTTTTTCGCGGCGAATATGTTGTTCACGCGTTTGCATCGCCATCCGCAGGGCGCGTTTGCCGCGTGCATCAATGGACACACCAATGATACGTCCCGGTAAAGAGCGTTTAAATTCGTCTTTTGCCGCCAAGAATGCCGCGTGCGGACCACCGAACCCAAACGGCACACCGAAACGTTGTGCAGAACCAAAAGCCACATCCGCGCCGAGTTCCCCCGGTGTTTTCAACATCAGCAACGCGAGCAGATCCGTCGCTAAACACACCACGGCTTTGCGATCTTTTAATGCCGCGATCAGCGCGCTGTAATCGTTGACTTGGCCGCTAGATCCCGGATACGACAACATCACGCCAAAATAATCGTGCTTCAACGCATCTTGTGGCGCTCCGACCACAATGTCAAAGCCATACGCTTCGGCCCGGGTGCGCGTCACGTCGATCGTTTGCGGGTGCGTATCCGCATCAATGAAAAAGGTGTTGGATTTGGATTTCGATGAACGACGCGCCAGCGCCATCGCTTCGGCCGCCGCAGTGCCTTCGTCTAACAAGGACGCGTTGGCAATATCAAGGCCAGTCAAATCCACAATCATTTGCTGATAATTCAACAAGGTTTCCAAACGTCCTTGTGAAATTTCTGGCTGATAAGGTGTGTACGCCGTGTACCAACCCGGGTTTTCGAGCACGTTGCGCAGAATGACATTCGGCACCACCGTGTCGTAATACCCCATACCGATAAACGATTTGTACAATTTGTTTTTGCTGGCGATTTTTTTCAAATAATCCAGCGTGTCATGTTCTGAACGCGCCGCCGGCAATTTTAACGCTTCATTAATGCGAATCGCTTCTGGCACCGTTTGTGCGATCAGTTCGTCGAGCGATTTAACGCCCAGGGTTTCACACATTTGGGCAATTTCAGCGTCACTCGGGCCGATATGACGGGCAATAAACGCGCTTTTGTTTTCCAACGCGGACAACGTAGCAGACATGGCAAATACTCAATCAGGAAATGGGAGAGGCGAACGACAAGGCGACGTCGACAATGAGTTGCAAGTTGCGGGTTCGGGCTGCGGCAAAATCGCCAAGATTGAATGCTACTTACTTGAACACGCCAACGAGGATTCAACCCAGCACTTTAATCCGCAACCCGAACACGAAGTCAACCCACAACGACTTAGTGCTCTTCCGACTCAACGTGTTCGGCGTATTCAGCGGCGTCGAGCAGATCGTCAATTTCGGTTTCGTCGCTGGCTTTGACGCGGAACAACCAGCCAGTGCCGTACGGATCTTTGTTCACTTTTTCCGGTGCATCGGCCAATTTTTCGTTCACGGCAATAATTTCACCCGAGATCGGTGTGTACACATCCGACGCGGCTTTTACCGATTCAACCACACCGGCTTCATCGCCAGCGGCCAATTCGCTGCCGATTTCCGGCAACTCAACAAACACCATGTCGCCGAGCAGCTCTTGCGCGTGCTCGCTGATGCCAACGGTGTAATTGCCGTCGTCGTCACGGCGGACCCATTCATGGGATTTGGCGTAATACAGTTCGCTCGGATAATGAGCCATGGTGTTTCCCCTTATTGCGGTGGATCAGTGTGGGTGGTTTGGTTCGGTGGTGACGCATCGGTCACCACCCTTATTCCGTCAAAACAAGAAGCTTGGATTAAAGAACAGATTTGCCGTTTCTGACAAATCCGACTTTGACGACTTTAGCCGGGATCAGCTTGCCGCGCACATCGACTTGAACATCGGTGCCCACGCCGGCGGGCACACGCGCCATCGCGATGCCAACTTGCAGCGTTGGAGAAAACGTGCCTGACGTGACTTCACCTTCGCCCCCCCCCGGCACAATGACTTTTTGGTGCGAACGCGGCACGCCTTTGTCTTGAAACACGAGACCGACTAATTTTTGTTTCACACCCGCCGCCTTTTCAGCGGCAATTGCGGCACGACCAACAAACTGGCGATCGCTCGGCTCCCAAGCCACACACCAAGCCATATTGGCTTGCAATGGGCTGATGCTCTCGTCCATATCGTTGCCATACAGATTCATGCCGGCTTCTAAACGCAGCGTATCTCGCGCGCCGAGGCCGCAGGGCGCGACACCAGCGGCGCGCAATTTGTCCCAGAAGTTTTGTACTTCGTGCAAGGGCAGCATGATCTCGTAACCGTCTTCACCGGTGTAACCGGTGCGAGCAATAAACCAACCGTTGACTTCGGTACCAAAGAAAATGCCTTGGTTTTTGACGGCCTCTGTCGCCAACGCGCCGAGGGCCACATGCGCTTTTTCACGGGCTTGCGGACCTTGGATCGCCAGCATCGCCAAGCCGCGATTGTGCTCGATCGACACGGCAAATCCCTGAGCCTGGTTTTCCATCCATGCGATGTCTTTGTCGCGGGTCGAGGCATTGACAACAACGCGGTAGTACTGGTCATTGCGGTAATAAACGATCAAATCGTCCACCACGCCGCCCTGCTCGTTCAACATGCCCGAATACAGCGCCTTACCGGATTCTTTGAGCTTGGCAACATCATTGGCCAACAAGTGTTGCAAATAGGCTTTGGCGTCGACACCGCGCACTTCGAGAATGGTCATGTGCGACACATCAAACATGCCGGCATCACGACGGACGATATGGTGCTCTTCCAGCTGCGAACCGTAGTGTAGCGGCATGTCCCAACCACCAAAATCAACGATTTTGGCGCCGGCAGCGACGTGGATGTCATAAAACGGGGTACGTTGGCCCATGGGGGGCTCCGAAGGCGAGGCGAAAAATGAGGCGCGAATTATAGCGGCGCCAAAGCCTATCGTCAGAGCATAGGCGCACGCTCGGCTTATCGAAAAAATACAAATGGGGAAATTACAGACGAATGAGCGCGGCGTTATTGCTGATTTCAACGCCGGCCACTGTCGTGTCAGGGTGGCTCGGTTGTTGCTGCAAACACAATTGGCCATCCAACTCGCTGAGCACTTGTTGCGCCGAGCAGTTTGCGTCACCGACCATCAGACTCATTGCGACATTGATGGGCTGCATGTGCTCCGGCAACGGCAAATGCCATCGCGTCCACTGTTGCGCCAAGCCTTGCAATTGATTGTGCACGGCCGAGGCCGGCAGTGGCCACAGCAGCAAAAAACGGTGCACGTCCACGCGCGCCATGACAACGCTGGCTGGCAATTGTTGGCGCAAACGCTGCACCCAATTTTTGATGGCCAATTCGCTGTTGGCGTAACCGCATAAACGCGACCAATGCAATGCATCGCCCAACTCGATCATGACAATGGTTTGCGAATTACTCCGACGCGCATACACGGCCCAACGCTGTTGCAAGCCTCGGCTGTTCAAAAGCCCCGTGCTTTCATCGCATTCGGCCAATTGCCGCCAACGCCACACACGCCAAGCGAAATACAGGCACAACAAAACAGCGAGCAGCAGCGCCAACCACAGCATCGGATAAAAATCATCGCGCGGTTTGGCCACGACTTCATCGCGAGGCAAGCGATAGTCGTGCACGGTCGAACCGCTCATTTTCGCCTGCACCGATTCGCGTTCACGCAGGTGTTGATAAGCGCCGGCAAAATCCCCGGCTTTTTCGCTGATTTGCGCCAATGCGCTGTGCGCGACCAAGCGATCAACCACATTCATTTGGCTGACCGGCGCGGCAACCGCCGCTTGCAAAATGGGCAGTGCTTCTTGTGTTTGTCCAATCGCCGCCAGCACGCTGGCTTTTTTCATTTGCACAGCATGCAATTCGGCACGATTTTGCGTGCTGGCAAAAATCGCTTCCGAACGTTCGAAGTGTTGCAAAGCCTGTTGCCATTGCTGGGCAGCGCGTGCAATGCACCCTTCAATTTTTTCGCCAAAGGCAATGGCATCACGATTGCCGCGTGCAAGGTGATACAGCAAATAGGGATCCAATACCGAACGCGATTCGGCTAATTTATTCGACATCAGCAACAACAAGGATCGTTGCACCGCCACTTCGGCGCGACCGTTTTCTTCTTGTTGCGACGCATAGTGTGTGTCGGCATAGTGGTAATACAATTCAGCGTCAGTGAACTGATCGCTGCGCATCAGCAAATCACCCAGCGCTACCGCGACGTCGGCGCGGGTAATCAATACACCGTCTTCCGGTGCCGAGTCATAGGCTTGCCGCAATGATTGCAAGGCCTGCGCACCTTGACCAATAAACTGTTCGTAACGACCTTTGGCGTACCACAAACTGTGACGCATCGCATCGTACACAGCACCACCTTGTGCCAACTCACGTTGCAAAATGGGTTCGGCGGTAGCGCCATCGCCCAGCGCGGTCAGTGCCAGCGTTTTGGCCATCGTTAGCCGTAAGTACTGATTGATGTCATAACGCGCCGGCAACATCGACAAGCCATTGTCAGCGTGCTGTAAGGCGTCAGGAAACGCATGGATCTGATAGGCCGCCATCGCGGCCAACATTTGCAACTCTTGTGGTTGCAATCGCGCGAACGCTTGCCATTCACCCAGTTGTTCAGGTGCTGATTGATGATGCACAAATTGATCAAAACGTTGCGGATCGCGACGCATGGCAGCGATCGCTTGTTCAAAAATGGTCGCCTGAGCGGTCATGCTCCCCAACAGCAACCACCAACAGGCCACAACAAACGATCCACGAATCATCAAACTATTGCCTTATTTTTTCCAGCGCGCGTTTTTAACACACTGCAAGTCTCTGTCAAGAGCACTTTACAGCGCGCACCAACGCTTTTAAGAACGTTTGTATAAACCCATCGCTTGTCCAATAAAAAAACGCCTAACTGGCGCGCAGCTATTAACGAAAGTGAGTCCCCAGTTGCGCGCCATCACCGACATGCTATCGTCACGCTCAAAAAGTGACTTTAACGCCGCCACGCTCAGCAACATCGCACTGTTTTCACCGCGCCGTCGCCGTTCAAACGGGCGCCACGTGCGCGCTTGCCCAATGTCTAACTGACGTTTCCGTGCTTGTTCGGCTACCGCACAAAATTCCACCACATCGGCCATCGACAAATTCAATCCTTGCCCCGCTAATGGATGCATCGTATGCGCGGCATCACCAAGCAAAACAAAACGCTCGCTAACATAGTGTTCGGCATGGCGCTCTTTCAGTGGAAACACAGCACGTTCACTGCACAATCTGACAGCGCCCAACGTGTGTTCAAACGCCGTCGCTAACTCTCGTTCAAATTCGCGGTCAGCCAATTGCATGATCGCGGCCGTTTGCGTCGGCGATTGTGACCACACAATGGAGCATTGGTGCCCGTCGTGCAGCGGCAGAAACGCGAGCGGCCCGGATTCAGTAAAACGCTGGAACGCCGTTTGCTGATGCGGTCGCTCACACTGCAATTGTGCAACCAACGCGTGATGCTGATAGTCCTGTTCTTTTACGACGATGTGCGCCAGATCGCGCAAATGAGATTGGGCGCCGTCAGCCGCGATCAGCAAGGCAGCGGTTAATATTGAACCACTGCTCAATGTCACCGTGACGTGATCGGACGCCGCCACAAACTGTTCGGCGCGCGCACCGCGCAAAACCGTGAGCAGTTTATGCGACTGCACACGGCTGTTAAGGCTGCTTTCGAGTGCCGACAATTCGACAATGGCGCCCAAATTATCCTGCGCAACATCCGCCGCATCAAATTCAACGCGCCCCGTGCCTTGTCCATCCCACACCGTCATATGCGTGTAAGGACTGATTCGACGCAGGACAACGCCATCCCAGACGCCCAGTTGTTGTAAAAAACGTTGGCTGGCCAATGTCAATGCGACCACTCGTTGATCGTACTGTTCGGCGTGCCAGTTCGCTGCTTGTGCACGCGCATCCAATAACGCTACGCGCCAGCCTTGCTGCGCCAACGCCAACGCCGTGCTGGCCCCCACCACACCGGCGCCCGCAATGATGATGTCGAAACGATCGTTCATGCCGATTCCCCAAATCATGCTCAAAGTATAAACGGTAATGCGAAGTGCGGCATCGGCAAAACCGCGTCACAGACGAATCAGCTGATATCTGTCAAACTAATGCACCACTACTTATTGTTCGTTTTGTGATGTTTAAGTATTTTTGTTTGGGGTTGTTTTTTTATGCCGCGGCCAGTCCCGGTGCCGACGAAGCCCTATGGGATATTGGTTTGGGTGTGAGTGCAGCGCACATTCCGCATTATATCGGTGCGGACGAAGGTGAAAATTATGTGCTGCCATTTCCGTATATTGTCTATCGCGGCGAGAAACTCAAAATCGATCGCAATTTTGTTCACGGTGAAATTTTTACACGCGGCAATTGGCGTGCAGAATGGAGTTTATCGGGCTCACCACCGGTCGACAGTGATGATAATCGTGCGCGCGAAGGTATGCCGGATATTGACGCCATCGGAGAAGCCGGCCCGTCGCTGATGTACACATTGAGCAGCAGCGAAAACAGTTTATGGCGCGTTGAATTGCCAGTGCGCAAAGCCGTGTCAACGGATTGGCATTCCGTAGACGATCGCGGCTGGATCAGTAATCCCTTGTTGCGTGTCAATTATCGTTGGCAAAACGTGCAATCACGTTGGTTGTTTGAAGGCACGTTAGGCCCGGTTTACGCCAACGAACGTTACAACGATTATTTTTATGACGTTGATGCGCGTTACCAAACCGCCGAACGTGCGACTTACGATGCCGAAGGTGGACGCAGCGGCTGGCGCATGTCGCTCGGTATTTCACGACGACAACAGCAATGGTGGTGGGGTGCCTTTATTCGCTACATGAACATCGATGACGCCGTATTTGCGGAAAGTCCACTGGTGAAACAACACGAATCGTGGCTGGTGGGTGTTGCTTTTGCGTGGATCTGGCGTTCATCGAAACAAACCAGCGATGAATGGAGCTGTCAGCAAGGCGAATCATCGACGGTGGTTTGTTGATGCCATTACGTCACTCACCGCAAATTGGCGTGACTTACGGCATTGACTACAATAGCCACTGGACTGCAACGAGACTTCAATGATGGCATCACCGCAACGCGTCGTAATTACCGGAATGGGCATTGTGTCCTGTTTGGGTAATGATTTGCCAACGGTACGCGATGCGTTGTTTTCGATGCAAAGCGGCATTCGTTTTGAACCGCAATTCGTTGAAATGGAATTCTCATCGCACATTGGCGCGTGGCCGCAATTTGATTTGCATGCGCTGTTCGATCGCAAGCAACGCCGATTTATGGGATTAACAGCAGCTTACGCGTACGCTGCCGCGTTGAGTGCAATTACTCACGCGCAATTGCCCGAATCAATCTTGCATCATGCAGCAACCGGTTTGATTGCAGGCTCCGGCGCCGGCTCCTGTATTGAACAAATTGACGCGTTCAAAATTTTACAATCGCGCGGTGCTCGCCGCATCAATCCCTACATCGTGCCCAAATGGATGGCCTCTACTGTGTCAGCCAATTTGGCGACGTTGTTGGGGATTAAAGGTGTCAGTTACAGCATAACGGCAGCCTGCGCGACCAGCGCACATTGTATTGGAGCCGCGTATCAGCACATTCGGCACGGTTTGCAAGATGTTGTCGTGTGCGGCGGCGCCGAAGAAATTGATCCGTACAATTTCATGATTTTCGATGCGATGGGTGCGCTCTCGTCGCACTATAACGATGCACCGACAACGGCTTCTCGCCCGTTTGATAAAACGCGTGATGGCTTTGTGATGGCCGCCGGCGGTGGCATGCTGGTGCTGGAATCACTGCCACATGCGCTCGCACGTGGCGCGCCCATTATCGCCGAAATTATTGGTTACGGTGCCACCAGTGATGGTGCCGATATGGTGTCACCGAGCGGCGAAGGCGCCGTGCGTTGCATGCATATGGCATTACGCGGTTGTTCGTCTCCAATTGATTACGTGAACGCACACGGCACCAGCACACCAATTGGTGACAATATTGAATTGAGTGCAATTAAAACTGCGTTACACGAACACACACCGGTGATCACATCGACCAAAGGATTGACGGGGCATGCTATCGGTGCAGCCGGTGTTCACGAAATTATTTATGGCTGTCTGATGATGTTGAACAACTTCATTGCTGGAAACGCCAACTTAAAAGAGGTCGATGATGCCAATCGATCCTTGCAACTTCCATCGCACACGCAAACGCACACGATCAACACGTTTCTGAGCAATAGCTTTGGCTTTGGTGGTACCAACGCGAGCTTGCTTGTACAACGGTTTACCGAATAATTATTACGCTCGTTTAAAAATCAGCGATGTGTTGATACCACCAAACGCGAAATTATTCGACATCACGTAGTTGGTTTGCATTTCACGACCGTTACCGACGATGTAGTCGAGTTCCGCGCAATGAGGATCGCGCTCGTCTAAGTTGATCGTCGGGGCGAACCAGTTATGACGCATCATTTCGATAGACAACCATGCCTCAATAGCGCCGCACGCCCCTAGCGTGTGACCGTAATAACTTTTCAAACTCGAAATTGGCATACGCGCGCCAAACACTGATTGGGTCGCATGCGATTCGGCGATATCGCCACGATCGGTGGCGGTGCCGTGCGCGTTAACATAGCCAATCATATCGGGTGACAATTGGGCGTCTTGCAACGCCAATTTCATCGCGGCTGCCATCGTTGCGCTTTCTGGTTGTGTGATGTGCATGCCATCACTGTTGCAACCAAACCCCACGATCTCGGCATAAATGTGTGCACCACGCGCTTTCGCGTGTTCGTATTCTTCCAAGATCAATGTGCCTGCACCTTCACCAACAACAAGACCGTCGCGATTTTTATCGAAGGGACGCGGTGTCAATTCGGGTGTGTCGTTTTTGGTGCTAGTGGCAAACAACGTATCAAACACAACGGCTTCGGCACCGGTCAGTTCTTCAGCACCGCCGGCGACCATCAACAGTTGTTTGCCATATTTGATCGCTTCGTACGCATAGCCTATGCCTTGTGAACCCGATGTGCACGCCGAACTCGTTGTAATGACACGACCTTTCAGTTCAAAAAATACACCGACGTTGACCGGCGCAGTGTGGGCCATCATTTGAATATAACTGCTCGACGTAATGCCGTGCATCGATCCGGTGTTGAGCATATTGCCGAAATAACGCACCGGCTCCATGCTGCCAGCACTCGAGCCATACGAAATACCCATGCGACCATCTTTGATGATGTCATTGCCGAGCAACCCGGCATCTTGCAAAGCGATTTCCGTCGCACGAGTGGCCAATAAACTAACGCGCCCCATGCTGCGAATTTTTTTACGCGAATAATGCGACGGCGTTTCGAAATGCGTAACCGGCGCTGCCAAGCGCGTGTTCAAGCCATCGAAGCGATCCCAATCGGGCATGCGCTTGATCGCATTCTTGCGAGCACGCAAATTGTGTTCAATGCTGTTCCAATCATCGCCTAGACTGGTGATGCCGGCCATGCCGGTGACGACCACACGTTTTGTCATTTCGATCTCACACCATGCCGCCATTGACGGCAATCACTTGTCGCGTCACATAGGCCGCGATATCGCTGCACAGATAACTGACCAAGCCCGCCACTTCTTCCGGTTTGCCAATACGTTTACTCGGCACCAGTTTCAACGCTTCATCCATTTCGACACCGTCGATCATATCGGTATCGATCAAGCCCGGCGCAACGCAATTGACGGTGATATGCCGGGATGCCAGTTCCAGAGCCAATGCTTTGGTGGCGCCGATAATGCCGGCTTTAGCCGCACTGTAATTCACCTGACCGCGATTGCCCATCAATCCCGACACACTCGATAGCGTGACAATGCGACCACCTTTTTTGGCGCGCACCATCGGCATAACGAGGGGGTGCATCACATTATAAAAGCCATCAAGATTGGTGCGCATGACGCTGTCCCAGTCATCGTCTGTCATCGCCGGAAACGCGTTATCACGCGTGATGCCAGCATTGCACACAACACCATAAAAAGCGCCGTTCTGTTCCATTTCCTGTTCCAGTGCCAGCTTGGTTCCAGCGCGATCACTGATATCAAATGCCAGAATCGAAGCGCTGTGCCCGGCATGATTGATCTCATTGGCAATTTGCGCCAAACGCGAACGATCGCGGCCATGGATGACCACGTGAAAACCATCGATCGCCAACTTTTGTGCAATCGCCAAACCAATACCTCGACTGGAACCGGTAACTAAAATGCGACGAGTCATGGTGATGTCCTATTGAGCAAATTCGGCAAGGTTTTTGGGTTCATACGCGCTCAACCGTGCTTCAGCACAGAGCGTGTCGGCGATCAGGATCTGGCAATCATAGGCGGCCATGCCATTTTCTTCGCGATACACTTCGGTGGCTGTAATCAACAACGTTTGGCCAACGTCAAAATGTGAAACCGAGGCGCTAAACGAACGCGTACCCAGCAAAAAACCCACCCGCGGTGCTTCGTGATGTTGACGATGTTGCAAACCGGCGATCAACGCAACCGCCTGCGCCATGATTTCAATACCAACATAAACCGGCATATGTCCGTTATCATCGACAAATAAATGCGTTTGTTTGATGTCACGATAACAGCGCACGCTGTGCGCATCGCAGTGTTCGATGCGATCAATCAAAATCATTTGACCCGTGTGCGGCAATAATTCTGCCGGTGTATAGGAAATCGCGGCCATCTTTCAAACTCGACTTAAAATTAATGCGGCATTGCTGCCACCAAACGCGTAATTGCAGCTCATCACATGTTGTGCCGCCTGTGCGGCCGTTTGCCCCGGTTTCACCAGCGCAATCGGCGGCAATTCGGCATCGTAGTCGCCACGCATTACTTGTGGTGGCAAACGCTGCGAATGATCAAGCAAGGTCAGATAACTGTAGATGACTTCGGTGACGCCGGCGGCGCCCAGCAAATGACCGGTCAACGCTTTGGTTGAACTGCACGGGGTTTGATCGCCAAAAACACGGTGAACTGCACGCGCTTCCATTTCATCATTTTTGCGCGTCGCGGTACCATGCAAATTGATATAGGCGATTTCAGCGGCGTGCAATCGTGCTGATTCCAATGCTCGACGCATTGCGAGTTCAGCACCCGCACCATTTGGTTCCGGTGAAGAAATATGAAACGCATCCGAACTTTCACCAACGCCGCTCAGCATCACGGCTGTCGGTTCACGCGACAGAATAAATAAACCCGCCCCTTCACCGATATTGATGCCATCCCGTGTTGCAGAAAACGGATCACAAATACCGTTGCTGGTGGATTCGAGCGCGCTGAAACCGGCCAGCGTCAATTCACACAATGAATCAGCGCCGCCAACAATCACGGCATCAACGACATTGGCACGCAGCAGATTGCGCGCCGACACAAACGCTTTTGTGCTCGATGTGCACGCGGTTGACACGGTGTAGACCGGCCCACTGATGTGCAAATAGCGACCTAAAAATTCCGCCGGAGTGCCAATTTCCTGTTGTTGATAATGATACGTTGGTGGAAATGCACCGTACTGCGTCAAATGTTTGATCGCAGCGCCACCTTCGGCAATACCGGATGTTGATGAACCAATAATGACCGCAATCCGATCGCGGCCAAAGTGCGCAATCACACGTTCAACCTGTTCACGCAGTGGTTGTAGCGCGGCCAGCAACAACTGATTGTTGCGGCAAGCGTAGTTGGTGAGATCAGCGGGGATGGCTGGCAACACGTCACGCACAACACCACAATACAAACGACGATCAACGAGTCCGCTGTCACGTCGTTCGAACCCGGATTGATCGCCAGCAAACAAACGCTCAGCAATGGTTTCGAGATCCGATCCCAACGGGCAAACGATGCCGGGCGATGACAAATAGACACAATCAGGCATCAGGCAATTCCTTGATCAGCAACTGATAATTTAAACCCAGCTGTTCAAATTGAATAACACTACCGTTGTCATCACGACCAAACACGATGCGCACACGCTTTTGGTCTTTCCACCACAGCTCACGCACACGCACACCGTTTTCATCAAATTCGATCACGCGTGCGGCCTTGGGCAATTGAGTTTGCAACAACGGGATCGGCCACCACATTAACTGTGTATCCAGCAGCACATTTTCGGCGCGGATCGGCAGTGGCAAATCACTTTGTTCAAAGTCTATCTGTTGACCATCGTAATGCAACACATACAAACGTTGACCAAAGGCGGTCGTCACCGCGCTGGCATAACGTTGTGATGACCACTCGGTTTGAGCTAAAGCCATCAACGGCCCTTGCGCGCTGCTCGCCATCACCATTTCATTACGTGAAGTAAATAACGGTTGCACCGGTAATGGCGCCAGACAAACTTTTTCGCCGATCGCAATGTAAGCGCAAGGTCGTGCGCTGCACGCGCTGAGGAACACGAGCAAAACAAGCCAAAGTTTATTCACGTTGCTGCCACCAGAAAACTGAAGGCGCGAACAACAGCGCCAAACCAACACCCAATAAAACGGTCACACCAAAACCGGATACCGCCGGCAGATGCGAAAAACTCAACAAGCCAAACGCCAACATTGCCGTCAACGCCGACAACACAATCGCCAGCAAGCTACTTGCTTCGTGGCCCTCTCCATCGGCCAGAAACAACGCGTAATCGACACCAATGCCCAACACTAACATGAGCGCGACGCCATGAAACAAATTGAGTGCAACCCCCATACATCCCAGCAACGCAATCGTCAGTGCCGTTGCCGCAATGGTGGGTAATAATCGTTGCAACATCGCCTGAACACCGCGCCGCCAGCTCAACACGACAGCAACAATCAGATACGCCACCGCCACCAGCCACATCGCTTGTTGGCGAAATTGCGCAAACAATTGTGAGATCGCAGCGCGTTCATCGATTAATTGCACACCGGGCAATTGATTGAGTGTCAATAGGGCCTGGCGATCTCGTACGCCATTGAGCGTCACAATGCTGGCCGTCTGATCGGCAACGTTAAACCACTGTGTCGTCAACGGTGCGTTAAACGCTTGCGACCAAAACGCCGCCGGTAATAAAGCAGAGGGGCTGCGTGCGAGCGCAATCGTATCGCCGCCCAATTCCTGCACCGTTTTTGCAATGACACCGTGCTGAATGCTGTCATGCACTAACTGCTGATGGCGTTGCTGCAATTGCTGCGAGGGCAACCAATCACTGATCGCCCGAAAGCCGTCAAGCTGATGCTGCTCTCGCAGTTGTCTCAGCAACGCCGTCGCCGCCTCTTCACGTTGCAATACCTGTTCAGCATCTTGACCACGAATCAACACGAACTGTGTTGCCGGTTGGATCTGCGTTATCTGTGCAATCTGTTGTTGCTCTTGCAATAACTGGGGTGACGGTTTTTGTAACAAGTGCACATCGTCATCGACATGCAACTGATAAAAACCATAGGCACAGATCAACACCAATGCCGCGATCATCGCTGTCAATTGTCGCCGTGAAGGTCGCCACAACAAACGTTGATAGAGCTGCACAAATTGCGGTAAGAAACGCGCCGGTTGCGTGGCCGGTTTGGGCAAACACTCCGGTAAGAACAGCACAACGCTTAAATAAGCACAGATTAGTCCAAACAAACAAAATACAGCCATCTGACGAAACCCCTCGAACGGAGTCAAACAAATCGCCGCGTAAGCAAGCAAGGTCGTCAACAATGCCATTGTCAGTGGTTTAGCTAATTGCCGCATGGCATTCTGCGCTTGCCATTGCGTTCCGCTACCCGCGTGCAACACCAAATAATGTAAGGCGTAATCACCCGCAATGCCAATCAACGTGGCGCCAAACACATACGTGATCAAATGCAATTTGGAATACACGAGCAGACTCAGTGCTGTAGCACCGATCATCGAGGTTGCAATCACCGCCAACATCAGCAACACCGGTTGCACACGACGCAAGACTAACCATAACGTCAGCAACAAACCGGCGGTACCGATGCTGCTGATCCAATTGATTTCCGTGGTGGTGCGTGTTCGCGAGTCGTGCGCAAATTTGAATAGACCAGTCCACAACAGCTCGGCTGAAGACAGCTGAGAATACGCCAATTGAATGGCGGCGACGGTATCGGTCTGCCATTGTGCGTCAAATACCTTGTCGGGAGCTTGAGCGCGCACCAAGATCCAATACCGATCACCACGGTGCACCTGCAGCACATCTTCGTGCCAACTTAAAGTAGCCGATGCCGGAGTTTGTTGCTGCAGAAATCGGGCAACATTGCCGATCGGATCGTTTTCCAGTGCGATGCCCACCGGACTGAACCAATGCTGTAACAAGCGTTCACGTTGTTGTGTCGCATCGTGTTGTAAACTGTGGGCCTCGTCATGGCTCAAAAGACGATCGGCAAATGGCGTATAAAAGTGTGCTAAGGCTTGCACATTCGGCGCTGACGACGTCCACTCCACCTGCACAAATTGTTGTGATGCCATCAGCGCGTTGGCGAATTGCTCGGCCTGTGATCGGGCTTGTGCAAAGTCAGCAGCGCCAATCAAAAACAGACTTTGTGATTGTGCTTGATTGCGCACACGAGCGCGCGCTTGTTGCACAAGCTGATCGCCCGACCAGGACGGCAGCAGCTGTAGCATGTCCGTTTCAAAGACAGTGGCGTGGTGTTGACGCCACGCGATAAACGACAGTGCCGCTACGATCGATAACAACCATAACAAACGGCGCATTAACGCAAACCGGCTTGTTGCAGAAGCGCCAACATCGCGGCGCGATCAATGTTCTGATGTTGTTGCAGGCGTATAACGGTCACGTCGCCCTTTTTGTCACGAATGAGCAGCTCGTCAATTTGTGTTGTGCCCAATACCTGTACCGCCTGCAAATTGTCTTTCAGTGGTACCTGCAACGGCGTCAAATCCAATTGCCATTGTTTGTCATCTCTATCACGCGCGGTGATGGCAAATTGCTGCTGCAAACGCTGCCAATCACCGCTGACACTGGCACTCAACAAGGTGGCGATGCCGGCGAGCCAAGGCATTTGCTCAAACGTCATCACTTTTACCGTCGCGTTGTTTTCACGCAGACTGATTTGGGTAGGTTGCAACCAATAACTGGCTTGCAAAGGCTGTTGCAACTGATACAGCACACCATCATCGGGTGTACACGCCAACAAACCTTTTGCCTGTAACGGTTTGTTCCAGCCTTTTAAGGTTTTGCTTTGTGTTAGCTGTGCAACAAATTGCTGCTGCGTGCGTAAACGATCTTGCAACTCGGTCAATTCGACAGCGAATACCGCAGGCACCCATAAGACAGCAAGGATAATTAACGCACGCACAGCCATGGCTCCAATTTTTGCAATAACACCGAGGGTGATGCCAATTGCATTTCTCCGTTCGATATCGCAACGGCGACTTGTATCGAATGCCCCTTGGTCAACCGTTTGCCACTGTCACGTTGACGAATAACATAATCAATGCGCAAACGGTTTTCCCATTCATTCAAATCCGCTTGTACGGTGACGACATCACCATAGCGCGCGGTCCCGATATAGCGTACCTGCGCATCAATCAGTGGCCAAAAAAAACCGGAATCGTGCATTTGCGGGTAGTCGTAATCAAAACGTTGAAGTAGCGCACAACGCGCCACTTCAAAATATTTGAAATAATGACCATGCCACACCACGCCCATCGGATCACAGTCATGAAATTGCACCGTGACATCAACGCTGGCAGACAATAGTGGTTTGGTCATCATATTGACTCGGTTAGTACAGTTCAAAACGTTGTTCGCGGATCGCATCGACGACACGACGCATATCGTGTTCAAGTTGACGATCTTCATCGACGAACGACGTGAACGCGCGTAACTGCTCTACGGTCTGACGAATGGCCGCACTGGCTTCACGCCCCGGGATCTCCCCACTGCGCAAACGCAGATCATAACTTTGCACACAGGCCATCAGATGAGCAGCCGCCACTTGCTCAGTCAGTTCAAGCACGCGCAAACAATCGCGCGCAGCGATGGTGCCCATGCTAACTTTATCTTGATTGTGGCATTCGGTTGAACGCGAAAACACCGAGGCTGGCATCGTCAATTTCAATGCTTCAGCAGTCCAGGCCGACATGCTAATTTGAACCGCTTTAAATCCGTGATTGATCGCACTGCGCACGCCGCGCGCACCCGACAAGTTTTGCGGCAAACCGTGGTTGTAACGACTGTCGACCAATAACGCCATTTGACGATCCATCAAATCGGCCAAATTGGCGACAGCATTTTTCATCGCGTCCATGACAAAACAAATATGGCCGCCGTAAAAATGGCCACCGTGCAGCACCACTTTGTTGTCAGCGTCAATGATTGGATTATCATTGGCCGAATTCAACTCGTTTTCGATGTCGCGTTGCATCCAGCTTAACGCATCACGTAACACACCAATGACATGCGGCGCACAACGCACGGAATACCGATCTTGCAAACGCGGACCTTCGTTATCGGTGCTGGTCAGATCCTGCCAGATCCAGGCCGCGATTTGCTGCTGACCGGCGTGCGGTTTAACGGCGAACAAGCGCGGATCAAAATGGTTGCGATTACCACGCAATCCGATTGATGCAAACGACGTTAAACGCGAGCTCAGGCGTGTTAAATACTCGGCACGCTCAAACGCAAGACAGGCCAGCGCAGTCATCACCGACGTACCGTTCATGATGGCCAACCCTTCTTTGGGCGCCAAACGGATCGGTTCGCGTTTTAATTCACGATAAATATCGGCAATGGGGCGAACCTGACCTTGGTACAACGCTTCACGCTCACCAATCAATGCCGCACCAATATACGACAACGGTGTTAAATCACCACTGGCACCAACCGAACCTTCTTCCGGAATCAACGGCAACACATCGTTTTGCAATAACCAATTGAGTTGTTGCAGCAATTCAATGCGCACACCACTGGCACCGAGGGCCAATGAGTTCATTCGGGTGGCAATTACGGCTCGCGTTTGCTCGGGTGACAGATAGCGCCCCAGACCACAGCCGTGATAGCGTGTTAAATGCGCAGGCAGATCGAGAACCAATTCCTCGGGAACATTGACGGTGCACGAATCGCCGTAACCAGTGGTCACACCGTAGATAACGCCGTTATTGGCCAGAAAATGCGCCAAAAAGTCGGAGCCTCGTTTGATCTTGCTTTCAAACTCGCTGCCACTGGCCAACGCGTTAATGCCGGCTTGCCGTGCGATATGAGCGATATCGTAAACACTTAATTCCCGTGCACCGATGGCGCCCGTTATTGATTGACGAGAGGTGTGCTGACTCATTGCTTTGACTCGCTCTGTGATGAGCGGCTGACCGCCCAAAAGTCGTAGAAGTTGAACCACTGTAGAGGATAACGCAGCGCGTATTCTTGCAGCCGTTGGGCGTAGAACTGAATGATTTCCTGCAAATGCTGCTGTCGCTGCTCGCGATTCAGACGCAAAATTGGTGTGCTGAAGGTTTCGAGAATCACGCGATGGCGCACGCCTTCACGCACACAGAAAAACAAATAGACCGGGCACTCCAGTAATGACGCCAATACCCACGGTCCAATTGCAAACGGTGCCGGACGCCCCAGAAAGTTGGCCATCACACTGCGATTACTGGACTTAGCCGAGGTACGATCACCGACAATCACCAGTATATGCCCTTCATCGATCGCAGCGCGCAATTGCATTGCGGTGTCCGGGCCCATTTCACTGACGGCGATGACATCTTTAGCGACATCTGGATGTTGCTTTTGCAACTGCGCCTGAAATTGTTGTGCATGTTCAGTGAAGTACACTGCGATTACACGTTGTGATTGTTGATGGGCGATCGCGCGAATCAGTTCAAGATTGCCCAAGTGCGCGCCGACCAGCACAACACCACGCCCACTGCGCAATTGCTCCTGCAAGAATTCGTATTGCGGAAATTCCAGCATGCCGGGATGAATGCGGCCTGACCATGCCAACAATTTATCGAGCAAGGCATCGCCAAATGAATAGAGATGGCGGAAGCTGTCGCGCCATGTCAGCGAATGTGTTAGCGATTGGCTGCCACAGCGTTGTGCGGCCAGCAAAAATGTTTGGGATGCTTCGCGCGCTTCACGTTTACTGACATAAAACCACAGCATGACCGGATAAAGGCACAATCGAAAAACCGCGCGTCCGAACAGACGATGTATCAACAACAACAATTGAATGCCGATACCACCGCCGCTACCGCTCTCACGCTTTTGTGACCAGTGTTGAGACCAATGTTGTGCCGGTACGGCTTTGCGCCATAGCATTGACGGCAAACGCCATAACATGCCAAAAAACAACCGCGTATGCAGCTTTGAGATTTGCCAGTTGTCGCGCAGTCCTTTGAAGTGCGAAACACCATCCAAAGGATAAGTCACTCGGCAAGGTAAAAAGACCATCGGCACTTGTTGCCAATATAAACGCACGATAATTTCGATATCAAAATCCATGCGCGGCTTGATGTTGACACGATCCATCAGCGCGATTGTTGAGGCCAGCGGATACAAACGAAAACCACACATCGCATCTTCGATGTGCAAAGACAGCGTTTCTATAGCCACCCAAAAATCGGTGATTTTGCGGCCATACAGTCGCGCTTTCGGAATGCTGTTGTCATACACCGGTTTGCCAGCAATCAACGCCTCCGGATGACGATTCATAGCATCGAGAAACACCGGGATCACCGATTGGTCGTGTTGGCCATCGGCATCAATTTGAAACGCGTGGGTAAAACCTTTACTGGCCGCTAAACGAAATCCGAACATCGTGGCGCCACCTTTGCCCAGATTGTTCGGCAGAAAATGCACATCAATATCGGGATTATCGCGCGCAAACTGTTGCACAACCGCAACCGATTCAGCACCAGACCCGTCATCAATGACAATAATCGGTAACTGAAACTGCCGTAAACCGTCCACGGTTTTGGCCAGTGCATGTTCATGCCGATAATGAGGGATTAACAAACAAGGACGACAGAGCATCAGATCGCACCACTGACAAAAACCAAACGTCCGGACGCATGACGTCCACGAGTGCTGTCATAGCTAAAACTAACGCGTTGCTTAGGACTGTCCCATTCCAAGGTCAAACTCACGGTATCACCCGGGCGAATCACCGCTTGGAATTTGATCTGCTCCATTTTTTGACAATGGCCACTGACCGCAAAAAACTGTTGCGTATATCGCGCCGCCCAATCAATTTGCACAACACCCGGCAAGAGCGGGAACTCGGCAAAGTGATCGGGGAAATAACACAGATCAGCCGGTACGTTGAGCGTCAATGTCGCTTTATTGTTTTCGATCTGATGCGAGACCAGTTCGGCGTTTTTAATCATGATTCAACCATAAAAAGGGCTTGCAGCGCCGCCTGCGTGGTTTTACCACGCTCATCGATAGGCAGTTGATCAACGTAACGGAAATAGCGAGGCAAGGTCACGCGTTCAAAATAATTCAATAAGTGCTGCTTGATTTTCTCATTTAGCGATCGCTTGCCATGACGCGCCAGTTCGTCCAGCAACAACCCGTGCAACACGACGACCACGCCCAAGTGCGTGCGCTCGCCATCAAGCTGACAAACCGCCGCGCAGGCAATGCCGGGCATTTGCAGTAAACAATTTTCCATTTGATTCAGCGCCACGCGTTTGCCTTCGAGTTTGACAATGCGATCGGCACGACCGAGTAAACAAAAGCGATTGGGTGCCAGCAGTTCGGCTTTGTCGCCAAGCACACACCAATCAGGCGACATCGCAGCCGGTGATTGCACGCGCAGAACACCGCGCTCATCCAACTGAAGCGTGACTGACGCAAAACTTTGCCAGGCGTCTTGCGTGTCGTCCGGTGTCCGTTGACGCCAGGCGACACCGCCGGTTTCCGTGCTGCCGAGCACTTCAATTGGTGCTTGTTGCCATTGCTCGTGCAATTGTAGCGCCGATGCGCGTGACAACGGTGCACCGGATGAAAACACTGCGCTCAATTGCGGCGCAATTGAGCGCACATCGTAATGCGCCGCGAGGCGTTCAAGGTGCGCGGGGCTCGACACCAAAATGATCGAACGCGCTGGACACGGTTGAATGCGGGCGAACAAATTTTCAGGGTAAACATGACTGTCGGCATCGCTGCGACGTTGACTACAGAGCGGCCACAGCACGCGAAAAATCAAACCGTAAATATGCTGAAGCGGTACTGTCGCCACAACATTGGTATGGCTCAGTGACGCATCGAACTGTTGTTGCAGCTGATCTACTTCAGCCTCCAGTTGTTGCACGGTGCGCGTAACGGCTTTGGGTTCACCACTGCTACCCGATGTATACAGTTCGAGACAGACGTTGTGCACATTGACATCAGGAGTGTTTGTGACGACAACGCTGGTCGATGGCGATAAACGCCACTGTGGCAACGTCAATTCAGCGGGCAACGCAGTGTTGTCATCGCTGATCATAGCGGCACAATGAGGTTGTAACTGCAGTAACGTTTGTGGTTGTGTATTTGGCGGCAACACCACGATATGACCGGCACGCCAAATGGCCAGCAACGCCGCTGCAAACGTGGGCAGTGACGTTGCAATCAACACAATTTTTTGTGGCGCCGTGTTTTCTATGTCACGCAAATGACGTTCGCAATCGACAAACAGCGGCAAACAATCGCGCAACAAGGGATGATCTTCCCAGCGCCGCGGATCGCTTTGCAGAATAGCGCGCAAACAACTCATACGTCGACCTTGACCCATAGTTTAAAACGCTGACGGCCGATGCGTTCGATCAACAACAAACTGCCCATCAGTAAGTATGACAGGAGTCCGTTGTAGAGCACCCAGATCTCTTTCGACAGTTGCGTGGTAACGGCGGCAATCATGGCGTTCACGACAAAAAACACACACCAGATTTGGGTGACGCGGCGCGTGTAAATAATGTCACGTACCGTTAATTCGCCATCGATGGCGCGTGCAATGCGCTCCACCATCGGCCTGCCGTAAAACAATGAACTGAAAAACAGCAGCAAAAAAGCACTGCTGAGCACCACGGGATACCACTGCAGCAGTTGTGAATTGTTAAACCACAATGCAACAACGCACAGCGCAACCGCCGCAATCAATGGCCACACCATACTGCGATTGGACTGGCGATCAACACTGATGCGCAACAACAAAACAACCACGATAAAAACCGCCACCACGCGTGGCGAGAACTGCTGTAAACCGAAATACACAAGAAAGGGATACAGCATCAGCACGATGATCAGCACACCGCGCATCCACAAAGGTAAGGCAGGTTTAGGCGCGGCAGAATGGGGTGAGTCGGTCATGCAATTGGTCTGTGGTTAAAAAAGCGAACGGCCATCCATCAAGGATGACCGTTGTTTGAGCGGCGATAAGACGCTAATGTTCGAAATCGCTTAAGCGGCTTTCATCAAGCCTTCTACCGTCCGCACTACATCACCGACGGTACGTACTTGTTTGAACTCTTCCGGTTTGATTTTTTTGCCGGTCAGCTCCTGCAATTTGATCACCAGATCGACGGCATCGATGCTGTCGAGATCCAGCTCTTCATAAAGGCGCGACTCCAGTGTCAGGCTGTCGCCGTTCACTTCAAATTCTTCCGCCAGAATGGTCTTTAAGTGCGCGAATATTTCATCGTGCGTCATGGCCCCCTCCTTACGACTTTTGCGAGGCGATAAAGCGCGCAAGGTTGCGCACCGAACGAAAATGCTCTTTGTTGGCACTGTTGCTGGCATCCAATTTGATTTGGTAATGCTTTTGCAGTGCCACCCCCAATTCTAACGCGTCAATCGAATCCAGGCCCAAGCCCTCAACAAACAGTGGTGCATCCGTATCGATGTCATCCGGCGTTATATCTTCCAGTTGCAGGCTGCCGATGATCAGCTGTTTGATTTCCAGTTCAAGGTTTTGCATGGTATTCCACTTGTTGCGTATGAAGATGTTGCGTAAAAAATTGTTGTAATGTGCGGGTCAGTTGCCGCGACGCCAGCGGTACAGATTCAGTTTGTATGTCCCAGTCGGCAAATGGAACCGGATCGAGCACCCGCAAGGTCACATGGAATCGCCGTGGCGGGATTTGATACCAGCGCTTGCCTTTGGTCAACGACGGCGGTTCACAGGTCAGCAATACCGGCACCACATCCGCACGCGAAGCCAACACCATATGCGCCGCACCCCGCTGAAACTGCAGCGCTTCACCCGGCACCGTCCGCGTGCCTTCCGGGAAAATGATCAACGGTCGGTCTTTAGCCAGCTGTTGCTGGCAAGCGGTGACCAACTGCTCTGGATTGCGATTCGGAATATAGCCCGCCGCCCGAATCACGCCACCGAACCCTTTGTGCCGCCACAAGCTTTCTTTGACAACACAGTCGGCACGCGGCATTAGGCTAATCATCAAAACCACATCGATCAGCGTTGGATGGTTAGCAAAGACTAACTCACCTTTGAGCTCGCGCAAACGCTCGGCTCCGTGTAACTCAGTCGACATGACACCAAGCCAACACATCTGGCCGATAAAAAATCGAAAGGTCCGATGAATGACCATTTGGGTTTTGTCGCGACGTAAGTCAGGATCGCGCCAACGCAGCCGAATCAACGGGAAAACCGTCAAAGTCAGCAGCAAGCCCCCCAAGCTGAAGCTTAGAAAACACCAACCGGTCGCCAACACCCGCCAGACGTAATTAAGCCAGTAACGCATGCGCCGCTCCGCTCGGTAACCGACGCTGCAAAAGACGAATCAAGCTGGCCGAATCGTCAAACTCATCCAGTGACAACGTCACCGTTGAGCCCTCTTTGACAAGACACAGACCGATTGCACACAGCGGCGTCTCTGCATCCGCAAACGGCGCATAAACCGCCGTTAACGGTTCTTCGGCGTAAGCCATCACGACACTGTCGGCACCATTGTGCAATTGCCCATACGCTTCGATCAGTGCCGCTTTCAACGTATGCTGACCAGCGGCAATCGCCGTGGCCGGCGCCTGATCGCGCGTCGCAATGCTGTACAAACCCGCCGCCGTATTGTGCACCGACAAGCTAAATCCCATCGGTGACGGCGTTTCTTGCTTGGCCAATGCTTGTAGCAACTGCACCGTGGTGGTCAGTTCGCCGTGTTGACTGGCAAACACCATGGCACGCGAGCCTGGTGCCACCTCGGCACAGGGTTTAGCCACCGCCAACAACTGCCGCGATAAACGACTCAAGCGTCGACGCAACATCGGTTCAACAAAGGTCACCGAAGGAGTCGCCTCATCGCTTGGCTGCAGCTGACCAGCCACATAGGCCGCCCACTGCTCCGGGGTAAATATGCCCGGCATCCACGCGCTCCATTGCGTGATCCCCATCACCAAACTGCTCACGGCGAAATCCCATCTTGAATCGCGCGACCGCGACGACCGCACAAAAAGTGCGCGATCCTAGCGAGTCGCCCCCCGATCATGCAACGTCTGTGAACAGGTTTGGCAGCGCCGTTCACATCCGGCAGAATCAGCGCCCTTGCAAACATCGCTCGTGACGTTACGGCATGACCACACAACACCGCCAAGTTTGGCTCAGCCCCGGCAACGGCGACATCGCGGCGCTGCAATTACAACAGCAACCCATGGGCGAGTTGGCCGACGGCGACGTTCGCGTTCGGGTGCGAGCCGTTGGCTTGAATTTCGCCGACATTTTGGCGGTGGTTGGTATGTATTCGGCCGCCCCAAAAGGTCCGTTTGTACCCGGCATTGAATTTGCGGGAGATGTGATTGCTGTAGGCAAAAACGCCGGCCACTGGCAAACCGGTCAACGCGTCATGGGCTCGGTTAAATTTGGCGCCTATGCCACCGTTATTGACGCCAACGCCGATCGCTTGCAACCGCTACCTGACTCCTGGAGTTATGCCGAAGGTGCTGCTTTTTTTGTGCAGACATTTGCAGCGTGGTATGCACTCAAACATTTAGGCAACGCCCAGCGTGATCAACTGGTGCTGATCCACTCTGCGGCTGGTGGTGTGGGTTTGCAGGCGCAACGAATAGCCAAAGTGCTCGGTCTGAAAACCATTGGCACGGTTGGCAACGCTAACAAAAAACAGTTCTTGCACGAGCAAGGTTATGACGAAATCATTGTGCGTGGTGAACATTTTGCGGAACAGTTACGCGATACGCTGCGCGATCGCCCACTGCATTTGGTATTGGATGCCGTTGGTGGCGCCGTTCAAAAAGCCTCATTCAACGCGTTGGCGCCTACTGGTCGCCTGATCGTTTACGGCGCCACCGTGTTCGCCCCGGGCCCGCGCAAAATGCGCAAGTTTCATATGCTGCTCGAATTTTTGAAACGCCCGAAATACGATTCATTAAGCATGATGTCGGAAAATCGTGGTGTGCTGGCATTTAATTTGATGTGGTTGTGGGAACAACAGAGCTTTTTCTCGCAAATGATTACCGAACTGAGCCAACTGAATTTACCACCTCCCTATGTTGGTACCGAGTTTCCGTTTGAAAAGGCGCTAGATGCCATTGAGTTTTTGCGCAGCGGAAAGTCGGTGGGGAAAGTGGTTTTAACATTGTAATTCATAAGGGGAAATATATGAGTATTCGAACGTTTTTAGCAACCATGCTATTTTTTTCGGCACCCATCTATGCATTGGATGCCAATAACCATTTTTATATAGTCATGTTGTTAAACAAAGATCCTTTGGTATCAAGGCTGGGGGCACAGTCAATTTTTAACAATACCATCCCTGATGTTGCTGTCGTCGACACTGTTGCTGAACTGTTGCTTACAAAGGCACCGCAAGCAAAAGACCCCGTGGAGGTAGATGCCGTCGCTTGGTATGCCAGGGTTATCGCAGACAAGAACAACGGACGCTACGATGAAATAATCGCCTTTGTACGATCACAGTCCGTAAACAAGAAGATCCTCTCTTATCTCGAAAAAGACGCACAACATCCACTGAAAATCGACAACTCGGACAAATATGTTAAGGGTTTGATCTCGCTAGAATCGTTGCCCGAGTTCCATCAGAACTCCGATGCAAAGCCTCAATTAGCTATTGGATCACCATTAACATATGTTTATCAAAACTATGGCGCACCTCCGTCCGTCAAAGCTGAGAGGAAAAATTACGAAATCGGTTTTGAAAAGAGAGCGTTGCTGGCATTAACCTATTCTAACGACATTCGGTTTGTTATCGCATTCTCCCCTACCAACAGCCCGCAATGGAGCGTGCGTCAAATTGAGCAAGCAGAACAAGCTGATACTAGCGGCTACGTTTATAGTGGCCCCATCGAAAATGAGTACCACGGTTATTTGACGCTGTTGGCAAGCTCAAATCCAATTGAATCCAAATTGGGAACACGCTCGCTATATCAGGACAACATCATTGAAACCACTATAATGGATATCGTTGCCGAACAACTGTACAACAACATATCTAATGATAAGGCAGGGCATTTCGTTGACACGATTGCTTGGTATGCGAAGACGCTGGGGGCTACACAGAACGGTCGGTATCGAGAGGTGCTGACGTGGGCGCAAAGCCATTACGCCAATCCAAAAATTAGAAAATATGTCACAGAAGCGCTCACGAAATTGAGTAAGGATGCCGAACCTTACAAGCAAGGAGAGGTATCATTGACCGCTTTGCGTGAGTCACTGAAAACCTATGGTGATTTGCATGTTTTGGAATCAGAAAATCGTGATTTCAAAAAAATACGTACAGGGTTGAGTCTAAAACAGGTTTATCAGTTGCTGGGCACGCCGGATGCAATTGAAGACCTCACTGTTCACGGTGGTTGGGGTATGTATCGCGGCGATGCATTAATGTTGATTCTTCATTATTATGATTATGGTGTTATTCAGTTTATTTACGATGAATCTCCCAACAAAGGTTGGGTTTTAAAACATCCAATGCCGGCAGCTGTTTTGTTACAAAGTACATACGATGGTGAAGATCGAAAGTTAGCAAACACACTACTCAGTGCGCGCGGTTCAGGCTTGTGGATGACTATGCGTCCTGTTCTGGATTCAATCCAAAATGATCGTAAAATGTTGAGCGTGTTGTCCAAACGCCTGATTGCGAGTGGTACAACTAAAGACGATTGGGAGGTCAAAGCATTGGCTCATGCGGCGAGACTGATTGGCAGATCAAAAGACCAATCATTTCTGCCAGAATTAGAAGCCGCAGAAAAGGCGACGAAGGACTCCGATTTGCATGGATACGTAGTTGACGCTATTAAACTTTTAAATAAATCTTAATTTTAAATTCGAAAAGGGGGCAAAAGCCCCCTTTTCGATTCAGAAAAATTTAGTTCTGAACCTCTTTAATTTTGTCACCTTCAAACTGCAGAATGACGCGATCAATTTTTCCCCGCCAATAAGTCCAAGTATTCAATTTTGTACTTGGTGTTGCATGTGTTGGTGGAAATCCGCGCGATATCAGCGCTTCGGCTTTTGTCATTCCGACCTCGAGATTGCCGAACTCAATGTTTTCTTGCCCTTTCTTGCTGAACTTGGTCAAATCGACCGGCGTCGTTTTCAGCATACGGTCACGGATTTGCTCCATCGACATCTTGGTGTATTTTTCAACGTTTATCACATTGATTTCAATGTCCATATCAACCACCAACAGCTCAAGCTCATCGCCATCCATATCGCGGATTTGTACTTTGCTGTTCACCGGTAAAAGCGTGCCAACCTGATAATTAGTGGTCAAACTTTTACCACGGTCAAACCAAAAATTATGCTGCGTGTAATAAACCGTATCATCGGCTGCCACGATCCCTGACATCACCATAAACGTCAACGCGAACCATTTGCGTAACATACTCCCTTGCTCCTTGTGTGCTAGATGAGAGGCCGCGAGCATAACCGGCCAACCGCCTTCGTCGCAATGACGCAGGCCACAGCTTTAGGCTATGCTCGCGCCCGCTTTGGAGGAGGTGTGGGGATTTAGCAAGATGACAGCAAGCTCGAACCGCAAACGAGTGTTGGCACTGTATTTTTCACAAACCGGACAACTCAAATCGGTGTTGGATCAGGTGCTGGCACCGTTGCAAGCGAACAGTCACATCGAAACCACGGTCGTGAAATTGGATACGCAACCCATGGCCCCTTTTCCGTGGCCATTTTTTCGTTTCTTCGACACCTTTCCCGAAACCGTTTTGCAAAAGCCATTACCGCTGAACGCACCGGCGCTACCATCTGGTGAATTTGATTTAATTGTGCTGGCCTATCCGATTTGGTTTCTGTCGCCACCACCGGCGCTAGCGGCTTTTTTGCAAAGCGTTCAAGCCAAACGACTGTTAGCGGGTAAGCCGGTGATCACGCTCATCGCCTGCCGCAATATGTGGGTAATGGCGCAGGAATCCATCAAGACGCAACTCAAACAACTTGACGCACGCCATCTCGACAACATTGTACTCACCGATCAAAGTGGCACCTTCGCCAGCTTCATCACCACTCCCCGCTGGATGTTCACTGGGCGAAAAAATGCATTTTGGGGCTTGCCACCCGCCGGCATAGCGGAACCAGAAATCAAAGCCGCTGGTCGTTTTGGTCTTGCTCTGCTCTCTGCACTAAAAGCTGACTTGGAACAAGGCAGTGAACCACTCTTAACTGGATTATCAGCGTGTCGCGTTGATCCACGGCTCATTTCCAGCGAAAAAGTCGGTTTGCGCAGCTTCACCATTTGGGGCAAGCTGCTCCACCACGCGGGCCGGCCAGGAGCGCCACAGCGGCGCGCCCTGTTAACCATGTACATTGTCTTTTTGTTGTGCCTGATCGTGACGGTAGTGCCAATTACGATGCTGCTTAAAACGCTGTTGCGTCCCTTGCTCAAACAACGACTGGCGCGACAAAAAACGTTTTATGAACAACCATCAGGCAGTGGTATCGAGCGAATGACGCAGTTCGCTGGCAGGGAAGTACAGGAAAGTTAGTTCGAATGTCTGAATCAGTGTTTATTACGCGCACAGCGTCTTATTTGCCAAACCCGGCTATCAGCAATGATGACATGGAATCCGTATTGGGATGTGCCGGTGACAGGCCTTCACGTGCGCGCCGTCTGGTATTACGCAACAACGGCATCAAGTCTCGCCATTATGTGATTGATCCAGAAACCGGTTTGCCGCGTTATACCAATGCACAGCTCACCGCACACGCGATTCGCAAACTCACCGACGAACAATTTGCACTGACAGATATTCAGTGCCTAGCCGTCGGCACCTCGACCCCCGACCAAATGCAACCGAATCACGGTGTGATGGTGCACGGTGAATTGCAAAATGCACGCTGCGAAGTGGTTGCTACGTCCGGCATTTGCTTGTCGGGTACCACAGCGTTGAAATACGGCTATATGGCTGTGCGTTCGGGTGAACATCAAAACGCCGTCACCTGCGGCTCAGAAACCGCCTCCTTGTATTTGCGCGGCCGTCAATTCGCGGCCGAAACCGATGCGCAGGTAGACGATCTTGAATCACGTCCCGAATTGGCTTTCGAAAAGGATTTTTTACGCTGGATGCTGTCCGATGCCGCCGGCGCTATCTTGCTACAAAATAAACCCAATCCCACTAGCTTAAGTTTGCGCATCGATTGGCTCGATGTGTTTTCCTATGCGCATCAATTACCGGTTTGCATGTACGCGGGTGGTGAGCGCAATGAAAAAGGTCAGCTAATCGGTTGGGCAAATTATGATCATCGCCAACTGGGTGAACAATCCATTTTGATGTTGAAGCAGGACGTCAAATTATTGAATGCCAATGTCATTAACTATTGTCTGATTGAACCACTAAAAGCGGTGCGTGAAAAACGTCAAATTTTCGCTGAACAGATCGATTGGTTTTTACCCCATATGTCGTCAGAATATTTTCGTGAGCCAATGTCGCAAGCGCTTGAAGCCATGGATTTCGCGGTACCGCAGACACGCTGGTTTACCAATCTGAGCAAATGCGGCAACACTGGCTCAGCCTCCATTTATGTCATGCTCAATGAACTGTTCCACTCAAGCCTTTTACAGCCTGGCCAACGTATTTTGTGTTTTGTGCCTGAATCAGGCCGTTTCTCTAGCGCATTCATCCATTTAACAGTGGTGTAAACCGTGCGCATCGACGAAGTTCCCACCCAAACTCGCGATCAATTTGATAATCAGCGTAAAGCCGTTTACGCCGTTGATCAAAACGGCAATTATCATATCGTTCGTTCAGGTGGCGACGAAGCCGAAGTCGCCGTCACGCTGGAAGCCGTCGCTTGGTTTGAGCAATTGGCCTCCGAGGCTTTGGTGCGCGTTAAAGCAGGGCAATCCAGCCCGCTCGAATATTTTATGTACCGACAGCGCATGGATGTACCGACATTGTCGCAAGCAACCGGTATTTGGCAGTGGCGAATTCGGCGTCATTTAAAACCCACCAATTTTCGCGCGTTGTCATCCGTTTTGTTGCAACGTTATGCCGACGCGATGAACATCAGCATGCAAGAACTCACACAAGCAATCCAATAAATTTTCTGTCGCTATCCGACACTCATGTGTTTTAGGGAAACGCCATGAACGCACCGGCCTTTATTCATCAACAAGCCGCTCACTGCGAAAGCGGTGCTGCTTCAGCCATGTTGCGTCACCACGGCTTGCCCTATAGTGAAGCAATGGTGTTCGGGCTCAGTAGTGCTTTGTCGTTTGCTTATATTCCACTCATCAAGATCAATGAACTGCCGCTGATCGCGTACCGGATGCCGCCTCGTTTTATCGTGAATGGTTTACGTAAACTGCTCAAGCTGCCTCTTCGATTTGAAACGTTTCGCAATCCGGACAAGGGGCTGACGCGTCTGAACGAACTAATTGATGACGGCAAATTGGTCGGTTTGCAAACCTCGGTGTTTTTTTTACCGTATTTTCCGGTCAATATGCGTTTTCATTTCAACGCCCACAATCTGCTGGCTTATGGCCGCGAAGGCGACGAATTGTTGTTAAGTGATCCGGTATTTGAACACAGCAAGCGTTGCAAAGCGGCCGACTTGCAAAAAGCACGATTCGTCAAAGGCGTGCTCGCGCCCAAAGGTTTGTTGTATTACGTTGACGGAGCAATCCCGACTGTTGACATCAGACCGCTAATCGCCAAAGCGATCAAAAAAACCTGCAACATCATGCTGTATACACCGCTGCCTTTTGTCGGTGCGCGCGGAATCAGGTTATTGGGTAAGAAAGTGTTGTCGTTACAAGGCAAGTACGATGAGGTTTATATCCGTCGTTATGTCGGGCACATTGTGCGCATGCAAGAAGAAATCGGTACCGGTGGCGCCGGTTTTCGTTTTTTGTATGCCGCTTTTTTGCAAGAATCGGCGACTCTATGCGCGCAACCGATGTGGCATGAACTGGCCACGCAGTTAACCAGTATCGGCGATGATTGGCGCGAGTTTGCCTTGCAGGCAGCGCGCATGGCCAAAGGGCGCAGTGCTATCGATCTGCCCTTGCTGTCGCAACACCTGTTTGCATTGTCGGCAAAAGAAGAAGCGTTCTTCCGCGCGTTGCGTCAGTCTGTTAGCTGATTTAGCGTTGTCGTCGCTGCAACAGTTGAATCGCGACAACAAAACTAATCGCGGCAAATCCGCTCAATTTCAACAAGGCTGCTGCAATCTGCGGCCAACTTCCATCGTGTAAAAATAATTGCAAAAACCCTTCCAAAGGCCACGCCATTGGTGACCAATTGGACAAGATCTGCATTTCCGCCGGCATCACCATCTTTGGCACCATGACGCCACCTAGTGCGGCCATAATGATATTGGCCGTGCCACCGAAAGTGGTGGCTTGTTCCGTACTGTGGGCAAGGCAAGCCACCAGAAGCGCAAAAGCAATCGCCGCCAAGCTGGTGAACGACACCAGCACCAACAGCGGCAACCACGCTGCAGTCATCTGCAGAGCATCACCGCCGAGCAGCGGTACTAAGTAATGTCCGACCAACAACATCAACGCCGTCTGCACTAACCCAATCAAATAAAACGGAATAATTTTTGACAACAGAAAAATCGACATCGGTACTTGCAGTGAGCGCAAACGTTTTAAGGTACCGTATTGTTGTTCGGCGATGACGATATTGGCGATGGGGATCACGACAAAGAACATCGAAAATATTAACCAAGCTGGCACACTTTGCTGCACCGCCGTCATCGGCACTTGCGGTGCCTGTTCGCTATGAAATGCCAGCAAGCCGGATTGCGATAGTTGATCCGCACTGGGCAACCTGGCACCGACGGAATCGGCCAATGGTGATAATTGCTGCAGCAGATTTTGCGCTTGTACCAATGCAAAAGCCCGCTGCACATTGGCCTGAAAACCGGCGCTGATCGGTAACGGTGTGCCGGCACGACTAAGCACAAGCACTTTGGCTTCGTGCTGTTCCCCTTTGTGTAACGCTTCGGCAAAACCTTGACGAACTTCAACAAGCAATATGATCTCGCCGCTGCGCATTTTGGCGGCAATGTCTGCGGTGTCCGCCACGGTGATGGCGTGTTCGTAATTAGCAATCTGCTGTAAAAGTTGTCGACTGGCCTCGCTGCGATCGTGATCGACAAAATGCCAACGGATCTGCTCTGGTAGCTGCGTTTGAAAGGTGTCACGCAGTGCCAGCGACATGATCAGGATAAAGGCCGAAGGCATCACAAACAGCACCAACACGCCATGCCAATCGCGACGTAATGCCCGCCATTCTTTTTGTATTAACGACCACAACATTTCAATCCCTCAGCTGACGTTGTGTTAGTTGTAAAAATACGTCTTCTAGATGACGGGCGCCGTATTGAATTTGATCAACGTCGAGCGCCAGTTGCTGCAATTGTTGTAAAAATGGTAGCGCCGATTCATTGTTGAGCTGCACGCTCAGCTGTAGGTCGTTTAACCAATTTACGGTGGCAATGTTGTGCAAATGCTGACGTTGCGCTTCATCTGCAGGTTGGTGCAAGGTCAGATGCAGCAGTTGTTTGTTGTGTTGCAATAGGTCACGCAAAGTGCCTTGCTTTAAAATGCGTCCGCCATCAATGATCGCAATATCGTCACTGACCGCTTGCACTTCTTCCATGTAGTGCGAGGTGTAAATAATGCTGGTACCACTCTCCCGCAGCTGCTGCACACATTGCAGCAAAAAATGCCGTGCTTGTGGATCAACCCCAACCGTCGGCTCATCGAGCAGCAACAATTGTGGTTCGGTCAGTAAACCAATCGCCAGATTCAAGCGACGTTTCAAGCCACCTGAGCATTGTTGCGCCGGTTTATGCAAAACGTGCTGCAATTCGGTTTGTGCCACAACCGCGTTTATGCGTTGCTGTTTTTGTGCTCGCGACAAGCCACTCACACCGGCGAAACACTGCAGGTTTTCGTAACAAGTCAACGTCGGATAAAACGCATATTCCTGCGGCACCAACGCAAACAGTGGTCGCGTTGTTTTGTCCGATGTCCAGCGCAGTTGTCCACGTTGTGGTGTCACCAAACCGGATAACACCGCCATCAACGTTGATTTGCCAGCACCATTGGGCCCCAACAAGCCCAGCACTTTTCCGGGTGACAACGTGAGCTCGATATCCTGCAGCGCCCATTCGTCACTGCCGGGATAGCGAAACGCGATCTGATCAACATGCAATAACACCGTTATAACCCCATCGCTTGACGGGCCACTTGTTGCCGCCCGCTCGGTACTAACGACAACACATCAAGCGCTATGGCTCGTAGCGGCGATAGTACCGCGAGTTCATTGCTAAACAAACGCACCAACGCGTCGGTGCGTTGCAACACTTGTTGTTGATCGTGTTGCCGTGCTGCTAAAAATTGTTGCACAAAGGCTGGCGACCATTCTTGTTGTTGCAAGCCGCTCGCTAAAGCCGCGACATCACGCAATGCCAGATTAAATCCTTGACCGGCGATCGGATGCACTTGCTGCGAAGCATTGCCGAGCAGTAACAATCGACCCTGTTGTCGCCAAGCACTGATTTGACGCTGCAATGCAAACGCTTGGCGGGCGCCGACACGTGTAAATTTTCCCACACGCCAACCAAATGCCGATTGCAGCGCGTGCAAAAATTCTTCGTCATGGCATTCTGTCAAGTGCTGCGCTTGGGCATCATCCAATGACCACACCAATGACCAGCGCTGCTGTGTTAGTGGCAATAACGCAAGTGGGCCTGTCGCTGTAAAACGCTCGTAAGCAAATGAGTAGTCAGCTTTGTCGCTGACAACATTGGCAATCACGGCGGTCTGCTCATATCGATCCGTGTGCAGAGGGATGCGAGCGTGTTGACGCAACAATGACTGCGTGCCATCCGCAGCCAGTAATGCTTGTGTGTTCAATTCCTGTGTTTGCCCGTTGTGTTCAACGGTGATCGTGATGTGCTCAGCATGTTCAACAAAGTGCTGTACTTTGGCCGGTGCTAGAATGTGCGCAGCGTTGCTGGTTAACACGCGCTGATACAGCACGCTATTTAACACACGCAGAGGAATCACCTGTCCGAGCGCCGCCACGTGCAACTTGTCGCGGTGCAATTGTGTGTGACCAAATTGGCCGCGATCAGAAACGTGAATATGGTGAATTGGCATCGCTTCAATGGCCAACGCCGACCAAACATCGAGCTTTTCAAAGATTCGTTGTGAACCGTACGACAGCGCAATCGCGCGCTCATCGAAATGACTGGCATCGGCGTGTTGTTTTTGTGCCTGCGCTTCAATCAGCAACACACGTTTGCGCAACGGCGCCAACATGAGCGCGAGTGCGCTGCCGGTGGCGCCACCACCAACGATAATAAAGTCGTACATGGAGAGTCCAAAAAAGCGAAGAATGTCGTTGCGATTAGATCAATTGACTGTCGATCTTTTTCCCGCGTTTGCTGCGTGTCGCTGTGCGTTCGGGTTTCGCGGCTTTGTCACTGGGGCGCGCCATGAAAGCTTCAATCTCATCTGGGTCTTTGGGTGCCAGTTGCGTCAACACTTCATGACCTTGTTTGGTAACCAGCACATCGTCTTCGATACGAATGCCGATTCCCCACCACTTTTTTGCGAGCCCTTTCGTATCCGGCGCAAAATACAAACCGGGTTCTACGGTCAACACCATGCCAGGTTCGAGCACTCGTGGTTGATTGTCGATTTGATAATCGCCGACGTCGTGCACATCGAGCCCGAGCCAGTGACCGGTTTTGTGCATATAAAACGGTTTGTACGCTTCGCTGGCGATCAGGTCAGGCACACGGCCTTTTAAAATGCCCATTTCCACCAAACCGTGTGTCAGCACGCGCACGGCGGCGTCGTGAATTTTGTTCCATGTGTTGCCCGGTTTGACTTCGTTGATCGCCGCCAGCTGCGCTTTTAACACCCATTTATACGCTTCGCGCTGTGGCGGTGAATATCGGCCATTGATCGGAAACGTGCGCGTGATATCCGATGCATACCATTGGTATTCAGCGCCAGCGTCAATCAACAATAAATCGCCGTCTTTGAGCACATCGCTGTTTTCAACGTAATGCAAAATACAGGCGTTTTCACCACCGGCGACAATCGAGTTGTAGGCACAGTGACGCGCGCCATGACGGGCAAACTCGCGGGCGATTTCGGCTTCGATATCGAGTTCATTCAAACCGGCACGCGCGGTTTGCATCGCGCGTAAATGACCATTGGCCGCCGCGTGCGCCGCTTGTTTAAGCAATTTGATTTCGGCCGCGTCTTTGAACAAACGCATCTCATGCAACGCATAACGCAAATCGACGATCTCACCGGGTGTGTGCACACCGCGGCGCGCTTGCGCGCGCAAGGTGTTAAGCCACGACATGATGCGTTGATCAAAATCGGGACGCGAGCCCATCGTGTAGTAAACGCGTTCTCGCCCTTCCATCAGACCCGGCAAAATTTCGTCGATATCGTCGATCGGAAACGCATCGTCAACGGCAAATTGTTTGATCGCGCCGCTTTGGCCAAAACGGCGGCCATTCCACGTTTCAGCGACAAGGTCGCGTTCTTGGCAAAACAACACGGTTTCGCCCTGCGCGCGCCCAGGGATCAGCACCAGCACGGCATTGGGTTCGGGAAAGCCGGTCAAATACGCAAAATCGCTGTCCTGACGGAACAGATAATGGGTGTCGCGCGAGCGGATCTGTTCCTGCGCCGACGGAATGATCGCAATCGCACCCCGGCCAAGATCCTGCATCAGGCGACGGCGGCGTTTTAAATAGTCTTTGGCGGTCAACATTTGATGAATGCAGCACAATTCACGATGTTGATTATGCTAGCGCATCGCGGCCGGTACGTCTTATAGTCGCCACCGGTAACGGGAATGAAAGACCACGACTCGATGACGCAGGGTGATTTGCAAAAACTGGAGATGCAGCTCGATCAGCTGTTGACCCAATTTCAGCGACTCAAAAGCGAGAATGCGCAGCTGCGCAGCAAAAACGCCGAACTGCAGGCCGACCGTAATCGGCTGGCCGAAAAAAACGAGCTGGCGATGCATAAAGTCGAAGCCATGCTGACCCGCCTGCGTGGACTTGAGCTCAAGAGCCAGGAGCAACGCGGATGAATGCCCTTACCTTAAAGATCCTCGACAAGGACCTTAAAATTGCCTGCCCCCCAGAGCAGGTCGATTCGCTGACTGAGGCGGCACGCCTGCTGGACACGCGAATGCGCGAGATCCGCGACGGTGGCAAAGTTAGCGGCGCTGAAAAAATCGCCGTGATGGCGGCGCTGAACCTGGCCCATGATCTGCTGCTGGCCCGCGCCGACGCACATGGCAACCGCGACAGCGACGAACGCATCCGCCGCATGCAAGACAAAATCGAAACACTGTTGTCACTGAATCGTCAGCTGGAATTGAGCTGAACCTTTATAATCCCCATCTAGAGAATTCATTTCAAAAAGGCCCGGGTCCACCTAAGGCTAAATTCAGGCACTTTTGGAATGATTTCAAGAAAAGACGCTTCCTGCTGTGTTCGCCAGTGGAGTCATGTCCTTGGGGCGATT
>JAYSCL010000017.1:0-76287 GCA_041914905.1 Enterobacterales bacterium
TGATTGTGGGTGGCGTTGCGTATTTTCATCAAGAACGTTTGCTCAGCAAACCGTGCGACATTCTGGTGGCAACACCGGGTCGTTTGATGGACCACATTCAACGCGGCCGCATTGATTTTTCGCGTCTTGAAATGCTGATTTTGGATGAAGCCGATCGCATGTTGGACATGGGCTTTATCGATGACATTAAATCGATCGTCGCGAAAACGCCTGAAGATCGTCAAACCCTGTTGTTCTCGGCCACGCTGGAAGGCGAAGTGCTCGAAATCGCGCACTCAATGCTGAAAAATCCGCAGCGCGTACAAGTGTCGGGTGTTAAAGAAAAACACGCGTCGATTACGCAATACGCGCTGGCTGCCGACAGTTACGAACACAAAATTCAATTGCTTGAACGTTTGCTCAGCAATGCGGATTTGAAACAAGCCGTCGTGTTTGTTGGCACCAAAGCCGGTGCTGATGAAGTCGCCGATATTGTCAAAGCACAAGGTCATTTTGCCGCGTCATTGCACGGTGACATGAAACAATCGTTCCGCAACAAAGTGATCGATCGCGCACACGCCGGTCGCTTGCGTGTGTTGGTCGCTACTGACGTGGCCGCACGTGGTCTCGACGTTAAAGGTGTGACACACGTCATCAACTTTGATTTGCCGATGGTCGCTGAAGATTACGTTCACCGTATCGGCCGCACCGGTCGTGGTGGCGCGACGGGTATCGCGTTAACGCTGGTGAATCCGCGCGATTGGCACAAAATGGATCGCATTGAAAAATTAACCGGCCAACAGCTCGAAGAAATGGTGGTTGAAGGTTTGGAACCGCGTTCCAGTCGCCCGAAAGCGCGTTCACGTCATGGCGGTCGTCCGCAACGTGATGGTCGCGGTGGTGGCGGTGGTCGTTCACGTTTCAGCGACAGCAATCGTCGTGGTGGTGGTTACCGTGGTGATCGCAGCGAACGTCCGCAACGTGAGTACGGTGACCGTCCGCAACGCGATTTTAGTGATCGTCCGCAACGTGATTTTGCCGATCGCCCACAGCGCGAGTCTTCTGATCGTGCGCCTCGTGAATTCAACGATCGTCAACCGCGTGAGTTTGGTGATCGTCCTCGTCGTGACTTTGGCGACCGTCCGCGCCGCGAAGGTGGCGAAGGCCGTGAATTTGCACCGCGTCGTGATTATGGCGATCGCGCACCGCGTTCCGATAATGGCGAGCGTCGTTTTTCCGATCGCAGCGATCGTGGCGAACGTCCTTTCCGTGAACGCACGCGTCGCGAAGCTTAATCGACACACGTCGTTCAGTTGTCGCACACACTGATCGACAATGTCGCACAAATAAAACCGCCGCCAGCAAATGCTCGCGGCGGTTTTGCTTTTTAAACTGGCTACGGTCATTGAATTACCGACCTCACATGAAAACAAACGAGGTAGGGTCTTCGTAGGGCGGCCTTTAGGCCGCCATGGTGCCGTGAACGGCGCCCTACACCAGGTTTTCTTGCAGTCGTCCGCTCACGCGTCGGACGGCTTGGTTAAGCAAAATTAAAACTTTGGGAAATGGATTTTCATGTTGCCAATCGCGCTGGTGTTCACCGCCGTCACTTTGTTATTGATGATGTTTCCGATCACATTGTCAGCGTGGCTGGGTGTCGGCATGGTCGCCGTATTGGGATGGTGGAGTCCCCGTTTTTCTATTCGATTGCTCGCCAGTGCCGTGACGGCGATTGCCTGCGTCAGCGTGCACCTGTCATGGGTTGATCAATTTTCACTGCAGGCGATGGAAGAGCAGCGCGAAGTGCTTATCAGCGGTCGTGTTGCCGATCTGCCCGAACGCACGCAGTACGGTCAACGTTTCTCTGTCGAACTGGACTCTTTCGATAAGCAATCTTTTCAAACGTGGCAACGGCCTCGCATTTTATTGTCCTGCTATCGCGACAATTGTCTTGTGCAAGCGGGCGAACGTTGGCGTTGGATCGCCAAACTGAAACGACCACACGGGCTCGTCAATTTTTTTGGTTTTGATTACGAACAATATTTATTTGCCCACCACGTGCGGGCCACCGGCAGCATTGTCGATGATGCACGCAATCAGCGTTTGCAAACCAACAAAGGATTGGCATATTGGCGTCAATCGCTGTTTCAATCGTTGCAAAATACCTCGCTGCATCACGCCAACATTATCGCCGGATTAAGTTTGGGAGCCGATGACGATATTCCGCGCGAAATCTGGGACGATTTGCGCCGCACCGGCACGACACATCTCATCGCGATATCGGGTATGCATATCGTATTTTTTGCCGTAATGGTGGGCGGAGTGGCGGGGTGGCTATGGCGACAAGGTCGGCGCACAACGTTATGGATCGCCACACCGTATGTGCAAGCCATTGCTGGTAGTTTGGCGGCGGTGGGTTACGCCGCATTGGCGGGATTTTCGGTGCCCACTGTGCGCGCCTTGTTGATGACGTTATTGTTCGCGGGCGTACTGCTTTGGCGCAAACAATGGTCGGCCACCACGGTGTTGTCGCTTATTGCGGTATTGATGTTGGCGATCGATCCCTGCAGCATTTTATTGCCCGGATTTGTGTTGTCCTTTGCCGCCGTCGCCGTGTTGCTGTGGTTGTCGCACCGCAAGTCTTTGTCATCGTGGTGGCGCAAGGCGATATTCACCCAATGGTCGATCGGTCTTGGTTTGATGCCACTCACCTTGTTGCTGTTTGAACAAGTGTCGTTGGTCTCGGCCGTCGTTAATTTAATTGCAGTTCCGTTTGTCAGTTTTGTGTGCACACCGCTGGCGCTATTGGGCGTCGCGTTGTTGATGCCATTGCCGGAAATCGCCGCATGGATTTTACAACTGGCCGATCACAGCATCGATCTGTTTGTGCAATTTAATCATTGGTGTGCGCAATGGCCATGGGCCATTTGGCAAGCACCACAATTGAGTTGGGGTGTGCGTATCGCATTGGTTGCCGCCGTTGTGTTGGCGCTGACGCCTTTCGCGCTGCGCTGGAAATTCGCATCCCTGGTGTTAGCCATCGCGATTGGTTTTGATGTGATCACGACACCCCGTCCTTACGCAGCGATTACGCTGCTCGATGTTGGGCAGGGACTCGCGATCAGTGTCGAGTCGGCACATAACGTGGCGATTTATGACGCCGGCCCGCGCAGCGAAAAATTCGATGCCGGGCGCGACATCGTGTTGCCGCACATCAACGCCTTGGGATTTTCACGCGCACACTCCGTGATCATTTCACATGCCGATACCGATCACGCCGGCGGCGCATTGTCATTGTTTACTGTCTTGCCTGATGCCCAGTGGCAGGTAGGTGAACCGTTGCCGGGCATTGCCGCGGCACCTTGTCAGGCGTTACAACAATGGCAGATGGATCACATTCAATTTACGATGTTGGCGCCGCTTAATACACAGTGGCAACGCAATAACCGTTCCTGTGTCGTCAAGATCAACATCGCCGATCAACAATGGTTGTTGACCGGCGATATCGAAAAAAAAGCGGAGCAGGGGTTGTTGGAGGCGAGTCCTGAAGCGCTTAACGTCGATGTGATCGTGGTGCCGCATCACGGCTCGCGCACGTCGAGCACCGACGAGTTTATTACAGCCGTTTCACCGCAACTGGCGTTAATCAGCGCCGGCTACAAAAACCGTTTCGATCATCCTAAGGCCGATGTTATCGCCCGCTATCGTGACAACGGCAGCGATGTGCTCAACACGGCGGACACGGGGGCCATCCGCTTTGTCTGGTCAGCCGCCGATCACCCCCCACAAATCTTGTTTGCCCGCAGCACGCCGCGTCGTTGGCGGCAACCGCCGCCGCTCGTGATGCTTTAACCCATTGCCGCTGTGACACATGGCATGGTCGACCTAGGGCGCCTGTGCTACATTGCCGCCCACATTTTTTTCGCCAAAATTCAAGGGGTTGCGCCGTGTTAGAGTTGTTCCAGGCCGGTGGCTCGTTAATGTATCCGTTGTTGTTGTGCTCGTTGGCTGCGTTGGCCATCGGGATCGAGCGTTATTGGGCCTTGCGTCGCGATCGTGTGGCGCCAAAACAGCTGGTGCAGCAGGTTTGGCAATGGGTACGCAAAGGCGAACTCGATAATAAAAAACTGGCGCAGTTGCGCACACATTCGCCGCTCGGTGAATTGTTGGCCGCCGGTATTATCGCGAAGCCGCAAGGTCGTGACATGGTCAAGCAGGCGATCGGTGAAGCTGGTCGTCGTGTTGTCGTCGAGATGGAACGCTTTGTTGGTTTTCTCGGCACCATTGCGATGATTTCGCCGCTGCTCGGATTGCTTGGCACCGTTATCGGTATTATCAAAATGTTTGCCGCCGCACGCGCCGGTGGCATGGGCAATATGGAAGCGTTGGCCGGCGGTATCGGTGAAGCGCTGATCACGACGGCCGCTGGCTTGTTTGTTGCGATCCCGGCCACCATGTTGTATCGCGCATTGCAGCGCCGCATCGACGAATTGGTTTGCCAGCTGGAATTGGAAGCGACGCGCATGGTTGATTTCATGTTTGGTGACGACAAGGCTTCATCATGATTATGGAACACCGTCGTCGCAAAGGTGACGACATGAGCATCAGTGTGACGCCGCTCATCGACGTCATTTTGGTGTTGCTGATATTTTTTATGGTGTCGTCACGCTTCACGCGCGACACACAAATGAACGTCAATCTGCCCAAGGCGACGGGCGAATCGGCTTTGGTGGCCAGCGCTCAAGTGGTCGAAATTTCCGTTGATGCGAATGGCAATATTTTTGTTAACGCCAAACCGCTGGCGAACACGCAAATTGAAACGATTAAATCCGCGCTACAATCAATCTCGAACGGCAACAGCGATATGCCCTTGATCATCAGCGCGGATGCCAAGGCGCCGTACCAAGCGGTTGCGACCGCGATGGACGCGGCCGGCCAAATGGGCTTTCATAAATTGACGATGGCGGCACAGGCTCCACGTGATGGTTGATTCCAAACCGGCAATGACGACATTGCAGATTTACCGCCGAGTCGCGCAATACGCCAAGCCGTACGCCGGCATCGCCGCCGTGGCGATTTTGAGCAATTTATTATTCGGCAGTATTGATGCGTATTTGATCGGCGGATTAAAAAGTCTGATCGATAAAGGCTTTGGTGCTGCTGGCGAAGTCGATCAAGAATGGCTGCGCAATCTGCCGTATTTTGTGCTGGCGTTTGTGTTGTTCCGCGCTTTCTTCGCGTTTGTTTCTGAATACAGCATGAGCTACGTCGGTCGCATGATGGTGCAAGACATGCGACAAGAATTGTTTGATCACTATCTGCGCATTCCGGCGACACACTACGATAGTCACACCACCGGTCACATCAGTTCCACCATCACCTTCAATACCGAACGCTTGGCGCACACCACCATGGATGTCGTCAAAGAGCTGATCCGTGATGGTTCGATGATTGTGGCGTCGGTGTACATCATGTTTATCACCAGTTGGAAACTAACGCTGGTGTTCTTGACCATTGGCCCCGTGATCGCCTTGGTGCTGCGTGCGGCGTCGAAACGCTTTCGCAAGATCTCGAAAAACCTGCAGCATTCCATGGGTAACGTCACGCACGTTAGCAATGAATCGATTCAGGGTTATCGTGTGGTGCGTGCGTTTGGCGGCCAAGAATTTGAGAGCAAGCGCTTTAAACACGCGGCCGAAAACAATCGCCGGCAACACATCAAATTGGTCGCCACCAAAGCCGGTAGTGTGGCCATTCTGCAATTGTTAGTCGGCATTGGTTTGGCGTTGGTTATCGCGTTTGCCGTCAATCAAATTGTTAAAGGTTCGATCACGCCGGGTGAATTCACCGCTGTCGCCGCACTGATGTTGGGCATGTTGAAACCGATGAAAGCGCTCGGTCAGCTGAGTTCACAAATGTCGCAAGGCATTGCGGCCGCGCAATCGATCTTCGAAGTGTTAGACAAACCCTCCGAGCCTAACACCGGTACATATAAAGTCGAGCGGGCCGATGGCCAAATCGCGCTCGAAAATATTGAGTTCACCTATCGCAATAGCGCGGAGCCGGCGATTCGCTCCTTGTCGTTAACGGTGCCCAAAGGCAAAACGATTGCGCTGGTCGGAAAATCCGGCAGCGGCAAATCCACCATCATTAGCCTGTTGCTGCGCTTGTATGAATTGGACAAAGGCACGATCAAACTCGATGGCGTGCCCGCCAGTGATTACGAGCTTGACAACTATCGCGATCAAATCGCGTTTGTCTCGCAACATGTCACACTGTTTAATGACACGATTGCCGCCAATATCGCCTACGGTTCACAACATAAGCGTTCATTGGCCGACATTGAAAAAGCGGCACGCTTGGCACAAGCCTGGGACTTCATTCAAGAGTCCGAGAAAGGTTTGCAAACCATGGTCGGCGACAACGGCCTGAAGTTATCCGGTGGTCAGCGTCAGCGCATCGCAATTGCCCGCGCGATTTTAAAAGATGCGCCGGTATTAATTCTGGACGAAGCCACCTCAGCTCTCGACAATCAATCGGAGCGCTTGATTCAAACCGCGCTCGATGAACTGATGAAAAACCGCACGACGATTGTGATTGCGCATCGCTTGTCGACGATTGAACGTGCGGATCAAATTGTCGTGATTGATCAAGGGCAAATAGTCGAGCAGGGCAGTCACAGTGAATTGCTCGCCAAAAATGGTGAATACGCACGTTTGCACAGCGCTCAATTCAGCGAGGCGCAATGAGCCCGCTTGAGCGCGCCTGGTACGGACCACGACGTTGGTTGTGGTTGTTGTGGCCATTGCATGGATTAATGCGATTGTTGGTCGCGTGCCGTCGTTGGGCGTATCAACATCAATGGTTTACTTCGCACAAAATGCCGGTGCCGGTGATTGTGATCGGCAACATCACAGTAGGTGGCACAGGCAAAACGCCACTCACCGTTTTTGTCGTTAATCATTTGCGCACGCAGGGGTTTCACCCTGGTATTGTGAGCCGTGGTTACGGCAGCAAAGCACCGTTTTATCCGTTTGCTGTAAAGCCGGATGGTGATGTCACCTTGTGTGGAGACGAACCATTGTTATTGGCGCGACAAACGCATGTGCCGGTCATTATCGATGCCGATCGCATTCGTGGTGCGCGTGCGTTGATTGACGCCGGTTGCAACATCATTGTCAGCGACGACGGTCTGCAACATTACCGTTTACAACGCGACATCGAGATCAGTGTTGTGGATGCCGCTCGGCAATTGGGCAATCGCTGGTTATTGCCGGCCGGCCCGTTGCGCGAGTTACCGGCACGACTTAACACCGTTGATTTGCGTGTGGCCAATGGTGCCGCGCTGCCACAGATTGGCGAACACGCGATGCACCTGCGCATGAGTCAACTGCATTCGATTGATCGCCAGCAGCACATGTCACTTGAACAACTGCGCGGACAACGTGTGCACGCGGTGGCCGGCATTGGTCATCCCGAACGTTTTTTTCGGCAGCTCGAACGCGAAGGCTTGACTATCGATCGCCATGTCTTCCCGGATCACCATGCCTTCACGCCGCAGGATTTACCCTGGACAGACGCGCCAATCGTCATGACTGAAAAAGACGGCGTGAAATGCCAAGGATTTGATCGCGACAATCTCTGGTATGTGCCGGTGCAGGCAGAATTGTCCGGTGCGTTTACCCAAGCGTTGAACGAGTTGGTAGGCAAGGTTGCGAAGCGAAAGCATTCCTTATGAGCTCCTTCTCCCTTCATGGGGTGAGAACGGGGTTTCGGAACAATCACAATTGATTGTTCCGCCGTTCGAACGGGACACGCTCTGCGTGTCACCGGGGCGCGGAGCGAGGTTGGGACGCCCCGAAGGAAGCACTCTTGGGGCGTGAGGGGTGGTTTAAGTTCTACGCAGTTTCGGATCAGCAAATGAAACAGTGGTGCATTTAGTGCAATCCAAAAAAGAAATTAAGTCAAAATCGACCACCCCCAACTCCCTCCTTTAAAAACAGGAGGGGGCTTTGAAGCCCTCACCTTTTTTGAAGGGGAGGGTTTGGGTGGGGTAGGGGTTTGATGAAGAAAAAAATACAGTGAAGAATTATGTAACGGTATCCCTACCGTTTATTTACGAGAGGTCACCATGGACAAAAAATTACTCGAAATTCTGGCCTGCCCGATATGCAAAGGCAAACTGGATTACCGCAAAGACAAACAAGAATTGATCTGTCAGTTTGATCGTTTGGCCTATCCGATTCGTGACGGTATTCCCGTCATGTTGGAAGACGAAGCGCGCCAACTGGAAGCAGAAGAGAAGTGATGATCATTCGTTGATGATAATCTGAACGGCTTACACGCAACTGACAACTGACAACTGACAACTGAACATGACTTACCACATCATCATTCCGTCACGCTTTGCATCGACACGTTTACCGGCAAAACCATTGGCCGATATCGCTGGCAAACCGATGATTCAACATGTGTATGAGCGTGCTTTACAAGCCGGCGCGCAAAGCGTGACGGTTGCCACGGATGACCGTCGCATCATGGCGGCCTGTCAGTCGTTTGGTGCGCCAGTGATTATGACGGCAGCAAGTCATGAATCGGGTACCGATCGTTTGCACGAAGCCGCGCAGCAATTGAAGTTAAACGCCGACGATATCGTCGTCAACGTGCAAGGCGATGAGCCGTTAATTCCGTCAGCCGTGATCACACAAGTCGCCGAAAACTTGGCGCGCAATCCTGATTGCGCCATTGCGACCTTAAGTGCGCCATTGCAATTGCCAGAACAATTATTTGAAGCCAGCGTCGTTAAAGTCGTCGCCGATAAAGCCGGTAAAGCCTTGTATTTTTCACGCTCCGCGATTCCCCATTCGCGCAAAGAATTTCCGTCCATTCCTAACGATCTTTCACCGTGGCAGCGCCATATTGGCATCTACGCTTACCGCGTGCGCTTCCTACAACAATTCGTATCTTGGCCAATGGCCCCACTTGAAAAACTGGAATCCTTGGAACAATTACGCGCCCTGTGGAACGGTGAACGCATCCACGTCGAAACCGCAAAAGTAATACCACCGGCCGGTGTCGATACCCCAGAAGATCTGGAACGTGTGCGTGCGATATTGCGCTAATCACCATTTGATTTATCGACAAAAAGTAGGGCGCAATAACCGAAGGGCATTGCGCCGAATTGAAATGCTCCACTAAATTGGTGATCTTGTTACCGCCGCGAATTTAATTTCGCACCCGTAATTCGATCTTGTTAACGCATTGAGGATGTTTAATATCGCGCAAATCCCTTCGGGTTTTGTGTCCAACATATCATTCTTGGTGTGTTGAACAACAAATAAATTCCCGAGTTTATCTTCGTAATCTCCAAAGAAACCTACTGAACCACTCTCGAACTCCAGGTAGGTATGAAGGTTCGTTGTGCTGTTGCAGCATTTTTAGACCGACTTTTGACGTTATACAAGAATGGCAAAGCAACTCGCCGTCCTCGTTATTACGTGTGAGAACGAGAAGTTTCGCTCGCGAATCGCATACGCAGCAGCGCGGAACAGTTCTTTCTGGAGGATGAAACATTTCGTAATCAGCAAAAAATAGCCCACGTGGACTGTGTTGACAATTGGCACACAACCAATGACGAGTGCAATCGGTGTCAGAGTGGAAAACAAATGGCTTACCTTCATCAAAAGATGCATCACAAAGTGGGCAACTGTCGATGTAACTTATCTCTGCTTCATGCGTTAGTGTCGAATCGCAATGTGAGCAAAGTGGTTCATCACCAATTTCGCAACCGAGCTCATTTAACAGTCCGCAATTCCTGCACTTGCTTTCCGTTACTAATTCTATGCGTTTCATGCAACCACCAAATGAATTGATTAGTTAACGTAAGTCGCAATAACCGAAGAGCATTGCGCCGGCGTCAATCGTCATAAGATAAAGTGTTTTCGGCACCGTCATCAGCCCCATAGCACGGATGCAATTTGACATAGATGAATGTATCGCTAATCGTTCAATACGGCGCAATGCCCTTCGGTTATTGCGCCTTACGCTTGCACCTCATCAATCCCATGTTGGCAGCTCATCGCCTTCGTACCTACAAGTTCTGTGTACGGCGATGACGGATGCGCACAACTATTGCCATTGGTATCAGTATAAAGCCGGCGATGATGGCAAAGAGTATTGAATAAGCATTTAGCGGTAACAACACGAGCATTAGCCAAATGAAGAAATAGGCCAGTGCCGAATACACCGCGAATCGTTTTCTGCGACCGCGTGGTGCAATCAAAATCGCCGTTGGTGCCGGTAAGAGGGCCAATATCAGCGCAATCACACCCAAAGCCGCCGAAGGCCCGTGTGCCAGAACCGTAGCTGGGAAAGATAACAATAAAAATGCAATGAATACGGTGTTGATCGGTAGTTTCATTTTTTTGTGAGATTGCATGGCTTTGTTGGTGGTTTGAGTTTATTCAAAAAATATTTCCGGCACCATTGTGGCTATTGCGCTCGACGCGTGTTTTATTCCATCTTTACGTATGAGTTGAAAGGCTAAGCCTCTCGGCGCTGGGGTTCAAATGCATGGATAAATACCGTGTAGGTGTCCGCTGGTCTTGGAGTGCCTGACCGATCCAGTGCGTGACCGATGGCACCGCGATGGTAGGTGCCATGGTTGATCAAGTGATAGATGATCTCTTCGCGCGATAGCATTCCACTTTTTCCATCGACGAAAGTGAATCGAATGCGTTCCTGAAGCTGATCTGGTGTCAGCGAAGCCGCATAATTTTGCAGCCATTGGTTTGAGGCTTTCAAGCGATCAGCCAGCTCGTCAAGACTTGGCTGGACGGTGGTGTTTGTTGAATCGTGCGGTTCAGCGCTTCCATTAAGACGGGCGCGAAAAAGTTCTTCGACTCGAACCATATGATTCAATTGCTGCCGAACGAAAGTCGCCTCGGTAGCGTGAGCCGTTTCGTCGATCAGCGCTACTGCGTCCAGTGTGCGACGATCGGCCCATTCTTTGTATTTCAAAGGAATATCAAGATTCATAGTGTTTGCAACAGAAGTGAACAACTTTTAGTAAACGTAGGGCGCAATGCCCTTCGGTTATTGCGCCCTACCATTTTAAAGTAACTGCCCAAACAACTGACACTGCTTTGGCTGAAAATGACTGGGTGTTGCCGGATCTTCATGCACTTTTAAATATTCAATCAACGCCATACGTTCGTCGTCGCTGAGGACGGGACCAATGACGCCACTTGGTAACGGATTCTTTTTGTAATCCGCCTGATAGTTTTGCCATTGTTCCGGTGTGGCGGCAAAAGCATGGCCGCTGTTGTGATTGCCGGAGATGGTGGTGTCGAGCCAGAAGCCGCCGTCATCGCCATTGAGCGGTGTGGTGACATAGCCTAGGTGCACCGGATCGTATTCGCGGCGGCCGACATAAAATTTCTTGTCGCGTTGATCGGGAGGTAACAACATTTGATAAATCGTCGGTACCGATCCGTTGTGTAAAAACGGTGGTGTGGCCCATACGCCGGCGAGCGGTCGTGGTTTATAACCTTCAATCACTTGCGGTAAATCGAGCGCGCCATAACCTTCGAGACATTGCTGCGTGGCGTAATCAATGCCGTAATCGGCGTAAAAACGATTTTTAATCAGAATGCCAACAATGTTCAGCGCGATGCCTTCATTCATGTGGCGCACGTCCAAACTGTTGATGAATTGTGCGTTGGCTTGTTCACCGGCATTGATGGCCCACAGCAAATTATCGGATTGACACGATAGCGCGCAGTGCAAGGGATCGTGTGGTGATGTTGTGGGAACACTGCGCTCTGGATCAAGTGACTTCATCTCGGCATTAATTTGCGCAAAACTGTCGCGTGGCAAGCTCGCGATGGCGTCGCGATCCGGATCGGGATAGTTGGCCAACAACTGTGGCAAATCACCGGTCGCCAGGTTGGCTTTTTGGCGTTCGCTGATCACTTCTTGCAAACGGAAGCGAGCATTGCGTGCCAGTTGTCGTGTCAACAGAGGTTCCAATGCCGATTTAATTTCTGCCGTGCTAAGACCTGTGGCACTCAAATCATAATGGCGTTCAATAAAGCCTTTAGCGGCATTGCCATCGGTGCCGATGTGTTCGAGCGGAATCACTTCGATGCGCCACTCCAATTCGTTTGAAGGTTTCAGCGGTGCGCTGGCTTGTTGACGCGCCGTACTCGCGATATGCGGGCCGTGACAGCCACGACAGTGCTGTTCGAAGAGTTGTTTTCCGTGATCGGCTTTGGCCTGATCAATTTCGCCCAGTATGGCTGTCGGCCAGCGCGGTGGTGCCAGTGTTTGCAATGTGTGCTCAATCTGTTGCAACCCGGCAATATCGACGGATGTGCGGAAGCGTTCTTGCTCGGGCAATGCTTCGTTCATATCGCTGCGCAGCGGCACAATGGCGCCAACACCCAACGCTTCGCCGATATTGCGTGCCAACGGTTGTGACACCGAACCGTTGTATTGCACCCAATCAAATTTCCAAATATTCCAGACATAGGGATAACTGACGGGGGCATCACCGGTTTGATAATTGCTTGCGACCAGATGATCGCCAAATGCGGTGTTGCCGATGCGCCCCAGGGCGTCGGTGCGACCATAGCCTTCGCGCACCGGATACAAGTGGCGCAACGGATTGTTTTGTCCACTTGCCAACATCGCTTTGATTGTTGCCCACAACGCGGCTTTTAATGCCGATTTTTCCTGATCGTAGTGCGGATTATCCTTTAAAACATTTTTGGCAAATCGCTCGAATTTCCACGGACTGATAGCGGTGTTGATAAGTGCCGCCAACAATTCCGGTGCAAAACTGCCGCGTTGCATATCAGTGAAGGCGTGCATTGCCTGACCACCATCAATACGAATCGCTGTCGTTTTGCCATTTTTTGTGAAATGCAATTCGCCGGTGTGACAAGCGGCGCAGGTGATGTCCAATACATGCTCACCGATGCTGGGGTCAAAGTGTTTGGTAAAACCAACGGGTAGCTGATCTGGATTGGCGCTGCTCGGTGTCGGATCAACGATAAAACGGTATTGACGCATATGGTCGGGCTCGGCAAAACGTTGTTCCGAAAGCGGCAATTCCAAATGTACAAACCAGTCGTAACGCAGTGCGCCGCGAGAAGCGCCTTGCGGCATTGACGTTCCTTGCGGCGTAAAATAATAGGTTTGTCGTGCCGTGCTGTGTTGATCGTTTCCCCATTGTTGATCGAGGTAGACATAATCATCCACAGGTTCCAGCGGCGGCACCGTGTGGACCGGCCACCAGACAAACCACAAAAATAATCCGATCGCGGCCAGCGCAATAATAAAAGTGACGCGCAGAAACAGACGAAACAATCGTGTCAGTGTGATTTGTCCGACACTATGCAGCCAGTGGCGAAGACGATTAAACAGCCTCTTCAACATGCTTTCCCTCAATCATTTGCTCTTGTTGTTTCGCGAGATTATCGCGAGATGGTCGGCTTGTCACGTCTGTTGAACTGGATAGACCAACACTCGCTTACTTACAGCGCTCAGTGGGCAAGGTATACTTTCGTCTGTGCATAAAATGCTGATACACAGAGGTCGGCAGCGGTGGAGGACTTATGAACAACCAAGGGCACCATTTGTTGAGCACACGCGTTTTACCGTGGCTCAGTTTGACCTTGCTGGTGTTTTTTTTACCCTTGCTTTACGCCGACAACAATCACGTTGTGCAAATTTCTGATTTGAATGTGTCACAAAAACTTGCACAGACAATTGGTTTGCTCGAAGATCGCGACAATCGTTTACGCATTGATGACGTCAGCACGGCGCAAGCGGCATCACAATTTCAACTCGCGGATGAGCGCGGCGGAAATATTGGATTCACGCAATCGACATGGTGGGTACGTTTGCAGATCCGCAATGGTTCTGACGATTGGCGACATTTAGTGTTGCGTCAAGATTATCCGTTGATTGATTATCTGGATTTGTACGAACCACACGACGGTGCGTGGAAGGTGCATGCAACCGGTGATCGATTGCCCTTTGCCCAACGTGATATAGCCCATCACGAATTCTTGTTTGACCTGAAAATCCCTGCGCACAGCGAACGCACCTATTATCTGCGTTATCAATCACAGGGGCCGATTGATATCAGTTTGTCACTGTACACACCCACGGATCTGATGTCGGTGTTGACCGCGCGTCAAACCGCCTACGGATTTTATTATGGCTGCGTCATCATGTTGCTGTTTTGGAGCGTGTTGATTTATGCCGCGGTACGCGATCGTGTCATTCTGGTGTATTTCAGTTACGTTGCCAGTTTTGGTTTGTATATGAGCATTAACAACGGCCTTGCTTTTGAATATTTGTGGCCGGAAAGTCCGCAATGGGCCAATATGAGTTTGCCGTTGATGTTATCGTTGTCGGTGTTATTGGCTCTGCAATTTGCTCGCATGATTTTGTCGGCCGAACATTTGGTGCCGCGATTAAATAAAGTGGCCATCGGTTTGCAAGTGGTGGCCGTGCTCGGCATTGTCGGAACGCCTGTTCTGCCGTATTCGATGCTGATCATTCCGGTCACGATGCTGATTTTTACGGCCGTGGTGTTGATGCTGATTATGGGTGCACTGACCGCGTGGTCGGGCTCATTGCCTGCCCGTTATTTCTTAATGGCGTGGGGCGCCTTTTTGCTGGGCTCGGTGGTTTACTTAAGCAAAGTTTTTGGCTGGTTGCCGCATAATTTTTTTACGCAACACGGCTGGCAGATCGGTTCGCTGCTCGAAACCATTTTGTTATCAGTTACCTTAAGTGCGCGTTTGCGTGAGTTGCGCGAGCTCAGTCGCACGGATGCGCTGACGCAGATCGGCAATCGTCGTTTGTTTGATGACAGTCTGCCGCGCTTTATTCAGGATGCGCAGCAAAAAAAACAGCCCTTGTCGTTGCTGGTGATCGATATTGATCATTTTAAGCAGTTCAATGATCGGCACGGCCATGCCTGTGGTGATCAGGCCATTCGTTTTTTAGCGCAAATGTTACGTCATATCGCGCGACGGCCGGCGCTGGCCTGTCGCTATGGTGGCGAAGAGTTTGTGTTGGTGTTGCCTAATTCAACGGCAGCACAAGCGATGATTGTGGCGGAACGATTGCGCAGTGGTGTTGCGAACGAACAGCGCGGTGAGCTATCGTTTACGATCAGCATCGGTGTTGCTGAATTATCGGAGCTAGATGATCAATCAACTGCGGCACTCTTTTCGGCGGCTGATATGGCTTTGTACGCGTCTAAACATGCAGGGCGCAATGTCGTTACACATTATCAAGCCACTGAAAATCGACGATTGCAAACGGCTTAAATACCGCCTGGCTCCTTCTCGTCAGGCTCCGTTTCACGTGCACCCGTTTCTGCTTTTACGGTGATTCTTACGCTGGAATGTTCTTACGTTTTAAAACGCCCGACCAATTGCGATAACTGTCCTGCTTCGTCCAATAGTTCTGAGCTGGTTTGGCTCGAACCGCTTGATGCGTTTGCCAAGTCGTTGGCAACGCTGCCGATGATCGTGATGTTTCGGCTGACTTCATCGGTGACGGTGGATTGCTCTTCAACGGCGGTCGCTATATGCGTGTTCATATCGTTAATGCGTTGCACCGCCAGCACTATTTCCTGCAATGATTCGCCTGCCATTTGTGCGCGTTGCACGCTGGAATCGACACGCCCCTTGCCACGTTCCATCATCGCAACGGCTTCATTGGTGCCGGCCACCAAGGCTTCAATCATTTGCTGAATTTCGCGCGTTGAGTTTTGTGTGCGCGATGCCAAGGTGCGCACTTCATCGGCGACCACGGAAAAACCACGACCGTGATCGCCCGCGCGTGCCGCTTCAATGGCGGCATTTAACGCCAGTAAATTGGTTTGTTCAGCGATGTTGCGGATCACATCCAGAATTGTGCCGATTTTTCCGGTCTGCTGTTCGAGTTCGCGAATGACATGGCTAGTTGCATCGATTTCGTTGGCTAGCTCACCAACATCGCTTATTGCAGTGTCAACACGCGAACGGCCTACGCTGACAGCTTGGTTCGCTTGTGTTGCGGCCAAGGCGGCTTGTTGTGCGCTACGCGCGATTTCTTGAATTGCCGTTGACATTTCATGTACGGCGGTGGCCACTTGATCAAGTTCATGTTGCTGCGTAGAAATGCCTTTGCTGGTTTGTTGCGACACGCGTGCAGTTGCATCGGCTCCCGACCGCACGGACGTTGCTGATCGTTTGATGTCGCCAACAAGATGCTGCAGTTTACTTAAAAAGAGATTGAACGAGTGCGCCAATTCACCGACTTCATCGCTGCTGGTTTCAGGCAGTCGTGTTGTCAAATCACCTTCGCCTTCCGCGACATCGTGCAAACGCTGAGTGATCTGCACGATCGGTTGCGTCAACTTCTTACCCATCATAATCAAATACAGGATCGCAATGCCGGCGATAAGGACGCTGACCAGCGCTTGCCCCAGCGTGGTTTGCCAACGTTGTTGATTCATCATGCTTTCAAGCTTTAGCAACTCAGCTTCCGCAACTGCGTGCGGAATGCGCAGCACCATCATCCAGGTTGTGCTGCCATTGCCCACATCAATCGGAATGGCCGCTTCAAACAATTCGTCTCGTTCATTGCGCCAGAAACGGTTGCTTTTTTGCGTAAATGCTTCTCGAATACCAGACGCAGATGACGGCCACACGTCATAAATACTTTTCATCAATACATCGTCCTTGTCTGTGATGGCAACAATGCTGCCTCGACGCGCCACTAATGCAACACTGCCGCTGCCGCCGAAAACATTGCGATTGCCATCACGGATCAGCTGTTGCAAAAAGTCGACGCGAATATCGTTAGTGCTGACACCGATAAATTGTTGTTGGCGCAATATGGGATGTGCATAGGTCGTCATCATGACTTGTTGATCACCGACCGGGTACATATATGGTTCTACCAGCGTCGGTTGGCGCGATTCTTTGGGATACAAATACCATTCGGCGGCGCGATCGCCTGATGCTTGCAAGGTGCTGTCGGTTTGGTTGATTTCGGCGATTGGTTCATGCAGCAAATTGTTCTGGGGTCCACGCGCCCAATAATCGGCAAAGCGGCCGATATCGTTGCTGCCGTTGTCGCGATCGTTAATAAAATTGCTGTCGCGCCCATCGACGATATTGGGTTCAAATACCAGACTGGTGCCGACAAATTCTGGGTGCGCTTCCGCCACCGTGCGCGTCAACCGCACGAGGTTCGCACGCACACCACTCCCGCTTTCGTTGAGGACACGAAGTCCCTGCGTGGCAAGAGCTTCGGTTTGATGTTCAGCGGTTGTCAGTAAGCGAGAGAGGCGTGCGGTAATGCTAGTCGCTTCGTTCGCCAGTTGTTGTTCAGTCAGTTGTCGCACAAGGGGGAGCATCGCTTCACGGCTTGCCGTTTGTGCACGCTGCGCGGCGTACAAGCCGTAGAGCAGCAGCGCGACGACCACGCCCACCAGCGCAAAGCCGGTGGAAAAAACGATCTTGAAGGACAAAGACGCACGGTTCATGAAAGTCACACCCGTTTGCAGACCTTGTTTTAGCGTAGCCCTAATTGGCGAAGACCGGCTTGACAGTTGATGAATACTGTATGTACTGTACTAATAACAATAGTACAGAGCGAACAGCCATGTCCCGTACCACCCCGTTATTTATCCAGGTTTCGACCGGTGACAGTCGCCCGATCACCAAACAGATCACCGACGCGATCCGCCGTCAAATTGCCAGCGGTGAGCTCGTTGTTGGCGCACAACTACCCAGTGTGCGCGGCCTTGCACAGCAACTTAGCATCAATCCCAACACGGTCGCGAAAGCCTATGGCGAATTAACGACTGAAGGCTGGCTGGATGCGCGGCAGGGTTTGGGCTTGTTTGTCGCGCAGCCGCGCCAGCGCCTTAACGATGCCGAACGTGAGCGCCGGCTTGACGAGGCGGTGGATCGCTTTGTCGCCGAATGTGTCGGCCTCGACTTTCCGCTCGAGGTGGTAATCGAGCGCGTGACCGAGCAGCTGACGCCGATTGTGTCGAAAAAAAAATCCGCCTGATTAACGCACTTAGCAAGGATTCATCATGTCCAGACCTTTACTGAAAACGGTGGCGACCGAGCGATCCCCCGTCAACCTGCCGGCGACCGACTTCGTGATCGAAACCGAGGCGCTTACGCTGAATTACGGCCGCAAAAAAGCGTTGAACAATTTGAGTTTGCGTGTGCCGCGTGGCCGCATTCATGCCATTGTGGGGGCCAACGGTGCCGGCAAATCATCATTGTTTCGTGTGTTGTTGGGTTTTCAATCGCCGTCGCAAGGCGGCGCACGCGTGCTCGGAAGTGATTGCGAAAAACTGACCGAAAAAGACCGTGCGCGTATCGGCTTTGTCAACGAAGAGCACAGCATGCCTTCATGGTTGCGCGTTGATGAGGTGGTCGCCATGCAACGCCGCTTATACCCGCAATGGGATGAGCAACGCTACCGCAATATCATCAGCAATTTTCATGTGTTGCCTGAACAAAAAGTCTCACAGTTGTCACGTGGCGAACGTGCAGGTGTCAATTTGGCGATGGCCATGGCACAGCGCCCCGAATTGCTCATTCTCGATGAACCAACGTTGGGGCTGGATGTCGTGGCCAAACGTGCGTTTTTAGAAGCGCTGATGTTTTCGGCCGATGATGATGCGTGCACGATTATTTACTGCTCACATCAAATGGAAGAGATTGAGCGCATTGCTGATAACTTGATTATTTTGGAGCAAGGTGAACTCAAACACATGTCGCCGCCGGATGAGTTTTGTCAGCGTGTGCAATTGTGGATCGCCGAATTTCCGTTTGTGGCACCTGGCTTGAATGATCTGCCGGGCGTTCTGCAAATTCAACGTATCGATGGTTTGCATCATTATCTTGTGTTTGATCAGGATGAAACTTTTGGTCAACGCTTGGCTGATAAAGGTTCGCGCCGACATGATCGTACTTCGGTGGGGTTGGATCGCGCCGTGAACGCCTTTTTATCCCGCAATCATGCACGCGCAGAGTAGGTGAGCATCATGCGTGATTTGATCTTCTCAGAATGGCGTCGTTTTCGCCTAATCGCGTTGATTGCGATGAGCTTTCATTGGCTGATTCAATTGTTCCTGAATCGTCTGGTCGATATGTTGCAGCAACCCTATATGGTGGATGGTTTGACTGCCGCGATTTACGGTGTTACCGGTTTGTTGCTCGGGCTTTATCAAATCGGCAGCTATCGCAAACCGAATCAATGGCTGTGGTTAATTCATCGCCCATTGCCACCACAAACCATTTTCCTTGCACTATTCATTGCCGCAATCGGATTACTGATGTTGATGGTGTGCGTGCCGTTGCTGTTTGTGATCATCGGCGTTGATACGTTAACGGATCGTGTCGTGGACAGTCGCCACTATGTGCTTGTGCTGCCAGCCAGCGCGATCGCTGTTATGGGCTGGCTGGTGGGGTGTTACACGATGCTGAGTCGCTATAAACCCGCGTTTGTCGTTGCAATTATTCCCGTTGCGGCTGTATTCCAGTTGATCTCGGTATGGGCCATGTTGCTGACCGTCGCGATCGGCGGTGTGTGGTTATACGTGATCACGGCGGCACAATTTCGGGCGAATCGTCAGCGGCCAATCTCACAAAATGGACAGTTGCTGTTAACGGCATTACCGCTGCAGATGGGCTTTTTTCTGCTGTTGTTTTTTGTCGGAGAAATGATATTTGAAACCGTGTGGATGTTGGCCGGAACGCATCCATTGAATACACCGATGCCAGCCCGAGGCGGCTACGTTGAATCGCATCGTGCCGAACCCGGTGATCTGATGTTGATGGGACTTAAAAACAGTACCCTTGCTGAAACGGATCTGTGGCGCGAGCAAATTCCGCTGTTGCAGCCGTTCGTGTTGATGCCCTATATCAACCGTTTTCCTATCCGTCATCAAGTGTCGAATTTGGTGGTGATGCAGTGGCTCGACGAAGCGCGCCAAATTGAGTGGACGTTCAGTCACGACAAGATGATGTTTCACGGGCTCGATGTACGCAGTGGAGCCGATAAAGGTTGGTTTGGTGTTAACGGGGTTGACGATTTGCAACCGTTTGATCACGTGCCGTTTGTCGTTGATAACACCTTCATGTTGACGGCTAAAAACGCCTATATCGTCGAGCCACAGGCGCAGAAGTTACATCGCGTCATTCAGTTAGGCGATGACGACTATTTTACGATACCTGGCGCTGAATACCGTGATGACAAATTGATGACGGTCACCACACAGGGCATCAGTTTATACAGCAGTGATAAAGCCAAACTGTCTGTGTATGCCGAGCCGTTGCGTCGTTGGCATCTACCGTTTTCCGACCAAGATAACGGCGTGTTGCGAGTGGATGCTTTTGAAATGCTCGATGGCTGGTTGGTGTCTGTGGTGTACGGTGAATATTACGAGGACAAAGTGCGCAAACCTTGGCAGCAGATCACCTTTGTCAATGAATCAGGCCAATCGCAAGTCATCGCCGATCGCGTTTTAGATCCCGAATGGCCGCAGTTTGTGCGTAATGCGTGGTGGCTTTCACCGGTGTTGTACAACATCAGCAAAGCACCACGTGCCGTATTTGATCAAGGTTATGTTGACTCCTCGGCGTTTGAATGGCGAGTTAAAGAGCCCGCGTTCTACCCCGTTACGCTTGCACTGTTAGTCGTGTCTTTGCTGGGCGCCGCGTATTGGTTACGGGCAATGCCACTGTCACATCCGTATAAGCGTTGGTGGCTATTGTCGTGCGCATTGCTGGGCTTGCCGGCGCTGTTTAGCTTGCTGGTGCTGCATCGTCGTGGAGAACCGACATGATGTTGCTAAACAGAGTGGGGCGCGCCTATGTTTGATTTAATTCGTGCCGAGGTGCGCCGCTTTTCGCGATGGATCCTGTTGGCTACGTTCGTGCACTTGTTATTGCTGCAGTTTATGAATCGTGTAGCCGACATGTTGAATCAGAATTACGAAACCGATACCACGTTGGTGGCGGTGTATGCGTTTTTGGCCATGACGTTCGCGTTGTATCAAATGGGCGGTTACACCAAACCCAATCAATGGCTGTGGTTAATTCATCGACCTTTGTCCGTTTCGCGCATTTTTTTGGCGTTGTTTAGCGCAGCGCTATTTGTGCTTGTTGTCGTTATTTTGTTGCCGATGCTATTGGCACTGCTGCTGATGGACACGCTCTCCGACCGCATCGTGGACAGTCGTCACTACGCGAGCGTGTTGCACGTGTTTGGTGTGACGGTAATGGCGTGGTTGGCCGGCGCCTATGCCATGTTGAGTCGCCATAAGACCGCGATTGTGGTGACGATTGTGCCGATTGCGTTAGCGTTTCATGTGATGAGTGTTGGTGGTTTGTTGTTGCTCAATATGGGCGGCGTTTTGTGGTTGCTGCTGATCACGCTCAACCGCTTTCAAGCCGATCGCAGTGCGCCAATCAAACATCCCTTTGTGTTGCTCATGTCGGCGCTGCCACTGCAGCTCGGTTACTTTTTGTTGGTGTTCACGGTGGGGGAGTTTGCCTTTCAAGCCATATGGCTGGTCAGCGGACAGCATCCGCAACAAACGCGCGAGCCACCCGCCAACAGTTTAATCGTTGCAGAACGTGCCAATGCACAGCAGATCTTTGAACTTGGCCTCGCGCAAAGCACGCATGTCGATAAAGACGATTGGCTGCAACAGTTGTCGCTGATTGAACCCATCAGCCTGCAGGCGCATTTGACGCGTTATCCGTTTGCCCAACAGATCAGTTCGTTGCGCAGCTCGCAGTGGAGCGACGGCGAACGTGGCATCGAATGGACGTTCAGTCATGACGCGATGATGTTTCATGGTCTCGATATGCGCAGTCGTGCCGATCGCGGTTGGTTTGGTGTGAACGGTACACACCATCCACAGCCGTTCAGCGAATTGCCCTTTGTGTTGGAAGGCCAGCGCCTCATGACGCGTCAGCATATTTATCAAATCGCTGAAGATGGCCAAACAGTGTATCCAGTGTTGGCGCTCGATAGCGGTGAAGTGTTTGTTGCACAACCCGTATTTCATCGCGATCAGCTGCTGGTGCTAACCAGTACATCGTTACGTGTATACGAGCCGGATCGCCGTCAATCTTCGCTGACGGCTCCGATGAAACTGCAATGGCAATTTGCGTTACCGCATGGTGCCGACGATTTGATGCGAGTGGATGTTGCGCGCATGTTGGATGGGCAATTGCTGTCGCTGGTGTATGGCGACAATTACGATGAGCGCATCACAACGCCATCGCACCAAATCGTATTTGTGCATGACGACGGTAGCCAACACGTAGTCAGTGAACGTGAATACCAAAACAACTATCCGGATCTGACTCGCAACGCTTGGTGGTTCTCGCCATTGCTGCACAATTTTTCGCGCTTGCCCGAGGTGTTGTTTGAAAAGGGCTTTCGTACGCGTCCAACATTTGAATGGCGCGCGGCGGCACCGTCGTATTATGGCGTGGCGATCGTGCTGGCATTGTTGTCACTGCTCGTTGCGGCGTATTGGTTACGCCATGTGCCATGGCAGCATCTGCGCAAAAAATGGTGGCTGCTGAGTTGTGCGCTGCTCGGTGTGCCAGCGTTGCTCAGTTTGTTGACGCTGTATCATCGCGATGATCGACTTTGATTTGTTGATCTGACGTTTAACGTTAAGTGACAGGAAATATAATTATGCCGACCACTGTTTTGTGTTGGCAGGCCCAGGGCTTGCCTTTTATTCAGCGCTGCATCGCGATGGTTTTGCTGACAATCTTGTGCACTGCACAAGCAGATGATGCGCTTTCATTATCGTTGCTGCGTTTGCAACACGCGGCAAAGTTCAGTCAAGCGGCAACACCCGCGCCGGTGATCGATCGTAGCGTTTTCCTACAACGTCCAGGAGTTAGCGACGTGCTGTTGGCACCTGATGGTCGTCATCTGGTGTACGTCAAACGCGATACCACTCAAGCTGATTTGGTATTGCAGTCAGTGCATGATCGCCAACCAGTTGTGTTGCTGCGTGACATCAAGCGTCCCGAGGTACGTTGGGCCGGTGACGGCAAACGTTTGTGGCTTAATGATGATCAAGGTTTAAGCGTTATCGATGTCGCCAGTCGTAAAGCGAAACGCATTTATAAATGGGATAGCGCTATGCAAGCGCGCTTATTCCGCATCAGTCCGCGCGCACCGCAGCAGGTGGTGGTACAAGAAAAAATCGTGGATGCCAGCAAAAACAGCGCACGTTATCGCTACCGTTTGGTCGATGCTGAAGGGCAATCGCAGTTAATCGCCGAAACGACATGGCCTTGGCGCAGTGTCTTGTTGGACGAAAAAGGTCGTGTGCAAGTACTGACACGTTTTCGTGACGCCAGCTATAAAACCGTGGTGTCAGTGCCAAACGGCTCGGCGTGGCGCGATGTGGCGGAATGCGACGGTTACGTGCAACCCTGTGTGCCGCTTGTGTTGTCACGTGACGGTGAACAATTGTGGTTGAATACGACGACACAAAGCCCCTTGGCCGGTGTGTCACAGTTGTCGCTAAGCACTGGACAATACACTGTCGTTCAACGCGATCCGGAAGCGCTGGCCGATGCTTATGATGTGTTGGTCGATCACTCACAGGGCAATGTATTAGCGGCGTCGTATTACACCGACAAACAGCACTGGTATGCGATTGATAAACGCGTTGAAACGGATCTGGCATTTCTGCATCAACAATTGCCGCTCGCGGATATTAGCATTGCTCGCAGTGATGATGATCAGTATTGGCTTATTACCGCTGAAGCGGCGCAGTACCAATTCCGTCGCTACTTTTTGTATTCACCCGTTAGCAAAAAACTTCAGGCGCTTTTTGAAACGGAAACGATTAAACAGGCGATTCCTTCCAACCACCTCGTTCCCAGCATTGCGGTCAGTTATCGCGCCAGCGATGGCATGTTGCTGCACGGTTTTTTGTATTTGCCGCTGGGGCGTGATCCGAAAACCGTGCCGCTGATTGCGGCACCGCACGGCGGTCCATGGTCACAAGAACGCGGTGGCTACAGCGCTATGGTGCAGCTGATCGTCAATCGCGGTTATGCGGTGTTCACCCCTAATTTTCGCGCTTCCGAAGGTTATGGTCTGGATTATCTGCTCGCGGCAAAAGGCGATTTTGGCACCGGTCGTGTGCTGCAAGACACGATCGATGGCATGGATTATTTGCTTGCGCAAGGCGTTGGTGATACCAAAAAACAAGCGATTGGAGGCCATTCATTTGGCGGCTATACAACGCTGTTAGCGTTAGGTCACTACCCGGATCGTTTTGTTGTTGGTGTTGCTACCGCCGCGCCCCATGATTTTGCTTGGACGATGCAAAAATACACGGAGAACGAATCCGAAGCACTGCGTGGTAATGGTCCCGCCTATAAGCAGCGTTTTCCTTATTTGGGGGTGCCACTGCAGGATGCCAATTGGGTTAAGAAAATGGCGAGCGAATCACCGGCCAGTTTGTCCGTTGCCGTGAAATCGCCGCTGTATTTGTGGGCGGGCGAAAAAGACGAGCGCGTGCCCATCAAAGGTATGACGTATTACGCGGCGCTGCTAAAAAAGGCGCAGAAATTGGTGAGCTTTGTGCTCGATGGTGATTCGATGCATAACCCCACGCAGCCGATTAACCAAGAAGCGTTGTTGTATATGTTTGAATTGGGGTTTACCCGGCATTTGGGCGGTGCAACGGCATCCAAACCTTCACCAGAGTTGGCAAAATTTTTGACGGACAATGTGCGAATTGATGCCAATGGCGCATTCACTAGCACGTCGACGATTCGTCACGATGGAGCGAAATAACGTGGCATGTCTTCGCGCGCTTCTGTTTATTGTCAGTGGCGTCACATTGGCAAACGAATCGATCGATTCGGTGTGGAACGCCTACTATCATCGTCAATATGATCAGGTAAAGCGCTATGTTGAAACGCAAGATGATGTGAATGCCCATCTCTTAGGTGTCACGTTCAAAATTGTGAACAAAGAAGAGGATGCCGAAGAAGCATTGAATCAATTGTTGAAGCAACACGCCAATGTAGCGTTCGTGCATCACAAAGCGGTCAAAATGTGGCTGGCCATTGGCCGGCAAGCCAGTGTTTTTAGTCGCATGAGGTATTATGAACGTTCGGTGGCGGCGCAAATTCGCGCTGCCGAATTGGCACCTGAACAGGATCGATACCGAAAGGATATGGCCAGAGCAAAAGGGTTTAACGGATCGTTGTTCTCAGTTGATTTGGAAAAGCAGCGCGCTGTCGTTGACACGCTGAAACAACGCGATCCACGTTATTGGCTGATGGCAGAAATGGACTACGCACAGAATCGACGTGACAAAAAAATGGCCATGCAATGGATTGAACAAGCACGAATGCAGTTTAATCAGGATATCGACGTGTTGGAGCGTGCCGCACAACTGCTGTGGACCAACGACGACGTGGAGGGTGCCCAGCAACTTTTTTCTCAGGTGTGCCAATTGCCACCGGGACAAGAAGAAGCGTGGGAACTTTGGCTGCAATCGTGTGAGATCAGTGCAATGTTTGCGCAAAACGGTGAAGCGTCGCTCGACATTGGACTGGCTTCCAGTCAACGCCTCATCAATCTGGATACCGTGCACGATGAATATTACGCCGACAGCTTGCTGGTGCACGCAGAGCTACTACAAAAAGCCGGTAGAAAAGCAGAGGCCATTGCCGCGTTGACTCAATTGACACAATTGCCGGCCTCTGAAGAGACACGAGAGAAAGCCACACGTTGGTTGAAAAAATGGGAAAAGTAAAACGTTTCCCATTGTGAGTGCGATGGCCAAAGCAAACGGATATTCGTATAGCTGATTCACATCAGCTATTAACTGCTTTAAATGCACCATGAAACCCCAATGGCATCGCATACGGCAAATGCGCGCGTGCGATAGGGCCATCACTCAGATGCTCGCTATCAAAAATGTTCAAACTGGTGATGCCGCGCCGGCAATCCAATGTGGTACCGAGTAGCCAACCAGCGCCGGCGCGTTGGCGTTTCGGGTCGGCGACAAACAAGTGTTCTTCGCAAAACACATAGTCGCCAAAGTGATAACGATCGATTTTACCGTTTCGCCAATCAACGCGTGCAATGCCATTATTGTTTTTCCATACGGCGTTGGGCATATCACTGATGCAAAATTGCACCGCATGGGTATGGTTTAAATTGCGGATATCGAACACCGGAAATTCGGCGTTGGTGACGCTGTGGTGCAGTTTGGCGCTGCCGCCGTGCAATGGAATATCAATGCGGGTCATGCGGGCGCTTTTCACGGCGTCAAAATTGTTGGTGATGGTTTGTTGCAAATTCAAATACATAAACTCGGCATCGTCATACCAACAGGCAAACAGTTCAATACCGGTCGCAGTGTCAATGGCGCTGCCGTAATGAAAAACGAGTCCTGCTGGCAATGCCACCGTGTTGACCAGCGACAAGGTATTTTTGTCGATGATCAAAACACGGCTACCGAATTGTGGTTGCCAACTGGCTTGGTCAAACCATGTAATACCGTTGGCTTCATCCCAAATGACGGGAAACAACGGCACGATCAAATAGCGTTCAGTTTGCACGAACGCATGTGCCATGCCGGTGAAGTGCGTCGTGATGGTGGCTTGTTGCGATAGCTCGCCATTGGCCGATATGCGGTACATCAGCAATAGACCTTCAGCCGCATACGGAATCAAACCGAAATTCCAATAGCTGCCGTCTTTTTCGGGCAAAGGGTGTGCGGAAAACGGTGCAAATTGCAAATCGTCGCGCCAGGTTTTTACACCGCGTGTTTGCAAGGTTTCCGGATCTAATTCGTAGGCGGAACCGCCTTCCCATAAGGCCAATAAGCTGCCGTTTAGGGGCAATACCGATGTGTTGGCGGTATTGAAGTCATCATTACTGCGCGTTGGTAATTCGGTGGTATTCAGCGCCACTTTATTCAAACGCGATTCGCCAACGTATTTATAGGTGTCAACAAAACGTGCACGATGACTGATGCCGTTTTTTTCTAAATGCCAACGTTGCACCATGCCATCGCCGAGAAACCAGTGCGACACCATTTGGCCATTGCGTTCAACGCGGCCAGGGCCATTGCGATAAAAATTGCCCAACAACGCGTCGGGAATTTTTCCTTCTCGCTTAATGTCGCGCGTAAAGCGTTCGGATTCTTGAATCGTCTGCCATCCAAGACGCCACGGTTCGCGCGGTGTGGTGGTCAAACGCGACGTGCTGCAGGCGGCTAAAGCACCGCTGCTCAAAATCTGCAAAAGATGGCGACGATTCAACATGAGCGTTCCTTAAAACAACTGAATGGAAATTTCGCTGCCCGTTTCCGGCACATTCACTTTGGCATCGTTGTAAGATGGGCGGCCACGTGCACCGACGTTATTGCTAAAGCCCCATCCTTCAGTGGGCATACCAACAAAGTTGGTGTCGAGTTTGCCGTTGCCATTGCTGTCGTGAATGATGCTGACGACATAGTCACCGGCCGCCAATTCCGGAATGACGATCTGTTGCGTCTCGCTTTTCACTTCAACGCGGCGCATGGCGGCTGGATTGCTTTGCTTGCTGTAATTTTCTTCACCGCCGTGCACAGCCAGCAGCAAATGACCGTTGGCTTGGCGCAGGCCTTTGACATTGATGGTCAACGTGGCGGCCTGACTTGCCGACGCTACAACACACAGCACGGAAGCAATAACGATAGATTTCATATGGGTTCTCCTTAATCGGTGGGGCTTGTCTAACGGCAGAGGCCAGTCTAGGCAGCACCGTCCAAGCTGCCATGTGCCGTTAGTCATGATGCCCCCCTGCCAGAAGTCATGTACGGCATCGACGCGCTGATCTACTATCGGTACACGGCTTTACCACTGCACCTGTCATGAGCGACAAGATCCGCGTTCTGTTTGTTTGCACGGGCAACATTTGCCGAAGCCCTACCGCGCAAGGCATTTTTGAATTGCTGGTGGCGACGGCGCGCGTGCAACATCGTTTTGATATTGATTCGGCTGGCATCAGCAATTACCACAGTTGTGAAGCGCCCGATCCGCGCACACAAAAAGCGGCACAGTCGCGCGGTGTGGATTTGTCAAAACAGCGTGCGCGGCAAATTGAGTTGCGCGATTTTTATGAGTTTGACTGGATCATTGCGATGGACACCGGCCATTTCGATGAACTGTCCGATCAGTGCCCTGACGATGCGCGGGCAACCATTAAACGCTTGCTTGATTTCTGCCACGATATTTCGCACAAAGATGTGCCCGATCCTTACTACGGCAACTTGGCGGGTTTTGAGCGAGTGTTTGATATTTGTGATGCGGGCTGTCGTGCGTTGTTACAACAATTGCATGACGACAAAACTCAAAAATCCCAGCGATAACCCAGCGACAGATAATCATACGTCGTGATGTCTTCAGTCGTGCTGGTGGTGGTGCTGCTTTTTTCCTGCATCCATTCACATTCCAGTGCCATCGTTTGCAACAGTTGCCAACTTAGCCGTAGGGTCGGTGTCAATCGCTTGATGTCGCGATTGTCGGCATCTTTTTGGGTGGCATAACGTGCAATCGCTTCAACTCGCCATTCTTTGTTTAGGCGCGCACTGTACTGCCATGACAATTGTGTTCCGGAATACTGATCACCTTGTTGCCTGGACATTTGAAAAAACATGGATGCCGCTTTATGCGGAAAATTGAAGCCGCTTAATTGCACACTGTAACTCAAAATATTGCCGGTTCCGACAATGGCCGGAAGTTCGCCGGCGCCGGGGGTATCCGTAATGGCAAACAGACGGAGGTCCTCACCGATTTGCCAACCATCGGCAATGATTTGTGATGCGCCAGCGTACAGTTGTTTGCTGCTGGCGGTTTTATCCAACGCCATTTGCTGAATTTCTTTTTCGGAGTAAATCAATCGTAATGCCTGCAAGCTGGCGCTGCTTTCGCCCAGTATGGCGTTGCTGATAGCCAGCGACGGTGAGCGGCGATAATCGATTAGCATGTTGTAACTGTTGCCGTTCAAACTCTGCCAATTGCTTTGCAGGCTAATGATGTTCAGCTCTTGAAACAGCGTATCGTAATCGAGAATGGCCGACGTGAAACTGCCGTTGTTGGTGTAACGCCACTGTGCGCCAACGGCTTCGCGATCAGTCATTGTGGCGGCAGTTTGTCGCGTTAGCCACATATTCAGATCGCTGTGCTCGGTCATTTTCAGCCAATCAACTGACAATGACGTGAAGCGACGCTTGTCTTCAAAACCGAAGTCGACAAGCTGGCCTACGATGAATTGTGGTCGCCAGTGTTCGGTCAGCTGATACGCCGTCGTTAATCCATCAAAACGCCCAAAAACGCCGCCGTTATTTTGTGTTTGACGCCCCAGTCGTGCCGACCAGTCGGCTTTCAGCGCGCGAAGATCCCAATACGCTGCGCTTAAACGATTGCGATCATCGCCGTTTCCTGATTGGTCGCGCAGATCCGTATCGCGTAACACCATACGCGAATCGTATTCCTGAGAACGGTAGCGATAGCTGACGTCGAGGTTGCTGATCAACACGGCTTGTTTTTCACCACTGAAGCGCGCGCGATCAACAATTCCGCCGAGATCGGTCGTTGTTTCGAATTGACTGTTGCCGCTTGTGTACTGCTGCTGCAAGCTGCCATAAAAAAAGTGTTGTGGGGCTGGCGCTACTGATTCGGCAATGAGCGGAGGGTGGCCTGTCGTTTGCAGTGCGTTGAGTTTCTGCCGAACAAACGCCGAACGCTCACTCTGCGGATACAGTTTCAAGAACAACTCGTATTCGATCTTGGCTAAGCGGCCGTCGCCCATTTTGGCGCGCACATCACCGATTTTTTCTTGTGCTGGTTCTGTCGCTGCATTGGGGGGCAATTTCAGCAGCTCGTTCAGTGCGTGCAATGCACCAGCCCAGTCTTTTTGTGCGATTGCTTGATCCGCTTTGGTGAGCCATTCCAGCGCTGTCGCTTTTACATCGAGCATTGATGACGCGGCTATCGACTCTGGCGTGGCTGTCGACGGTGGTGTGCTACCGGCCAATTCCGTCGTGGCTTCAACGGTGGGTGACAACGTCATGGTCGCAGGTTGATCGTTTGCTTTTTTGATGACGACATCCAACAGATCGGTGCGTCGCCCAGGTACAACCTCAACACTCACGCCGGCATTTAGGTCCATGCTGAGCATGACTTGACGAGCATCAATGCTGCTCAACGAGATCACAATGTCTTGATTGAGTAGACCGGCCGTCGGCAAATGGCGCTGCTCCGAGAGATTACTATTGGCTGCGTCGAACAGCTGCAATTCAATTTCAAGATGGCCATCGTCACTGATGCGATGGCGCACATACTGAAATCGATGTGCCAAGCCAATCTCGATGTGGGTTTGCGCGGTATCGCCATAACTTTGCAGTAATTCGAGCTCAGCGGCCTGCGTCGCGAGCGAAAGCAGCAAGACATAGGTGGTAGGCACTACACGCCGTTTCATCAGAAGTCACCACCACTGGCTTTGTGTTCACCACTGCGTGATTTGATAATGGTTGTCATGGTGGCATCGCTATAAACATGACAACTGCCAGCGCAGTCTTTTAATTCGGACACGGTGTAAAACGTTTTGGGGTTTTGCGTTTTGGTGTGCGGATCCGTTTTAAAACGGTTTGCATGACAGCCCGCACAATCCGGACGATACGCAGCAAACGGCCAAGCGATCACTTCATTTTTGCTGGTATGGCACATGTCACAATTTACGTTGCTGCGATGTTGTTTGTAGGCGGCCGACGTGTGCAAATAGTTGCTGACGGGTTCCCACGCGCTGGTGCGATGACAAGCATCACATGATTTAGTGGTGACAAAGTGACCTGATGGCATGCCAGTCGCTTGTGAACCGTTGTGACAGCTGTTGCAGGTACCGCTGGCAACGTTGCTGTGATTGAACGACGCCGGTATCCAGGCGGTTGTGCGATGACAGGCGTCGCAGGTGGCCGTGGTGGTAATGTGATTGGCCGGTTTGCCGCTGGCGATAGAACCGTTATGACAAGTGATGCACGTACCGGGTGTGACTTGCGCATGATTAAAGCCGGCTGGAATCCAGGCTTGTGTGCGATGACAACTGTCACAACTGCTGGTTGTTTGCACATGATGCGCTGGTTTGCCACTGGCGCTGCTGCCATTGTGGCAATTGGTGCAACTACCCGGCATGACACTCACGTGATCAAAACGCGCACCGAGCCAGCTGTTGTTGTTATGACAATCGCTGCATGCCGCTAAGGTGATCAGATGATTTAATGGTTTGCTCGTTTGCGCGCGACGACTGCCGCTGCTATGACAACTGTTGCAATCAGTGGGGGTGCCAGCAAATTGGCCATCAATATGACAACTTTCGCAACGAGCGATGCGATGTGCGCCCATCAACGGAAAACGTGTTGCGGTGTGATCAAATGGCGTTTCTGCGGTGCTCTCTTCGGCGTGCAACGGCCATGCGAGCCACCACACGCAGATGGCCATCAAACTGCTCAGCAAGGGCCGCAACAGTGATCGTGGTTTTATCGTTTTCATCGCATACCCCTTAGCCTATCGTGATTACGGTTTGCGCGGGTGAACCGGCAACCATTTGTACAACGAATGACAGCTATTGCAACGCGCACCGAATTGCCCATCGTGTGGATCGTCTTTTTGATGACACGAGGCGCAAAGATTGGATGTCTTCGTTGAGCCCGGCACATGACACTGATGACAGCTCACGGTGTTGTGTGCACCGATTAAATCGAATCCAGTCTTTTTGTGATCGAATGACCACAGCATAAAATGACGTTCGTTATGGCATTGCGCGCATTGCGCACCAAAGCTGCCTTTATGCACATCGTCTTTTTGGTGGCAGCTATGACAGGTCTGTGGCGTGCCTTTGAATAGAGCATTGTCATGACACGCATTGCAGCGAGTGTGTGCATGCGCACCGCGTAATGGAAAGGCACTGTTGCTATGATCAAATCGAATGTCGGTTTTAAACGATGTGACACCATGACAGGTTTCACATTGCCGGCCGAGTTTGCCGTTGTGTACATCGTTTTTTTGATGACAGGCGATACATTGTGTTGGTGGTTTTTGCTGCACCGTGGTTGGCGTGTGACAGGCCTGACACGCGGGTTTGGCATGAGCACCGCGCAGTGGCCAGCGAGTGTCTTTACTGTGATCGAAATGGGTGCTTTTCCACCGACTATCGTCGTGACAAGTTTGACACTGGTTGCCCAATGCACCTTTGTGCTTATCCTCTTTTTGGTGGCAGGCAAGGCATTGCGTCGGCGTTTGCGCAAATCGGTTGTTCGCGTGGCAAGCACCACACTTTATTTGCGCATGACGATTGCGCAAATGAAAGGTGGTAGAGTCGTGATTGAATGACGATTGTTGCCAGCGTTGTTCGCTATGACATGCTTCGCAGCGATTGCCTAATTTACCGGCGTGTACATCGTCATTTTTATGGCAGCTGATGCATGAGCGTCCTAATCCATGCGCGGCTACGCCGACAGCATGGCACGCTTTGCACGATGTATTTTGATGAGCGCCGAGCAGTTTAAACAATGTTTTGGTTTCGTGATCAAAACTCAATGCGGGTTTGAATGCTGTACTGCTGTGACAATTGGCACATTGTTCACCAAAGCCATTGCGATGCACATCGTCTTTCTTGTGACAACTGACGCATGTAGAGGCTGGTAACTTCCATTGTTTGTTGACATGACATTGTGTACAGGCGGTTTTGGCATGTGCCTCGGTCAGTGGCAAAGTGGTTTTGCTGTGATCAAATTGAGCTTGTTGCCAATTGTCGCTGCCATGACACTGCTGACATTGCTTGCCCAAACTGCCTTTATGCGGATCGTCATCGCGATGGCAGTCGTTACAGTGTTGTGGCGCATCACGCCATTTTTTGCCGGGTAGGTGACAATCCTTGCAGATCAGTGATTGATGTTTTCCGTTAAGTTCAAAATCGGTTCGATGATGAGCAAATGTGTTTTGCTCGAACGGAACAATATTCTTTTCGCGCCCTTTGTGCTCGGTATGACAACGGCGACAAGTGCTGCTGTCAAGACGGCCATGAAATCCTTTTTGTGACGTGATGTCGCTCGCCACCTCTTTATGGCAGGCTAAGCACAGTTTATCTTGCGCCGCTTTATCAAATTTCTGATGGCATTGTGCACAGTCTTCTTCGATTTTAGCATGAGCCGCAATGACGTCGCCCGGCATCAGCGTTTTTTCGAACGACGCCGCATCTGCTCGATGGATCATCAGCATAAAGCTGAAAGTGAGAAGGGCGATTATCGTCTTCATCAGTACATGTGCACGGCAATTACGTGAGCAATAGCGGTGAAAACAAGCAGAAACACAAAGGGGATGTGCGCGACGTGCCACAATGAGAACAAACGCTCGTAAAACTGAAACTGTGTAGCGCGAATGACGCTGTCGGTAAACTTTTTGATATGGGCAAAATGTTGTTTGGCGATATCAACTGGCAAGGCGCGCAAAGCTTGTTGCAACGCTGCTTTGCCGTGGTGCGGGGCTCGCCAAAAGCGTCGCAGCGATTGCCATGCGCCAACATCGGCAAACATCGCCAATTCGAATTGATGCAACTGCGTGCTGACGGCAGCCGGCAGTCCAGTCAAGGCATGTTCATTTTTAAATGCCAGTTCGCGAATCTCGTGCAAGGTTTGCTTTTCGCCATAGACGCCTTTGTGCAAATGCACATAAAGGTAGCGTCCGATCAATCCGCTAAGCGCAACAATGCTCATCGAAACAAAGGCGACAACAGCATTGGTGGAACCAAAATGCAGCGTTGAATGCGTGAGGATAAATAAGGGGCCGGTAATACCAAAGGTCATGTGCAAACGAAACCAGATCCGAATGTCGCCCCAGTTGTGCATGACGCGCCAATTTTTGCGCAACGGATAAAGCAACAACGTTGCCATTTGCAGCGCACCGGCCACACCGATCCAATAACCGATGGTCGAACCAGCCGTGAACCAGTTTGAAGATGCCAATGTGATGGCGATCACAAATCCTGCTGTCAGCCCCAGCAGCATCGGATGTTGCCACCATGGTGTGGATGAACGAGCCGATTCCACGTGTACGATCTCGCGACGTGTCAGATCGTTTCGATTTACAGTGCATTTCTTAAGGATTTTTTAAGAAAGAAATCGTTAGCTAAGGAATGTGAACAAGGGCGCAGAATCGGCGCTTAAGGAGCCACGTTGCATTTGTTTCTTATCTACGGGGTACCAATGGTTGTGATTGTGTTGTGGTATTGGCGCCGTCAACACAAACGACACCAACACAATGTGCAGCGATGGGAACATACGGTGCAGCAGGGCCTAACCGAACCGGCGACACTGCACCCGGAATTTGATCCGAACAAATGCATTGGTTCCGGCTCCTGCGTCAGCGCTTGCCCCGAGCAAGCGATCGGTCTTATCGGCGGAAAAGCGAAATTGATCAATCCCAGCGTGTGTATCGGTCACGGCGCCTGCGAAGCCGCCTGCGCTTTTGATGCGATCAAGCTGGTGTTTGGTACGGAAAAACGCGGCATCGACATTCCTCAGGTTGATCGTGATTTTCAAACCAACGTTCCGGGCATTTTTATCGCGGGCGAATTGGGCGGTATGGGGTTGGTTCGCAAAGCCGCCGAGCAAGGGCGACAAGCGATTCAAAAAGTGGCGCGTGCAGCGCGCGAAACACAGAAATTAGACATCGTGATTGTCGGTGCTGGACCTGCGGGATTGTCGGCGAGTTTGGCGGCAAAAGAAGCGGGCCTGCGATTTATCACGATAGAACAAGAGCATTCTTTGGGCGGTACGATTTTTCATTATCCGCGCCGAAAAATTGTGATGGCCGGTGAGCTAAAATTGGCTCTGGCAGGAAAACACAAACTCGGTGAACTTTCAAAAGAAAAACTGCTTGAGTTTTGGCAAACCATTATTCAGCAACATCCGCTCCCCATTCGGTTTGATCAACGTTTGGAACGCATTGAATCGTTGGTCGATGGTTTTCGCTTAAAAACACAAAATCAGCAATTTGACTGCAAACACGTTTTGCTGGCGTTAGGGCGCCGCGGCACGCCAAGAAAATTGGGCGTTGCCGGTGAATCCTTGTCGAAAGTGATTTATCAATTACGCGAGCCCGAACAATTTGCGGGTCAATCCGTAGCGGTCGTCGGCGGTGGCGACAGTGCCGTTGAAGCCGCATTGGCACTTGTCGAACAACCCAAAACAACGGTTACGCTGATCTACCGAGGCGACGCCTTTAATCGCCTAAAACCGCAAAACCGCTCACGCTTGCAACAAGCTCAGCAATTTGATCATTTGACGGTATTATTGCAAAGCGAGATCCAAATGATCGAACCGCAACGCATTACAGTAAAAACCGGTGAAAAGCGCTCAACATTGACAAACGACACGGTGATTGTGTGTGCGGGTGGTGTTGCACCGACAGACATGCTGCGGAAAATGGGCATTACAGTTTCTACCCACTACGGGGAGCGCATCGAATTGATTGATGGGTGATTGAGCACGCATAACGTGTCTTGTTGGCCTAATGCCAATCAAAAAAAAGCCCCGTTCATCCTTCGGCGAGCTCAGGACGAACGGGGCTTTTTATTTCAGAGGACTTACACCGAGGGCGGTGTTGTGTCGTCGGATTTCATGTCTGCGTCTGCAGAAGGCGCTGAGTTTGCCGCCGGCGATGCAGCAGGCACTGCACGTGGTTTTGCCATCGGAGACGAACTCGATGACATCGACGAGCGATGCAACACCGTGCTTTGACTTTGTGCCGGTTCAATCAGCGATGCCAGCAATGCGGCGACATTTTTCAATGCTTCTTCTTCGCTGACTTCTGATTTTTGCAACGGCTCAATCGCTTTGGGTTTTGCCGCCGGTGCCGAAGCGGCGTAACTGGCTTTGCGCTCAGCGGGTTTGGGGGACGCGCTTGGTGCTTCAACCGCTTTTTGATCCGCGATGGCAGAAGCTTCCACCGGTAATGGTGTGATCGCCGGTGTTGTGTCAACAACGGGGGCCTTGATCGCGGGCTCAGCCACTACTGAAGCGGCAATAACGGGCGCTGCAACCGGAGTGTTTTCGATCGGTGTTGCAGTTGGCTCCGCCGCAACGGATTTCGCCTCAACAGTTTCAACTGGGCTGCTGACGACAACCGGCTTGCTGTCAACAGCGGCAGTGGCTTCGGTTGTTTCCTGCGTGAAATCTTCGCTGCTTTCCACTTCATCTTCGATCGGTTGGCCATCGCGGTCGAAACGGCGACGGTTGCCACCCAGATGACGCGGCAAACGACGACGACGATCATTGCGCTCACCACCGCGATCCTGACGTTGATCATTATCGGTTTCGGTGTTCGCTACAGCCACGGGCGCTACAACTTCCGCCACCGGAACCGGCGCCGGTGTTGTTACTGGGGCTGCTACCGCTTGCGGATTGCGTTGTGCCATGCGGTCGGCACGCGATTGACGTGGACCACGTTCTTCGCGTGCCTGACGCAATTCTTCACGGCCATCAAATTGGCGATCATCACGTTTGTTTTGATCGTCACGTTTTTGTTCGTTACGCGGTTGCTGACGACGCGGTTCCGACGACGGTTGACGGTTGTCTTGGCGCTCTTCGCGTTGCGGACGATCGCGATTGCGATCTTGACGTGGTTCACTGCGATCTGGGCGCTCATTGCGATCATTGCGTTCGCTACGCTCGGCGCGTTCATTGCGATCCGGGCGCTCGTTGCGGTCATTACGCTCGGTGCGTTCACCGCGCTCATTACGGTCATGGCGATCACGGCCACCACGCTCGTTGCGATTGCGATCGCGACGGTTGTCATGGCGTTCGCGACGATCGCCTTTTTCAAAACGCTCACGTTTTCCGTCGCGTTTTTTCTCTTCTTTTTTCTCTTCGGTGGTGTCACCACCAAACAAGAAATTGACCACGCGTGCGAACAAACCGGGTTTGCTTTCGGTAACGACTGGTTTGGCTTTTTCTTTCTCTTTTACCGGTGCAGCCGGAGCGGGAGCGGCGTTTGTCGGCGCCGGTGCAGCGGCCGACACGGTTTGCAGATATTGCACGGCAGGCGCTTCAGCCTTGATTTTGGCCGTGACCACTTCGACCACTTCTTCTTCGACCTTGCGTTCAGCGAGTTCGTAGCTGGATTGCTCCATGATCTCGGCTTCGCGCAAACGGCGCACTTCGTAGTTCGGCGTATCCATATGCGGATTCGGCACCACTACGATGTGAACATTTTGACGTTTTTCGATATCGGTAATCGCCGAACGTTTCTCGTTCAACAAATACGTCGCCGCTTCAACTGGCAGAATCGCTTGCACCGTCGACGTCATGTCTTTCATCGCTTCTTCTTCGATGATGCGCAAGACTGACAACGACATTGACTCAACGTTACGGATCGAACCCACACCGTTACAACGTGGGCACAATTGAGTTGTCGACTCGGCCAACGCCGGACGCAGACGTTGACGCGACATTTCCATCAGGCCAAAACGCGACAAGCGACCAAGTTGAATGCGTGCGCGATCCAGTGCAACGGCATCACGCAGGCAATCTTCAACCGCGCGCTGGCTTTTAACCGGCGTCATGTCGATGAAATCGATCACGATCAAACCGCCCAAGTCACGCAAACGCAACTGACGAGCAACTTCCTGCGCAGCTTCCAAGTTGGTTTGCAACGCGGTTTCTTCGATGTCACCGCCTTTGGTGGCTTTTGACGAGTTGACGTCAATACAGACCATGGCTTCGGTGCGGTCGATCACGATCGAGCCGCCCGATGGCAAACGCACTTCGCGTGTGTAGGCCGATTCGATTTGGCTTTCGATTTGATAGCGATTAAACAGTGGAATGTCGTCGCGGTACATTTTGACGCGACTCAGAAAATCCGGGCGTACCAATTCAATGTGGGTGCGGATCTTGGCGTAGGCATCTTGTGAATCAACAATGATCTCACCCACATCGGCGCGCAAATAATCGCGCACTGAACGGATCAACACATCGGATTCTTGATAAATCAGGAACGGAGCAGGGCGGCTGGCGCCGGCATTTTGAATGGCCTGCCATTGCGTTAGCAGTACGTTCAGATCCCAGCGCAATTCTTCTTCATTGCGACCGACACCGGCGGTGCGGATGATAATGCCCATGCCTTCAGGGATGTTTAAGCTTTGAATCGCTTCGCGCATTTCGGCGCGGTCATCACCTTCGATGCGGCGCGATATGCCGCCCGCGCGCGGGTTGTTCGGCATCAACACGACATAACAACCGGCCAAGGTGATGTAGGACGTTAACGCAGCGCCTTTTTGGCCACGTTCTTCTTTTTCGATTTGCACAATCACTTCTTGGCCTTCTTTGACCAAGTCGCGAATGTTGTTGCGGTTTTTACCCGACTCGAAATAATTCGGTGCGATTTCTTTCAGCGGCAAAAAGCCGTGACGTTCAGCGCCGTAATCAACAAAACAAGCTTCGAGGGAGGGTTCTACGCGGGAGATGCGGCCTTTATAGATGTTGGCCTTTTTCTGTTCTTTACCGGGGACTTCGATATCAAGATCATAAAGACGTTGACCATCGACGAGGGCGACACGCAGCTCTTCAGGCTGTGTCGCATTGATTAACATACGTTTCATTTTGCTGTCGTAATCCTTTGTATGGATCACGAAAGTCGTGCAGATCGCCAATACGGCGCGGGCGTTTCGCCAAAATCAGTTGGTTTTAGCGGCAGCGGTGATCAAGTTTAAGTTGGGATCAGCGCTTGCCCGTGTTAACACACATGCATATGACAGTGAGCGCGGTAACCGCGCGATGTGGAATAGAAATAATTATTCAATCACTGTCTTTGTAAAACCGGACGTCGTGCTCGGTCTTACGAAAAAATCTGCCTGGTGCGGCAATCGGCATGACTAACGTGCCATGTCGTACAATACGTGGACTGCATCCGGTTGGCGTTCGGCCATTGCGGCATGCAGACCGCTTTCCATTCACAAACACGTTTTGAAGTGGGGCTTCAGGAGGTCTGGTGGTTGATCAACATTTCATGATCATCAGACCAACGGCATACCGCTTGAAAAACGTGCCGCGATGGGCCTCGAAACTATAGCAGGGTTTGCTAAGTGCAGCAATTTAAAAGCAATTTTCCCCAAAATGAAGAACCCCGCGCGGTTGTCCGCCAGGTGGAGATCAGTGCCGAACAGGCCGGACAACGCATCGATAACTACCTGTTATCGCAGCTAAAAGGTGTACCCAAGAGCCATATTTACAAGCTGTTGCGCAATGGTGAAGTACGGGTCAACAAGGGGCGCATCAAACCCGAATACAAGCTCGAAGCGGGCGATATCGTCCGTATTCCGCCGGTGCGGGTGGCCGAAAAAGCCGAGGCGCCGAACCCGGCCTTGCGCAAGATCCAGTCGCTTGAAGCGGCCATCCTGCTCGAAACCGATCGCTACATCGTGATCAACAAGCCGGCCGGTATGGCCGTTCACGGTGGTAGCGGGTTGAGTTATGGCGTGATCGAGGCGTTGCGGGCTTTACGCCCAACGGCCCCGTTTCTGGAATTGGTTCATCGTTTGGACCGCGACACCTCAGGTTGCCTGCTGGTCGCGAAAAAGCGCTCGGCCTTGCGCGCCTTTCATGAACAGTTGCGCGAAGTCGGTGGCATGGACAAGGTGTATAACGCGTTGGTGTACGGTGCCTGGCCATCACGCAAGACGTTGATCTCGGCGTCGTTGCACAAAAACGAGTTGGCGTCGGGCGAACGTGTTGTCAAAGTCCGCGAAGATGGCAAAGAGTCTCAAACCCGCTTTGCGATTCTGGAAAAGTTTGCGGGCTGCACGCTTGTAGAGGCAATGCCGTTGACCGGCCGAACACACCAGATCCGCGTACACGCCCAACATGCCGGGCACCCTTTATTAGGGGATGATAAATATGGTCACGATGAATCGCGTCGTCTGACCGAGCAATTGGCCGTCAAACGGTTGTTTCTGCATGCTGCCGCGTTGACCTTTACCGATCCGGTTGATGGCAAACCGGTGACCGTTGAAGCGCCATTACCGGAAGAGTTGCTGGCGATTCTTGATCGTGCGGCACAATAGTTCGCATTAAATATGGCATTGTAGGAGCCTGCTTGCAGGCGATTCTTTTGTTAAAGTTTGCGCTTGCAAGCGGGCGCAAACAATACGGCCAACATTCATTATAGTTGTGATCCAATCCTCGTTTTCCGCCAATCAAGTTGTCGCATGAAATGTGATGCATCTCTTGCTTATCTTGTAACTGATTCACACATTTCTGCTTCTTGCAAAAAACAATGATTGCTGTACCCGTTGTGTCCAATCCTTGTTGTGGTTGACTTCTTAGTATCGCCGCCGCGCCACTAGCCTGCCGAATCATTCGTCATCTGTGCTATGGCCGATTGTTTTTATGGTTCAACAGGACTCGCGACGATGAAAATTTCTTTTCCTTTGACGATGTTGGCATTGAGTGTCAGCTCGATGGCGTATGCCGATTACGGCGCGTCACAACTTGAACACGGCACCGAGCATCGCGTGCATTCAGCGCTGAGTAAACCGCGCGTAGCCACTGAAGTGTTCGAAGCTAAATCAAAATCTGAAACCGCAACGATCAACGCGGCGTGCACGCCGGCCGAATTTGCAGCCGCCAGCGGTGAAGCGTTAATCAACTTGGTCAAACTGGCTGAAGTCAGTTGTTTAAATCAGTTATACGACATCAAAGGCACCGCTGCTCGCGACACGTTTAATGAAGCCAAAATGGTGACGGTGGCCAACGCGTTTAAAAAGAGCGCCGAAAATTATCCCGGCAATAACAATGAAAAAAGCCATCAGTTGATCACGTTTCTGCGTGCCGGCTATTTTGTTCAATACTATAACGCGAATGACGTTGGGACTTATGGCTCAGCGTTAAAGTCGGCGATTCAAGGCGCCTTCGACACGTTTTTTGCGTCTGCACGCGCGTTCGACGAAACCGCCGAAAACGGACGAATTTTGAGTGAAACGATCACCGCAGTGGATTCTGCGACCGAAAATGCTCGTTATGCCAACAAGCTGGCGGCGTTTTTGAACAACACCAGCAGCAACAGCTTCACACGTTCTGAAGTGCGCGCAGCGATCAATTCCGTGTTTACGGTAGCGTTTCGAGGCCACCAAAACGATGATTTCAAAGCGTTGGTTGCGCGTGACAACACCTTTTTTGATGCGCTGTACCATTTCGAAAAAAATTGGCGTGGTGATTTGATTGGCGGCGGCAATGCGTATTTGGTGATCAACGCGGCGCGCGAAAGCTCACGCTTCTTGCGCTACGACGGTGCGTTGAAAACCTTGGCCCGCGAGCGTACCAAGGAAATGATCAATGCCGCGCCAGCGCAAGGCAATACCTTGTCGCTGTGGGCCGCGCTGGCCGATATGGCCGACTATTTTGATGCGTCGAACTGCAGTTTTTACGGAATCTGCAATTGGGAACGCACACTGGCGGACTCCGTCTTGTCGATCCAACACACGTGTTCACCGACGATTCGTATTCGTGCGCAAGAAATGACCAGCACTCAGCTGGCCGAAAGCTGCACCAAGTTGACGGCGCAAGAATCGTATTTCCATGCGCGTCTCGAAACCAACAATATTCCGATCCCGGGCGATTTAAACGACGATTTGGAAATTGTCGTTTTCAATAGCTCAAGTGATTATCAAAACTATGCGGGCACGCTGTTTGGTATCAGTACCAACAATGGCGGCATGTATCTGGAAGGTAATCCCGAACGTGCCGACAACCAAGCGCGCTTTATTGCGTACGAACGCACCTGGCGTTTACCGGGCGAAAGCACATTACCGTTTGCAATCTGGAATCTTGAACACGAATACGTGCACTACCTCGACGGCCGTTTTGACATGAAAGGTGGCTTCAGCGACGGTCAACGCGCCAAAACGGTGTGGTGGGGCGAAGGATTGGCGCAGTACATTGCGTTGAAAAACGATTACCCGAATGCTATCGAACTGGCTCGCACCACATCACCGGTTGCGTTATCGACGATTTTTCAAAACGATTACAACAGTGGCTCACAACGCGTGTACGAATGGGGCTATCTCGCTGTGCGTTTTATGTTTGAAAAACACATGGACGATGTGCGCGCTATTTTGACGCATATGCGTGCCGGCGATTACACCGGTGCGTACACGTCGTACATGAATAACATCAGCAATAAATACGATGCTGAATTCCGTACGTGGCTGGGCACGCTGGGTAGCGGTGGTGGCAACACCGCACCGGTTGTTAACGCAGGTGTTGATCAAGTGGTGGTGAGCGCGCGCACCGTTACGTTGGCCGGCACAGCCACCGACAATGACAGCAATCTGACGTATGCATGGACTCAAACCAAAGGTGCTGCCGTCACCTTGCGTGATGCCAACAAAGCGACAGCGAGTTTTGTTGCGCCAACCGTTACGGTCAGCACGGATCTGGAATTTGAATTGCGCGTAACCGACAGCGGTGGTTTGTTTTCAACGGATCGCGTGAATGTGCGCGTCGATAAATCCGGTTCTGCGCCGCAAGTCAATGCCGGTGCCGATCAATCGGTCGATATCAATGCTTGGGTCACGTTGAGTGGTTCCGCCACTGATGCCGATGGCGGCAATTTGCGTTATCAATGGCTGCAACGCAGTGGCCCAACAGTGACATTGGATAACGCGGCGATGGCCAGCACACGATTTCTGGCGCCTGCGGTGAACGTTGATACCGATTTTGATTTTGAATTAACGGTGACCGATGACAGTGGTATGCAATCGGCTGATACGGTGCACATTCGCGTCAAAAAAGCCGCTGTTGAACAAGCGCCGGAGGCCGATGCAGGCAGCGATCAACAAGTGATGAGCGCCGCTGCGGTAACGTTACGCGGTCGTGCAACGGATGCTGACAGCAATGCGTTGACGTATCGCTGGATACAACTGTCTGGCCCAACAGTAACGTTGAACAATGCGATGACCGATACGGCCAGTTTCACTGCGCCAGTGGTCACCTCTGATACCGAATTGCAGTTCGAATTAACCGTCACGGACAACACGAACTTGAGCAGCAAAGACGGCGTACGCGTTCTTGTGCAAAAGAACAGTAATGGCAATGGTGATAACAACAACGACGATGATTCATCTGGTGGTGGCAGTGTGTCATTGTTTGGATTCGGTTTGTTCGCCGCGTTGCTGGGACACCGCGCCCGTCGGCGCGTTATGAGCTGTAAGTGATTTGATCGATTGATGTTTTTTTCTGGTTGGCCCCTTCCTTGTGAAGGGGCTTTTTTATCTGGTTATACAGAACTGCATTAATCCTGGATCAATCTCACATTTCAACCCAAGCTGTGACATCCATTACAATCCAAAACGTTTTATTTCGCTCGATCTATCGCGCGAGAGTCGACCGACTTTTTCAGCTTCGAACAATTGCGCGTCGGTTCCCGGACCGACAGCCGGCCCGCTTTCTTGTTCGCGCAAGAAAGTGGGGCAAAGAACGCGCCCCTATCGGCCGCACTTGGCTGGCGCGTTTAGCCGGCTCCGGTCCTGCGTTACTCGAAAGCAAACGGCGGCTGCGTAACTCGCTTCGCTCAAACATACTCGCCGAAAGCCCCGTTTGCTTCCTCCGTTACTCGGGCGGCCTCAAAGGGGGCCCTCGGTTCCAGATATGACAGTGCTGCCGTAGCAAAAACACGCAGTTTTTTCTTCGTGAACTTCGTGTCCTTTGTGTCCTTCGTGGTTAATCATTTGAACTCAATCTTATTTACGCGAAGGCGAAAACTCGCGTATCCATTTGCGAAAAGCGCGCGGTGTCATGCCAGTAACTTGTTGTAGCTGACGTGTCATCGCGCTTTGATCGCAGTAGCCGCAAGCACGAGCAATTTCGGCGATGGCGATCTCGGTGCTCGCCAACATGCGGCACGCCGCATCAATACGCAGTTTGATGAGGTATTGTGCGGTGCTTAAATGAAAAATGCGACGCATGCGGCGATCAAATTGTGCTGGCGACAACTCCGCACGTTGTGCCAATGTTTCCAACGTCAATGTGCGATCAAAGTGCTGCTGCAAAAACTGCACGGTTGCCGCAAATTTGTCGTCGATAAACGGTTCGCTGCTGGGTTCAATCAGATCTTTGGTCAAACTGGCCAAACCGATGATCTGTTGCTGCGCATCGCGTAGCGGAAATTTGCTGCTGACACACCAACCGCGTTGACCGTCGGGAAACAGCGTCAACTCCAGCTGAGTGGCGATCGGCTTGCCGGTGCGCAGCACGTAATCGTCTTGCTGCTGATAGCGGATCGCGAGATCGGACGGCAGCAGATCGTGCACGGTTTTACCCAGTGCTTCGTACTTATGCTTAAGGCCGCAACGACGGACGCAGGCTTCGCTTAACGCAACGTAACGGCCAGCCTGATCCTTAATGGAAAACACCAGATCGGCGTGTTGGTCGACCAACATTTCAAAGACGCTATGTTGTCCCAATAGGATGGTTTGAGATTCCGTCGCCACTTTGGATTTGTTCATGGGGTACTCTCACCTGACCGCAGAAAGCGCGGCGGCGTGAGTGTGCAAAGCAGACGTGGTGCGGGTTTGCACAGTGACGACAGGAATTTGTACGCGGGCGACATTGGCAAAAAAACACAACACAAGCTGCGTTTTTAACAAGAACACGGTCACATTTACTGTTGCCGATATTGACCCGGTGCCACGCCAAAATGCGCTTTGAAGCAACGCGTAAAGTAGGCCTGCGATGAAAATCCCACCTCAATGGCGACCTGGCCGGCAGGTCGTCCCTTTTGCAAAAGTTGGGCGGCGCGTTGCAAACGGTACACCTTTAAGTATTCGGTTGGCGTCATGTCGAGCAAAGCCTGCACCTTGCGCTGCAACTGGCGCTCGCTCATGGCCATCAGCTGCGCCATCTGAGTGATATCGAAGTCGGCTTCTGCCGCGTGACTGTCAAACAGCTGGCGCAGGCGTTGCAACAAGCGTTCATCACGTTCTGACAGTTCTGGCAATGTAACGTTATCGTTGGCAGATCGTTGACGGTAGCGTTGTTGCAGCAATTTGCGTAGCGACAATAAATTGCGCAAGCGCTGCTTTAATTCGTCGTTATCAAACGGTTTGGCAATGTAGTCATCGGCCAGTTCGCGCAGACCTTGCAGGCGGCTATCCTTGTCTCCGTAAGCCGTCAGAAACACAAACGGAATATGACTGCTGCGTTCATCGTGTCGCACGCGTCGCGCCATTTCAAAACCATCCATGATGGGCATCGCAACATCGCACAAAATCAAATCGGGCACGTGTTCAATGGCCAGTGCCAAACCTGATTCGCCATCGGCCGCCGTGATGCATTGGTATTCGGTCGCCAACAAATCGCACAAGTGTCCGCGCAATTCGGCGTTGTCTTCGACAATTAATAACAGCGGCAGTGACGATGACGCATCGTTTATCGCCGCTTTTTGCGCGCTTGTTGTGTCATCAATTGTTGTGTCATCAATGACGATGGCTTTGTTTGTGGCGACGATACGATCGTCTCGTTCACACAAGGGCAATTGCACAATAAATTCGGTTCCGTGGCCGACTTCACTTTGCAGCTGCAAATGACCGCCTAAGCTCTGCACCCATTCCCGCACAACGGCAAGGCCAAGACCGGCGCCCGGAATGGTTTCGGTGTGCTGCTGTTCAACGCGATAAAAGCGTTCGAAGATGTCGGCGTGATGCGCTGCCGGAATGCCGCGCCCGGTGTCGCGTACGCTAATAATGGCGTTGTTGTCGTGTGCGGCGATGGTAAAGGTGATGGTGCCGCCCGCTGGCGTGAACTTGAAGGCGTTGGACAACAAATTAATCAGGATCTGTTCAAGCGCATCGGCCTGACTTTTGACCCACAGATCCGGCGCTATGGCGTGATCAAACTGCAGGCTGTGTTTCTGTGCAACACTGCCAAATGCGATAACCAATTGCTGCGCAATCGTCGATAGCGGTTGGGCGTGAATCGCTAACGGCGCACCGCTTTGCAAACGCGACAGATCCAATAGTTGATCCACCATGCGCAGCAAACGAGCACTGTTGCGTTGAATGGTCAGCAGCCATTGCCGGTGTTGTGGCTCTGTGGTGTGCTGCAGCAACACCTCGGTAGGGGAGGTGATTAACGTCAACGGTGTACGAAATTCATGTGACACATTGGCAAAAAGCTGATCACGGCGCTGCAACAACTCATTCAATCGTTGCGTTTGCGAATTCAGTGTTTCATTTTGCGTGCTGATCTGCTGCGTGCGCTGTTGAACGGTCGCTTCCAGCTCTCGTGTACGCTGTTGCAAACGGCGTATGCGCCAGCGAACCGTTGCGACCACGATCGTGATTAACGTGATGGCATAAAAGGTGTAAGCCATCGCATTCGCCCACCATGGCGGTGTGATCTCCAAACGCAACGTCCGTTCTTCACCCGCGACACCGTCAGCGTTTAAGGCGTGCATCCGCAGGGTGTACTGATCGGCTGGTAAATTACGCAACGTGATAAACGATTGATTGCCAATATCGACCCAGTTCTGATCGATGGGCTCCAATTTGTAGGCAAAGCGTTGATTATCGGGCTGCGAGAATTCCAGCGCGGCGATGTCGATGCGGATCATCGTATCACGAAAACTGAGTTGCAATGCCTCGCGTTGATCGAGTACCGGTTGCAGTAAGCGCTCTTGATCCTGAATCTTCAACGACGTTAGAGCCAAGCGTGGGCCTTGCGTACGTTGTGCCAGCTTTGCCGGATTGAATACCGTAAAACCGTCAACACCACCAAACAACAATTCACCGTTGTGAAGTGCCAAAGATGAACCGCCATTAAATTCACTGTTATGAATACCGTGGCGCCGATCAAAAACATCGATACGTTCACTGACAGGATCAATTCGTGCCAAGCCATTGTTGGTGCTGCACCAGATCTGACCTTGCTGATCCTGCAACAAGGCGTACACCGTATTGTTCGGCAAGCCGTGACTGACAAAATAGTGTCGAATGCTATTGCTGCGCGCCGACCACCGATTAAGCCCCAACAGCGTGCCGATCCAGACATCGCCATCGCGATCGAGCAATAATGATTGAATGGCAGGGTGACTTAATCGTTGAGTGGCCTCGCCGTCAGTGCTTAAGGCAATAAAGTGCTGCTTGGCGTCGTCATAAATATCGATGCCGTTTTCATGACCGATCCACAATCGCTGTTGCCGATCGTGCAGCAAGGCGAAAATAAACTGGCCGCGAACGCTGGCATCGTGATCGTTGCGCGAAGGCAAACGCTGCAGTTTTCCGTTGGCGGACAATCGCAGGACCCCTGATCCAAATGTGCCAAGCCACAGCTCTGCGTTGCGATCTTCATACAACGTAACAATCGCATGTTGTCGATCGATGGGCAGATCAGGCACCGCCGTGTGCATCGACACAATGCGTTCGCGCTGCGGATCGTATCGGTACAAACCGGCTTCGGTTCCCAGCCAAAATCCGCCATCGCGACGCGGTGCCAAAGCATGAATCGCGTCGGCGCGCAGTTCTTTTTTGCTGGCCAATGGCAGGGGAAAATAATTGACGGTGTTCTGCCTGCGATCAATACGATGCAAACCATTGGCGGTGCCGGCCCAGATCACATGATCTGTGTCGCTGTACAGTGAACGCACATCATCGTCTCGCCAACGTTGCGCGGCAGCATCACTGTTGTAAAAGCTACTGAAACGAGACGGCCGCAGTGACAACAAATGTACGCCGTCACGATCGGTGCCAGCCCACAATTGTTGATCCGAGTCTAACCACAGGCTGCTGATCGTGTGATCGTGTATCAGCATCGAATGCTCAGGTTGTGACAGTTTGGCCGTGTCACGCTGATTCAGCACAAATAACCCATTCATGCGTGTGCCAAGCCATAAGCGTTGCGCATTATCGGCAACCAGGCTGTGCACAAAATCGCCGTCACGATCTTCCTGTTGACGCAAACGGCGGTGTTCAATTGTTTTACTCGCGATATGCAAACGGCTGATGCCAGATTGCCAACCCGATAACCACAAATACTGATCCGATACGGCCAATAATCGGCGCAAACCACCGTAAGCAGCGACGCTGACGTCGAGCGGAATTGACGAAAATTGTTGTTGATGATCGTCGTATTGCAACAAGCGATCGCGTAGGCCGATCCACAATTGACCGGTGGGTGTTTCAGCCAAGGCAAAGGCGGTTTCGTTGATGTCGGCAATCGCCTGCAAACACTGTTGGGTGGCATCATAACGAAACACACCCCGCATCGTTGCCAACCAGATTTCGCCATTACGTCGTTTAATCAGATCAAAAATAGCGAGGTCGGCGAGTGGCTTTTTCTGTGTCTCACAGCGAATGCGTTGAAACGTTTCTGTGCGTGGGTCAAACAGGCTCAAACCGCGATCGCTGCCCACCCATATCTGGCCTTTTTCGGCCAACGCTAAGGCGTTAATGGTTTGTCCATATACCGTCAACGGGTCGTTGGGGCGTTCGCGAAAAATTTTTACGTGTTTGCCATCGTAGCGATTCAAACCGTCACGGCTACCAATCCATAAATAGCCGCGTTGATCCTGCACGATGCTCAGTGCGGAATTTTGACTCAAACCGTCGGCCATACTCAGATTGCGTACAAAACTGGCCGCGTTGACCGATGGGAGTAGAGCGGTCAACACCACCAGCATGAAAAGTAAACGCCAACGACCCATGAGCAATTAGAACAACTACGAAAAATGACGCGGTGATCCAGTTTAGCGTGTGGCCGATGAATGCTGTGTGTTTTGCTGCGCAATAAAATGCGATAATGACATCGCCGACAAGACTTGGGTTGTATTATGACGCAGCGTTATCAATTGGTGATTTTCGATTGGGACGGTACTTTGATGGATTCCGTCGGTCGCATCGTGGCTTCCATGCGAGCGGCAGCGACTGATGCGGGATTGCCGGTTCCGTCGGAGGCCGCAGTCAAAGGCATCATCGGTTTATCGTTGCATGAGGTGTATGACATTCTTTTTCCCGGAGCGCCGGAGTCTTACCTGGAGCAATTAAAACTCGCCTATCGTCAACATTATGTTGAACTGAATCACACGCCTACTCCGATGTTTGAAGGCGCGCACGAGACGATCGATTTTTTGAAATCGAACGGCTACAAGATTGCCGTCGCGACTGGCAAAGCGCGTCACGGTTTGCAACGTGTCTGGGACGACATTCAAATGAATGGCGTTTTTGACGCATCACGCTGTGCTGATGAATGTCATGGTAAACCGCATCCGCAAATGGTATTGGAATTGCTCAAAGAAACCGGCACCGATCCCGCGTGCGCCATTGTTGTCGGCGACACCTCCTACGATATGGAGATGGCACAGCGTGCTCAGGTTGATCGTGTCGCCGCCTTGTACGGTGCGCATCATCCCGATCTGTTGCTGCCGTATTCACCGGTGCGACAGCTGCAAAAAATTGCCGATTTGAAGCACTGGTTGTTAACACATTGATTTTCTTAGTTTGATTAAACGCCTGTTACTCGCATTGTCGGGAAATGCCGACCACTATTTTTTATCACACTTAGTTTTTTGTGCTACTTTTTTTAGTCTGTAGTCGGCTCAAAAGGAATTGATCCGCTGGTTGCCCACTTCCTTAAGTTAGGTCGCCACGCATGAATGCTTCTGTTTCCAGCCCTGCTAGCAATGACCAAGTTTCCGTGTTTACCACCGCTGATTTCCTGCTCGAATACTTGCATGATTTGGGTGTTGAATACGTTTTTGGCGTGCCGGGTGGTGCGATAGAACCGCTCTACAACGCGCTAGCCCGCAGTGAACGTAAAGCGGGCATACGCTCGGTCGTAGCGCGCCACGAAATGGGCGCGGCATTTATGGCCGATGGCTATGCGCGCGAAACCGGCACTATTGGTGTTTGCTGCGCAACCACCGGGCCAGGCTCCACCAATTTAATTACGGGGGTTGCCAGTGCTTACGCCGATCGTGTGCCGTTGTTGGTGATTACCGCGCAAACGCAGTTGCCCAAATTTGGTCGCAATGCCCTGCAAGATTCATCGTGTGCGGCGATTAACACCGTGGCGATGTTCGAACACTGCACGTGTTACAACACACTGGTGTCACATGCCTCGCAGTTTGAAACCAAATTGATCAACGCTTTGATGGCTTGTCTGCGGGAACGGCGGCCAGTGCATTTAAGCGTGCCATCCGATATTTTCAGTCACGAACATGACGGCATTCGCTCGGTAGAACCAACGAAGTTGTTGCGTCATCATGCCGCGATTGATCTGGATGATTTGGTGCGCCTCGAAGATGAAGTCGTAAACGCCAAACAAATCGCTGTTTTTCTCGGCGATGGCTGTGGCGGTGCGATGGAAGAGATCATGAAGTTCACCGAAATGACGCATGCTGCCATCATCACCGGTGCGATGGGCAAACGCTGGATGCATGCCTATCATCCACATTATTTTGGTGTGTTTGGTTTTGGCGGTCATCGCAGCGCACGGGAATTGCTGCGCAGCGAAAGCGTTGACTTAATCATTGCCATTGGCACAGCATTGGGTGAACTTGCAACCGGTGGTTGGGACAAGTTGTTACTGAACGACAAACTGGTGCATATCGATCACTTCAGCGAAAATTTCTCGCGTTCGGCAATGGCACGTTTGCAGGTCAAAGGCGATATCGCCACCGTATTTGAACAACTCAACAAAATAGTCGTTGCACGCAAATCTTTTGGTCGTAGCTGGGGTGTCAGTGCGCACGAGCTGCGAAAATTTACCGAAGGCATACCCGGTCGCCGTCTGGACTATCACGGTGGATTTATTCGGGTTGATGAACCTGACAAATGTTTTGATGACAGCATTCCGATTAAGCCGCAACGATTGATGCGCGAATTGTCACTGAAGTTAAACAGCAATGCGCGTTTGCTTCTCGATGCTGGTAATGCTTGGGCATGGGCAACACACTATTATCATGGACGTTCGCATCGCGGAAATTACCGCATTGCGATGGGATACGGTGCGATGGCATGGGCCATCGGTGCAGCCATCGGTACGGCGTTGGCGGTGCCCGATGAAATTACCCTCTGCATCACCGGTGATGGCGCATTTTTAATGAGCGCGCACGAATTGACCGTTGCCGTTGCCGAAAAAATTCCGGTGATTTTTTTGGTACTGAATGATCAAGCCTACGGCATGGTCAAACACGGTCAGCGCATGGGCGGGGCAGAGCCGATCGCCAACACCTTGCCGCTCATTGACTTCGCCGCTCTCGCACGCGCACAAGGCGCCCTCGGCTTCACCGTCAAGTCCATTACCGATCTGCAACAAATTGATTTCGAACAGCTCGCCAAAGGCCAACAACCCAGTGTCATTGATGTGTACATCGACGGCGAAGAACAACCACCGATGGGCGCGCGAGTGAAAGGTTTGAAGATGAAAACGCCGGGGCAATAATGAAAACGTCGCAATCGAAAAGTGCAACGAATAGAGTTGATGTGCGCAGCAGGAACGAAAAATTTTCCAAACGTCTGACCTCGCATATGACTCAGGAGGTGGTATCAAGCGACAACCCGTTCTTGGCGAAGTCTATGCGGACATATGGCTATGATTGCCTTGATTTAATGAATGGTTGCTCTTTTACTGATGGCGTCTATCTGCTTTTTCATGGCGAATTGCCCAATTCGCGACAAAGTGAATTAATGCAAAAGCTGAGCATGCTTTTGCTGAATTTAGGGCCACGGCACGTTGCGTCACGCGCGGCAATCAACGCCGTTATTGGTAAAACTGCAAATACACATGTTGTCCCCGTGGCGGCAATGGCTTTGTGTGGTGACTATAACGGAGCGTTAGAGGTAGAGCAGAGTATGCGATTTCTGCTTTCTAGCGCCCAGCAGACGCCCGAAGAACATGCAAGGCGGTGTATCGAAAATATCGGTTCCGACGAAAAGGATGAGCTAATTCTGGCGCCTGGTTTTGGTTGTGATTATGGTGGGCAATCACCCTTGTTAATCGAGCAAAAAGATCTCCTTCTGAAGTTTTCACCAACAAAGGGATATTTGCATTGGGCAGAACGTTTTGTACGTTCAGTTTCTAGTCAACACATAGGCGGTTGGCGGTTGGCTGGTGTAGTTGCAGCGGTTCTACTGGATTTACATTTTAAACCGCGCAACGGTGCCGCAGTTTTTCAATTGTTCAGCTTGCCCGGCGCCGTCGCACAAGGTTTAGAGTTTGCGGGACGCCCGTTAACTGATGTTCCCTTTCTGGATGACGACCATTATGTCATACAAAACGAAGCGTAATCAGACCAAACATCCGTCAAATGATTTGCTAACAACCGAAAAACGATCATCAGCGCTGTGGGATGAAAATCGAGGTCGGATTGTTACCAATCGTGGTGGATGGCGAATTGGCAAAGCCATTTACAACTGCGGCTATTCCATGATGGATGATTTGGTCGGAAAAAAAACATTTTTTCAAACACTGATTTTAAATGTCACCAAGAAATTACCACCGCGCAAGCTGGCCGAATGGTTCGAAGCTAGTTTTATTTGTTTGAGCTGGCCAGATTCGCGCATATGGTGCAATCAAAATGGAAGTTTAGTTGGTACCGTCGGAGGGTCGCCTGTGGTCGGCAGCGCAATTGGCATTTTAACCGCTGATTCTCGCATGTATGGCCCCGGGGCGATCACCGGATCGGCTCAATTTATTTTACGCGCTCGTCGCTGGCAATTAGATGGCTTGAACCCTTTGCAGATTGTGCAGCGTGAGTTAGCGGGCAAGCAACAGCAAGGGCAGAAAAAGCCGGTTATTGTTGGTTATTCGCGGCCAATTGCGACAGGAGATGAGCGTGTTGAGGCAATGGAAGTTGTCACTCGGCAGCTTGGTTATAAACATGGCGAGCACCTACAACTGGCGTTTCAAATTCAGCAGGTACTTGCCAAACATTACAGCGAGAACATGAATTATGCTGGTTATGTCACTGCTTTTTTAGCTGACCAAGGTTTTAGCGCGCGCGACATGTATCGGATTTACAGTACTTGGGTGCACTCTGGCGTTCACGCATGCTATGCCGAAGCTAATGACAATGCGCGAGGCGCGTTCTGGCCTTGGGCGGTTAGTGATGTTGAATACGCGGGTCCAAAAGCGCGTCGGTTACCAGCACGCTTCCGTAAGAGTTGAAGAATGTGTGCAGTCGCGCAACTTTAGGCAGATTTACGGAATAATCAACCGTAAACATTAATTGCGCGACAGATTGGACTTACCACTGTAGTAAAACGGATAGCATAAAGTTTCGTTCAGGCATTGGATAATCATTTGGCAAATTGATTAACCCTGCACCTCCCGATGGTCCGGTGGTCGGTTCGCGAATATCGTCGTCAAGTGCGTTACCGATTCGCAGTGATGCGCTTAAGCCTTCGACCGACGTTTGCCAACGCACATTCAAGTCTAACTGCGTGTAACCCTCTAAATCGTCACGCGGATCTCCCTCGACACGTTCACGGTCACTGACCTGGTTGAGTTGAACTGCAATCAGCCAATGTTCATTGGCGGTCCATTCAAGTCGTTGCCACAATTCCCATGCAGGCATAAAACCTGGCGAACGATCGGTGCTTTCATCAACACTATCTTGATAGCTGAAATGCGCGAGCCAACGAAGATCGGATTTGTGCTTGTACTCTACCTCAAACTCCAATCCGTCTCCGGTACGATTGCCCTGATTTTCAAATACAGAATTGGCTGGATTGGCACTAATTAGGTCTTCTGCATCATATCTGAACAGTGTCAGATCAAAATGCCAATTTTCAGTCGCGCGCCATCCTGCCGACACTTCGGTGGTTTTGATTGTCTCTGGATTCAACTCCGTGTTTCCAATGGAAGTCGGATTGTTGCGACTATACAACTCAAAAAAGGCTGGCGCGCGGAATGCTTCGCCATACAGGAACTTTAACGTCCAGTCGGCATCGATTGACCAAACCAGCGCAGCGCGTGGATTTGTTGTTGAGCCAAAATCACTGTAGGTGTCACGGCGTAGGCCAACCGTCAAATCCGTGTTGGCGTTGAGAGCCCACTCGTCTTGAATAAACAGATATTGGCTATGCCGTTTGTTTTCTGGCAAAAAAACTTCGTCGGTGTCGGACACATCTCGCAACCCTTCAGGAAAGGGCGCGAAGGAACCATCAAAATTTTTCGTTTCCTCCACTTTGGGAATGCCCCCACTTAACCAGCCTATGCCTATGGTGAGGGATTGATCGGTCAATCCTGCATAACGACTGCGGAATTCGGCTCGCTTATTCACTTCTTTATAGTAGGGCTCACCAATAAAGCCGTCTGGAAACGCAGCAAAAAAAGCGCCTGGTGGAAAAATAACTTGCCGTTCAACAGGGCGTTGATCTTGCTGATAATAAGAAATTTCTGCTGTTGAATTCCATTGTTCGTTTATGTGTGGCAACTGAAAACGACCTACAAGCAAATAACGTGTACTGGCGAAGGAGCCACTTGGTTGCAGAGCTTCGCCGATACCAGGACCGGTGCCTACGTTGTCACGATCTTGAACACCAAAACGAAGTTCGGCGAATTCGTTTTTCCAGAAGGAGCGAAACTCGATGACATCACGTCTTAAATCGAGCGAACCAGGGGCCAAAGAAACGGCCGGAGCAGGAATATTCAGAATGACGGCAAGTTGATCGAACGCCGTTTGGGCATCGGCCTTAATGGTTTCATCGGGGCCGTCGGTTTTAAGCCATTCCAAACTAAAACCATAGCTCGTGCCATCATGGCTGTTTCCTGCCTGAAACATGGCTGTTTGAGTGTTGTAGCTGCCGCCGCCGACGCCGACGGAGCGTGTTTCAAGTTCCGCTGATTTGGTAATGACATTGATGATTCCGGCAAATGCATCCGCACCATAGAGCGCCGAGCCGGGTCCTCGCATAATCTCAATACGGCTAATCGCTTGCACCGGCATACCGCCCCAAATGCCCGTTCGATAGCCTAAATAAATTCCGTTGACCGGTACGCCATCAACTAACAAAAGCGTTTGGGAATTGTACGTTGATGTGATACCTCGAATGAAAAATCGCGGTGCACCGATAATACCCGGCACAACGTGTAAACCGGGTACGGTTTCGAGTACATCATTAAGGTCTGATGCACCCATTGCAGCAATGTCTCTTGCGGTGATAACGGTAGCTACCGCTGGTACGTGTGAAATTGGCTTTTCGGTCCCTGTGGCAATACTGACCATTTCGACATCACCGTACATAGATGCCAACACTTCTTCTTCATTCTGTTCTTGGGCAATGCAAGCTGCAGACGCCCATGCAAACATCAGCCAAGCTTGTTTGGCGGAAAAGTGCATGTTTTTCTCCACAAGGTGAGCAAACGGAATTCGAATAACAGCTATAGCGTAGTCAGAGATTGTCTGTTTGTCAGAAAACGGCGTAGGTGCAGCGGGAACCCCAACTGATGTATTGCTGTCATCTGTTCATGACAAACGGTGGTCATGGCTTATACTCAGACCGTCGTATTTTGAGTTGTGTTTATGCCGCATTGGTGGAGTAAGTTACTGCTTTTGTCAGTATTGAGCCTGCCGTCTGCCACATTGGCCGAGCAGGTAGCTCTGCTTTTTCCTTCAGTTAAAGAACCCTTCCGTTCCGTTTTTACCCAAATCGCTGCCGGCGCTCAAGCCGAACTTGGCGATGGTCTGATCGTGCATGAACTCGATGACGATTTCGCTAACACGGCGGCGGTGTCGCAATGGATCAGCAACAAAAAGCCCAGTGGTTTGATTTTATTGGGCGGTCGCGGTTACAAGCTGGCGCATGAACTGACTTTTGAATTGCCGATGGTTGTTGGTGCGGTACCGTTTTCACCGAATGGTGTCGCGGGGGTTAGCCTGGCGAGCGATCCGCGAGTCGTATTTGATTATTTGAACAAAATGGCGCCGCGTGCGCGCACGGTGTATGTCGTCCACACCAACAAACAAAAATGGATTATTACGCTGGCCACCGCGGCGGCAGAAAAACTGCAGATCCGTTTGCAAACGGCCGAAGTCAGCGATGTGATCCAAGCGGCACAAGAATACAAGCGTGTGGTTAACGTATTGTCGCAAGACAGCGCTTTGTGGTTATTAGCCGATGACGCGGCGGTGGGGGACGACAGCCTGATGTCATTTATTTTGGAAAGCGCATGGGATAAGCGCTTTGTGTTGTTTTCATCGACGCCAGCACATGTCAAGCGCGGCGCACTATTTTCGTTTTTGCCTGACAACGAGGCGATGGGGCGTGAACTTGCACAATTATTGATTGCGCTGCAGCAACGTAAAGTCGATGAAAAAGTGGTGCCGGTTTCGCATCTGAGACTGGCGATCAATACACGCACCATCTCCCATCTTGGTTTGACCTTGTCGCCCGAGTTAAAGCGCGACGTGGCGCTAACGTTTCCGGCGCAATGATCATGACTATATGCGCGCAACGACATAACGCTAAGGTGAGCCGATGACGCGCTGGTGGCGACATTTTCGTGCGCAGGTGATGGCGCTGGTGCTGTTGGGCCTCTTTATTCTGGCGGCCATTGTTGCATCATTAAGTGCGTCGATGACCGTCAAGCAACTTGAAGTGGGCATGCAACATGATAATTTGCAATTGCTGGGTGTTTTTGCCCAGCAAAGCAAACTCGCGTTGTTGTTTGATAGCCCTGACAATGCAGCGTCGGCACTGAAACTAATGCATCAATTTGATGGTGTCGATGGCGTCGCGATTTTGCGTTTGAATGGTGATGTACTCGCCGGTGACACGGCGTTAGCACTTGATACATCGGTATTGCCGCAGTTGGATTCGGCGCAACTGTTGTCGGAAACCGATAGCCATTGGATCTATCTGGCGCCCGTCAAATCAGCTGATACTGCGTCCGATGATGAGCAGGCGATGAGTTTGTTGCCGGCATCGCCCGAAAAATTGGGCGCCGTGTATTTGCAACGCAATAAAGCGCGTTTGCACGAGTCGCGGCAACGCGTGTTGTGGTTGTCGGTGGCGGCCGCGATCGGCGCGGCACTGATCATAGCGATCGCCTTGCAGATCGTGTTGCGCCGCATTGTGCAGCCCGTGGTGGAATTGTCGAACGCGATGGCACAAGGTCATGAAAAAGGTGAGCATGTGCAGGTGCGCGAAGCGGGCGCCGAAGAAATACGCCAAATGGCGCGCGAATTTAATTTACTGATGCGAACGCTGGAAAACAGCGAAGATGAATTGCGCGAACACCGCGATCAATTGGAGAGCGAAGTGTTGTTGCGAACGAACGAATTGGTGCAAGCCCGCGACGCCGCTTTGGCCGCCAATAAAGCCAAATCCGAATTTTTGGCCAATATGAGCCATGAGTTGCGAACGCCATTGCAATCGATCATCGGATACGGCGATGTGTTGCATGAAGAATTGATCATCAGCGATGACGGTTTATTGCTGGAAGACGTTGAGCGTATTGTCAGCAATGCAACGCATTTATTGGAAATCATCAACAACATTCTCGACATGGCAAAAATTGAAGCCGGTCGCATGACGATCAATCCTGGTTCCTGTGATGTGGCCGCGTTGGTGCGTGAAGCGTGTGGTATGGTGAAGCCACTGATTGATCGCAGCGGAAATGTGTTAAAAATGGAATTCAGCGCCGATCTGCAAGAACCGCAATTGACTGATGCACAAAAGCTCAAGCAGGTGTTGCTCAATTTGCTAAGTAACGCGGCCAAATTTACCCATAACGGGCAGATCACCGTGCGCGCTTATCGCGAACAAGAACAGCTGTTAATCGCGGTGTGCGATACCGGTGTCGGTGTGCCGTTGGATAAACAGCAGCAAATTTTTGAACAGTTTCGTCAGGTCGACGGCAGTGAGTCGCGTCGTTATGGCGGCACGGGTTTGGGCTTGTCGATTTCGCGTCAATTGTGTCAGATGCTCGGTGGCGATATCACCTTGCACAGCGAACCGGGCCAAGGGTCTATATTTACCGTGACGTTGCCATGGCGCGGCGTCGATCGGGGAACGTGAACATGATAAATCCAGATCTGCTGGTGCTTTTGGCCAGCGCAGACGAAGGCGTACGCGAACAATTGCGACAGGCCGTGACGGAGCTGGGCCTGCACCATGTGGATATCGCCAGCAGCGGCGCTGAAGCGCTGGCGGCGCTGCGTGGTCATGCCTATGCCTTGATTATTTCTGACGTCGAATTGGGTGATCTCGATGCGTGGCGTTTGACACGCTTGGTGCGTTCCGGCGTGATGCCGCTGGAAAAACACACACCCGTGATTGTCGTTGCCAAAACCTGGAGTGCGCGCATTCTCGAAACCACGGCCATCGAATATGGTGTGGACGAAGTGTTGCCGCTGGCGACCATTTCGCGTTTGGGTGAAGTGATCGAAAAGCAGCTGAAAAAAGATCACAATCAAGTGCGTATTCCGAGCTTGCTTGTCATTGAGGACAACCCGGATATCGCTCGATTGGTTGATCGGGTTTTGAATGGGCGATTTGCCATCACTCTCTGTGGTGATGGCGAACAAGGTCTACAACGTTATCAAGAACAAGTATTCGATTTGGTGTTGCTTGATGTGCAACTGCCCGGCATCAGTGGTCGCGATGTGTTGCATGAAATTCTGGCACGCCAGCGTGATCAAACCGTTGTCATTATGACCGCGCACGGCTCGGCACAGCTGGCTGAAGAATTATTGTTGCAAGGTGCCTCCGATTTCTTGATGAAACCCTTCCGCAGCGAAGAACTGCGCAAAGTGTGTGATATTGCTGTGCGTCGACAAGACTATTTGATCAGCAATGCTCAATTCGGCCGCCAAGTAAAAGCGCTGGAACAAAGTCGTGCCGAATGGCGTCGTGTTAGCGAAGTGCATGAGCATTTGCTGGAACATTTGCAAACCGTTGTATTGGAACTGGATGCCAACGGCGAGATCCGTTTTCTGAATCGCGCATGGGGTCAACTGACCGGGTTTACGGTAGAAGAGTCCATTCAGCGACCGTTCGCCGATTTTTTGCCCAGCGATCAGGTGCGTGATGAATTGCATGCCAAGATCCAGAGTTTGCTCAGCAATGGCATTCAACGCGTGCAATTTGAATTGAGCCTAAACACGCAAAGCGAGCGCGAATTATGGGCCGAATGCCAGTTGCAACGATTAAAAACTGACGATGGTTATCGTATCACTGGTTCGCTGCATGACATCACCACACGCAAGCAAGCGCAAATCGCCGTCCAACACCTGCAGGCCCACGATGCGTTAACTGGCTTGCCAAATCGACTTGCTTTTGATGCCAAACTGGCACAGCTTGCTGTCGACGCGCAAACGCGTTTACAACGGCATGCTTTGCTGTATTTGGACTTGGATTATTTCAAAGTGATTAACGACGCTGTTGGTCGGGCGGTGGGTGACCAAGTGTTGAATCGTGTCGCCAGTACGTTGCAAGCACGCTTACGGCATTATGATGTGTTGTGCCGTTTGGGTGATGACGAATTCGGTTTGTTGATCGGCAATTGCGATGCCGATGTCGCGAGTTCTTTGGCCATTCAGTTGTGTGAGTTAATTGGCAATATGACGGTCGGTGATGACAAGAAGTTGTCGCTAACGTGCTCGATTGGTGTTGCCATTATCGATGGTCACGCCAGCGCCGCTGAATATTGGCGTGAAGCCGACAGCGCTTTGTTCAGCGCCAAACAGCACGGTCGCAATCGCTTTCACGTTTATGATCCGTCAGATGCCGATGTGGCGCGCTTTCGCGAAAGTGTCGATTGGTTGCAACGTGCGCGCCGTTTAATTGTCGACAACAAATTGGAAATGCATGTGCAGCCGGTCATGCATTTGGCCAGTGGCAAGGTGGCTTATTACGAGGCGTTGGCGCGTTTACGCGATGAAAATGGTGAGCTGATTCCTCCCGGATTATTTATTCCCGCTTTGGAACGCGCCGGCGATACCACGTTGTTGGATCATGCCGTCATACAATCGTCGATGGCCTGTTTAGCCAAGCATCCTTATCTGAATAAACTTGCTATCAATCTTTCGGCACGCTCCTTTAATAATCCCAATTTGTTGGCGCATATCGAGAAAAGTCTGAGTCAGTATCAATTGAATGCCAATCAGTTTGTGTTTGAACTGACCGAGTCAGCCAGTTTGGTCGATGTGCGCGCCACGCGCGTGTTATGTGACAAACTGGCGGCGCTCGGTTGCGAATTGGCTGTAGACGATTTTGGCACTGGCTTTTCTACCTTTTCTTACTTAAAAGAGTTGCCAGCGCACAGCATTAAAATTGATGGTAGTTTTATTCGCAACCTCGCCACCGATAAAGTCGATCAGTCTTTGGTGCGAGCCATCACCGAAGCAGCACGCGCCTTGAACAAACACAGCGTAGCCGAATACGTAGAAGATCAAGCAACACTGGATATGGTGCGTCAGATTGGTATCGATTTTGCGCAAGGCTATTTCTTTAGCAAACCGCTGCCTCCAGAGCAGTTTCGCTGATGGCAAGTCAAATGCGAACACGAAGTTAGCGAAGCACACGAAGAAAAACCTTTTTTATGTTTTAACTTCGTGTACTTTGTGTTCTTAGTGCACTTCGTGTTCGCTTTTACTTTTTTTATTTACTAAGCAGCTCACATGCCGTGATCGTGCAATGCGCCGCCGTGTAGGTCGGCCATGTCGGCGGTGATGTCACCGAAGCGCACGATCTCACCGCCAAATTTTTCTGCAAAGTTTTTGGCATCTGCTTCTTGTGAAAACGACGCGAACGTTTTTCCCATCGAACCATGTTGCGACGATCCCACGACATACCACGCGGTGCGGGCATCGATCCAATGACCTCTTGGTTGCTCCCAATCCGTTTGGCCCATATCTTGTGTATAAATCGTCGCAACTTTTGATTGTTGTTCGGGTGCCAGATAGATCGACATCATTTCAACGGTGTCACAAAAGAAATCTGGTGCTTGCCCATTCAAATAATGGATCTGTGCTTTGGGGCCGGGAAAGTCGGCCAAGATCATGCCATCAAGGCTGCAGGCGGTGTCATCAGAAAAATCGCGTGCGGTGCTGTCGCTGCTGTTGTGTTGGCAGGCAGAAAGGCAAATCGCCAATGAAAATTTCAACGCGTTATTTAACATGATTTGAATCTCCGTAAAGCCAGGTAGAGCGGAAGAATGGTCCACATCAGCATGATGGTAACGAGTACATAAGGTTCGGCGAGCCATATCGGAAATGTGCCGCTTAATCCATACAGCTGCGCCGCGTCGGACAACTGGAAAATATTCAGCAGGCGATAGACATCGGTCGGGCTGAGCAGCATCAGCAACGGCAACCAGCGCCCGGCGACGCCATCACCAAAGGCAACCAGTGCCGCCAGCAAGATCAGGTCAAACAAAATGACAAAGAACAGCCACAATCCAAGCGCCATGCCACCGGCCGAGGTGCGATCGCGTGCCCAGGTTGACAGTGCCACCGCAATGCTCAGAAAGGAGAAGGACAGTAACAGTGATGACAATAAAAAACCAAGCAAATGAATGGCCGCAGCGGCTCCCAATGTGTACGACAGCACAGCAACGACAGCGCCAAATCCGGCGCAGCAGGCCAAGCACAAAGCCAAAAGCAACCCGAGAAATTTGCCTAGCAATAGTTCGGCGCGTGAAAGCGGCAAACTCAAGAGTAGATCCAGCGTTCCGCGCTCACGCTCGCCAACAATCGCGTCAAAACCGGTTAGTAAAGCAATTAGCGGCAGCAAGTAAATAACAAGGCTGACCAAGCTTGCGATCGTGACTTCGACTCCGCGCACGCCGATCTGTCCCTGCTGTACTGCTCCGAAATAGCTGATCGAAAACGCAAACGCGGCGAAGATGAAAGCGACGGTAACGATCCAACGATTACGCAAGCGATCGGTGAGTTCTTTGCGTGCGATGTCCCACAATAGACGTGCCGATATCATCATGATTGCACCTCGAAAAAGAGATCTTCCAAACGCGGTTCGCGGATGTGCAAATCGATAGGAGAGAGACGTTGGCTCGTGTTGATCACCTGCCACTTTTGCTTTGGCGCACAAAACACTTCAAGCCGAGTTCTGTCGGGGCGTTGCAATACAAATTGTGTAGCCAACACGTCATGGGCTGCACCGGTATCTGCTTCATTCGCGAACGTAAACAGCATCCGAACGGGCAGATTTTGTCCGTTGCGCAAATCGGCCAGCGTGCCATGCGCCGCCAATTTTCCGTTTTTGACGATCGCTAAACGTTGTACACGCTGTTCAATTTCGGCCAGCACATGCGATGTAACGATGACGGTACAGCCTGTGCGACGTCGGCGTTCAACAGCTGCATACAGATCACGCACGCCTTCCGGATCAAGACCGTTAGTGGGTTCATCGAGAAACAGCAGCGAGGGATGGCCGAGCAATGCTTGCGCGAGTCCCAAGCGTTGACGCATGCCTTTTGAATAGGTCGCAACGCGGCGCTGTGCCGCGTGTGTCAAATTAACTTCGTCGAGCAGGTCGGCAATCTGTTCGCGGCCGGCAGGTTTGAAGCGTGCAAAAAATTGCAGCGTTTCCTGTCCAGTCAAATTGTCAAACAGTGCGAGGTTTTCGGGTAAATAACCCACCGATTCCCGGGCGCGACGCAAATACTTTTCGTCGGCGCGTTGGCCATGCCAATACAATTCGCCGCTGGATGGTTGAATCAAACCCAACACGATTTTGAATAATGTGCTTTTGCCGGCTCCGTTATGACCAATTAGGCCGAGACTTTCACCTTCACCGATCATAAGGTTGATTTCATCGACAGCGGTAATTGCACCATAATGTTTGCTGATCTTCTGCAGCTCAATGACGTTAGTGCTACTCATGGTGGTGTCTGCCTGCATGCAGTGGTTGCATACGTGGTTGTTGTTCAACAATGCTGGGCGAACGCAGAATCGGAAACTGCGCTGCAATATGGTGCAAGGTTTCAAGGGCTGGGCTGTTTAACAACAAGCGTGCTGACGGTGTACGCCACAGCAAACGATCAATCGCATCTTGGCTGACAAACGGTTGATCACCAACGCCATTGCCATCGCGATCCCATCCGATATGGTTGCTCCAGTAATTGCCGTGTTCGCGGCCCCACACTTGATCTCTTGACGCGATATACTTGACTTGTTCGCGGTTGTGAATGATGTCGTTGTTGTTGAATTGATTGTTGATGGAGCCGGCCCAAATGTGCAGGCCCACTTGATTATTACGTATCGTGTTATTGTCCAGTCGATTGTATTCAGCGTCGTACATGAAAACGCCGCGTGTGTTATTGGTTATGAGGTTGTCGGTGACGACCGCGTCGGTGATAGTGCGCAACATGATGCCGTGATCGCTGTTGCCCCAGACGGTGTTGCGTCGCACGACTTGTTGTTTCACTTCCATCAATGCCAAACCACCGCGATTATGAAAACTTTCGTTGTCTTCCAATATGTTGTTGTTGGAATTCATATAGTGCGTACCATAACGCAGGTCATGTAGACGGTTGCGTGCAAACAGCGCGTGGTGTGAAACGTCGACGTAAATGCCATCACGAACAAAACTGACGTGATTGGCGACGATGCGCGCGCCGCTGGAGTTGTACAGCTGAATACCATTGCCGCGTTGCGACGAGTAACGATCGCGCAGGCCCGTGATAACATTGTCTTCGACGTGTGCGTCACGGTTGTTTTCAATCCAAATTCCAAACAGCACTTCAGCAAATTGATTGCGCCGGATCTGAACGCCATCGGCGCGCTTGTCGGCATAGATCCCGGCATGTTGATCCGTCAAATTGTCACCGCTGCGACGTAATACAAAACCTTCTATCGTGACCTTCGGGGCCGCGACCAACACGATATGATTTCGGTATTGGCCGTCGATCGTTGGGCGTTGCAGGCCACGCAGTGTCAACGGTTTGTTGATGACCAGATTTTCGCGATAAATCGCGCGTGACACGATCACAGTGTCGTTGGGAGCTGCTCGATCAAGTGTTTGTTGAATCGATTGGCCCGCGGCAACAAAATGTTCTTGCGCCGCCGCTGACAGCGACGCGAAGAGCAGCAATAGCGCACAGCGGCGCGCGTTGCTCCTGTCCTTGTCGTTGTGTGCAAGCGATTCACTCATGTTGTGTGTCGGTCTTTTCAATCAGCTTGATAGGAATGTAATAGCCTTTATCGTCAATGGCGGTAAGCGGTAATTGCGCGCGTTCGCGACGTTTGCGTTCTTTGGCCAGCGGCGGACAGGCGTGAGGTTCGTAATACATAACCATGCAATCGAGGCACAGCAAACACTCGCGCTGATCGATACGACCGTTTTCGTCAATGGCTTGTGAGGCACAACCGACTGCGCAGGCTTTGCACGTCGTGCATTCGGTTTTGCGTTTCAATCCAAACTGCCGGAATGTGCTGGGTATTGCCAAGCCAGCACCCAGTGGGCACAGGTATTTGCAGAACGGACGTTCTTGCCATAATGACCATAACATCAGTACGGCGAAATACGCCGCGAATGGCCAGCTACGCTGCCAAACGCCAACCAAATAGGTTGTCTTGAACGGTTCCACTTCTGTCCATTGTTCTGCGATGGTCATTGAATAGAACGACAGGCTGAGCAAGACCAAAAATATCGCGTACTTCAGCCATTTCAATTTGTGATGAATGTGGTTTGGCATAACAAACTGCCAACGCCTAAGTGGTGTTTTGCTAACGAGTTTGAACAACAATTCGCTGAGACTGCCAAATGGACACAGCCAACCGCAAAATAGGCCGCGTCCCCAGATAAATAGCGTGAAGAAAATGAACCACCAGAAAATGAAAATGAACGGATCAGATAAAAAAAGCTCCCACCGCCATTCAAAAATGATGGAGTGAAACCAGGTCAGAATTTGTGTGATGCTGGGCTGTGCCATCAGGCCAAATCCGGCAAAACCAATAGCAATAAGCCAAGACGCATATTTGGGCAAATTCACCGGCCATTTGTTGTTTCGTGTTGCGCGACGAACCAACTTGTCCCGCTGACTGTAAACGAGCGCAACGCTGAATAGCCACGCACAAAACAATGCGATGCTGATGGTTTGGGCTTGCCAGATCCGTTCCCAGCTTGAGGTTTCTGGCAAGGCAGGGCGGCCGCCTTGCAATTGTTCGGCGGGCAACCAATAGTTGCGTTTGAAATTGACAAACTGACGCTCATGCGTTTGTGTGTTTTGGACATTGCCCAGAAACACAAACTGCCACGGCAACGCAGCACTGAAACTGGCGTCGCGCAAAATAAAAATGCCCGTTTCATTAAATGAAGGTGCGTTCGCGGCGGCAATTTGATAAAGCGGTTGATAGTCGTGGTCACGAAAGTTGAAGGTATCGCCATCTTGCGTGATATTGATGCGATCGTACAAACCACCTCGCACAAAACCTGAACCCTTGAATGATTCACTGCCATTGGCCACAACAAAAATAGCGTGTTCGTTTTTTTTCAGCGAGGCCATCAAACGTTGCCACGTTGCTGCGCCTAACAAGCTGCGACCAACTTGTGGTGCATTTAAGTAAGCGACATACAGATCCAGGGCCGTGCCGTTACTGTTTGGTTTGCCCAACTGCTGTTCGCTGATGTGCAAATTTTGTAACAGTTCACGTTCATGTAGCTGTGTCCAGTTCAGTATGTCGCTGTGATCAATAAACGTGGCTTGTGGTCGTTGCAGGGGCGGCAGGATGCCGGTTTGGCGTGCGACATTGCTGGCAGCGCGCATGATCGTCTGATTTTCGGCGATAACGGTAACGGTGGCGCCGGTGATTGCATCAATACCGATCTCGTCGGCCTGTTGCGCTTTGCCGACTTCGATTTTTTGTTTGACGTTCTTGCCGCGGTATTGCGTGACAAAATCTACAAGTTGCTGCTCGGGAATACCGAGCAGCAAAATCGGTTCACTGTGTTTGAGCACTTTGATGCCGGTGAAATTACCGAGGCGGTCCATGCCGATCAAGGTCACAACTGGTTTGCCGGAGTAGGCGGGAATGTCGACGATATCGGTCGACAGAAAGACATAGCCCACCAGTTGTTGTTGCACATTTTTGGCTTCAACAAAAAAGGGGTGGCCCTGGCGTGGTGAAAACTGCTGCGCTTGTGGCATCACGGCCGCGCAATCGAGCAACGCACACATATCGGGTGTCGTTGCCAGTTGTTTTGGCAATTCGACGTCGTAAGCGCTGGCATTGGCCGTGTGTGGCAACACGACACTGATAAGAACAGAAAGAAAAGCAATGAACTGGAACATGGCGAGCTTATTGTCTGGGGCGAAGGCACATGGTGAGTTGACAATGATCAATTGAAACGCGTTTTTGGCGCGGTTTGATTTTGATTAAACCGCCGTTAGGTTAAAAAAAGGGGGAACGCCTGTTTCCCCCTCTCTTTCAAAAAAGATTCATTTTTCCCGAGCGGATGTTTACTCGACGATCAGACGACCGCGCATTTCTAGATGCAGCGCATGACAGAAATGCGTGCAGTAGAACCAGTAAACCCCAACCTTGTCGGCCTTGAAGGTGACCGACTGTGTTTGCTGTGGGTGAATGATGAAATTGACGTTAAATCGCGGGATCGCAAAACCGTGTGCCAGATCTTCGACCTTGTCGTGATTGGTAACGACGACGGTTACTTCATCTCCTTTTTTGACGCGGATCTCGTTTGGCATAAACGTCGGTGCGATCGACGCGACAAACGCGGTGACTTTGTTGCCATTGCGTTCGACACGGGCATCGGCCGGTGTTTTGACGGCGAGCGGAAAGCTCTCCAACTCGTACACTTTTTTGCTCTTGATAATGTCGGCGCGCAGGATGATGAAATCATGCGGTTCCGGATAAACCGGGTGATCGGCCAGCAGCACCATTTTCTCGCCGGTGATGTCGATGATGTGCTCGTTCTCCGGATGCAGAGGGCCGACTGGCAAGAAGCGGTCTTTGGAAAACTTGCAACCTACTGACAAATACTGGCCATCGGCTTCACGTGTTTCACTCATTGACGCATTCAAATGGCCGGGTTGGTAAAAGACATCAAGGCGATCGACAACGTATTTGGCGGTTTTGTCACCTTGCGCAGCTTTAATCGCCGCGTCGATATTCCATTTTACGATTTGGCTATCGAGAAATAACGTAGTGAATGCATTGCCACGGCCGTCGAATGCGGTATGCAATGGTCCCAGACCCAATTCCGGTTCAGCGACGACGCAATCGCGTGCGTTCGTAACATTGCCGTCGAACCAGCCCAACACTTTGCTCAAATCAATCACCGAAGCAGTCGGTGACAATTTGCCGGAGCAAATAAAATATTTGCCATCGGGCGATGCATTGACACCGTGCGGATTTTTCGGGATCGGCACATAACAGACCAAGGCGGTTTTGGCGTCTTCATTCGCTGCTTTGCGGCCATCGACAACGGGCACATCAGCATCACCGATCTTGCTGAATTTGCCGTCAGCAATCGCTTTTTCGATGCGTTCGATATTGAAAAACAAGCAGGCGTCGTGTTCGACGGCCATCATTTCAGTGAACAGTACACCATTTTCAGTGTTGTATTGATTGGTCGCGGCTAATTTGCCGTCGAAACTGGTGGCGACCAGATCGCAGTTGCCGTCAATGCGCACTTGCCAACGCACTTGCATGGTTTCGCTGTCAATGCAGGTGAACAGCGATCCATAATTTTTCGGATCATTGTCTTTGCCAATGTTGGGCAACGGAATAGCGAATTCGGCGCCGCAAAAAACACGACTGGTGTAATCTTTGGCGGCATCTACCGGGTCGCGTTTGTCAGGGAAAATACCGTGAAAACCCTGGATGTTGGGAATTTCGGTGATCGCATCCACTTCCATTGTGTCGAGTCGCATACGCGCAATACGACCATTTAATTTGTCATTAACCCAGGCGTATTTGCCGTCGTACGTACCGCTTTTGTACGATGCGTGTACATGGTGCGTGTCGCCGGTGTCGTATTTCACTGTGCCATCGGCTTTGGTGCCGAGCAGCTTTTTCGATTCGTTGGTTAAACCCCAGCCACTCATCGCATCACGATTGAATACCGGAATGCGTTTGATCTCGCGCCCCGATGGCAGACCCAATACGCGAACTTCACCTGAATGGCCGCCACTCCACAAACCGTAATACCGGTCGAGCTGACCCGGTTTCACTTCGTGACTGGCACCGCTATGTGTTATCGCAGCTATAGCTGCTGGCTCTGTTGTCGGCGTCGTGCTGCCGGGTTCCTGTTTGCAGCCAATTAGTCCGGCACTGACACCGGCCACACCGAGCCATGCCGCATTGCCGAGAAAACGACGGCGATTGCCGTCAGGCACATTGTCTTGCACAACTTCATCATGATCACGCATCGCTAAACTCCCGTTTTTTCTATGGGTTTCAATTGCTTTTTATTTGATTGCCAATAAACGATGGCACGATGCAATGAAACGATTTCGCGGGGATTGATATTGATCAACTGCGAACAGAAAGACTGAGTAAAGGCCTCAAGGATTCGATCTGGATCAGGTTTTGTCTTCATGCTGGCGCCGGTTGCCACTAGTGCGGACTTGTTACTTCATCCTTTTGTATGAGTTGTCGTATTTGTACGCCAGTACTAGTCTTGCCCAGGTCTGGCCATCCGATCTGAGGGGGGCCGACGCCTTCCGAATTGCTGCCGTTTCGGAGACCCCATAAACGACCGCAGGGCAGCCATTCGTCGCTTTGCGGCTATTCCAACCGGAGGATGACGAATGAAATCACGTTACAAGCAGTGGTTTTTGGGCGCGATGGCGGTCAGTTTTTCGCTGGCCAGTTTCGCCGAGCAGGGCGATTACGGCGCTTGGCAAAGCTTTTTGAACTTGTTCAGCCCGCCGAAGGCCGACAACAGGGTAGAGCCTGCACAGCGACTCGGTCCGTATCCCCTATTAAGCAATAGCAGTGGCAACGGTGGCTTTAGTCCCGGGGCATATTGGTCATGGCAGACCGTTAAATTGGGTGCTGAAACTGGTGCGGTGTGTGGAAACGGATCGCCCTATAAGTTTTTCGTGAATCGTGTACCGAACACCAGCAACACGATCATTTATCTCGAAGGCGGCGGCGCGTGTTGGGATTATGAGTCATGCACCGGCGCCACCGGCATTCGTGGTGCGCGCAATCCAAACGGTGTGCCCGACAATTACATGAGCTTGCAAAATCCGTCGGCGAGTTTGGTCAGTCCGTTTGTATTTCGCTTGCATCCGTGGACGCGCACAAAAACACAAAACTGGAACATGGTATATGTGCCGTATTGCACGGGTGATATTTATTCGGGTGATCGCGTTGCAGTTTACAACGATCCGAGTGGGCAAAAATCGCCGCTAGTGTGGCATCACAACGGTTTGCGCAATATGCGCGCGATCGTGTCGTGGCTGAAAGACAACTTGCAACGACCTTCGCAAATGTTGACCACAGGTTGCAGTGCAGGCGGTACAGGGTCTTTGACTAATTACGCACACCTGCGTCGTGATATGGAACCGGATCGTGGATACATGATTGATGATTCCGGCCCAATTTATTCAGCACCGGTCGGCGGTAACTCAGAAACTTATCCGTCATTGCCGTTGCACACCACGATTCGTTCAGTGTGGGGATTGGATGCCGGGCCGTTGCACTATGCCAGCAGTGAACTGGCGAATTTTTCATTAAACAATTTGGGTACGATGTATCGTGGTTTGGCGACGCGCTATCCGAATGACCGAATGGGACACACACAGTTCTGGGACGATTTGAATTACTCATCGTATTCATATGAACGTTTTTTTGATGACATCAAGAATGCACCAACACAGGCGTTAAAAGAACAGCGTATTCACCAACGTTGGTATCAAGATACGCAACGCTTGGCCAGTGAGTTAAGCCAGTACCCCAATATCGGTTATTACTTGCCACGGTATCGTGCGGTCAATGAAAGTCATTGCACAACGATCATTGAATTTGCCAACGCGGATATTCAGGAACAAGGCCTGCAGCTCGATCATTTCGTCAATAATGTGCTGAATGGCAGCGGTGCGGTAATGGAAGCATCAGAATCTGACACGCAGGCGGATTACAATAAACCGTTCAATTTGCTGTATTGGTTGTTGAATCAATTGTTATGAGAAACAGTTGCGGGTTTCGGGTTTCGAGTTCGGGTTAAAAGAAAATGCAACGGTTTTTCCCGCAACCCGAACCCACAACCCGCAACTGGTTGTTACGGTTCTTGATAAGCCGCGATGCGTGCACGCTCCAATTCGCGGCGCAGGTATTCGTCGCGGCTTAATCCATCTGGAAAACTCGTCATCGCCATTACGCGTTTTACAATTTCAGCTTCTTGCACTTTATAGGCTTCAAATTGTGGATCGGGTGTATTGAGCCATTGCTCGTAAGCAACGTTGTAATCGTGTTTGTACCGATCAATTAACGCTTTACCTTGCTGTTCAAACGCATTGTCGTCGAGCGTCAACTTCAATATGGCTAATTTCAGCATCAATGCTTCACTGGCACTCAAGAAACCTTGTTGCTGAAATTGTCCGGTCTGCTCATCAATTTGCTGTGCCCGTTGTTGGCGCTGTTTGTCGCTCAGTGATTTTTCATGATCAAAGAAATGGCGTGTGCTTTCCTGAAAGTTCGCGTAGTCGAGTTTTTGTTGTACATCGGCCGGTATCGCATGAGGCTGTGTTTGTGCCGCTACTGCGATGGGTGAAGCTTCAGGTTCAACGTTTTCTTTTATTGTTTCCGTTGTCGCCACGGGGGAAAACCACAACCACAATAAAGCGGCGCCACCCAGCACCACGATCAAGAGCAAAGCAACACGTTTCATTCTGCGATCCCAAAAAATAACATCGTCATTACTGTAGCGGATCAAAACCGGCTTTGCGCAATAAATTAGCCAAAGCGATCAGGGGTAATCCAATCAGTGCTGAAGGATCTTCGCTGCGCACGTATTTCATCAGCAACGTGCCAGCCTGTTCGATTTTGAAACTACCTGCGCAGTCGTATGGCGTGTCGCGGAGCAAATAGCGTTGAATTTCGTCCGCATTCAAGTCGCGCATGTGCACTTCGGTGCTGACTACTGCTTGCCAACTGTCGTCGCCCTGCACGAGCGCAATGGCGCTGTGAAACCACACGGTTTGGCCTGACATGGCGGCCAGTTGTGTCGCAGCGGCAGCATGGTCGCCCGGTTTGCCGAGCAGGACGCCGTTGAGGTCGCCAGTCTGGTCGCCGCCGATCACGATGGCATCCGGGTTGGCTCGAGCCACGCTCCGAGCCTTATATAAGGCTAGCCGACAGGCCGTATCGGCCGGGGCCTCGTCAGGCAATGGCGATTCGTCCACGCTAGCTGGCTGGCAGCTAAACTGAAGACCTAAGGCCGCCAGCTGTTGCTGGCGGTAGCGGGACATCGATGCAAGGATCAGCTTTCCCAACGTTAATTCCTCTGGAAGTTTGCGGGTTAGGTGGCTACAATCGCGCCCCTTATGCGCGACCGTCATCCCCCGGAGCTATTGGCTGTACGTAAATTTGCCCTATCCAAGGGACAAATTGAAGGTACGTGGCCCATTGCTCGCTTTAACCGACTAGCCCCACAATTGTTTGATTGTGATGGCGATGTGGCTTGCGCCATTGTTGGTGAGGTGGATGCGGTAGGTCGCCCGTTTATTCATATAACGGTGCGAACGCAATTGCATGTGCAATGCCAGACGTGCTTACAGGCGATGCCAATTGACGTGGACAACACGTTTAGTTTGCAGCTGGTGTTGCGCGAAGATCAAATCGACGAAGACGCCGATTTTGATCCGATCGTGGTCGGCGACGAAGAAATTTCGTTGCTGGATCTCGTCGAAGATGAATTGATTTTGTCATTGCCGGTTGTCGCTAATCACGAGCTGGGCGAATGCAAAATTGACGCTGCGGTGTTGCAACAAGACACGCAGCAGAACGATGTCACCGATGAGGAGCCGCGCGACAATCCGTTTGCCGTGCTCGCATCAATCAAGAAAACCGGAAAGTCGTAAGGAGCTATTATGGCTGTTCAACAAAACAAAAAATCGCGTTCACGTCGCGACATGCGTCGTAGTCACGATAAATTGTCAGGTCCTACTTTGTCGGTTGACAAAGTCAGTGGTGAAACTCATATGCGTCACAACCTGACCAAAGACGGCTATTATCGCGGCCGCAAAGTTATCTAATCACCATTCGGTTGCTCATATAACATGATTCATTTTCAATCATGAATCAGGTTACGCTCGCAATCGATTGCATGGGGGGCGATCATGGCCCCTCAGTCACTGTTCCCGCCGCTGTAAACGTTCTTCGTCGGCATGATCAACTCCATCTGGTGTTGGTTGGCGACGAAGCGCGTGTAACGTCCTTTCTGCAAAAAGAAGGCGTTGCATCTCACCCGCGCATACGCATTAAGCACACTACGGAAGTCGTTGAAATGGACGACAAACCTTCAGTAGCTTTGCGTTCTAAAAAAGATTCATCATTGCGTGTGGCATTACAGCTGGTTCGTGATGGTGAAGCGCAAGCCTGTGTTTCCGCTGGCAATACTGGTGCCTTAATGGCGCTCGCACGTTTTGTTGTCAAAATGTTGCCCGGTATTGACCGTCCCGCCATTTGCACCAAATTGCCGACGCGCAAAGGTCACTGTCATATGTTGGATTTAGGCGCCAACGTTGATTGTGATGCTGAAGCGTTATTTCAATTTGCCGTGATGGGTTCTGTCGTTGCAAAAGCAATTGATGGAGGTAATCCGTCAGTGGGTTTATTGAATGTTGGCGAAGAAGAAATTAAAGGCAACGAACAAGTTAAATCGGCTGCTACGTTGTTGTCGAATACACCGGCGATTAATTACATCGGTTTTGTTGAAGGCGACGATATTTACAAAGGCAAATCTGACGTTGTTGTCTGCGATGGCTTTGTTGGCAATGCCGTTTTAAAAGCCAGCGAAGGTATTGCCAAAATGATCGCTGATCAATTGCGCAATGAATTCAAACGCAATTGGTTTAGTAAACTCTGTGGTTTGTTTGCAATGCCAGTGCTGAATCAGTTTCGTCGCAATATGAACCCTGACCAGTACAATGGGGCCAGTCTGGTAGGCTTGGCGGGCATTGTGATCAAGAGTCATGGTGGCGCGAAACAGTACGCATATGAATGCGCACTGGAAGAAGCAATAAAAGAAGTCAAATTTAACGTGCCACAAAAAATTCGTAGCGAAATTGAAACGCTACTCGCGAGCAGGACTCCTACGTGATAAACAGCAAAATCCTGGGCACCGGTTCCTATTTGCCGGAAAAAGTTGTCACCAATGACGATCTGGCAAAACTGGTAGAAACGTCTGACGAATGGATTGCGGAACGCACTGGTATTCGTCGTCGTCATATTGCCGGTGATCATGAGTCGGTAGCGTTTATGGCAACCGAAGCTGCCAAACGTGCGATGGAAATGGCCGGTGTACAAGCCAATGAAATTGATTTGATCATTGTTGGCACAGCAACATCTGATCGTTTGTTTCCGAGTACAGCCTGCTTGGTGCAGGCCAAATTGGGGTTGGGTGGAATCACGGCATTTGATGTGACAGCGGCTTGCTCCGGTTTTGTTTATGCGATGTCGGTGGCGGATAAATTCATCAAAACTGGTGCGTGCAAAAAAGCGCTAGTGATCGGTGCCGAAGCTTTGTCACGCATTGTGAATTGGCAAGATCGCACAACCTGCATTTTATTTGGTGATGGTGCCGGCGCGGTGGTGCTCGGCGCCAGCGAAGAACCTGGTTTGTTGTCGACGCATATTCACGCTGACGGTTCTTACGAAGATTTATTGTTCTGTCCGAATCCGTTGCCGAATGGTCCGGACAAAGATGTGCCACAACACATTGTGATGCGCGGCAATGAAGTCTTTAAAGTGGCTGTGCGTACCTTGTCGGCTATTGTGGATACCACATTGGAAGCCAACGGTATGACGAAAAAAGATGTTGATTGGTTGGTGCCGCACCAAGCCAATATGCGCATTATTACGGCTACCGCACAAAAATTGGATCTGCCAATGGATCGCGTCATCGTGACGATCGATGAAACCGGCAATACGTCGGGTGCGTCGATTCCGATCGCACTGGATAAAGGTGTGCGCGATGGCAAAATCAAACGCGGGCAATTATTGTTACTTGAAGCGTTTGGTGGTGGTTTCACATGGGGCTCGGCCCTGATCCGTTTCTAGTTTTCTGATAAATCAATGACCATGAGCACTGTATTTGTATTCCCTGGCCAAGGCTCGCAAGCGGTTGGCATGTTGGCGACGTTTGCGGATAACCAAATCGTTCGTGACACCTTTGCGCAAGCCAGCGCTGTGCTGGGTTACGATATGTGGGCGCTGTGTCAAAACGGCCCGGATACCGATTTAAATGCCACGCATCGCACCCAACCTGCGTTGTTAACGGCGAGTGTAGCCTTGTTTCGTTTGTGGCAATCCAAAAACGGCGTTGCCCCAGTGGCCTTGTCGGGGCACAGCCTTGGTGAATATTCAGCCTTGGTTTGTGCCGGTGTGATTGCGTTTGCTGACGCCGTTAAGCTGGTCGAAGCACGCGGTCGTTTCATGCAAGAAGCCGTGCCAGAAGGCGAAGGTAAAATGGCGGCAATATTGGGTCTTGATGATGCCGATATTCGCGCCGCCTGTGATGAATCGGCGCAAGGGCAAGTCGTTGCACCGGTGAATTTCAACTCACCTGGTCAAGTTGTCATTGCAGGTAATGCTGCCGCTGTTGAACGTGCGATGGAAGCCTGTAAAGCCAAAGGGGCCAAACGTGCATTGCCGCTCAATGTTTCCGCGCCCTCGCATTGTGCATTGATGAAACCGGCGGCCGAACGACTGGCGCAATTGCTGAATCAAATCAACTTCAATGCCCCAGCGATTCCGGTCATCAACAATGTTGATGTCGCTGCCGAGAACGATCCGGCGAAGATCCGCGACGCGTTGGTTCGGCAGTTATATTGCCCGGTGCGATGGACGGAATGTGTTCAGGCTTTGGCCGCGCGTGGTGGTTCGCGATTTGTTGAATGTGGTTCCGGTGCCGTGTTGGCGGGCTTGATAAAACGCATCAATAAAGAGGTGAGTGCTGTTAGCGTTCAAGAAGCGACAGCGTTTGAATCTGCACTGACAGCCGTTTAAATAATCAGTATTTCTTGCGCGAATTTACCAAAATGGCATTTTCGCGTGAACACGAATTTGTTTAAAACAGACCAAGCAAGGACAACAACATGAATCTGGATCTGAACGGTAAATTGGCCTTGGTCACTGGCGCCAGCCGTGGAATCGGCAAAGCGATTGCACTGCAATTAGCCAAACAAGGCGCAACCGTGGCCGGCACTGCGACCAGCGAATCAGGTGCAGAAGCCATCTCCAAAGCATTCGCCGAGGCCGGCGTAAAAGGTAAGGGTTTTGTCGTGAATGTCGCCGACGCCGCATCCATTGATGCCTTGTTGGTGGCAGTTGAGAAAGAGTTTGGCAAGGCGCCTGAAGTGCTCGTTAACAACGCCGGTATCACCCGCGACAACCTGTTGATGCGCATGAAAGACGAGGAATGGGATGCAATCATCCAAACCAATCTGGCGTCTGTCTACCGTTTGTCGAAAGCCCTGTTGCGCGGCATGATGAAAGCACGCTGGGGTCGCATCATCACGATTGGGTCGGTTGTTGGCACCATGGGCAATGGCGGTCAAACCAATTATGCCGCCGCTAAAGCCGGTGTGATTGGTTTCAGCAAGTCGTTGGCGCGCGAAGTGGGCTCACGCAATATCACCGTCAATGTCGTCGCGCCGGGGTTCATCGAAACCGACATGACTCATGCGCTGACCGATGAGCAAAAAGCCAAGTTGGGCGAGCAGATCCCGCTGGCGCGTCTTGGTCAAGCTCAGGATATTGCTAGTGCCGTTGGCTTTCTGGCTTCGGACGCCGGTGGCTATATCACAGGCGAAACGCTGCATGTAAACGGCGGTATGAATATGGCCTAACGGCCGCTATATGTAATCAAAATGACGCGAAAAGCGTCTAACGTGTAGCGAACTTACAGAATTCATGTAACACTGGATTGTGGTCGAACCAGGCAGCCGACCACGGTTCCATCCTTGCAAATAGGGTGCGAATCAATAAACTAGCTGCCTCTTGCGAA
>JAYSCL010000018.1:0-72479 GCA_041914905.1 Enterobacterales bacterium
ACCACACTTTGACCCAACCACGGACGCCAAAGGCGCCCGTGATCTTGCCAACTTCCAATAAACCGTCAGTAGACAAGTTAATTAGGCTTTAGCTTTTTGTTTGACCAAAGCAGCAACGCGATCAGACGGTTGCGCGCCTTGGCTCACCCAGTAGTTGTAGCGTTCGCCGTTGATTTCAAACTTAACGGCAGCGCCTTGAGCAACCGGATTGAACATACCCAGACGCTCGATAAAGCGACCATCACGGGCACGACGGCTGTCAGCGACAACAACATGGTAAAAAGGACGTTTTTTAGCGCCACCACGGGCAAGACGAATTACGACCATAGCCAGGAACCTCTCTTCTAGGACCAATGAAAACCCATCGCTGGGTCTCGTTACCGGATCTGAGGGGGCTAGTCCCCAGACCCAAAAGGGCGCGTATTGTACGCAGCCCAATCGTCGATGCAAAGTAAAATAGAGGAAAAAATCGCCAGAATCACAGGTTGGTTTTGTGGGGCTTCCTTCAGGGCGCCAATGGCGGCTTGAAAGCCGCCCTACAGCACAGGGGTTGCTATGAAAGCCTCACGAATAACAACATCAACGCACGCTCAGATCATCGGCACCAATTCGACACGCCGATTTTTGCCTCGCCCCAGATCATCCGTGTTGGTGGCAACCGGAGCGAGAGGGCCGACGCCTTGCGCCACCAAGCGCTCCTTGCTCACTCCTTTTGCAATTAACGCGGCAACCACGGCATCAGCCCGACGTTTGGACAAATCCAAATTGGTATTCAGCGCACCGACACCATCAGTGTGACCCACGACATACAACTTGAACTTATTGGCATTTAAAAGCTGAGCAATCGCATCAATCGCGGGTTGTGATTCTGGTTTGACATTGGATTTGGCCGTATCAAAATAAATATCGTAAACCAGCGCTTTGCCATCGTTCTGAATGGAGTGTTCAAGACTGGCCACCGATGTGCGCACCAGATCCGTCTCAAGACCTTTTTCTTCCAACACATCCACTTCAGTATGAATAAAACCGCCATCGCCATTTTGTGTTGTATGCATGACGACATAGGTGGCAGCGTTGTCTGCGCCTTTCTTGGCCACAAGATAATACTGATGTGATTCAAAACTGGCGTTTGTGAAAAGATGCAATTTGTCCCAGTAATGCGTTTCACCACACGCCTCTTTCTTGCACTCAAATAAAATCTGGAAGCCGCCTTTGGTCAAGGCTTGTTCATAACTCCGGAAAATGGCCAATAGGCTGGCGTTAGTCGGCATGACATAACTTGTGCGTGTAACTTTACCTTCGAGTTCAACTTTTTTTACCTTTGCAAACGAAGCGGTGTCCATCGTCGGCGCCGATAACGAAATCGTATAGGCATCAAAATCAGTGGCGATTTGTTTGTGGATGTACGAGCCGGGAAAACGGCTAACAACGGGATGATCCTTGCTACCAGCTTGATCATGCCCCGCCCACACAACGACGCTGGTGAAAAAACTCATCACCAATAGATGGCTTAATCTCATGGTATAACTCCCTTTTATCAAAGACTGGTGCGACAGCATAATATTTGGCGTTTGCGCAGAGTGAACGCAATCACAGATTTGCGACCCTAATCACAGCGAGCAGCGAAGCCGGCATACAACTTTTTGAACTGTCCGCAACGCGTGACAATAGTTTTCGTTGACGCGTATGCATGATTTTATTCACAAGGCTGGAAGACTCACTACAAAGCCAATCGAACTCTCCTTGCGAAACTCTACCGACAAATGACGTTTAAAAACCTGCACACCGAAATTTGAACGTACAAATTCCGGTAAATCACAAAGTTGAATCGCGAGAAGCTTTGCGTATTCATATCATTCCATCGCTGTTAAGGGATGAACATCACTGCATCGAAAACATTACCGCTTATAGCCGGCTTAGGAAAGCCGAGATGTCTTGGCGGTCCAACGTGATGCAGTGTCACGTCAAACTGACTTTGCTACGGAGCAATCATGAAAATAAATCCATTCTTCTCACGGTTACAACCGTGGGCCCTCGCGCTTTGCGCAACAATGACACTGGCATTCGATGGCGAGCAAACCGTCGGATTAGGCAGTTACTCGACAATCCTGCCTCCCGGTGCCAGCGACATCCAGACGATGATTTACAAAACCAGCAATTTGACCAAGAAGATGGAAACCAACGATTGGTGGAGTTCCACGGCATGGATGCAATATTCCGAGCGGCAATATCCGCATCCATTAGCGGTACAAAATCAACCAAACGGCTTACGTGTTTATTACCCTGGCCCCGGCATTACCGCCAACAGTGCCTGTGTTTGCGCATGGATGCCCGCATCAGGCGATCCAAATGGTAATGATGATTTAACCATTGGCCACAGCGCCATTGCCACATTTGGCGACACGCGCGTTGATGCTTTTAATGATTGGTTCGTCAGCAATGTTTTCAGCAGCGGTGGTGCCAGCTTAAAAGTGACATACGGTCACGGTTCGCCGTATGTGTATGCGGAATACGCCGGCGGCTCGCCGAAAATCAGTTTCGGTGCGGTGCCGACCATTTGGTCCGGTAACGCTGGTACGGCCGTGCTGGGCATAACGATTAACAACCGACACTACGCGTTGTTTGGTCCAAGTGGTTCAACGTGGTCGGGTATTGGCAGCAATGTGCTGATCAATCAATCCGGTACACGCAATTACTTTTCACTGGCTTTGCTGCCGGACAACAACCTGACAACGTTACAAAAATTCCAACAGTACGCGTATGCGTTTGTCAGCAATAGCCGTGTAAATTGGGCCTACAACAACAGCACGGCTGAAGTGACGACAACCTATCAATACACCACAACCGCAAAAGAAGGCACACAGACCGGAACCATTTTTGCGTTGTATCCCCATCAATGGAAAAACAGCAGCAACACATTGCTGTCATATCAATACAGTTCCGTTCGTGGCGTCATGAAAGTGGCGGAAGGCACGCAATTTGTCACGCGAATGAAATTCCCGGGTGTGCTGCCATCATTGCCCGATCGCGGCACTTACAACCGCTCTACGCTGGCAAGTTATATCGATCAAGCCGAAGCGGAAAATTATAACGGGCCTGCTGACACTTATTGGTTTGGCAAACAACTCGGCAAATTGGCAACATTGACGCCCATCGCCGAACAAGTGGGTGACACGACAGCAGCCAACAAATTTCGCAACGACATTAAATCGGGATTGCAGGATTGGTTAAAAGCCAGTGACAGCAATGGCAATTTGCAATCACAACGCGTTTTTTATTACAACAATAATTGGGGGACACTGCTTGGCTATCAGGACAGTTATGGCAGTGTTGTTGAAATGAATGACCACCACTTTCATTATGGATACTTCATCAAGGCAGCCGCCGAAATTGCTCGTCGTGATAAAACCTGGGCCAGTGATGCACAATGGGGCGGCATGGTAAAACTGTTAATCAGCGACATCGCCAATCACGATCGTAACGATGCGCGTTTTCCCTTCTTGCGCAATTTCGATATTTTTGCCGGCCACACTTGGGCTTCGGGTCATGGGCGTTTTGGCGATGGCAACAATAACGAATCATCTTCCGAAGCAATGAACGCGTGGACTGGCATCATTTTATTTGCCGACGCCATCGGCAACACCACATTGCGCGATTTGGGTATTTATTTGTATACGACCGAGATGAACGCCATCAACGAATATTGGTTTGATGTGACCGGACAAAATCATCATGCCAATTTCACGCGCGCAACCGCCAGCATGATCTGGGGCGGAAAAACGGTTGGCGACGGCGTATGGTGGACAGCCAATCCAGAAGAAGTACACGGCATCAACTGGTTGCCAATTCATGGTGGTTCACTCTACTTGACGCAATTCCCGGATTACACACGGCAAAATTACAACGCACTGGTGTCTGAAAACCTGAGCAGCAACTGGGATGTGTGGTCAGATTTAATTTGGATGTATCGTTCTATTCACGATCCTTCCGATGCGATTGCACAAATGGATGCACGTATTGGCAGCCTAACGGTCGAAGCCGGCAACAGCAAAGCCAATACCTATCATTGGATTCATAATATTAATGCGATGGGTACCGCTGATCGCACTGTCACGGCCGATCACCCTTTGTACGCCGTATTAAACAAAGCGGGCACACGCTCATACATCGCGTACAACGCGAGCAACTCGCCTATTACCGTGACTTTTTCAGATGGCGCCGTTGTAACGGTGCCAGCGAACTCGTTCAATGGTTCGGTTGATAACAGCGATACACAAGCACCGACGGTGCCCACCAATCTGAGTTCACCAAGCAAAACGCATAGCAGCATTTCATTGAGTTGGACGGCATCAACGGATAATGTTGGTGTCACGTCTTATCGAATCTATCGCGGCGGTAATTTCGTTGGCAGCAGCAGTAACACCAACTATACCGACGTCAATTTGACGGCGAGCACCACGTACAGCTACACCGTACGAGCACAAGATGCTGCAGGCAATGAATCGGCCGCCAGCACCAGCTTGTCGGTGACGACATCCGCAATCGATAACGGTTATGGCCACACAATAGTGACGAGTACGTCGGCGTTGTTTTTTGCCAACAATGCACCGTGGGCGGATGTGCATTACACCATCAACAATGGCGCGCAACAAAATGTGCGAATGACACATGACAGCAGCAACAACAATACGCAAACGATCAGCAATGTCGCTGCTGGTAGCACCATTCGTTATCGTTTTACTATTGGCTTGCCAGCCGGTGGCGCATTTGAAACGGCATGGACGACTTTTCAAATGAACGGCGGTGGCAACGATACACAAGCTCCCACCGCGCCAACCAATGTGAATTCGCCGAGCAAAACGGCGTCAACCATATCACTAAGTTGGACCGCCTCCACAGACAATGTTGGCGTAACGGGTTACAACATTTACCGCGGTGGTGTCAAAGTAGGCAGTAATAGCGGCACCAGTTTTACCGACAGTGGATTGCAAGCCAACACGGCTTACAGTTACTCCGTCAAAGCGTTTGACGCCGCCAATAATGAATCAGCAGCCAGTACAAGCATCTCGGTCACGACATTGAACAGCAACAATAATTACGGTCACACGGTAAGCGGCGCTAACGTTCAGTTTTATGTCAACAATGCACCGTGGGCGGATGTGCATTTTATCGTCAATAATGGCGGACAACAAAACGTTCGCATGACGGCGAGCGGCAACAACCACAGCTATACGTTGCCGAATATCACCGCAGGCAGCAGCATTCGCTATCGATTCACCATTGGAAGCGGAGCCGGTGCCTATGAAACACAATGGGTAACGTTTACGAAGTGAGTTGAATCACACACCGCCGCCCTCGCGAAGTTGACGAGGGTTGCGGTGTGTCGAGGTTAATTATTTCTGCCCTCTTATTGTGGTCGCCAACTACCTTCCTGCTCGCGTTTTGGGCTGCCGACCAATCGTTGTGGTGCTTGCTGACCGTCAGTTGTGATGGCGTAAATATCAATATCACTACTGTCTGTACCGGGTGCTGGCGTTGTGTAGGTCAACCATCGGCCATCAGGCGACCAACGCGGATACCAGTTTTTCCCTTCGGCGAGAATTGTGCGGCGATTGTTACCATCAACGCCGATCACAACAAGTGAAGAATGCACTTCGTTATCAGCGTAAAATGCCAACCATTTACCGTCGGGTGAAAATACCGGCGCACCGTTGTACCAATTTTTATCCTGATCAAATGTCACACGACGTTCATTTTGACCAAGGTGGTCGGCAATATAAATGTCGGCCCCCTTTTCCCCTTTGCGCGAATAAACAATCTGTTTGCCATCGGGCGAAAACGTTGCACCCGCTGAGGTATTCAGGGTTTGTGAAATCAGCCTTCGTTGATTGGAACCGTCGGCGTTCATCGCGTAAATATGTGGCGCACGCTCTGCGTCACCGCGTTCCTTTCGCCATGATGTAAACACAATCGTGTTGCCATCGGGAGACCATGCGGGCAAATAATCGGGTTCGCTGTCCTGCGTCAATTGGGTTTGTTGCGAACCATCGGCATTCATCACCCAAATATCCAAATTGCCACTACGCTTGCTCTGAAACGCTATGCGCTTGCCATCGGCTGACCACACCGGCCAATTGTCAGGCTCAGTGTGATTGCTCAAATTGATCCATTCGCGTTGTCCAGCTGGCAACACGTAGATCTCACTGTTGCCATCGCGTCCCGACATAAAAAGCAAATCACTTTGCGTTGGTGACCACGTTTTTGGTGGCGCAACGGCACAGGATGTCAGCACAACAGATAGCAGCAAGGCAAACACATTCCATTTCATAATTTTTTTCCGTGGAAGTAGGCCGTAACGCAGTATTACAAAGATCGCCCATCAAAAGCCGTCACCGATACACCACTCAAGTCCAAATTCTCGATGCAGCGCAAATTAATTGCCGCCATTCGATTCCCCTTGGGATCACTGCCCTCGCCATAAGGATGAATGCCGCAATTTGGGCAGAAACGATGCTTTATCACGTGTTTGTTAAACGTGTACGTCGCAGCATTTTCTTCTGGAGTCAGCAATGTCAGTGCGTCACGCGGAACAAACCACAATATCGATCCTCGCCGCTGGCACATCGAACAGTTGCATGTTATGGCGCCGCTAATCGTGCCTTCCACTTCAAACGCCACGCGACCACAATGACAGCTGCCCCGATAGTTCATTTTTACCACCTGCTACTAAATTGTCGTTATTGTCGAATTTCCGCCTCGACCAAATTGGCCAGTAACATCAGCGACTCTTGCCAACCCACGTAGCAAGCCTCCACAGGAATGACATCCGGAATGCCTTCCTGCATGATGTGAATTTTAGTGCCGCAAAACACGGAGCGAAGCGAAATGGTCACGTAAATAACACCCGGCAGGCTGGGGTCGTCGAATCGGTCGGTGTAGCGCAATTTTTCATTGGGCACCATTTCCAGATACTCACCACCAAACGAATGGCTTTGTTGTGTTGTGAAATTGGTGAAAGACATCTTGAAGCTGCCGCCAACGCGAGCATGCAGGTGATGGACTCGTCCGGTAAATCCATGCGGTGGTAGCCATTTTTCCATTGCTTCGGCGGTGATAAAGGCGCGATAAACACGTTCAGCAGGTGCGCGCAACACGCGGTGTAATTGAACCGTATTGGTTCCCATCGTCGTCATACCAACGGGTTTCTGGGTTCAAACATTGTTGCAGACAAACAAAAACGAATCAACCGTGACAGTGACGCATTACTACCGTGAATAGGGAATTATTACCTTTTCGTGGCGATGAACGCCGCCTACACTCGCCGTATCTCCCCCTCGCGCCTACTATGCCTCCATGTTCAACTCACGGTTAAGCCATTTAATTCTCCTGGGTTTGTCGATGACCACATCGGCCGCTGAAAATCGATCCACTTACACCTTCATCGAAGGTAAATTTCCTGCCGACGTTCAGCCCGATGGCAATTCCATTGTGTTTGAAGATGACCAACAGCTCGTCGTCCTTGATACGGGTCGCCATATCGAACACAGCGATAAAATTCTCAATTACGCTAATGAGCGTGGAAAACCGATTACGGCCATAATCAACACACACTGGCATCTCGACCACAGCAGTGGCAATGCGCGCATTCGTGCCAAGTTTCCTGCTACCGATTTGTACACGAGTGATGCGGTGAAAGGTGCGCTTAAAGGTTTTTTAATTCGCAATGAAGCACGCAATCGTGCACTGCTTGACGATCCCGCCACACCTGAAACGCGCAAAACGGATATTCGACTGTATCTTGCAGCGATAACCGATCCCGCCAATCTGATTGCAAACAAGCCCATAACTCAAACAACCTTACTGAAGATGCATAATCGTGAACTTGAACTGCGATTGGCGACACGTGCCGCAACTGAAGGTGATGTTTGGGTAATCGATTCGAAATCGGAAACGGTATTTGTCGGTGATCTGGTGGTTGTGCCGGTGCCCTTTTTTGACACAGCGTGCGCAAGTGGTTGGCAAAAAGCGCTGGCATCTATTGCCGACACACCGTTCAAAACCTTGGTGCCGGGCCATGGCAAGCCCATGCTGCGTTCCGATTTTCTGCTCTATCAAACGGCATTCAACAATCTTGTTCAATGCGCTAAAAGCACGCAGCCGAGCAGCGAATGCGTTACTGGCTGGATTCGTGATGCGAAGCCATTTGTTAGCGGACACAATGAAGTTGGCGAGTACATTACGTATTACGTTGAACAGGTAATTCGTTCACAAGACAAACAGACGGAGTTTTGCGGAACGTAACTCGGCCAACGCGGTTCAACAAAGACGTGTAATTGAGCCAGTTGAAAATACTTCAACCGCGTTATCACAAGGGACACCATGGTAAGTATTCTCAGTTCGCGCCTGTTTGCACACCATGCAACTCACTCAAATGATTTTCAATATGCATGAGGTGTGCGGCGCGATACTGGCGTTTATCAAGCGCGCCATAAGCAAAATGAGCGGCCAGGTCGCCGCTGTGGGCTTCAAAGCGTTGCAAGGCAGCAAGCAGGCGATTGAGTTCGAAATCGGTATTCCTGACATCGTGTAGATCGGGGGCACCGGGAATGGGTTCGCTCAAATTGTGTGTCATGGCGCCGGCTGCACCAAAAGCGGTAAAGGCCAAAGTTCCCGCGCTATGTTGAAACCACGCAGGTTTGCTTTGCGGATACCCCTCCATCGAATACTCAATACTCTGAGCCAGATGCGAAAATATCTGCGCAGGCTGCCATGCGCCGAAACTCATCAACGGTTTGCCCAACAACGCACGTAATCGCAGTTCGACGGATTCCACTGAAAATTGACTGATATGCCATTCGCCGGCCAAGCGACCGGCAACGTAACCACCCACCAAAACGGTTACCGAACCTAACAAAAAACGACGTCGATTCAAGTCGATACTCCGAGCAGCACGAGTGCTTCACAGCTGCGAAGCAAAAAGCATGAGGGCTTCATGGTCAGCAACCAGAGCACCCAAACTGAATTTGAACGATTGGATACCGACGACGCATATCCGCCTGTACCATTTTTTAACGCTTTGTACGCTATGTAAAAACTGCGACAGAAAATAACCTGCGACATTGGCGCGCGGCACATATAACGCCATCATTGCGTCGGAATCGCCCCAAATTGCCTGCACGTATGAGTTGCCGCCGGCGCCACTGTCGCCATGGGTAAACGAGGTGTGCTCATACAATTTTTCTACCGTTGCGTATTCAACGGCGATGCCTGGTGAAAATTTACTGTACGCATCGTCGCTGGCGACCTTAAAAGCGTAGAACCGGTCGTTCACGATAAAATTAGATGTCATCGCCAACGGTTTTCCATCGAGCGTTATCTCAATAAAAAACACACGCAGATCATCATTCACCGATGACATCAGATCATGAAAGAAGGCACGATTCGCCACCGTTGAACCGAGCGCGGTACCAGCCTGGCCTTTCCAACCACTCATTTCCATTGCCATAAAACGCTCAGACAATGACGTGCGATCCGACGCATTGAGATGAACCGAGACAGCGACAGAACCGTTGCTGGTCAATTTACTGAACAACTGCTTTGCGCGTTTTCGATTAGATGACGACAACGTAGCCAAATGCGCATCGTATGACGCCTGACGACGCAAAACAGGACGCTGGTAATTTACCGAGCACAAATGGTGACGTTGATCGCTCTGGCAATAACGCATCAACAACTGCGTCGTCGCTAAACTCTCAGATAATTCATTAAACACCAACACAGTGGCTTTAGGATTTGTGTCCAACCACCGAAACAATGCAGCAAGCGCGCGTTCAGCGGATTCACGTGCCAACAGCGGATGCCCGAGATAGCAATGTTCATAAGCCTTACTGCTCCATTGTCGTCGCGGTAACTTGATGCTGGCTGATTGCAAACGAAGCGGCATCATCAAAATCATTTTTTCAATTGGGCTCCCATCGGGGTCGCTCGTCTGTTCGTAGATGAACAGCAAATACATGGACGCCGATGTATCCAGATAACGGCTCGCCGCCAATACAAATGCCGGCATGAAATAAGGATTGGGATCAAGTGCATGCCGGCTTAACGTTGTCCATTCAGCACAATGGTGTTCAATAGCCACGCGGTCGTGCGCGGGTATCAACACCTCGCGCATGATGGATTGTGTGTTGGGCTTTGTGTTGGTCATTGTGTTGGATTACATAGTGCGCCGTAATTGAACCGAAGCGTTCAACGATTCCTTGTGCAGGGTAACGAACTCGCTCCCACAATCGTTCGTGTGACGATATGCTCAAGTGTACCGCGTTGTCGCCTAACGAGGCAAAGTGTCACCTTCGCGCAAGGCTTTGCGCGATTTGACACGAGCGGACTAACCATTAGGGTTTTGCGCGTTTGCTTTTTGCGCTGGCGTTGACGGCAATGGCCGTTTGAATGAGTTTTTTAAATGCTACCGCATCGACCATCTCCCCCTCGTGAACATCAATAGCACGCCGGACATTGCCATCAAGACTCGCGTTGAACAATTTCTGAGGATCACTGATTGCTGCACCTTTGGCAAAGGTCAATTTGACAGTCGTCTTATACACTTCTCCAGTACAAACAATGCCGTTATGCGACCAAACGGGACCGGACCACTTCCACTCCTCGACTACGCCCGGATCGGAGGCCAAAATCAATCGCCGCAATTGGCTTAAAGTTTCGCCGCGCCAATCAGCGAGCGCGGCAATTTTATTATCAATAAGGATCGTCGCGGATGGTTCTGCCTTAACGCCTATAGCTTTCATTACGATCTTCCTTCGTCATGCATAAAACAGAAACGAACAGACGGTACCTCAACCAAATAAATCACCTAGTTCGCGCTGCGCGAATGACTGAAATACGGTAAGAAAAACAGGTACAACCCCGTGAACAGCAAAAACGCCAACGGAAGCAACGGCGCGTAGGTAATCCAGGCCGGCGGCATACCATCGCCATACGCCATCGCAATAAAATTGGCGATCACCGTCAGTGTGAAAACTATCGACACCCAGCGATGAAATGGGCGAACCCAATGTTGCAGCTTCATTACATATTCCTCAATAGTGTGATTCCATACACAGCAGAAAAGCCATCGTAAAACTCGCGTGCTCACACCTTGCCTAACCCTCAAGATTGCACCACGTATTCGGCAACTGAAATCGCATCGTCGGCAACCGTCGCAATGTTTGTTTCAGATGCAAAGGTAAAGTATATCGAGTTGAGGGCTAATCCAAATCATATGCCGTCACAATTTCAGATAACGGCAAAGGACAGACTAAGACACATAATCAACAGCGAGAGACCTTTCACTTTATAGTGATTTTTGCCGATGCCTGAGCCCATGTTAACTGACAGCATTGGGATTACTCTAAATCCGACATGCCGCTGGCTAAGCGTTCAACTTTTTGCCGTACCGAAATTCAGTCGTTCAACTTTCGACGTACACGCGCCACACATGCGACAGCGTGCACTTTTGACTTTATGTTAACCAATGCTTGAAGCCGCCTTATGGGCGATGGAAACGACTCTTGGCTGGCAAGCATGATTTGTCGAATGACGGGGAATGAACACGGCAAGTCACGCAATGTGACCATCCGTTTGCAGTCTGATGGTTCTCTTTTAATGCTCGTTAAATGGAGAACGTTTTACGATGAAACTTTTTACAACCTCGCCCAAATTATGCCATTACAGAACCTTTCGATGGTTGGCAGCTATCACGTTGGGCCTATTTAGTCTTGCCACAACACACGCCGAAGTGCCGAAACTCACCGTTCAAGGAAACAAAGTGTTGGTGGGCGGCCAGCAAAAAAGTCTGGGGGGCAACAGTCTGTTTTGGAGCAACGATGGTTGGGGCGGCGAACGATTTTACAATGCCGATGTTGTGCGCTGGCTAAAAAACGATTGGCAAACAACGATCGTACGCGCCGCGATGGGAATCAATGAAGGCGGTGGTTATTTGTCCAACCCCGCCAGTAATAAAGCCCGCGTGCGCGCCGTTGTCGATGCCGCCATTGCCAATGATCAATACGTGATTATTGATTGGCATTCACACCACGCCGAAGACCAGCGCGACGCCGCTGTCGCCTTTTTTCGCGAGATGGCGCAACTGTATGGCCATCGAAATCACGTCATTTACGAAGTGTACAATGAGCCGCTTCAGGTTTCATGGACCGGTGTTATCAAACCCTATGCCGAAGCCATTATCGCGGCCATTCGCCAGCACGATCCCGATAATTTAATTATCGTCGGCACACCCAATTGGTCACAACTCGTTGACGAAGCGTCGCTGAGCCCCATCGCAGGCAACAATATCGCTTATACGTTGCACTTTTATGCTGGCACACATGGGCAATGGTTACGCGATAAAGCCCGCACAGCGTTAAACAATGGCATTGCGTTATTCGTCACCGAATGGGGAACCGTCGATGCCAGTGGCGATGGCGCCGTCAATCACACCGAGACCGATGCGTGGGTTGCGTTCATGCGGCAAAATAAAATTCATCACGCCAATTGGGCGCTCAATGACAAAAACGAAGGCGCGTCAGCGTTACCTGTCGGTGCGAGCAATACGGGTGGTTGGACGGCATTGACCCCCAGTGGAAACAAAGTGCGCGACATTGTGCGCAGCTCCGATAAATTGGGTGACACACCGCCACCACCACCACCGGGATGCAGCACGGCCTCATCCGTCGGAATACCGGCACAAATTCAAGCGGAAAACTTTTGTGAACAAAATGGTGTGCAAACCGAAAACACCAGCGACACCGGTGGCGGCAGCAACATCGGTTGGATCGATTCGGGCGATTGGCTGGCCTACAAAATCAATGTGCCTACTGCGGGACGTTATGAGATCGCCTATCGCGTCGCCAGTTTGGCTGGCGGCGGTCAATTGCAAATTGAAAAACAAGGCGGCACACCAGCATATGGCAACATTACGGTACCTCAAACCAATGGTTGGCAAGTCTGGACAACGATAAAACACACCATACAGCTCGATGCGGGCACACAAACCATTGCGCTAGCCGCGTTAACTGGCGGTTTTAATCTGAATTGGTTTGAGATCAAAAACGTCGATGTGCCACCGCCCTTCGCGATCACCCTTCAAGCGGAAAATTTTGCGCAACAATCGGGTACACAAACCGAATCAACAAGTGATGTCGGCGGCGGTCTCAACGTTGGTTGGATCGATCGCGGTGACTGGTTATCGTATCCCAGCATCACACTACCGCAAGCCGGCAACTACACCGTGGAATACCGTGTGGCCAGTTTGAATGGCGGCGGACGTTTGCAATTAGAACGCGCTGGTGGCTCAACTGTTTTTGGACAAATGAATATTGCCGCCACCGGTGGTTGGCAAAACTGGACCACGGTTAAACACACCGTGCAGCTGCCTGCGGGTGAACTCAGTTTGGGCATTGCCGCGTTGGAGGGTGGTTGGAATTTAAACTGGATAAAAATCAGCTCTGGCGATCAAAGCGGTTGGCAGTTGGTGTGGAGCGACGAGTTTAATGGTAGCCAAATCGATTCCGCAAAATGGGTACGTGAAACCGGCGGCGGTGGTTGGGGTAACAATGAACTTCAGTATTACACTAACCGCAGTGAAAACGCGCGTATTGAAAATGGAAAATTGATTATCGAAGCGCGCCGCGAGGCATACGGCGGCCGCGACTACACATCGGCTCGATTAAAAACGCAAGGCTTGCACAGCTGGAAGTTTGGAAGAATCGAAGCACGCGTCAAATTGCCACGGGGACAAGGCATGTGGCCAGCGTTGTGGATGCTGGGTGATAATTTGCCATCTGTCGGCTGGCCACAATGCGGTGAGATCGATATTTTGGAAAATGTCGGCTACGAAACACAGCGCATATTTGGCACGATTCATGGCCCCAATTATTCCGGCGCCAATGGCTTTGGTGGCGCCTATCGCATCAGCAGCGGGCACATCGCCGATGCATTTCATGTGGTGGCTGTCGAATGGGTGGAGAATGAAATACGCTGGTTTGTTGATGGCCAACGCTACCACACGGCAACTCCGGCCAATGTAAATGGTCAATGGGTTTTTGATCACAACTTCTTTCTGATCCTCAATTTGGCCATCGGCGGCAATTGGCCCGGCAACCCCGACAGCAGCACGGTGTTACCTCAGCGTTATGAAATCGATTATGTGCGGGTTTATAAAAGAACTTAAGTTGTGAATATTTCAGTTTGAGATCACGTCCATCACGAACCCAAACTGAAAATGCGCATTGTGCTTTGAACATACCAAAAAGACCATTTGCCCCCCCTCACCTGCGTTAGTGGGTGGGGGAAATGGTCAGCGATTAGTCCATTATGGTTTAACTTCTTTCACCGATAGCGTTTGATCTTTTATCCCCGCGTAAAACACGATAAGTTTTACTGGCACATCACCAATATTGCGGCCGTTATGAAGTGTGTTAACAACCTCAGCAAATGCCTCTCCCGCTTTTACCTGTTTCTTGTCACCATTCTTGAGTTGAATTTCCAACACACCTTCTATCACCATCGCGAAAGAAGGAACCGGATGTAAATGCCATCCCGTCTCGCCACCGGGCGCAATGTTAACGAGTAAACCGGTTACCTCTGATGGACCAGCGGGATAAGCAAGGGGCTTCCCGTCCCAGCTGCTGCCAGTGTTTAGTACATTGGCGACGGTTACAGCAGAGGTTTGTTCAAGCGAATGCAACGACGGATGAATACTCAAAAAACTCGTTGCGAGGATTAGGCGAATGAAACCATTCATACTGATGAATCCCTAAAAGAAATGTGTTTGGTTATCGCTTTAAACGGTGTTTTGCCGAATCACACATTAAATAGGATTCGGCAAAACAACACGTCACGACGATTAGTGGATTCAGTACCGACCAACGCTGTCGTATTACCGGCGTTGATGACTCACTTGATAACGCCACAAGAAACGCGCGCTCCACCACCGCCTAGCGTCATTGGGTGATCGGCATGATTGTCGCCACCGGCATGAATCATTAATGCACGGCCATTGAGATCGCTGAGTTTGAGCCGGGGTGCCAACACCGGCTGTGTCGCAGAACCGTTTGCATCAACGAACAATGCTGGCAAATCGCCCAAATGCCCCTCTCCCCACGGTGTGCCGTGGGCGTTGCTACCAGCTGGATCATAGTGGCCTCCCGCTGCACCAGCCGCGATCATTTTTCCGTCTTTTTCTTTGGGTTCACAACTGGCGTTTTGATGCAGATGAAACCCATGAATGCCTGGCGGCATGCTGTTCAATAACGGCGTAAAGACAAGACCATATTTCGACTCACTGATCGACACTTTACCCACACTGACACCAACGCCTTTTTCATCGACGAGTTGCATGGGCACACTGACATCAGCAAGGGCTGCGCCAGTTGCTAAAACCAATAAAACGGCGGGCAGTTTTTTCATCATCTCTCCTTGAGGAAATTTCGCAACAAGCAATATTTCACGTGCATGGTAAACGAAGCGCATGGTCGTATCTACGCAGAATAACCTTCACGTCGGGTTTCACTATGCCATTTCAATAAACAATTCCAGATTTGGCGCTCTGGTATCGGCTTCCCCCGCCCACCGTCACCGAAAATGACGCAGTGACGTCGGTTCACCTGCCGCATCCGCCACGCGCGGTATCGGAAAAAACGACCTAACGCAAGGACCCTAAGCAACACAAGGATGGCCGTAAATGTCCCCTACTGGTCTCAAAGGGGACTCTCGCCTTACACCGGAAGGTCTTAAGCTGTGCTTCGTCAACTCACCAACAGGCCGTACAGCATCATGGAAAGTCGTAAAAAATCCGCTTTACTTCTTATCGATGTTCAGCAATCTTTCGAGCACCAATCCTATTGGCGCACGGACGATCTGGCACAATTTCAGGACAGAACGCTGGCTCTGATAGCCGGTGCTACGGCCCGAAATGTCCCGATCGTGCGTATACTGCATGAAGACAGCGACACCAACTTCAGTCGCGCCTCGGGCTTGGTTAAGCCGATGACGTTTTTGCCCGAAACACATGCTGTTGAGTTCGTCAAGCAAGCGCACAACGCGTTTAACACCACGGGCTTGCAGCGCTGGTTGATCGAACGCAACATCAATCATCTGATCATCAGTGGCATCCGCACCGAACAGTGCTGTGAAACGACTGCGCGTGTTGGCTTCGATCTGGGCTATGCCATCGACTACGTGACCGAAGCCACATTGACGTTTCCAATGGTTCACCCTGTCAGTGGACGTCGTTATGAAACGGCCGAGATCAAAGAAAAAACCGAGCTCGTTTTACATAACCGTTTTGCCAAAATCGTGACCGTTGAAGAATGTCTGCGAGGTTTGCAGGATTGAATATCAGAACGATTCGCTTTTGATCAAAACGGTAGTGCGTCGGTCAATATGTAAAGCGCATAAAAGTCTCGATGATTGCACGACGTGGCACTTATGCGCTTACCCCTGCCAAGCGCCGGAGAATTTTTCGCTCATCATGCGTGACATCTATTTTGTAGTGATGCCCGGTTTGCTGCTGCTTGATATGGCAGGTCCATGGCAAGCATTTCGCACAGCAAACTCATTGGCGGGTGTGTCATTTCGTTTACATTTAATTGGCACCGACACCACGTTGAATGTCGGAGAAGGCGTTAAGCTAGCCGACATTGAACCGCTGCCCAATCAATTACCGCATGATGCCGTTGTCATCATTCCGGGCTTGCATCTTAGTGACGCTAAAACTGACCCGCTGCGTTCGAGCGCCTGTCTTGCAACCATACAATGGTTGCAGAAAACGCTTGAATCCAGTCATCAAGTCGTCGCCGTGTGCGCCGGTGCATTGGTGATTGCGCAAGCGGGACTGTTGCATAATAAGCACTGCACAACGCACCACGATCTGTGCAAGCGTTTAGCGTCAATCGAACCGACTGCGCGCGTCAGTGACGATCGCATATTTGTGCAAGATGGCAACGTGTACACCAGCGCCGGCGTAACCTCCGGAATGGATCTGGCGTTGTATTTAATTGGTGAATGGTGCGGGCAAACCACCGCCATCGACGTCGCCCGCGATCTCGTGGTGTATTTGCGTCGCAGTGGAGACGACCCACAACTGAGCCCTTGGTTAAGCTGGCGCAATCATATGCAAAGCAAAATTCATCGCGTACAAGACTTGATCTGTCGTCATCCTGAAAAACGGTGGACACTTGAAGAGCTCGCTACAGCCGTTCACATGTCTGTGCGTCATTTGACTCGCACGTTTCGCGACACTACGCAAATCAGTCTGCATGATTACCAACAACATATTCGACTCGATCACGCCAAGCGTTTGCTTAGCGACACCAACCATTCGGTCGAACGCATCGCCGAATTCAGCGGCTACAGCAGCGCTCGCAGTTTGCGCCGGGCATGGCGCAGCGTGCATGAAACAACACCCAATGCGCAGCGACGAGTGATTTCTTAACAAATAAACGAAAACGCTTTAAGTCTGGATCAAAAATTCGCCACCCCACCCGCTCCTCTCCTTGAAAAAAAAGCGAGGGGTTTTGGCCTAATGCAGTCAGTTAAGACAACTTTTCTTCGTAGGGCGGTCTTCAGGCCGCCGATTGGCGGGCTAAAGCCCGCCCGACAAAAGATCGATTGAGCTTAACTGATCGGCATTAGAATTTTGGTCCCCTCCTTGCTTTTCAAAAGAGGGGGTTGGGGGGATTTTGATCTATTTTCAATCATGGATCGCGCTTTATGCGATCAGGTTTAGGTACAACCAACATTCGTATGTCGATCAGCTCACTCCAGCTGTTCAATATCCAATACCACCCAGCCAGAATTGTTTTCGTAAAACCATTCCACTTGCACATCGTTGAAATAGCAGAACAGTTGGCCGCCGACTTTTACAGAGAATTCACCGCCATCTTTGAGGACTTGATCGTGTTTTTTATCGACAGTGCCGATCAAGGCGAACCAATTGGCATCGTCTTTGCGTTTGCCGTGTGCAAGCGAGGCAGTTTTGTGGGCAAAGCTATTCCAGTCTTCGCCATCAATGCTCTTGGCCGTGTAACTGGCATCATGCAACGGTTCGCCAACACCGGGCACCACTCGCACACGATAGCGCGCATTGGGGCGCAAAAACACACCGGTGGCGTTCCAATATTTGCGGGCGTATATGCGTTGCGTTCGTTGCGTTGTGCTGGTGCCTGCGGGCAGTTTGTCGGGATTACGCAAAAAATAGTTCACTAAACCAGGAGGACGATAGGTTGGATCTTCCACCCAACGTCGCAGCACCGTGTCATCAATTGTTTCGTGGATGGGAATCAACACGCCAGCGGTTCCATTCACCGCATTGACGGCGCGCGGCGGTTTGCCAATGTCGCGATAATGACGTTGATCGCCCGGTGCAATTTCGTCCCAAATGTTTAATATCTTGCCCGCAAACGCTTTGAAACTGTCGTGAATGGGGTCGTGCCATGCACCGGGGCGCGGTTCGACGGTGTGCGTAAACGCCAGCCCAAGTTGTGAGGCTTTTTGCATCATCCAGTTCAACGAAATGTCGGGCAAATCGTCATCACCATAACCACCGCCGACATCGGAATGCGCACCGATAAACCAACGTTGTTCGTAATACGGCGAATAGCGCGACATTGTGCTGGCCTCTTCACCTTCTACCGTGAACGTGCGCCATAACGTTGCTTCAAACATCGGGCGGTGTTCGTCAATAGCCAAGGCGTGGTAACCATACTCTTGCGCGCGGGTTGGGCGCACGTTGTGTGCCGCTGATTTAGCACGTTTGGCGTCATCATTGTGCAAGGCATCGGCGCCGATCGCGCCGACGGTATCCCATAAACCAGCCATGCGGATTTTAACTTCGCGCACACGCGTTTCATCCAGCAATCGCGTTTCATCTTTATCGGGCCGCCAACCGGCGGGGGCTTTGTCTGGATTTCGTTGCCAATAGCGCAGCCGCCATATGGGGCGAACGATTTCATCATCTTGTTCCGAAATCTTGGCGTAACGATCGAAAACTTGCTCGGAACTCCATTCCTTTAAGGTGCCCTTGTGCACAAGTCCGCAGCAGGCAATCATTTGAATTAAACTGCGCGCGGTAAACGCGCCACGGCTAAAACCAAAAATATAAATCTCGGCATTCGCTTCGTAATTTTCGGCAAGCCATTCGTAGCCTTCGCGAATTTTGCGCGTAACACCTTTACCAAAAATGCTGCCACGAACCATTTCGCCGAATTCAGTACCGACACCTTGGATGTAAAACTTTTTCTGAATCACACCGGTGGAGTCTTTTTCGGCCAGCAATTCGTGCGTGCGCCACACATTGGTGCGATCTTTGGGCGTGTTATCGGTACCGTCAAAGCAAAGAACAAGTCGTAGTGATGTCATGGCGAGATTCCTTTCGAAAAAAATGAGTCACGACAATAAGATATAAAAGTAAGACTGTCACTGTTTCTGCACCGAAACAGTTTGTGACGGCACGTTGCGCGAACTTTCCGTACTGGCAAATCGCGTAGATCCTGCTATATCCATTCCGTGGTCGGTCATCCGTCCACATATCGGCTGGCAACGCGTTCTGCGAGTCGCCCGTTCTGGGTGAGGCCGTTGCGAGCATTCAACATTACTTACATCACGCGTAAGGAATACTTCCATGATCAACCTTTTCAGGTGTCGGTTCGGCACCCTTTGTGGTCTTTTATTGTGTTTAAGCAGTGCGTTACTCGCAGCAACTAAGGCGCAAGCTGAGATTGTGATCCGTGACGGTTTGCGGTTGCCTGGTCATAACGGTGTGACACTGGCGGCCACGCTAATGACACCGGCGCAAGCGTCTGCCACGACACCAGTTCCAGCGATCGTGTTTGTCAACAGCTGGGCACTCGATAACCATGAATACCTTGTGCAAGCAGCGCAATTGGCAAGCAAAGGTTATGTCGTGCTCAGTTATGCGACCCGAGGATTTGGCACCTCTGGTGGACTTGTCAACGTGGCAGGCCCGGATGATATGGCCGATTTTTCGCGCGTGCTCGATTGGCTTATCGCTAACACCGCAACCGATCCGCAGCGCATTGGGGTTGCGGGAATTTCGTTTGGCGCAGGCATTTCGCTGCTCGGTGCCGCGCACGATCCCCGCGTGCGCGCCGTGGCCGCGTTAAGCGGTTGGGCCGATTTGTCGCAAGCACTTTATGGCGGTGAAACACCCGATATGGTGTGGGGCGGCATTTTGCTCGGCGCCGGTTATCTAACAGGACGCATGGACCCAATCGTCGCACAAATGTACAACAATTTACTGTTTCGGCGTGACATCGCGGCGACATTGGACTGGGCAGAAAGTCGCTCACCCAAAATCGGTTTGGCGGCATTAAATCAACGTCAGCTGCCGATTTATATCAGCAACAACTTTCGCGACGAATTATTTGAACCAAACGCAATGATGACGTTTTATCAGCAATTGCAAGGGCCGAAAAAACTCGATCTGAATTTAGGCAATCATGCTACGGCCGAACTCGGTGGTTTACTCGGTTTGCGTAATCATGTGTGGACCAATGTGCAACGCTGGTTTGATCGTTGGCTACAAAACACCGCCAACGGCATCGAACTCGAACCGCGCGTCAGCATGGCGATAAAGCTGGATCAGACACGCGACACGTTTGCCGATTGGCCAGACAATAGTGTGCATGACGAAGTATTTTATCTTGGCGAACGCGACTGGTTTGGCAACGGCGATCTCCGCAAAACGCTACCCAGCAGCAGCGGCGTTGATCGATATCATTCCGGCTTATTGTCCGGCGCCACCGCCGGCATCCCAGTCGTCAGCACATTATTCGAAGCGCATTTAGCGACACCAATCATCAGCTACCTTCCCACAATCAATCGCTTGCTTGCCGTCACGTACGAATCGCCCAAATTGCGCGATCCGATGCGCATTCGCGGTGTGCCACGCGTGTCGATATGGCTGCGCCCCAACACGACACGTGTGCAAACGATTGCTTATTTGTACGATGTTGATGCATTTGGCTTTGGCACCTTGATCACGCACGGCCCCGTCACATTGTGGAACGCCGAAACCGATCGCGATCACAACGTCGCCATCGAATTAATCGCCACCGCCTATGATGTGGCTGCCGGGCATCATCTGGCCCTCGTGCTCGACACCAACGATCCACAATATAGTCCGCCACAATTAAACGCGTACCATGTTGATATTCCATTTACCAATACGCGTGTGTCGACGTTGGCGGTGCCGACAAAACGGTGAAATTCGTAAGGCTAATGCGGTGGCACTGATAAATGCAAAGTGCCACCGCAAATATGGGCAATCTCAGTTCGCGCAGCTGCTTTCAAGTTTCGCTTTCAAATTGCCAAGTGCAATCAATGAAATCGCACGCATCCGCGATTTCAAAAAGGGCATAAATAGCCGGTGAACTCCCTTGGCTTCGTAAATTAACGTCCGGGTAAATGTCACACCAATTGCTGATGCCACAAACTCATAGTTGATTTGCAACCAGCCCCCTGCCATTTCGCCCCTTACTTGCCAACGCTGATGGGGTTCTGCCAACAGCACTTGATGTTGAGTTTTTCGAGTCAGAGTCAACGGTAGCGGCGATAACGGTTGCAGCTCGATAATTTCGGTGAATTTGTCGCCAGCAGAAAGCACAGGCGTTTCGGTGTGCGCCGACTTTGAATTGGGATGCCACTCATGCCAGCGCGAAGGTTGGGTTATGTAGCGATAAAGCTGCTCTGGTGTGCACGCTATTTCAATGGTGTTTTGGAATTGTTCTTTCATGTGGTTTTCTATTCCAAAGTAGATAAAAACTAAACGACTAAACAGAAACGCAAATGTCCAAGATCAAAATACTCAACCCCACCCAAACCTCCCCTTATAAAAATGAGGGCTTAAAAGCTCCTCCTTGCATTTCGAAGGAGGGGGTTGGGAGTGGTTGATTTTGACGTTAACTTTACTTAAAAGCCGTCTATTTCAATCGCTCGAAACGCCCCTTCCGTTTAACCAAATCTCGGTAATTCCATTGAATCGATTGCGCCTTTTTTAGCCACCGTTTCAGATCGATCTTGCTGATCTCGGAAACGTCATTAAAGAAAATGGAGGCGTCCTTAAACTTTTTTCCGACAACAGCTAATCCCGGTTCGTCAAAATCCGCCCCACTCCAAAACATCAGACGGATACCGGGCTTTTGTTTGCTATATCCCACAATGGGATTATCTTCGATAAACCAAACCGGATGCGCATGCCATACTTTGTTTACAGCACCGGGCAGATGTTTGTCGATCTCGTGTGCCAGCAAATCACACACACGTTGAAATGTGGCATCCTGGTTTTGGTTGTATTCCGCGACATCTGGGTGCATGTTGCTTTCCTTTGTCAGCAATCACGAAGACGACTTATCTTTTGCCTCGATACCTCATCGCGACATTACAGCGTTCGTAGTCCCGACCGTAAGTCGCCATGATGTGTTGGTCATGTTCAAACCCAAGCTTTTCGTAAAGATGTATCGCAGCGGCGCATTGGGTATTGGTCAGCAAATACAACGGATCGGCGCCAATTGCGTGAGCGCGATCGATAATAGCATTCAGCAAATACTCGCCCGCCTTGTGCCCACGTGCTGATTCGAGCACACCCATTTTAGTAAGCTCATACGCGCTGCCACCGGTGTTTTTCAGCGCACAGGCTCCTACAATGCCAACACCGATCAACTCAACAAATAAGATTACGCCACCTTTGTCGATGATGTGTTCACGCGGATGATCAAGCACGTCGCGATCCACTTGCTCCAGGCGAAACATGGATTCAATCCATTGCACGTTAATGTCGCGAAACACCGACGCTAGTTCGTCCCGGTATTCATGAATGATTAAATTCGGTTGCATGGATTGCAGACTCCTTTGGCAACGATGCCATATTGGCCTACGGGGTTCTGATGTTTGCAGTTAAGCATTTTTCCATCTTCTCGTAACCTAGCGATTGGCTATCATTAAGCACCAGCTCGCCTGACGACACCGAGCGGTAACCGGCGGCACGATAAAACGACACGGCATTGAGTGAAGCCGACAGACTTAAACGATTTAGCTCAGAAATAAGCGCCATCGCCTCAAGTTCACGCAATAATGCGCGACCAACACCGCAGCCGGCATACGCCGGCAACACAAACACGGCCTCCACTTCCTGAGATGTCAAATCAAGCGCCGCATAGCCCGCCACTTCAACACCCAGTTCTGCGACAATCACCGAGCCACTCTCGATAAGGCGCAACATTTTTTTTGGTAACGGTCGCGCCAGCCAGGCCGTTAATTGTTCCGGTGTATAAACATCACGACAGCCTACTAACGCAGACTGATTGCGCAATTCTCGAAGGGAGGCAAGCTCACTCGGCACTGCCTGTCTAATCAACATTTCTTGCACTGCGTTCTCGGAGATAATTGCAAGTTTAAAAATTTCGCAATGTTACTGCCTTACGGTCATTCATACAAAACATCAATATAGCGCGTTAAAAAGTCGCTTGATTGACGTCGTAATAGAATAATGGTTAAGAAGTATCTTGCGCCCATAACAAAGGCGCGACGATAATTGGGCGTTGGCGGAGTATTGCGAATTATTGAATTCGGCGCAATGCCCTTCGGTTATTGCGCCCTACGCTTGCTCATTACATCGGATTAAACCGCCATCAATTTCCACCACCAGCTGGATTAAGCCAATCTAGAGATAACATCTCAATTGGATCTTTCTCTGATTTTTGCGTAACAACCATCTGAGTTCCCCAAAAACCATTTCCACCGAGATTCCTTTGCTGCAAATATAGAACGTAATCCTGAGCTCCGTCACCATTGAGATCACCTGCATATTGCAAGGTAAACGTAAACGTTTGCCCCATGTTATACCCAGTTTCCTCTTCTATATCATTAATTGTAATGCAATACGAATACTCCGTTGTACAGCGGGCTTCGAGCAAAGTTCGTGACGAAACTGGAGAAACGCCAGATGGCAGAAGGCTCTTGAAAAATTCGAAGTTTGAGAAATGGTCGTCTTTAAGGTGATTTACCTTTGCAACCTTCATATTTTGGAGCATTTTCAAATGGTTGCATAGTAGTTGCGCTTCTATCCACTGACCCGCTTGCGCTGTATCACCTGCATACTCCCCCTGCTTCACCGATTCTTCAACGGAGACGCAGTTTGCCGTGATATATCTACTGCTCATCATTTTGTTTGATACAAGAAATTGTTCAAATCCGAAAACAGAAATAACATCAGTCGGTGTCTTTGGTGCATTGACAGCCACATCAGCGGAAACGTAATACAGCGGAACCACCGGCAAATCCCCTATAAAGCTAGCCCCAAGCAACAAAAGCATTTTCAAAACCATTTACCCTCCAAGTAAACGTAGGGCGCAATAACCGAAGGGCATTGCGCCGTATTCAATCTTCGTAAGTTAATAAATTTTTGGTATCGCCGCCAGCCCAATCACGTGGATATGTTCCTTTTTCGACAAGCGAATGAAAGGTTGAATAAGGCCAATCGGCAACGAGTGCAACGTAACCATGTTTAAGCGGGTTTATATGCACATAATCCATATGAACTGAAAAATCGTCTTCATCACGAATCAAATGCTCCCAATACCGTCTTTGCCAGATACCTCGTTCACCACGAGTTTGACGCACAGCCGATCGCCACTCGACCATTGGTAACGCTTTTGAGAAATTCGACTTAATCAGCCGCCAACGCATTGAAAAGCCGTCGTCGTTTTCCGGCAATCCCCAAACGCAATGCATATGATCCGGCAATACCACCCACGCATGTATACGAAATGGATGACGCTGCTTAACCGAACGAATGACTTTACGCAAAACATCAATATGCCGCGTCAGCAAGTCGTTTGACTGGCGCCGCAACAGATTGGTGAAAAAGTAAGTTGCACCCGAAACAAAGGCGCGGCGGTAATTGGACATTGGTGGAGTATTGCGAATTGTTGAATTCGGCGCAATGCCCTTCGGTTATTGCGCCCTACGCTCGCTGCTAAACGGAACGAGTGACTGCACGAAAAACATCACCACGCCGCGTCAAAAGGTCGTTTGATTGACGTTGCAATAGATTAACGGTGAAAAAGTAAGTTGCGCCCGGAACAAAGGCGCGGCGGTAAATAGACATTGGTGGAGTATTGCGAATTGTTGAATGCGGCGCAATGCCCTTCGGTTATTGCGCCCTACGCTTGATTGGAGTCATTAATCGATACAGAATATCTTGCATGTCGCTCTATCTCTTCATAGTAATCTTCACCATGTTCGCCCGCCGTAATATACGAAAATACCTCCCTTAACGAACGTCTAAGATGTGTATAGTCGTCATGAATTATTGGCGAAAATGGTGCTTCTCCATATCTACTTGAGGGGTGTAAGACTTTTATTCTATCCTCGTAAAATTCTTGAAAATATTTTTCTATCGTTGGCTCGGGCAATCCGAATGGTTTATCAAAATTTTCATATAGCCATCGCGCCGCATTGTTAGCGGTCGGCTCAAGTACACCCTTGGATTTCAACTCTCTACAAACTAGATGAAATGACGACTCTAACGCGATATAAGCAACTATGATTGCCTCCTCCCAAAACTCGCTATAACAAGAAAGCATATCTGCTTTTATAAGAGAAGTAATCCCCCTCATTAAAACATAGTTACTTACGGATAGTTTGCTCCAGAATATTTGGAGCCTATCTAGATTATATCTGTCCGGCGAAACAAGTTGATACTTGCCACCGACGCATTCTGATATAACGTCATCACCAGATCTTGGTCTTGGTTTATTAGATTTTTCAATTAACAGCTCTTTTACAGCGCTTACTGTATCACGACTAGACAAGTCTAAATATTCTGAATCTATTCGGGGTGAGTACCGTGTAACAGGATAGAACCGAACGAGTGCATCCCCAATTTTTTCACTTAGCAGTATCGCTCCCAGCGTGCGCAGCTCTTCGGGAGAGGCCCAATCAAACTCAGAATAGGCAATATCTTCGTCGAGTGCTTTCCATGAACAACTATATGTCACCGAAAACACCAAATCTTCATCAGCCGAGAAAAATGAGTTTGGCGTGAAAAGGCATCCCTTGGGGTAAAGCCCTATAGGCTTAAATAACATTATTCGATATGTAGGCGCATCCCAGTTACTCCTTAATTTCTGCCCGGACATCAATTTGAGTTCGCTGTTCATTTTGAACGCTCTTTGTTGATGCTTAGAATCGGCTCAGAGTGCTATCACCAACAACAAATCCCTCGCCTCCACATCCTGCCCCACCTTCACTTCAATTTCGCCCACAGTGCCATCCATATCCGCCCGCAAGATGGTTTCCATCTTCATTGCTTCGAGCGCCAGCAACGGATCACCACGCTTAACCTTCTGCCCCGTTTTCACATTCAGCAATGCAATCCGCCCCGGCATCGGTGCGCCAACATGGCTTGCATTACCCTCTTCGGCTTTTTTGCGTTGTTTGACGCTTTCGGCTTTGGCGGGGACGCGGATTTGACGGCCTTGGCCGTTTAGTTCGAAGAACAGTTTGTAGTAGCCGTCGGCGTCGACTTCGCTGCGGCCTAATAGGCGAATGATTAAGGATTTGCCGGGTTCGATGTCGACGACAATTTCTTCGCCGTCGCTTAAACCGTAGAAAAATGTTGGTGTGGGTAATACATCAACTTGGCCAAAATCGTTGCGGTGTTTGGCGAAGTCGGCGAACACTTTGGGGTACATTAAGTACGACGCCAAATCGCTGTCGCTGATGTCGTGTTCGCACAGTTGTTTGGCTTTGGCGCGTTCGGCATTTAAATCGGCCGCTGGCATTGAGGCGGCGGCACGACCCGGGATCGCCGGTGCGCCACGCAGCACTTTCTTTTGCAACTCGACTGGAAAACCATCGGGTGGATAACCGAGTTCGCCTTTAAACAAGCTGACAACACTTTCCGGAAAATTAATGTCTTTGTTGGGATCGTTGACATCGGCCGGCGTTAAACCGTTGCCGACCATAAACAGCGCCATATCACCGACCACTTTTGAGGTGGGCGTGACTTTGACGATATCGCCGAATAATTGATTCACTTCGGCATAGGCTTTGGCGACTTCGGGCCAGCGCGCTTCTAAACCTAATGCTCGCGCTTGTTCGCGTAAATTGGTGTATTGGCCGCCCGGCATTTCGTGGCGATAAACATCCGCAGTGCCGGAACGAATATCGGGCTCGAACGGTGCATAGATCTTGCGCACACCTTCAAAATAGTTCGACAAGATCTGCAAGTTTCCTTGTTCGATGCCCGTTTCGCGATCGCTGTTATCGAGTGCGGCGGCAATTGAACTTAAATTCGGTTGTGACGTTAAACCGCTCATGCTGTCGAGTGCGCCATCGACCGCGTCGCAGCCTGCTTCTAATGCCGCGAGCACACTGGCGGCGGCGATGCCGCTGGTGTCGTGGGTGTGAAAATGAATTGGTAATCCGGTTTCGTTTTTGAGCGCGGTGACCAGTTCGCGCGCCGCGCGTGGGCGACAAACACCGGCCATGTCTTTGATGCCGAGAATATGCACGCCGGATTTTTCGAGTTCTTTGGCCAATTTGATGTAGTAGGCCAAATTAAATTTAGGGCGACCTTTGTCGAACAGATCGCCGGTGTAACAGATGGCGCCTTCGCACAAGGCACCGGTTTCACGCACGGCGTCGATGGATACGCGCATGTTTTCGACCCAGTTTAAGGAATCGAAGACGCGGAACAGATCGATACCGTTTTTGGCCGCTTGCTGCACAAAGTATTTAACGACGTTATCGGGGTAATTGGTGTAGCCAACCGCATTGGAACCACGCAGCAACATTTGCAGCAACACATTGGGCACGGCGGCGCGCAATTGTTGCAAGCGCACCCATGGATCTTCTTTTAAGAAACGCATGGCCACATCGAACGTGGCACCGCCCCAGCATTCGAGCGAGAACAATTGTGGTGCCAGACGCGCGTAATACGGCGCAATGCGCAGCATGTCGTGACTGCGCATACGGGTCGCGAACAACGATTGGTGCGCATCACGCAAGGTTGTGTCAGTTAATAGCGCACGTTTTTCATTGCGCATCCATTGGGCGAATTTTTCGGGGCCCAATTCGCGCAATTTGTCGCGGGTGCCGGGCACAATCGGGCGCTGCAGAATGGCGGTGTCGGGCACATGCGCGTCATGTGGTTTGGCGGTGACGTGGCGCCCTTTCATTTCGGGTGAGCTGTGCACAACGGTTTGACCAATAAATCGCAGCAATTTGGTCGCGCGATCTTTGCGCGGTGTTGAGCGCAACAATTCCGGCGTGTTGTCGATAAAGCGTGTTGTACAACTGCCGTCGATAAAAGACGGATGGTTGATCACGTTTTCTAAAAACTGCAAATTGGTGGATAGACCGCGAATTCGAAATTCGCGCAGTGCACGATCCATACGGCGGATCGCTTCGGCGCGTGTACCGGCGCGTGCAGTCACTTTGACCAATAACGAATCATAATACGGCGTGATCACCGCGCCGCCATAAGCACTACCGCCATCCAAACGAATACCAAATCCGGCTGGCGAACGATAAGCGGTTAAGCGGCCATAATCAGGGCGAAATCCGTTTTCAGGGTCTTCGGTGGTGATGCGACATTGCAGTGCATAACCGCGCAATTGGATCTGATCTTGCGTCGGCACACCAGTGCTGCCCTCGCCTTCGACAAGACCAATTTTTTTGCCTTCGGTGATGCGAATTTGCGCTTTAACAATATCGATGCCGGTCACTTCTTCGGTCACCGTGTGTTCGACTTGAATGCGCGGATTCACTTCGATGAAATAAATCGCGCTGGTGTCGGCATCCATTAAAAATTCAACGGTGCCGGCGTGGGTGTAATTCACTTTGCGCCCGATCGCGAGTGCGTAACTGCACAGTTGCTCGCGTTGTTCGGCGCTCAAATACGGCGCCGGTGCTTGTTCAACGACTTTTTGGTGACGACGTTGCACACTGCAATCACGCTCGCCCAAATGCACCAAGGTGCCCAAGGTATCGCCGAGGATTTGCACTTCAACATGGCGCGCACGACGCACGAGTTTTTCTAAATACACTTCGTCATTGCCAAACGCCGCACCGGCTTCGCGACGTGCGGCGTCAACATTCACCAATAAATCGTTTTCGGTGTCGACAACACGCATGCCGCGACCACCGCCGCCCCAACTCGCTTTGACCATCAACGGATAACCCACGCCAGCCGCTTGCGCCAGGATCTGATCGGTTTCACGTGGCAACGGTCCGGTCGCCGGCACGGTGGGCACGTTTGCCTGCGCGGCCAGTTCACGTGCGGCCACTTTATTGCCGAGGCGACGCATTACATCGGGTTGCGGGCCAATAAACGCGATGCCGGCTTTGGCGCAAGCCTCAGCGAATTCGGGATTTTCGCTTAAAAAACCATAACCGGGATGGATCGCGTCAACACCGGCATCGCGTGCAATACGCAAGATATCGGGAATATCGAGATAGGCATCCACCGGTTTTTTGCCTTCACCGACACGATAACTTTCATCGGCCTTAAAACGATGCAATGAAAAACGATCTTCGCCCGCGTAAATGGCGACGGTGCGAATGCCTAGTTCATTGGCGGCGCGCATCACACGGATGGCGATTTCACTGCGGTTGGCGACGAGAATTTTTTTGATGGCGCGTGTGGTCATGGTCTGTTTACGTTGTGTGTCGGTTGATGTGTGTTGCTTTTTAAGATTCAGCGTTTTGCGCTATCTGCGCTCTAACCAAATCGCATTGATTGTGGATCAAAACCTTTACCCCTCCCAACCCTCCCCTAAAAAAAGGGGAGGGCTTTAAAGCCCCCTCCTGTTTTTAAGGAGGGGGTTGGGGGTGGTGAATTTAGACCTGATTCCAAATCTGGATCTCACTTAATGCGATCATGTTTAGGAAACCTCTGATCAAGTGTCATTCCGTGCGCAACGAAGTGGAGACACGGAATCGCTTTGAGGAAACGAGCCAGTGTTACTGCGACCTGCAAGCGATTCCGGATAACGATAAAACCGTTTCCGGAATGACAGTTTGATTTGATCAGAGACTCCTTAGGCTTCGTAAACCCGCAAGCGCCGGTTGAAGCAACGGCTCCCGCTGAATTTTTTCGCATCTTTATGCATTGTTATGCGTGGGCGTTGACTCTGGCTGATTTAAATTTAGATGTCCAGCCATCTATACAACTTTTTGCAGTGGCCCGATCATTCAAGCCACATTTGCCGACAACAAGCCGACTTTCGTTGTAATGACAGATGGACCCGAACCCCTTATCGTCTATACAACTTGGCCAAACCAGAGCTCACCCGATGCATATCTTAGCTGCCCTGCTGTTGCTCACCAGCACTTTTGTCAGTGCATACGAATGGACCGAGAAAAAGGTGTTTACGATCGCTGATTTCGCCACCGCGCAAGGCCGACACATCAGCGCCATGCGTGTCGGGTATGAACACTGGGGCACATTAAATGAGCAGCGCAACAACGTCATTTTGATCACGCATTACTTTTCGGGCAATTCGCATGCGGCCGGCCGCTACAGTGCCGACGATAAAGCCACCGGTTATTGGGATGCGATTATTGGCCCCGGCAAGGCCATCGACACGACGCGATTTTTTGTCATCTCGATAGATACGCCCGTTAATTTGGCCGTGCACGATGCGCAGGTGATCACAACCGGTCCGGCGACGATTAATCCGGCCACGCAAAAGCCGTACGCGCTGAGTTTTCCGGTATTGCAGGTGATCGATTTTGTTAACGTGCAAAAAGCGGTGTTGGAATCATTCGGTATTACACAAATTTACGCCGTCGCGGGCGCGTCAGGCGGCGCCATTCAAGCATTGCAATGGGCAACGAGTTATCCGCAATGGGTATCGCGCGTGATCGCTGTAACCGGACCCGGATTCTATTTGCCCGCGTATTCGGTCGCCGAATTGGGGTTGTGGATGCAACCGATTTTGTCCGATCCCTTATGGCAGAACGGCAATTACTACAACGGCAAGCCACCCCGTCAGGGAGTGTCACAAGCGCTGCGGCACATCACGCATTCCGCGTTGAGTTTTTCTTTCGAACAACAATTTGCACAAAAGCCGGCCGATGAAAATCAATTGCCGGCGCTAACGTTGCAACATGATTTTGCCGTGAATCGCTTTCTGGTTCAGCGTGGCATTGATCGCGGTGCGCTGGTCGATGCCAATCATTTGCTGTACATGGCGCGCGCGTATCAACTGTTTAATGTCGGCGACAAATGGAAACAAGCAAAAGCAGAATTTTTGTTTTTGCCATCAACAGGCGATCGTTTGTTTCCACCGTCGCTATCGCATGAAGCAGCAGCACAGTTACAATCGCAAGGATTAAAAGCCACAGTCGTTGAATTTGATGGCGGTATGGGGCATTTGGATGGTGTGGTGAAAATCGAATTGGTGGCGAAAGTAATTGCAGAGTTTTTGTAAAAAACAGCAATGCGACTTCCATAAGCGAACCAATTTCGTAGATCGTGGCCTTGCTAAACGCACCCCACAGGGGTGCACAGATTGAGTACCGTCTGTCATTCCGGAAATCGCGAAGCGATTATCCGGAATCGCTTGCAGGAACCCAAACCACCATGAGTTTCCTGCAAGCGATTCCGTGTCTGCGCTTTGCTGCGCACGGAATGACACGCGATTCAGTGATACCCTCGATTCTTTGTGATAGGCGTAGCTAATCCTCAGTCACCGCCTTGCGACAGCGAGAAAATGGATGAAATGTGGATGAGCACTTTTGACACGTTGGCTCGAAAGTCTATTTTCGCAACGCCTTCACCATATTTGCCACGTGCTGAATTTGTTTTCCGTTTTTTGTCGCGTAGTCAGCCCCTGTGTAGCCCCACCAATCCCAACACGCTTTCGGATTTAACGGCATCATCGACGCTTTGGTTTGCGGATACAGTACGACCACGTTGTGTGTGTCGGCCCAGGCGTTGTAACCGGCCTTTTCGACAAACGCAGTGCCGACTGAATCAGCATTTTGTTGGCAGCCATGAAAGGCAATATGCAAACGGCAGATTTGTCCTGCTTTGCAATTCGCCGGCACATACACATAGCCGGTATCGGCCAAGGTATTATCAGACGCGTATTTTCCTTGATCAAATGTCATTAACTGCCCAGCACCCGATGGCGTAATCAATGATTGATCTGGTAATAAAAAGGAAAGCAATTCCGCTGCCGCGTCATACTGACAGGCCGACACAAACGGTGAAACTGATTCAGTGCAATCACCGCCCTGCGCTTGCGTTGGAAATACATGCGAGACCGATTTATCAGTGATGTAACGCACGGTTATCGTAGTCGATAATTGTTGATAAAACTGATGCGCGGCATCGGCAACGCTGCGCGCAACGCGTTTGTCAGCGGTGCCGTGAAAAAGCCAAACCCGATCATGTGAATAAGAATCGAACGTCGCCAGCTGACCATCACTGCTGCGTTGTTTTATGTTGACCACCAACTGCTTGACATCAATTTTTTCGCCACCTTTATCAACACATTGCCCCAAGGCGGTCATCAATGAATTGTCCGCGCAGTTATACGGGCCACCGGCCAATAACGCGACACCGTCTACCCCATCGGCGTGCGCCAAATGGAATTGGCCGGCCATATAGGCACCCGATGACAAACCGCTGACGGTGAACGATTTGTGCAACGATAACTGAGGCAAATCATTTGCCAATGTTGTGTTCAACGCCACGCCGCCCACAATAATCAACCATGTTTTCATGCAACACTCCAGCAAAAAGAGAAGCAAAAAAGGCCATCACAAGATGACCTAATGGGCAGAGACTACATTAAAACGTATAGCTTCCAGATAAGGTCCAAGTTTTGGGGTCACCGTAAAAACCGGTGACGGTATTGTCGAACGTGTTGCCAGGGAAATTGTAACCACCGGTGCGGTATTCTTCATCACCGAGATTGCGGCCCTGCAATGCAAAACGCCATTGTGTGTTGTTCGGATAAAATAAAAGCGATGCGTTGGTCAATGAATAAGCATCTTGATCAACTGCCGTCGCGGTTTCAAAAACGTAGACATCATCACGATAGCTCTTTTCAGCCGTTAACAAGAATCGCCCGAAGGACACATCAACGTTGTAAGACAGGCTGATACTGTATTGTTTTTCTGGCGCATTGATCATTTGTGCCGTATCGGAAATGTCAGTTTCATCGCCACCAGGCGTAATTGAACCGACAAAATTATCGTACTGCGCATCCAAATAACCGTAGATAACGTTTAGGGTTAAATCATCGGTCACTTTGGCACTGATTTCTGCTTCATATCCTTTGCCGGTTGCTTCAGCCGCATTCAACACTCGCTGAACCGGTGTGGCGCCGACTGTTGTACCGACGGTAACTTGTTTGTCTTTGTAATCTTGATCAAAGATGGCAAAGTAACCGGTCAAACGCCGATCCAACCAGGAACCTTTAATACCCAATTCCAACGTATCAACAGTTTCGGGATCAAAAGGCTGGCCTGCTTCGGGGTCGACCAAAATATTACCGCGCATATTAAAACCGCCGCTCTTGAAGCCGTGGGCATACGAAAAATACATCATGGTATTGTCGTTGGCGTTGAACTCAACCCCTAAACGCGGTGAAAATTCGGTGAATTTTTTCTCATCCGCGAACCCACCATCGAACAACACTGTACCGCTATCGTTCAAGCCGAGAAAGCGACGCAAACGTACATTGGCGTCTTTTTTGTCGCTATCGTAACGACCGCCACCTGTAATTGACCAAACATCATTGAACGCAAACGATGCTTGCGCATACAACGATTGACTCTTGGTGTTTACACAACCTGAGGTCTCTTGTGTGATGCCGGCATGTGCCAGCACATTGTCAAACTCGCCGCAGGCGTCACCATCAAAACCGTATAGGCCCGCAACAAAATGGAGTTGGTCGCCGCTATAGTTCAACTGAAATTCTTGCGAGAATTGCTCGTCCTCATAAATCGCCAACACGTCGAACGTCGGGCGATTCAGTTGATCAAAATCGATATCGCTTAGCGTGTCACCCTCACGGGTGGCAGTGACCGATTTGAATTGCCATGTGCTGTCGATATCCCAACTGATTGTCAGTGCGTTGCCGCTCGAACTGACTTCTGTGTTGGCGGGATCAAGGTTTTGCCGCGAATCATAACGATCATCAAGCGGTTCATACACCGTTGGATAACCTGCAGAAGAACCGCTCGTTGTCAAACGTTGACCGCCACGCGCGTTTGAGTCGTCTTGAATATCATCGGCGACCAATTTGATTTTCAGATTCGACGTTGGCGTCCAAGTGATGTTTACACGATAAGCCGAAATGTCTTTGTCGGACATGTCGTCACCTGCATAAGGTGAATCGCCAACCACTTCACCAAAGCCGTCCCGCGACAGTTTGGCGATCGATAAACCAGCGACCAATTCATCGGTAATCGGCGTCGAGACACCGATTTTGACATCACGTTGGTTGTAGGAGCCGATCGCCACATCCACATAACCGCGCGTTACATCAGGCAGATCACGGGTGATGTATTTAATGGCGCCGCCAATGGTGTTTTTGCCGTACAACGTGCCTTGCGGACCCCGCAATACTTCAATGCGTTCGATATCCAAGATATCCAACACCCCGGCTTGCGGACGCGCGAAATAAACGTCATCGATATATAAACCAACACCCGGTTCATACCCCCACAACGGATCATTTTGACCGACACCACGCAAATAGGCCGTCAGTGTTGAATTGGTCGCGCGGCTCGCGTTAACGGTCAAGTTCGGCACACTGCGTTCAATATCGACAACGGTTTGCGCGCCCATTTTGTCGAGTTTATCTTCCGAAAAAGTGGACACAGCAACCGGCACATCTTTCAGCGCTTCGCGATAACGACGCGCCGTGACGACTTCAATGACCTCGGCATCTTTGTCGACGCTTTTTTCGTCTTGCACCGCAGCATCAGCCGACATCACAGGCGTCGTGATGGCGCTGATAATCGATAACGCCAATGCCGACAAATGCATTGGCTTCTTATATGGGGAATGGGCCTGCATAACTGTTCTCCGTCTTATCGTTATCGCCATGGATTGTGGCGTTACGCAAGACCTTACACCGCGCAACAGTGATGCGCAGCTGTACGATAGTAGGATGTTCGCGTTGCACAGCGCTGCCAATACTAGCGACAGTTGTTCTGCTAACGGAACCCCATGATGAGTCTGTTTGGTGTATTGCTTGGATTGACGTTGCTGATGTGGCTAACGCTGCGCAATTGGAACTTATTGCTGGCGGCGCCCGTTTGCGCATTGGTCGTCGCGTTATTTGCGCAAATGCCATTGTTGCCACTGCTGACGGATAACGGTGTTGATCTGATCAGCAGTTATATGAATGGCTTCAGTGGATTTGTTGCCAGCTGGTTTTTTATGTTTTTGCTCGGCGCCTTGTTCGGCAAATTAATGGAGGATACTGGTGCCGCCGACAGCGTCGCCACGGCGTTGGTGCGCGCCTTTGGCATGAAGCGCGCGGCACTCGCCATTATTATCGCCTGCGCGGTCTTAACGTATGGCGGTGTGTCGTTGTTTGTTGTTGCGTTTTCGGTGTACCCAATGGCGCTCAGTCTATTCAAACAAGCCAATTTGCCACGTCGCTATATTCCGGCAACGATCGGCTTGGGTTCGGTAACCTTTACAATGACATCGGCTGGCTCACCTGAGATTCAAAACTGGATCCCGATCCAATATTTGCACACAACGCCGTATGCCGGTTGGCAGGTGAGTTTGGTGGTTGCCCTTTTTATGGCCGTGTTGGGCTATTTCTGGTTGGATTTTTTAATTAAGCGTGACAAAAAGCGCGGTGAAACATTTGAAGAATGGGCCGGCGATCCACAACCACTCAACAATGATGCGCTGCCGCATCCGCTGCTCGGCGTCGCACCGTTGTTCGTGGTGTTGTTATTGTCATTTTTTTTGCACGACAGCCTAAAACAATCTGCGCTGATCATCGCATTGTCAGGCGGCATGTTGGCGACGGTCATTTGTAATTTTCGTTTTATGCGCAACCCTGGCTCAGCGTTGTCCGAGGGGGCATTGGGTGCGTTAATTGCCATCGCGAACACGGCTGCCGTTGTCGGTTTTGGTGCGGTAGCCAAACACACCAGTGGTTTTCAAGAATTGGTCACGATGGTCACCGCGATTCCCGGTTCGCCGTTGGTGAGTGCCGCAATTGCCGTCACCGTGATCGCCGGTTTAACGGGTTCAGCATCGGGCGGCCAAGTGATCGCATTACCATTGCTGGCACCGCACTATTTAGCGCAAGGTGTTGATCCATCAGCGCTGCATCGCGTTGTCGCGTTGTCGTCGGGCGCGCTCGATTCATTACCGCACAATGGTTATGTCGTCACCACCATTCGCGCCATTTGCAAAGAGACGCATACCCGCGCGTATATGCCGATGGCGTACATGACGGTCGTGGTGCCAGCACTTGGCACAGTGCTGGCGATTTTGCTGTTCATGCTATAGCCTCGCGACACGACGTTTAAAAACAACTGCAGTGATGATGATCAGCCCCGGTTTGTTGTCGGGATTAGCACTGGCGTGGATGCTCACGTTATTTGTGATCGCATTGTCTGGCGACAAATGGTCGCGCACGCCGCAATGGTCGCGTTGGCATCCCTATGTGTACACACTGTCGATTGGTGTGTATTGCACAACGTGGACATTTTACGGTTCGGTAGGTCAGTTGGCTGAAACCGGTTGGTATTTTCCGCCCACGTATTTGGGCGCGATTTTATTGTTTCTGTTTGGCGGATTCGTTTTAGCCAAATTGATCCGTGTTTGCAAAGAACAAAACCTCTCGTCCATAGCCGACGTACTCTCGGCACGCTTTGGTCGTTCGTCGCTGATTGCCGGCACCGTCACGTTTATTGCGTTGATTGGCATCATCCCGTATATCGCGTTGCAATTAAAAGCGCTGACCTTCAGTTTTGATTTACTGACACAGCATCATGATCACCATATTTGGTGGCGCGACACCGCGTTGCTTGTTACTGCCGTGATGATCGGCTTTACGATTCTATTTGGTGCACGGCACACCGCCACCAGCGAACAACAGCCCGGATTGATGGTCGCTATTGCATTTGAATCTGTATTTAAATTGATTGCGTTGCTCACCGTCGCGGTCTATGCAATGCAACTTGATGTGCCATCAACGCCGTTGCCAACGCCACGTGATTCACCGCAGGCCAGCGGAGTTGCTTACCTGACACAGGCGTTGTTGGGGGTGTTTGCGATGCTGGCATTACCGCGACAATTTCATGTGACGGTGGTCGAACACAGCAATGCTGAAGACACGCGCAAAGCACGTTGGGGTGTGCCGATTTATTTGTTGATCTTGGGTGTTGCGCTGTTGCCATTGATTCAGGCCGGCAATGCCTTGTTTGGTCAGCAAATGCCGGCCGATACGTATGTGTTGAATGTGCCGTTGGCAACGGGGTCACCTTTTTTTGCCGTTGTGGCGTTTATCGGCGGATTGGCCGCCGCGACCAGCATGATCATTGTCGCGAGCATTGCCTTGAGTACGATGGTGTCACACAGCTTTTTTGTGCCGATGCTGCTGCGTTTACCCGCCACCAAACAGCCACTACCGTTTAACTCGCTGTTGTTGTGGTTGCGGCGATTCTTAATCGCCGGCATTTTGCTCAGCGCCTATTTCTATTACAAATCAGTTGTTGCCGAACAAAAACTCGCCGCGATTGGTTTGGTGTCGTTTGTTGCGGTGGCGCAATTTATGCCAGCACTGCTCGCCGCGCTTTTCTGGTCACGTGCGCATCGGCGCGGCGCCGTGGCCGGCCTCGTTGTTGGCAGCATGTTGTGGTTTTGGACATTGGTGATGCCGGATTTTGCCAGCGCCGGCTGGATGCCTCCGCAATGGGTAAATGACGGCCTTTTTGGTATCGCATGGTTAAAACCACAAGCGATGTTTGGACTACAAGATTGGGATGTCATTACACATGGCGCATTGATTAGCTTAAGTGGCAACACCCTTTGTTTTGTTGTGCTGTCATTGTTTTCAACCCAAACATTGCAAGAACGATTGCTGACCAAACGTTTTGTTGGCAAAAGCGCCGAGACATCATTGTGGCCAACCACCACAACGTTGCCCGTTAGCGAACTGATAAAAATTGTCGCGCGCTTTTATGGTGAACACAGCGCGCGTGCACGTTTTTATCAAGAGGCGCAGGCGCGCCAACTGGATTCACTGGATATGCGCGCCGATCAGCGCTGGCTTGATTTCACATTGCGAGAAATTACCGGCGTAGTTGGTGCTGCATCAGCGCGTTCGGTATTGCATGTTGCGCTGCGCCGCAGTCATGCATCGGACGATGTCGAAACACTGGTGGATGAAGCGTCGCATATTTTGCAATTTAATCAGGCACTGCTGTCGACAACCCTGAATACGCTGGAACAGGGCGTGATTGTAATCGACCGCCAACTTAAAGTTGTCGCGTGGAACCCGCGTTATGTGCAATTGTTCAAATTGCCTGAACACTTTTTGTTTATCGGCCGACCGATCGCCGATGTGTTGCGCTTTAACGCGAATCATGTTCAGCAGGTTGATGATGTTGACTTATTTATTGCGCGCCGACTGGCGCATTTACAAATGGGTAAACCACATCACACTGAACGTCAACTGCATGATGGTCGCGTACTTGAGATTCATGGTGTGCCCATGCCAGGCGGTGGCTACGTCACCAGTTACACCGATATCAGCGAACACAAACATATTCAACGCGAGCTGCAAACCAGCAACGAACGCTTGGAACTGCGTGTCGCGGAACGCACTGCCGAATTGGCCGCGACCAACACCGCGTTAAGCCAGGCCAAATGGCAGGCCGAAACGGCCAATGCTGGCAAAACGCGGTTCTTGGCGGCCGCGAGCCACGATCTGGTGCAACCGCTGAATGCCGCACAACTATTTGCCGATGCGTTACATGCCCACGTTAACGACGATGACGGTCGCCGATTGTTGCAACAACTGAATGAATCATTGCAAACCAATGAAGAATTACTGAAATGCTTGCTCGATATTTCGAAACTCGATGCCGGTGTCATCAAAGCAGAAATCGTTGCGGTACCGCTCGCGCGCTTGCTAAGACAACTTAATGATGAATTTGCACCGCTTGCGCAAAAAGCAGGGTTGCTGTTGCAGATAAGTGATCGCGATGTCAGTGTAAAAGCCGACGCCGCCATGTTGCGGCGTTTGCTGCAAAACTTGATCAGCAATGCGCTGCGTTATACAGACGCCGGTTCGGTACGCGTCGATTTGGATGTGCACGGCGGCGATATCGAAATCAGCGTTAGCGATACCGGTATTGGTATTGCGCCCGAACATCAGCAGTGGATCTTTGAAGAGTTTCGTCGCACACCAGCGGGCTCGCAACGTGTGCCCGGCGGCCATGGTTTGGGATTGGCGATTGTGCAACGTTTGGCGCGTGCGATGAATAGCGAAGTATTGCTGCAATCCACCCTCGGAACAGGTTCGCGCTTTAGTTTGCGTTTACCGATAGCCGAACATACTGCCAATGAAACAACGACGCGCACCATTCACGGCAACACGCCGCTGTCGAATAAAACCATTTTATGCCTCGATAACGATCCGGCAATGCTGGCAGGATTGGATGCCGTGCTCAAAAGCTGGCAATGTCAAACGACACTCACACGCGATCGCACAGAATTTTCGCGCGCCGATATCCACGCACACGATGCAATTGTGGCTGACTACCAATTGGATGACGGCGATACCGGGCTCGATCTGTGGTTGCAATTACCGGAGCCACGACCGCCACTGGTTTTGATCAGCGCCGTTCGCGACAAATCACTGATCCAACTTGTGCAAGAGCACGGCGCCCATTATTTGGCGAAACCGGTCAAACCGTTGGCGCTGCGCAGCGTTTTGCAAACCGTGTTGCAACGACAGGCTTTTGAACATGATTGATTGAAATTCGCCACGCGTAGAAAACCACTTGCGGACGACAACGTGGTTTCGGCACAAATCGCCCGCAAGCGGGCCCCTACTCAGGTGATGGCCAAACGCCCTGCTTGCTGCAACGAACGCAATAATACGCCCGCCTGCGTGCGATTGATTAAACCCAATTTGCGCAGCACCGCTGACACATGCTGTTTGATTGTGGTTTCTTGCACACTCAATTCATATGCAATTTGTTTATTCAATTTTCCGTCGGCGACCATGCACAGCACACGAAATTGTTGCGGCGACAATGCGGCAATGCGCTCGGCCAATTCGGTATCGGTGTCTTTGTCGCTGGCTTGGCGCGCCGCTTCCGGCAACCAAGTCACGCCGTTTAACGCCGTTTGTAATGCTTCAATAATCACCGGTAACGCCGCTGATTTGGGAATAAACGCGACGGCCCCCAACGCAATGCTTTGCCGCATAACAACCACATCATCTTGCGCACTGACAATCGCCACACCGATGCTTGGAAAACGGTGGCGCACTTCAATCAAGCCGGTATAGCCGATACTGTCTGGCATGCTTAAGTCAAGCAAGACCAAATCACGTTCGCTGTCATTTTCCAATTCGTTGATCACCGACGCCAATGTGTCGGCTTCGGTGATTTGCGCATCGCCATCAACGCCGAGCAATGCGGGTTTTAACGCAGCGCGAAATAGAGGGTGATCATCGGCAACAATAAATCGGTAGGCCATCGGCGTCAGCACGTTGCAACACTCTTGCTAGGTTAGGACTTTCGTCTGTGCATTGCCAGTATGCAGTGCGCTGATAAACCTGCCATAGCACTTTGGTAGGAAAGACGAATGAAGATGGCCCCTTTACGCTTGGCGACACCACGACTGAATAGCGGAACAACCATGAATATCGTGATCACGGGCGCCGCCAGCGGCATTGGCGAGGGTTTAGTGCAGCATTTATCGGCACTAGGCCATCACATTATCGCAACAGACATCAGTGAAAACGCGCTTGCGGCGTTGCGCCAGAAATATCCGTCAGTCAGTACACAGCTCATTGACGTTACTCAACCTGAGCACATTGCAGCGCTGCTAACGTCGCATGCGCGTATTGATGTGTTGATTAACAATGCCGGTGTGCAGCACGTGGCGCGATTGGAACAATTTCCCATCGAACGTTGGAGTCAGCTTGTCGATATTTTGCTGACCGGTGCAGCACGTATGACACAAGCGGTGTTGCCACTGATGCGACAACAAGCATTTGGCCGCATCATCAATATCGGATCGATTCACTCTATCGTCGCATCGCCGTACAAATCAGCGTATGTCGCCGCAAAACATGGCCTGTTGGGTTTATCGAAAGTCATCGCACTGGAAACTGCCGATACCGATATCACGATCAACACAGTCTGCCCCACCTATGTCAAAACACCGTTGGTCGACCAACAGATTGCCGCAACGGCACGTGAATATAATATGAGCGAAAGCCAAGTCGTCGCTGAAATCATGTTGAAGCCAATGCCCAAATCAGTGTTTATCAGCATGGAAGAATTGGCGGGTATTTGTGCATTTTTAATGAGCCCCGCCGCGCGCAATATTACCGGGCAATCCATTATTGTTGACGGTGGTTGGACCGCGCGCTAACGCTATTCGCATCGATCGATTCTGCTTCAATTGGACGACACTTCTGTCTACACTCGCGCATCGGCGAAAACGCCGTACATTTTGTGGACAGACGAGGTACGTCACGATGAAAAAAGCACTATTGGCACTTGCCGTTGCAAGCAGCGGCCTGATGGCCGATGAAGGCATGTGGATGCCGCAACAGATGCCGGAGATCAGCAAACAACTGACGGCAGCCGGATTAAAAATTGATCCGAATAATTTGACCAGCCTGACCGAGTTTCCGCTTGGCGCGATTATCAGTCTGGGTAACTGCACCGCTTCGTTTGTATCCCCCAACGGCTTGGCCGTTACTAATCATCATTGCGCTTACGGCAGCATTCAATTTAATTCGAAACCAGAGCGCAATTTGCTGCACGATGGATTCCTTGCCAAAACGTTTGAAGAAGAATTACCTGCTGCGCCTGGTAGTCGTATTTATGTGACGACCGACGTCACTGATGTGAGCAGCACCGTTATCGATAAAGCCACCAACAAACTGACCGGCAAAAAGCGTAACGATGCAATAGAAGCCAATCGCAAAAAAATTGTCGCTGAATGCGAAAAAGACGTGGGTCATCGTTGTGATGTGTACACCTATTTTGGTGGGTTGAAATTTTATTTGATTAAACAAATGGAAGTGCGTGATGTGCGCTTGGTGCACGCACCCGCCGAAGGTGTCGGCAAATTTGGCGGCGATACCGATAACTGGATGTGGCCGCGTCAAACGGGCGATTACAGTTTTTACCGCGCCTATGTTGGCAAAGACGGCAAGCCGGCTGATTTCAGCAAAGACAATGTCCCTTACCAGCCGAAACATCATTTGCGTTTGGCAACCGATCCGCTGAACGAAGGTGATTTTGTCATGGTGACCGGATATCCGGGCCGCACCAATCGCCATCGTCTGCCCTCTGAAGTGGCATTTATGTTTGGCTGGCGCTATCCGGCGATGCATAAAACCATCAATGATATTCTCGACATCATTGCGAACGAAACCAAAGATCGCAAAGACGCCGAAATTAAGTACGCGAGCACGGTTGCCAGTTTGAATAATTCTGAAAAGAACTTTGAAGGCCAGCTTGAAGGTTTCAAAAAGTCCGGTCTGCAGAAAATCAAAGACGAGCAACATGCCGGTTTGATGGCTTGGGTTAACGGCGATAAAGCACGTAAAAAAATGTACGCCGCCGATCTCGCGAAAATCGAAAAATTGATCGCTGAGCGCGACGGACTGGCCAAACGTGAGTATTGGATGGGCTTTTTAAGCCAATCGCAATTATTATCGGTTGCCCGCCGTTTGAATCGTTTGGCTGTTGAGCGCATCAAACCGGATATGGAACGTGAAAGTGGTTTCCAAGATCGCGATCTGCCCCGCATCAAACAAAGTTTGCAAACGGTCGAGCGTCGTTTTGATGTGCAAGTCGACAAAGCACTGTTAACGTTTGCCCTCACTAATTACGCCAAACAGCCGGCCGCTGAACGTGATACCAGCATCGATGCCGCATTTGGCATCAAAGACGGTATGTCCGATGCCGAGATCAAAGCAAAAGTCGACAGCTTGTATGCCGCCACCAAGCTGCACAACGCCGATGCCCGTTTGAATTGGTTTGAAAAATCAGCGGCTGATTTCAAATCCAGCAACGATAGCTTTATACGCATCGCCGTCGCAATGCTCGACGGTGACATCAAACGCGAAGCGCGCGACAAAGAATTGGCCGGTAATATTCAAATGGCCTATTCCAATTATATGCGCGCGTTGATCGCGTACTTAAATGCCAATGGCAAAGCCGTGTTCCCGGATGCCAACAGCACGCTGCGCATCACCTACGGCAATGTCAAGAATCGTGAACGCGGCGATGGTATGCAGTGGAACGCCTTCACCACACTGCGCGGCATTCAGCAAAAAGCCACTGGCGAAGGCGAATTTGAAGCTCCACAAGCACAGCTGGATGCCATCAAAGCGCGTCAATTTGGTCCGTATGCGGTAGCGGCGTTGGATTCTGTGCCGGTCAATTTCTTAAGCACACTCGACATCACCGGTGGCAACTCCGGCTCACCGACGCTGAACGCAAAAGGTGAATTTGTTGGATTAGCTTTCGATGGCACACTCGACTCAGTGATTTCGGATTGGTATTTTGATCCGGCGATTACGCGCACCATTCACTGCGATTGGCGCTATATGATGTGGCAAATGCGCTACGTCGACAAAGCGGAAAATCTGCTGAAAGAAATGAATGCTTGGTAAATAAAAAAGGCGCCCATCGGCGCCTTTTTTTTATAAACCTTTACCAGTGTGGCTTACACTCTGCACTGGCAGGTCATTCGGCTATAGTTACAATCAACATGCCTACTTTGCTGGATTTTTGTCATGACTAAGCAAGTCAATACCTTGTGGGACGTGCCAGTGCGATTATTTCACTGGTCGTTGTTGCCGTTGATTCTCGCGCAATGGTTACTCGCCGAAAACAGCGAAGCCATTCAGGATGCGTTGGCCGAGCGCAATATTGTGTTTGACGCGATGTTGTGGCACGCCCGTCTTGGCTTTGTGCTGCTGTTCCTGCTGTTGTTTCGCATAGTGTGGGGTTTTACCGGCAGTACCAGCGCGCGATTTTCTTCGTTTGTAAAAAAACCCGCCGAGGTCTTTGCCTATGCGAGAACTCTGACGGTTCGTGACAGCATTCGTCATGCTGGCCACAATCCCTTAGGCGCCTTGATGGTGCTTGCTTTGTTATTTTTAATCGCAGTACAGATTTTTAGCGGCTTGTTTTTAAGCGATGATATTGCCATGGAAGGGCCATTCTACAGTTCGGTATCGGAAACGCTGGTCGAGCTTTTTGAATTGGTCCATGAAATCAATTTCAATGTTTTATTACTCGCTATTACGCTGCATATTGTTGCCGTGTTTTATTACCTGTTTTATAAAAAACAGAACTTGATCGCACCAATGCTGCATGGCAAGACTGATCTGCCAGTTCAGAATTTCCATTCGGTGTCGGCATTGAAAACGCTGGTGATTGCCGCTATTGCTGCGATTCCAGTGTGGTGGCTTTCAGCAAGTTATTGGTGATAAGTAGCCACCACGTAAATGGTGAGAAAAAAAGAAAGGCGGCCCTAAAGCCGCCTTGCGAACAACGATGTAAAACCATCCAGTGATGGTTTTATTTAATCTTTACGGAACTTTTCATGGCAGCCTTTGCAACTGCCACCTAATTGTCCAAAGGCTTTTTTCCACTCAGCCGCATCGTTTTTTTGGCTGGCCGCCACAAAGTTATTAATCGCCAGTTTTTGTTTATCGGCAGCAGAGCGAAAGGCGGAGAAGTCTTCCCAGATTGACGGCAACGCGTCGGTATCACCGTTGTGTTCGCCTTTAGCGAAATAGGCGTCGATATGCAACCACTGCTCTTCACTGGCTTTTGCCAATGTCTGTGCGTGTTTATTCAGTTGGGCTTGTTTATCGACAGCGCCAGCGTTAACGATCTCTTTGATGGCGCCCATTTCCTCTTTAAAGGACTTGAACAATTCTTGACGTGTTTCGACGACGCCTGACGCCAACGCGGTGTGGCTCAAGACAACAGCATTTACGAATAAAAACAACTTGCGCATTGGTTACAGTCTCCTGATGGCTTGCGCCGTTTGCCCACACATTACCGAGCTTTGCGTTTAACAACAAGTGTCATCAACACCCTTGCAGATTGAAACGATTTAGTCGCGAAAAATGGCCACAACTTTTTTGCCTGTGACGTCAATACTGGCTCGGTACATACCGGTCGAATTGAACGGCAATGCAACGCGGCCTTGTCTATCAATAATGATCACACCACCTTCGCCGCCCATTTTTTTCAGCTTATCCATCACTACGCGATCTCCGGCGGTTTGGATGTCTTCGTGCAGATACTCAACGCGGGCGCAGATATCATGTGCGACATTCGCGCGAATGAAAAATTCACCGTGCCCCGTCGCCGAGACGGCGCAGAACGAATTGGCATAAGTGCCCGCACCAATGATCGGTGAGTCGCCTACTCGCCCCCAACGTTTGTTAGTCATGCCGCCGGTTGAGGTCGCCGCTGCCAGTTGGCCGTTCTTATCAAGCGCCACCGCGCCGACCGTGCCAAATTTATTGTCGTTCACGCGCAGCAGCTCGGCGGATTTTGCTGGCAAGGTTTTGTCGTGATCTTCGGATAACTTCGTCGCGTCTTTATCTTTGGCTTTTAATTTCTGCAACTGCTGCCAACGCCAGTCGGTGTGAAAATAGCTCGGATCAACCAATTCAATGTTGTTTTCAGCGGCAAATTTTTCGGCACCTTCGCCCATCAGCATCACGTGTGCCGATTTGTCCATCACCGCACGTGCCAGCAGAATCGGATTTTTTACGCGCTGCACGCCGGCAACGGCACCGGCTTTTAATGTGCCGCCATCCATGATGCTGGCATCCAGTTCGTTTTTACCATCGTAGTTAAAAACTGCACCTTTTCCGGCGTTGAACAACGGCGAGTCTTCCATGATCGTGATCGCAGCCGTTACCGCATCCACGCTGCTACCGCCTTTTTGCAGCACGGTGTAACCGGCGTGCAACGATCGCTCCAATACTGCGCGGTATTCTGCTTCACGTTCAGCGCTCATTTCACTACGCAACAACGTGCCGGCGCCGCCATGAATCGCGAGCGCAAAGGTTTCAGCTTGAGCAGTTGCGATCATAAAAAGTATTCCTGCGATCAATGTTTTGGTAATCATTTTATGGGTGTCCAATACAGCCACAAGTTGGCAACTACCATCGCCATCTGCACCAGCAATGTGGTTAACATGCCCCAAAAACGTCCAAATGAATGGCTCGATTTTCGACTCATGCCCCAAGCGTGCAACACGCGCCCAATCAACAATAAGCTACCGAAAATATGCAAACTGGTTGCGCCGGCATGATTGATTTCGAGAATAATCAGCAGCAACAGTGATAGCGGAATCGTTTCAATGGCGTTGCCGTGCACGCGCATCGCCCGCATCAAGCTTTCTTGGCCACCGTCGCCCAGACCGACGCGATGCACATAGCGCTGACGGATTACCCGCAATGCGAGCGTTATCACTACAATGGTCAACAACGCCGCGTAAAGTCCGCTAATCGGCAACATCGGCCGTCCCCTGTTGGTAAAAGACGGCACAGGCTAGCGGTCTGTCGCACCCAACTCAAGTTTTCATCTTATTGCCCAAGGATCATCATGACCGTCGCTGTCACCGTGGCCGCCATCATCGAACAAAATGGACGTTTTTTGGTCGTTGAAGAATGTGATAGCCAGGACGGCGGCCGCGTGTTGAATCAGCCGGCAGGCCATGTTGAACGGGGCGAAACCATCCTTGCCGCCGTTGCCCGAGAAGCATTTGAGGAAGCCGGTGTGCAGTTTAAGCCCGATTCAATCGTCGGCATTTATCACCTGGCGGCGCGCAATGGTCGCGATTATCTGCGTATTGCTTTCAGCGGCCAGCTACACGGTGACATTCACCCGCAACCACATGATGCGGATATTCTCGCCTGCCATTGGCTGACCCGCGCTGAAATCGCCGGTGCCCGCCCCCGCTCAGGTCTGGTATTACGCTGTATTGATGATTATTTGGCTGGGCAGCGATTGCCGCTGTCGGCGGTGGATACGTTTCATAATGAGCGGTGATCCGTCGTCGAACCCCTATTTGCCACCACAGGCCTCTGTCGAGCCCGATGGTCCGACAAACGAAATTCAGCAAGTCGAAAAGTTAAGGTTGCGCAAGGAAAGACCCATCGGCTTAGTTGTTTTGGTTGGATTATTTGGCGTTGTCTCACTGGGTCGCACGGTAGTCGAACTGGCTGAAGGTGGATTTTGGTGGATGCTGCATATCGCGATCAGTGTCGGGATACTGTACGCCTACCGAGGTCTATGGTCGGGGAACGAGGCTATTCGAAAATCAGCTGTTTGGCTGTGTTTGTTATTGGCGCTAATGATTATTGTCTTCGGTGTTGCCGAACCGTCTGTTCATTTCTTTTCGGCACTGGGCATCGCCAATGTGTTGGAAAGTGTTTTCTTTTTGTTTGCTGGCGCCTATCTGGTCAAGGCAAGTGATCACCCGTTTTTCAGTATAGCCCCAACACTGACAACTGGCCCCTGAATCCGTAAAATCGCGCTCCCCAATTGTTCGGTAATCCCATGTCCAGTCCCAAACGTGTAATCGTCGGTATGTCCGGTGGCGTTGATTCGTCGGTGTCGGCCTTTTTGCTGAAAGAGCAAGGCTACGCTGTGGAAGGCGTCTTTATGAAAAACTGGGAAGAAGACGACACCGATGAGTTTTGTTCAGCCGCGCAAGATCGCCAAGACGCCGAAGCGGTCGCAAACAAGCTGGGCATTCCGTTTCACACTGTCAATTTCGCCGCTGAATATTGGGACAATGTGTTCGAGCATTTTCTAGCGGAATACAAAGCCGGCCGCACGCCGAATCCCGATATTCTGTGCAACAAAGAAATCAAATTCAAAGCGTTTTTGGATTTTGCCAAATCATTAGGCGCCGACATGATCGCGACCGGCCATTATGTCCGTCGTCGTGATATTGAAGGTGAAGTACAAATGTTGCGCGGCGTTGATCCAAATAAAGATCAATCGTATTTTTTGTACACTTTGCAACAGGCGCAAATTCAGCACGCGTTGTTTCCGGTCGGTGATATCGAAAAACCGCGTGTGCGCGAAATTGCCGCCGAACTTGAACTCAGCACTGCCGAGAAAAAAGATTCAACCGGCATTTGTTTTATTGGCGAACGTCGGTTTACCGAGTTTTTATCGCGTTATTTGCCAGCACAGCCAGGCGATATCGTGACACCCGAAGGCAAAAAAATCGGCCGTCATAATGGCTTGATGTATCACACGCTGGGGCAACGCAAAGGGCTCGGTATTGGCGGCTTAAAAGGCGCCGATGAAACCCCTTGGTTTGTTGTCGCCAAAGAGTTGGATCGCAACGAATTGATCGTGACACAAGGTCATGACGATCGTTATTTGATGAGCACGCAGTTGTATGCAGGTCAACTGCACTGGGTCGCGGGTAAGCCTCCAGCTATTGCGTTTGATTGCACGTGCAAAGTGCGTTACCGCCAGACCGACGTCGCCTGCCGTGTGCGGATGCACGACAACGGTGACTGCGACGTCATCTTTAATGATCCGCAACGTTCGGTGACGCCGGGCCAGTCGGTGGTGTTTTATCAAAACGAGATCTGTCTTGGCGGCGGCATCATAGAAACCACACAACCTTTGTTGGCATTGCCAAAGCGCCAAGTTGTCTAAATCCGGATTTGCTTGAATTTCCGTAAAAAACCCCAATAATGCGCTCACATCAAGCGCATGCTTGTTGCCTTTTCTTAATGAGGTCATTTCCTATGGACTATCAAGCTTCCGTTTACACCACCAGCAGTGCCGATCGCATTGCCAGCGTTAATAAAGTGCTGCGCAACACGTACCAATTGTTGGCCTTAAACGTGTTGTTTGCCGCTGTGATGGCGTTTGTCGGCCTGCAAATCGGCTTTCAAATCGGCATCATCAGCCTGATCGTATTTTTTGCCGGTGCCTGGTTCCTGCCTAACCTCATCAATAAAACCGCCGACAGCGCGATGGGCTTGGTTTGGACGTTTGTTTACACCGGTTTCCTTGGTTTTTTCTTGGCCCCCATCGTCGGTCGCTATTTGCATGCCGGCATGGGTAACGTTGTGTGGCAGGCTCTGGCTGCTACCGCACTGATTTTCTTCTCGTTGTCAGGCTATGCGCTGACCACGAAAAAAGATTTCAGCTTTATGCGCAGCTTCCTTGTCGTTGGCAGCATGGTGTTGTTTTTTGCCTGCATCGCGCTGACCGTTGCTTCGTTCATGGGTTATCACATGCCGCTGGTGAGTGTCGCGTTGTCGGCTGCCATCTGCTTGCTGGTATCTGGCGTGATCCTGTACCAAACCGGTGAAATCGTTAACGGCGGTGAAACTAACTACATCCGCGCTACGGCAACCTTGTTTGCTTCAATTTGGTCACTGTTTGTGAACCTGTTGCATATCCTCGGTTTTGCCAACGACGATTGATCGCCAAATCGCCTAAAATAAGCCCACCTCGGTGGGCTTTTTTATTTTCATGATTGCATACGTCCTCTTCATCAATGCTCCGCTGTCTTCGCAAACGCATTATCACGCGTGGGCGTTCGCCGATGCTTTGCTCGAAAATGGCCACAGCCTGCGCGGCGTGTTCTTTTTTGGCGATGCAGTCGGCATCGCGAACAAACATCGCGATGCACCACAAGACGAATTTGATCCACAACGCCAATGGTTGGCACTGGCTTCGCAACACGACATGGAATTGATCGTGTGCTCATCGTCAGCCCAGCGCGAAGGGATCAGCGAGCAATCGCCCGCGACACTTGCCTCTGGTTTTCAAATTGCCGGGCTCGGCAGTTTTGTTGAACTCAGCCTGCAAGCCGATCGGGTTGTGCAATTCGGGGCCGCGTCATGAAGCGCAAAACGTTTGGCGTCATTATTCGTTCGTCGCCTTATGGCACACGCCAAGGCAAAGATGCGCTGGATCTGATTTTGGCCCTGAGTGCGTTTGAGCAAAATATTCTGGTGGTCTTCGAACAGGCAGGCTTGTTGCATCTAACGGCCAGTGTCAGCGACCATCAACAAATCAAAGCCTACGCCAAAGAATGGCTCGCGCTACCGATGTACGATGTCAACAATATCGTTGTGGTGCGTGAAGATTGGCAAAATCTGCACGCGGCGGTGTTGCCAGCCGAACTGAACGTGCGCGAGATCGATCGTGCGTTGCTGGCCGAAGAAATCGCGCGCTGCGATGTGGTTTTGCAATTTTAAGGCGGCAAGATGAGCACATTACATATTGTTCAACACACACGCCTGCCCTCACTTAACTCGGTGCTACCCGGGGATGGTGTGTTATTGATTGGCGATGCGGTTGTCTATGCATGCAGCGACCAGCTTGAAACATTGCGAGCATGCATTGGTCACGACACCGAATTGCATGTGCTGCGCGATGACATCCGCTTGCGCGGATTGCATATTGATGACCGCGCACATTGCCAAACCATCGATTACCACGGCTTTGTGGCACTGACGTTGCAGCACCATTTGATCAAGTCATGTTGAACCATCACGGACGCGTTATCGAAACCGATGCGCACGGCTATTTGCGCCATCAGACCGATTGGGACGAATCATTGGCCAGCATCATTGCCGAGGCCGAACACATTCAACTCAGCGACGATCATTGGCAAGTGATCCATTTTATCCGTGATTATTACCGGCACTACAAATCAAGCCCAGCCATTCGTCCGCTGGTGAAATTCCTGGCCGAAAAATGGGGACCAGAAAAGGGCAATAGCCTGTATCTGCACAAGCTGTTCAAAGAACCGGCCAAGCAGGCAAGCAAGATCGCCGGTCTGCCCAAACCTGCTCGCTGCATTTAACCTAGAAGCACGCAACAGCCTGACTTACGTAGTCCCGCAAGAATTAGCCACTGGGATACAACGAGCCATCCTCATTAATTGCCGGTAAATACCGATCGTTGCGTTTAGGTATTTTTATTGCCGAGCAGGCGCCCTACTTTGCTTGAATTACTTTTTTTAAGGCGGCTTCTAAGTCCCGTGATTGGTCGTTTCGCTTTCACTGACCTATAGTGTTAAGACTGCGTCTTCGGAGTTTGCCTATTGAGCAGTGTTGAATTGAGCTTCGACGCTGTGAATCAGACCGTGACATTATCAATGCCGGCGGGAGCGACGCTGTTAAGCGAAGAATTGGAAGCCGCACTTCAGGAACATGGGTTCGACCGCTTTTTCCGGCACGAAGCGGTCATCAAACCGCTACTGGGAGTGGTGCGTGAGAAGCCCCTCTCTGTTGTCATCGCCGAACGCCGCAATGCCGAGTATGACGTTACCGTTAGCGCTGATCGTATGAGCGCAAGCCTTACCCTGATCGCGCCCTATGGCGGTGTCTATGGAAATGTAAACACGGCATTAAGCACACTGGCCACCAAAGGCATCAAATTCGGCATTGTTAATGAAGCCATTGTCGATTTGCTGCATGCCGCTGAAAGCGACATCAACGGCGCCCGCCGAAGCGCCGATGTCGCCTTTGGCTCACCACCGGTTCATGGTGTCGACTCGCAGTTTGAAATGTTGGTCACGCCTTTTAATCGCCGCCTAATAAAACCGCGCGAAAAAGAAGACGGCAGCATCGATTATCACGATCTTGGCGAAGTACCCACCATTCACGAAAACGAAGCCGTAATGCGCCGGCATCCTGCAACCCCCGGTGAGATGGGGCGCAATGTGCTGGGTCAATTATTGATGCCAACCGCCGGCAAAACGTTTGAATTTGAAAAGCACGCCGGCACAGACATTTCGCCAAGTGATCCCAATACGTTGATCGCGACAACTCATGGCGTTGCCATGGAGTTTCCGCGTGGCGTCGCCATTGAAAATGTGTATCGCGTTGACCAAGTCGATTTAACCAGCGGCAACATCGCGTTTGATGGCAGCATCGTGATCAAAGGTGATGTGGCCCGCAATATGGCCGTGAACTGTACAGGCTATGTTGTTATCAACGGTTTTGTTGATTGTGCGTCAATCACGTCCGGCCAAGATATGCAGATCGCGAAGGGATTATCCGGTGGCAGCACAATGCAAGTGGGTGAAGCGCGGGCAAAAGCGCAATCCGGAAAATCCATTACTGTGTCGTTTGCTCAGTGCGCCGCTTTAGAGGCCAAAGAAAGTATCATCGTCGACAAATTACTGATGCACTGTAAAACGCACAGCCAAACCTTTGTGCGCGTCGGTGGTGAAAGTGGCGGCAACAGCAATTGCATTGGCGGCCAAGTCGAAGCCCATGATTACATGAAATTTGATACCTTGGGTGCCGATGGTGGCACGCATACCACAGTGATCCTGCATGGTCATTTCAAAGAATTACATGACAAGCTGAAACAATGCCAGCTAGAGATCAAAGGCAAAAATGCCGTGATGGCCGATTTGGAAACTGTGCGCGAAAAACACAAACTAAAAAATCTGAAAGGCGACGACGAAATGAGCCGCCGTATCGCCAGCACATTGGAAACGGCCAAGAATGAAATGGGCAGCTTGCTGCGTTTACAAAAGCAGCTTGAGATGCAATTGCAGGAACAATTTGATCAGGCACGAATCATCATCACTCGCCATGCTTACCCCGGTGTTGACATCACAATTGCCGACAAATCCGTCAAATTAAATAAGATTTTCGATGCTGGCAGTTTTGTTTACACGCTTAATGGATTGCAATTTAAACCCGGTGAAACCAAGATTCCGAAGAAAAAATAAGGCCCGAGACATTGCCCGGGCCAGCTGTTTGCAACACAAAATGGGGGATTACTCCGCCAGCACGTCGTCTTCCAACTCTTCGACTTCACTATTCGGATTCGGCGCAACAACCAAGGCCGCCCGGATCTGCTGTTCCAGCGCCTGCGCCAACTCGCGGTTTTCGCGCAAGAAATTCACGGCATTTTGCTTGCCCTGACCAATGCGATTATTTTTATGGCTATACCAAGCCCCCGCTTTTTCGACGAGACCTTGCGCAACGGCGAGGTCGAGAATTTCACCTTCGCGTGAACAACCCTGGCCATAAAGAATTTCAAAATCGACTTGGCGGAACGGCGGTGCCAGTTTATTTTTGACGACTTTAACGCGCGTTTCAGAACCGACCACTTCTTCACCATTTTTCACCGAGCCAACACGGCGAATATCCAAACGCACTGACGCATAAAACTTCAGCGCGTTGCCGCCGGTGGTAGTTTCGGGGTTACCAAACATTACGCCGATTTTCATCCGCAATTGGTTGATGAAAATCACCATGCTGTTGGTTTTCTTGATATTGGCCGTTAATTTACGCAACGCTTGTGACATCAATCGCGCTTGCAAGCCCATATGCGAATCGCCCATTTCGCCTTCAATTTCAGCTTTGGGCACCAACGCAGCAACAGAGTCTACAACGATTAAATCGATGGCATTAGACCGCACCAGCATGTCGACAATTTCAAGCGCTTGTTCACCGGTATCCGGTTGCGACACCAATAATTCATCGAGATTGACACCAAGTTTTTCGGCGTAAATCGGATCGAGAGCATGTTCGGCATCAACAAACGCCGCCGTGCCACCGTTTTTTTGGCAATTCGCAATCGCTTGTAAGGTCAACGTAGTTTTGCCGGAGCTTTCCGGACCATAAATTTCAACGATGCGACCGCGTGGCAAACCGCCAATACCCAGTGCCAGATCAAGCCCCAACGAACCAGAAGAAATCGTTTGCACATTGGTGGCGGCACGTACGTCGCCAAGGCGCATGACGCTGCCTTTGCCGAATTGTTTTTCGATTTGTCCCAATGCCGCGGACAATGCCTTATTACGTTCGGATTTGTTGTCTGAAGCCTGTGTTGCATTACGTTCTGAAGCCATGGTGTCATCCTCCTGTTTGATACAACCATGATGGCGCACACTAAAGCGCAAACTGTGCGCTCGATTCCCAAGTCGATAAAAAACAAAACCGCCGTTGGCATTTATGAACAACGGCGGTCGGCATACTGACGAGTTTTCAGGAGGCGGGAAATCGCGTCTTACAGGGATTCAGCTATGTCGCACAATGCTTTGCGCGGATCGGGCGCGCCGGTAATCGGACGACCAATCACCAGATAATGACTGCCGGCCGCTAACGCCTCTTTGGGTGTCATCGTTCGCACCTGATCATTGGCGGCAGCGCCAGCGGGACGAATACCCGGTGTCACCAAGACAAATGACGAACCATTATCTTGGCGCAACATTGACGCTTCTTGCGCTGAACAGACAACGCCATCAAGACCAGACGACTTCGCTAAGCCAGCCAGGGCACGCACCTGCTCTTCAATGCTGCGCGTAATGCCAATCGCGCGCAATTGATCGGCATCGAAACTGGTCAGTACCGTGACGGCAATTAACAAAGGCCGATTGGCGCCATAGCTGTCCAATGCGGCGCGCGCGGCTTCCATCATTTTAGGGCCGCCGCTGGCGTGCACATTGACCATCCAGACGCCAAGATCGGCCGCCGATTTAACGGCACCGCCGACGGTGTTGGGAATATCGTGAAATTTCAGATCCAGAAACACAGAATGACCGCGTTGATGTAACGCTTTGACAAAGTCGGGGCCAAAATGCGTGAACATTTCTTTGCCGACTTTCAATCGACACAATTTGGGATCGAGTTGATCGACAACGTTTAAGGCTTTGTTCTGATCGGCGTAATCAAGTGCGATGACTATTTTGGGATCATTGCCTTTAAGATCGGACATTCTATTCCCCTTCAACTCCGGTAACGGGCCGAACCGAATTCCAGCGTTTGCAGGTCGGACAGCGCCAGTGCATTTTTTTGCCAGCAAAACCACAATTCTGACAGCGATAAACGGGTAAACGATCGAGCAAGCGCTGCAACACATCGTGCAGCAATTGCAATTGTGATTGGGTACTGCCCTGCACTTGCGGCAAATACAGATCAACGAGGCGCTGTAATTCCCGCAAGCTCGGTCGAGTCTTTAATGCCTGGATGAGCACGTCGCCTGCGGCTCGATCGCCCGCTGTCGTTAACACGCTGTCGGCCAGCGCAACGACAACAGAAGCGCCGGCACCTTGCGCCAACGCGCGTTGCAACAACGCTTGCAGTGCATCGGCCGACAGATTGAGTTGCTGAACCAGCGGTAATGCTTCGGAAAACAAACCGGCATCGTGTTGGATAATGCCATGCAAACCGTGCAGCGCTTTTTCCGTTTGACCAGTTTGCACATGAAAACGAATTGCGATCAAAAACGCCCGAACACACGAAGGATCGAGCTGCTGGGCAAATTCCACTTTTTGCAATGCTTCATCGTACTGACGGTTCAGCGCCAGATTTTCAGCCAGCTCGCAATAAAAATGCGCCAAGGCTGGTTTCGCATCTTCAACGCCTTCGTTTTGCAGCAAATTGGCAATTGCCGCCGCTTTGTCCCATTCCTGTGTCTTTTGATACAGCGCTAGCAATTCGCGCAAACAAGAACGGCGATACAAGGGATCGTGCTGCATTTCTAGAAATATGGATTCGGCACGATCTAATAGACCGGCCGACGAATAATCGAGTCCTAATTCGTAGGAAGCGTGCGCGCGATGAGATTCCGGCAACAACACGCGCGCAACAATGGCTTGGTGAATACGGATCGCGCGCTCGGTTTCACCGCGTTTGCGATAGAGCGTCGCGAGGGCGAAATGGGTTTCGACGGTGTCATCGTCGATCTTCATTAGCTCGACAAACGCGTCAATCGCTTTGTCAGGTTGATCTGACAATGCGTAACCCAAACCTTTGAAATAACGTTTGGCGCGTTCGGCCGATCGGCGTGTTTCTTTGATGCGATCATGACGACGGCCAAAGACCCAACCAACGGCAAATCCAAAAAAGACAGTTATCGCGATTGCGATCGGAGACATGGCAGGTAGTTACCTGCAGGTGCGAAACATAAGCAAGTCAATAGAATTATTGATCAAGGCGTTTGACCTCAGGCTCTAAATTTACTTTTCGGTTTGTAGCTTCAGTGTCTCTTAGCAGCGACTTGCCTGCCGAGTCATGTATTCGTCGCATTAACATTCGCGGCACAACAGAAAGTGCTGCAAACGCCAGCCACCATAAATTGGGGTTTTCAACAATGACAAGGCCAATGATTGCCAATACCGGTATGCCCACAATCAACAGTAGCTTGTCCTTCATAGCGAATCCTCAACTTCTCAATTTAGCGACCGGTTTGACGAGCCAGTTGTGCATTCAAACGCTGCAGTTCCGCTTCTTGGGCGGCGCAACGATCACGGAGACGGCGATTGGCGATACGAGCCTTGATAAGACCAAGCCCGCAATAAATGACGCCGACGACAAAGCCAATTACAAACACGGCCAGTAAGCCGTAAGACAGACGCAACTGTATGCTGCCGATCAAGTAGTTGATCGTAATATCAGCGGTGTTGGCTGCCGAAAATAACCAGCCAATCACCAATAGCACCACCATCACAACAAAAACAATCAATGCGCGCACGTTCGATTCCGAGTTGATTAATCTTCAAGCGGCATAATTTCAGCGGTGCTTTCATTGACACGCTGACGCAATTCTTTGCCGGGTTTAAAGTGAGGAACGTATTTCTCGCCCAATTGTACCGATTCGCCGGTTTTTGGGTTGCGGCCTACGCGCGGTGAACGACGATGCAGAGAAAAACTGCCGAAACCACGGATCTCAATTCGCTCACCTTTGGCCAATGCTTGCGCCATATGTTCGAGAATGGTTTTGACCACCAATTCCACATCTTTGGCCGAAAGCTGCCCCTGCGACGCGGCCAACCTTTCGATGAGCTCCGACTTGGTCATCGGCTTTCCTAAGTCAATCAATGAGTTAGAGACAGGAATTATGAACGAGGGTGAAGGAATTTGCACCCTGTTTTCACATATAAGTTGTTGATTATCCGTAATTGGTCAACAAGATAGCTCCGCGAATGAGAAATGGTCTCAACTTGGTCGGATAAGTGGCGGATTTTTAAAGGTCGGTTGCGGGTTTCGGGTTCGGATTGCGGGTAAAAAAAGCTTCGCATGAGATAGCCATGAGCTCATTGGTGTTGCATTTTGCCCTTACCTGCAACCCGAACCCACAACTCGCAACGAATAAAAAAACCCGCCGAAGCGGGTTTTTTTATCAAACAGAACGATTAGTTCTTGTTCAATTGCGCCTTGATCAGGTCGCCCAGCGTGGTGGCCGGAACGGCTTCATCAGTGCTGTGCTCAGCAAAGGCTTTCGCATCTTCGGCATCATCTTTGGCGCGAACGCTCAACGAGATGACGCGGTTTTTGCGATCAACACCAACAAACTTGGCTTCGATGCTGTCACCGACTTTGGCAGCCTTGGTGGCGTCATCCAAACGCTCGCGGGTCAAATCGCCGGCTTTGATGTAGCCTTCTACGCCATCGCCCAAGTCCATTGTCGCGCCTTTGGCGTCAACAGCCGTGACGGTACCCGAAACGATCGTACCTTTGCCGTGTTGAGCCAGGTAGTTCGCAAACGGATCGCTGTCGACTTGTTTGATACCCAAGCTGATGCGTTCTTTGTCGGCGTCAACGGCCAACACAACGGCTTCAACTTCGTCACCTTTCTTGTACTTGCGGACGGCTTCTTCGCCTGACTCGTTCCACGAAATATCGGACAAGTGAACGAGACCGTCGATGCCACCATCCAAGCCGATAAAGATACCGAAATCGGTAATCGACTTGATTTTGCCCTTAACGCGGTCGCCTTTAGCATGCGTGCCGGCAAAGGCATTCCACGGATTTTGTTTGCATTGCTTGATACCGAGGCTGATGCGACGACGTTCTTCGTCGATCTCCAAGACCATCACGTCGGTTTCGTCGCCAACTGACACGACTTTCGACGGGTGAATGTTCTTATTGGTCCAATCCATTTCGGAAACGTGGACCAAACCTTCAACGCCTTCTTCGATTTCAACGAAACAGCCGTAGTCGGTCAGATTGGTCACCTTGCCACGCAGCTTGGTGCCGGCCGGGTAACGGCGGCTGATGGCTACCCACGGATCTTCGCCCATTTGTTTCAAGCCAAGGCTCACACGATTGCGTTCACGATCGAACTTCAACACGCGGACTTGGATCTCGTCGCCCACATTGACGACTTCGGAAGGATGTTTGACGCGTTTCCACGCCATGTCGGTGATGTGCAACAGACCGTCGATACCGCCCAGGTCGACGAACGCACCGTAATCGGTAAGGTTCTTGACGACGCCTTTGGTTTCTTGGCCTTCTTGCAGGTTTTGCAACAGTGCATCACGCTCGGCGCTCGATTCGCTTTCAATAACAGCGCGGCGCGAGACCACAACGTTGTTACGTTTTTGGTCGAGCTTGATGACTTTAAATTCGATTTCTTTGCCTTCGAGGTGGGTCGTTTCGCGCACCGGACGTACGTCAACCAATGAGCCTGGCAAGAATGCACGGATATTTTTGATATCAACCGTGAAGCCACCTTTGACCTTACCTGTGATGAGGCCCATAACCGATTCGTTGGCTTGGAAAGCACGTTCCAACGTAATCCAGCTTTCTTGGCGTTTGGCTTTCTCGCGTGACACTTTGGTCGCGCCGTAACCGTCTTCCACCGCTTCCAGCACAACGTCAAACACGTCACCGATGTTTACGTTGATTTCACCGGCTTCGTTTTTGAACTCTTCAAGCGGAATCACACCTTCCGATTTCAAACCGATATGAACGGTGACAACTTCTGAACCAACGTGTGCAACAACACCGCTGATCACAGAACCAGGACGCATTTCGAGAGCTTTCAGGCTTTCTTCAAACAGGGAGGCGAAATTTTCGCTCATTGATAGACCTTTAGACCGGCAAACGAGAGCTTGCCGCCTTACAAAACAACCGGTCTTCCGCGACCAATTGGCTTGTTGCAAAAAGCTCACTCGATCCGTGAGTAAGCCACCGAGATCTTCGTTTCGTTGCGAAATCGAAAATCTGTATTCGAGATAAAGCGCTGGTCGAACGGGCCAAAGCCACCCGACTAAAACCGTTTGCGCAGTTAAGCCACTTTCAATTTGGAACGAATCGCGTCCAACACGGCGGCCTGCACCTGATCGATAGTCATGTCCGACGCATCGATCACAATCGCATCATCGGCCGGTTTCAGCGGCGCCACAGAACGGTTGCGATCACGCTCATCCCGTTCCTGGATGCTTTTCAAGAGGGCGGCGATCGTACTCTCCTGCCCCATACGCTGCAACTGCTTGTAACGGCGCTCTGCGCGGATTTCAGCACTGGCGGTTAAAAACACTTTGACGCTGGCATTTGGGAACACTACGGTGCCCATATCGCGACCATCGGCGACCAAACCGGGCGCCTGCGCAAATGCGCGCTGACGATCGAGCAACGCTTCGCGGACCTTCGGAAACGCGGCGACTTGCGAGGCCAGCTTGCCGGTTTCGTCCGATCGAATCTCTTCGGTGACGTCTTCGCCCTCAAGAAACACTCGCGGGCCACCATCGGCACCGGCACCAAAGGCGACGTCCATATGGCCGGCCAATACAGCCAGTGCTTCTTCATTATTAAGATCCATCGCGTGATGTTTGGCGGCTAAAGCAACCAGACGATACAACGCGCCGGAGTCGAGAAAATGGTATTGCAGGGCTTTGGCAACCAATAATCCTATGGTGCCTTTGCCAGAGCCACCGGGCCCGTCAATAGTGATGACCGGGACAACTTTGGCCATAACGTGCTCCCACCTGTGTGGCGTCCGTGTCGGGATCACGGACAGTCGCCAGCCAAAACAGCTATCGGCCGACCCATAAACGAAACCGGGGGCAGCAACCCCCGGTTTAAGCGGCGCGGATTTTACTCGTTTATCGTTAAAGCGCCAGTACCTTACGCAAGGACTTGATGCAGCGCTCATTTTGCTCGGGTGTACCGATGCTGATGCGGATATGTTGGGTCAGGCCATAATTGCCTATCGGACGAATAATCACGCCTTCACGCAACATCGCCTCGTAAACCGGTTTGGCATCACGCTTCAAATCAACCGTGATGAAATTGCCAAGAGACGGAATATAAGGCAGCCCCATTTGCTGGAATGCCGCTTCGTAACGCTGCATGCCGGTTTTGTTCATCGCAACGACTTTTTTGATGTAGTCATCATCGTGCAAACAAGCAACACCTGCCGCGAGCGCAACTGAGCTGCAATTAAATGGCTGACGAACGCGATTCATAAATCCTGCGGCTTCGGCTTGCGATAACGCAAACCCCAGGCGTAGCGCAGCCAAACCGTAGGCTTTTGAAAACGTACGCAACACAATCAAATTCGGGTATTGCTGCATTAACTTAATCGCGTTCGGATACCCCGGTGTGCCGTCGGCGTATTCAAAATAAGCTTCGTCATACACAACAATGACATGACTTGGCACGGCATCCAAAAATGCACGCAGATCATTTTCGTTGATCCAATTGCCAGTCGGATTGTTCGGATTAACCACATACACCATTTTGGTTTTTGGCGTAATCGCCGTTTGCATTGCCGCCAAATCGTGGCCATATTCTTTCGCCGGCACGGCAATGATCTTGGCACCTTGTGCCTGCGCACTGATCGGAAACGCTATAAAACAATATTGCGAACACACGACTTCATCACCGGCACCAACAAACGTGCGCACAGCGATATCCATCGCATCGTTCGAACCATTGCCTAAGGTGATTTGATTCAACTGCAAACCAAATTTCTGGGCTATCGCCTCTTTGACGTAGTAGCCATTGGCATCTGGATACAACGTAATTTCAGCCAACTCTTTCTGAATCGCGGCAACGGCTTTGGGCGATGGGCCTAATGGATTTTCATTGGAAGCCAGTTTGATGATATTGGTGATTCCCAATTCACGTTCTAATTCCGAAATAGGCTTTCCCGCTTGATACGGGTTTAATGTGCGCACACCGTCGGTGGCTTTTTGTGAAAAATCGATTGTCATTATTGCCTCTAAAATCTTTTTAAAAATACTGAACCACGAAGGACACAAAGGAAACCAGCATAAAAGTAAATTTTTACCTTCGAGCCCTTTGTGCCCTTCGTGGTGAATCTTTTTTATACCTGATTGGGTAAATTTCTCAGCTGCAGTGACCGCTCATCCTTCGACAGGCTCAGGACGAACGGAACATATTCCGAATACCGTTCGTGGTGAGCTTGTCGAACCATGAACGGGAGCGACACTGAGACAGCTAGCTAATCAGGTTCTCTTAACCATAACGCCGCGCGAAATCGGCCATAAATTCGACCAGAGCAATCACGCCGTCAATCGGCATTGCGTTGTAAATGCTGGCGCGCATACCACCAACAGACCGATGACCAGCGAGCGCAATTAAGCCCGCCGCTTCAGATTCTTGCAAAAATGAATCATTTAATGATTCATTTTTGAGGCGAAACGGCACGTTCATCCGCGAACGATATTTTGGATCAATCGGGTTCATATAGAAATCGCAGTTATCGATAAAGCGATACAACATTTGTGATTTCTCAGCATTACGATGCGCCATTTCGCTGACGCCACCCTGCTCACCAATCCAATCAAAAACCAGATCGGCCAGATACCAAGCCCACGTTGGTGGCGTGTTATACATGCTGGCGTTATCGGCCATCACTTTGTAATCAAACAGCGTCGGCGTATGTTCGGCAACATGGCCCAGCAAATCTTTGCGCACAATGACAATCGTCATACCGGCCGGACCAATATTTTTTTGCGCTCCCGCATAGATCAAACCAAAGTCATTGACATTAATCGGTTTTGATAAAATGCAGGACGACATATCGGCAACCAATGTCGCGTGTTGAATCGGCGTATCTGGAAACTCAACGCCACCTATCGTCTCATTGGGGCAATAGTGAAAATACGAAGAATTTAGCGATAAAGACCATTGATCGGATGGCACCACCGTGTACAAACCGTTTTCTTGCACCAGGGCTTTCACTTCATTGACAGCGCCAAAACGACGCGCTTCTTTTGTCGCTTTGTCGGACCAAATACCGGTCGTGATATAATCCGCCGTTTTACCATCGCGCGCCAGATTCATGGGAATCATCGCAAACTGGTGTGTGGCACTGCCATGACAAAACAGCACAGCGTAGTCATCTGAAATGTTCATCAACTGACGCAGTTTTTTTTCGGCGTTGGCCGCCAACTCGACGTAGGCATCAGAGCGATGTGAAATTTCCATCACCGACGCACCAGTGTTATTCCAGTTCAGCAATTCGGCTTGGGCGCGCAATAAAACCGATTCCGGCATCGCGGCAGGACCGGCGCAAAAATTGTAGGGGCGTTTGGTCATGGTTTGGCTCTGATCTAAAGAGAAAGCCCGGAAGAATCCGGGCAATTCCAATCAAGTTTTTTGAAGCGCGATTACGGGCGATTCACTGGCCCCGCCGACAAGCGGGGCTCCTACTTAATTAATCCTCATCATCATTCAACGGTTCACCGCTGATCTCTTCCGGCTCTTCGTGCAATAACGCCGTTGTTTCTTCAACGTCATCATCCCCAACATGGACGATGCATTCCAGTCCGGCCAGTTTTTCGTTTTCTTGCATGCGCATCAAGCGCACACCTTGCGTGTTGCGGCCCATTACACGCACCTCATCAGCACGCGAACGAATCAACGTGCCTTGATCCGAGATCAACATGATGTGATCGCCAGATTTCACCGCGACAGCGCCAATCACTTTGCCATTGCGTTCGCTAACTTGTATCGAAATAACACCTTGAATACCGCGCCCCTTGACCGGGTATTCACTCATCGCGGTACGTTTGCCGTAGCCATTTTCGGTGGACGTCAGAATTTCGCCGCCTTCTTGCGCGACAACAAGCGACACAACGCAACCGCCTTCTGGCAAACGAATGCCGCGCACACCACGTGCCAATCGACCCATTTCACGCACTTCGTCTTCTTTGAAACGAACAACGCGACCAGCATCCGAGAACAGCATGACTTCATCACTACCGTTCGTAATATCGGCCCCAATCAGCGCATCATTTTCATCGAGATCGACGGCAATAATGCCGGCCGTGCGCGGACGCGAGAAGTTTTCCAAACTGGTGCGTTTGACGACACCGTTCTTGGTCGCCATAAACACTTGCTTTTCAGGATTGTATTCACGCACCGGCAACATGCTGGTAATTTTTTCGTTTGCTTCGAGTGGCAACATGTTGACGATGGGTTTGCCGCGCGCGTTGCGACCGGCTTCAGGCAATTCATACACCTTGAGCCAATACAACTTGCCTCGTGTCGAGAAACACAACAACGTGTCATGCGTTTGGCAAACAAGCAACTTGTGCACAAAATCTTCGTCTTTTAAATCGGTCGCTGATTTGCCGCGACCACCACGACGTTGAGCTTCATAAGTGGTCAATGGCTGGTATTTGACATAACCCGCGTTCGACAACGTGACAACAACCGGCTCATCGGCGATCAAATCTTCGATATTGATGTCTTCAGCCGTTGTAGTGATTTCGGTACGACGCTCGTCACCGTACTCTTCACGAATGGCTTCCAACTCACCACGAATGACTTGCATCAAGCGTTCATTGCTGCCCAGGATGTTCAGGAACTCCGCAATTTCAACTAACAGCTCTTTGAACTCTTCGAGAATTTTCTCGTGTTCTAACCCTGTCAATTTTTGCAAACGCAAATCAAGGATGGCTTGCGCTTGTGCCGGTGACAAACGATAGATCGCACCGTGCAAACCGAATTCGGCTTCCAAGGTTTCAGGACGTGAAGCATCGGCGCCCGCGCGCGACAACATTTCGGTCACCTGGCCTGGGCGCCACTCTTTTGCGATCAACGATTCGCGGGCTTCTTGTGGCGTTGGACTCTTTTTGATCAACGCAATGATTTCATCGATGTTAGCGAGTGCAACCGTTAAGCCTTCCAGTACATGGGCTTTTTTGCGCGCCTCGCGCAGTTCATACACCGTACGACGTGTCACCACTTCTCGGCGGTGCGTGATGAAGCATTCAAGAATTTCTTTCAAGCCCAGCGTTTTCGGTTGGCCATCAACAAGCGCCACCATATTGATGCCGAATGTTGATTGCAGCTGAGTTTTCTGGAAAAGATTGTTCATGACGACATCGGGCAATTCACCACGACGCAGTTCAATCACAATGCGCATACCGTCTTTATCGGACTCATCGCGCAGCGCAGTAATACCTTCGATTTCTTTGTCTTTCACCAATTCGGCGATTTTTTCAATCACGCGCGCCTTGTTTACTTGGAAAGGAATCTCGGTGATGATGATGCTTTGTTTTTCGCCCTTTTCGGCGTCTTCGATGTTCCAGCGTGCGCGCATGACGCAACGGCCGCGACCATGCTTATACGCTTCGACGATACCGGCACGACCACAGATCAAACCCGCCGTTGGAAAATCGGGTGCTGGGATATATTCCATTAAGCCAGTGACGTCGATTTCTGGTGTGTCCATCACGGCTAAAACACCGTCGATCACTTCGCGCAAGTTGTGCGGAGGGATATTGGTTGCCATACCGACGGCGATACCGGCAGAGCCGTTAATCAACAGATTCGGCACGCGCGTTGGCAGCACGCTTGGCTCGGATTCGCTACCGTCATAGTTGTCGACAAAATCGACGGTTTCTTTGTCGAGATCGGCGAGCAATTCGTGTGACAGCTTGGTCATGCGAACTTCGGTGTAACGCATCGCCGCCGCGTTGTCGCCGTCGATCGAACCGAAGTTACCTTGACCATCGACCAAAACGTAGCGCAACGAAAATGGCTGCGCCATACGAACGATGGTGTCGTACACGGCCGTGTCACCGTGCGGGTGATATTTACCGATCACATCACCGACGACACGAGCGGATTTTTTGTAGGCTTTGTTGTAATCGTTTCCGAGCACATTCATCGCGTATAACACGCGACGGTGAACCGGCTTCAAACCGTCACGAACGTCGGGCAAAGCGCGGCCGACAATCACACTCATCGCATAGTCCAGATACGAGGTGCGCAATTCGTCTTCGATACTGACGGCAAGGATTTCTTTAGCGAATTCGGTCATTGAATCTAAGGTCCTGATTTCGTTATTTTTTTGAAGCGGGTAAGAGGCCCGTAAAAGGCGCGCAAGGATAGCATGGATGGGGGGGTAGCGCCTACCGAAAAAACGCCTTGAAAGAGCGGGCAAGCCGTTTTATTGAATCCGGCGACGAGGACGCAGAACTAGGCTTAAAATGCCGCCTTTCTTCAGCGCCTGCAGATCTGTCATGTGGTCAAAATTTGCGCGAATTGTTGTCACAACTTTTATCTGCCTGTTTTTTATACACCCCAATCACGCCGCCGATCATGCAATGGGCGTTCATGGCATGATGGTGTTTAGCGATGGCAAGCAATTGTTTGCATCGCATTTGCCGTTGTTGCATCCGCCCCATGATTACCAAATTGTGCTGCAATTACAGGCCGACAATGCTGAATTGCAGGACGAATTGGTCAGTGCGGCACGTCATAACGTGCTAACCCTCGAACCTGAGCGCTTTGATCTGCTAAAACTGAAACCGCCAGCGCAATTGCAAACATTTTCTGCTGCTATTTACGATGGCCATTTTGAACGTCACGGACGAAAAAGAACTAACGCTCAATTCGCGGTGAAAACGGTATTGCTCTTTGAACACATTGTAAAACAGCCCGTTCGATATCATCGCTACTTTGTTATTCCACACGCGCAAGGCAGTTTCCTCGTGCATAAAATCACCAGTAAAGGTGACTTCGATCAAATTCTCGACACCCCACAAACTGGCTTGCCTGCCGTCATTGAGCAGCGCACACCGCTAACCTTGCCAAGCATTGATGCGCGGCTACCCATCGCACGTATCGTGTGGTGGGAAACACAAGACTTGGTTGATTGACAGATCATGACTCGCGTTGTTGAACATATTGTTTGCGCACGTTGGCTGATTCCGATCGAGCCCTATGGAACCGTGATCGAAGATGGCGCCATGGCAATCGATCACGGTGTCATTGTTGCGGTTGGGAAGAAAACGGACATCGTCGCGCAATTCAGCAGTGATGCGCTACAGTGTTTTGATCAGCACGTCATTATGCCGGGTTTAGTCAATGCGCACGGTCATGCTGCGATGACATTGTTGCGCGGTGCCGCAGAAGATCGGGCGCTTGACGATTGGCTAAACAACTGTATCTGGCCATTGGAACGCGCACTGGTTAATCCGGAATTTGTGCGCGATGGTATAGCGCTCGCTGCCGCCGAAATGTTGCGCGGCGGCACCACTTGTTTTGCCGATCATTATTTTTATCCCGAACACACGATTAGCGTTGTCGATAACATCGGCATGCGCGCTGTGTTGGCGGTACCCATCATGTCGTTTGCGATGCCGGGTGTCAGCGATGGTGGTGAGGCCATTGAAAAAACCATCGCATTGCAAGATGAACTGCGGAGCCGCACACGCATCACGGCCGCGTTTGGCCCGCATGCACCCTACACCGTCAACAATGATTTGCTAAAACGCATTGCGACGCTTTCTGCGGAGATTGGCATTCCGGTGCACATGCACATTCACGAGAGTGCTCAAGAAATTCGCGACAGCGTGAAAGAATATGGTGTGCGACCATTACAACGCTTGCACGCGCTGGGATTAGTCACACCACAGTTGATGGCGGTTCACGCCACGCAGCTGAATGATTACGATATCGCCATGTTAGCCGGTAATGGCGTCAGTATTATTCATTGCCCAGAATCGAATATGAAACTCGCCAACGGCTTTTGCCCAACGCAGAAATTACGCGACGCGGGTATTAATGTGGCACTTGGCACTGATGGTGCCGCCAGCAATAATGATTTGGATATGCTCGGCGAAATGCGCACAGCAGCCCTTATCGGCAAAGCGGTAGCACAAACCCCAACAGCGTCACGAGCCTATGACATGCTGATGATGGCAACTTTAAATGGCGCGAAAGCAATGGGGCTGGAATCGGTCTGTGGTTCACTGGTCGCCAACAAGGCAGCCGATTTTATTGCCATTGATATGTCAGCGCTGGATCTGCAACCCATTCATGATCCGGTTGCGCATTTGCTTTACAACGTATCGCGTTACCAAGTCAGCGATGTGTGGGTTGACGGCAAAGCGCTGATTAAAAATCACCAGTATTTAAGTCTTGATCCCAATGAATTGCAAGCACGCGCGCAAATGTGGCGTACACGAGTGCAAGAGGTATTACGTCAATGAACAGCAATGTCGACAACGCAGAAATTGCCAAATTTGAAGCGCTCGCCTCACGTTGGTGGGACAAAGAAGGCGAATTCAAACCGTTGCATGAAATCAACCCGCTGCGTCTTGGTTACATCCGGGCTCGGGTGGGCTTTTTAGCCGGCAAACGCATTTTGGATGTCGGTTGCGGTGGGGGCATTTTGTCTGAGTCAATGGCCGCCGAAGGTGCCGATGTGACGGGTATAGACATGGGCGAAGCGCCATTGTCCGTTGCGAAGCTGCATTTACTGGAAAGTCAACGTTCAGTGAATTATCGCCGCATCACGGTCGAAGAACTGGCCACCGAACAGCCTGAAAGTTTTGACGTCGTTACCTGCATGGAAATGATCGAACATGTGCCGGATCCCGCATCGGTGATCACTGCCTGCGCCAAATTGGTCAAGCCAAATGGTCATGTGTTTTTTTCGACCATCAATCGCCACCCGAAAGCTTTTTTACTGGCCATCGTCGGTGCCGAATATGTGCTGAATATGCTGCCCAAAGGCACGCATGAATACGCAAAGTTCATTCGCCCATCTGAACTGACGGCATGGACTCGTTCAGCGCAATTGCGCTGCAATGACTTAACAGGCATGCATTACAATCCATTCAATAAGCAATACAAACTTGGTCCTGGTGTCGATGTAAATTATTTGATGTGGACTACCAAAGACAATCAATAGGCTGTGGCGCTTAAGATGAAATACACCAAACTGCAATGCGTGCTGTTCGATCTCGATGGCACCTTTCTCGACACATCACAGGACATGGCCAAAGCACTGAATCAGCTGCTTGAAGAAAAAAATCGAGAACCACTGCCCTACAATGCGATTCGTCCGCAAGTGTCACATGGTGCTCGCGGTTTGTTGCAACTTGGTTTTGCTTTGTCGCCCAGCGATGCCGAATTTGAACCGATGCGCTCACGCTATCTCGAACTGTATGAAGCGTGCATGTTTGAACAAACGCAAGCGTTCGAAGGCATCGATCGCGTATTGCGCGAATGCGGTTTACGCGATTTGAAATGGGGTATCGTGACCAACAAACCCAAATACTTGACCGACAAAATTTTGCGGCATTTGGGTTATTGGCGCCATGCGTCGGCGATCATCGCCGGTGACAGTTTGCCGGAGCGCAAACCCCACCCGGCACCATTATTAAAAGCGGCCGAATTGTCCGACGTTGCCGCATCAGCCTGTTGTTATGTTGGTGATGCCGAACGCGATATCGAAGCAGGACGCAATGCACAGATGCGCACCGTGTGTGCATTATGGGGATTTATGGGGGCGCATGACACGCCGGAACATTGGCAAGCAGATGTGTCGATTCAACATCCGGACGATTTGATTAGCTTGATTCGCGGTTGGAGTACTCTGTGAAAGCCGCGCAACAATGCCGCGAGCAAATAGCGCCGCGTTTCAGCGACTGGGATTTCGCCCTGCGAGGACTCAATGATCCGGTGTGTTCAGCGTTGCTCGGCGCAGCCGCGTTTGCTGACCGAGTCAAGGCGATCCCGCATCGAGCGAGCGAGCGCTCCGTGGCCGAAACACAACTGAATTGGTGGCGAGCACAATTGTCGGCGCAAGACACCAGCGATTTCGATCGTCTTAATACATCACGACATCCCAGTTTGACGGCGCTCGGTGATTATCTGACGCACGAAGCGGTGCTATCAAGGCTGCAGCGCTTACTTGATCTGGCGCAAGAAGATATGGATTTCGCCGGTTTTGCCAGCCGCGACGATATGCTGCGTTTTTTTCGCACGCGTGGCGCCGTGACGCTGGAATTATTTGCCGCAATTTGTCATGCAAAAATCGAAGCAGAAACCTGCGCCGCATTGGGTTATGTGATGGAGTTTTGCGATTTGATTGCTCATTTTCATCTGCACAGCCAAGCCGGTATCGTTTACTTTGCGCAAACCGATTTGCAAGAACATGGACACACCGCGGAAAGTCTGATCAAACGCGACGATCAGCAGGCCGGTTGGCTAACACTGTTCAATGAACAAACCGCGTTGGCCCAACGTTTGTTTACGCGTCATATCGGCTGTTTGCCGAAAAGTACGTTGGCACTCAAGCGTTATCTGCTATTACGTTGGCACTGGTTGCAGACGATGCAGCAACATGGCTTTCCGCTGTATCGCTATCACTTGCAACTTGGCCATTTGCATAAATACTTTATTTGTCTGAAAGCACGCTGGAATTAACAATGAAAGAATTTCAATTGAGCCCCCACGCCCTGACTGACCGCGTGATCCTGATCACCGGCGCAGGTGATGGCATAGGCAAAGCGGTCGCACTGGCGTGCGCCCGCCACGGTGCAACCGTGGTGTTGCTCGGCAAGACCGAAAAAAAGCTGAACGCTGTTTATGATCAAATCGTAGCCGAAGGCGGCAAACAACCCGCCATTGTGCCGCTTAACTTATCTGCCGTAACACCAGAAGATGCGGCGCAACTGGCCACCATGTTGGAAACCGAGTTTGGTCGCTTGGATGGATTGCTGCATAACGCCGCCATGCTGGGCATCCGTTCTCCATTTGAACACATCTCGCCAATGACATGGCTTGAAGTCATGCAAGTAAACGTCAATGCCCAATTTGTGTTGACGCAAGCCTTGTTGCCACTGCTGCGTCAATCAAGCGACGCGCGCATTCTGTTTACAACGTCGAGCGTTGGACGTCGCGCCAAGGCTTATTGGGGCGCTTACTCGGTTTCCAAGTTTGCAACCGAGGGTCTGATGCAGCTGCTGGCGGCCGAACTCGATGGCACAGCGATTCGTGTTAACGCGATCAATCCGGGCCCAACCCGAACCAAAATGCGCGCCAATGCTTACCCCGGCGAAGATCCGTCAACGGTCAAATCGGCCGAGGCGTTGACCGACTTGTATGTCTGGCTGTTGTCTGCGGCCAGTATCAGCGAGCATGGTCAATCGATTGACGCGTAATAGGCGGACTTTCTCTGTCGGTTTCTTGACGTGAACAGCGGGTGGTGGCGCGCAATTCTCGACCAGTTCACGTCAATTGTTTGACCCGATTCACGACAAGCGCCGATCTGATGCTGTAAGCTGTTGAAACACAAGGCCAAACTGACCTGGCACAAAAGCCGCATAGTGCAGGCCGTCAGGTTGTTAACGAGTCTTATCATGATGTCCAGCGCATCCAGCACCAGCAAAGTAATCGGGCTTCCAGGCCATACCCGTTTGCTGAAAAAAACCGCCGAGCAAGATCGTCAGATGACGATGGAAGAAGTGTGCTCGCGTTTGATACAGCAATTACCCCGCAGCTTGGACATCAACGAGTTACTACAGATTTTTGCCGATGAAACGGCACTGTTGGTGTCATTCGATGCCGTCAGTTTCTCTCGCGAAGACGGCAGCATAGGCTATGCCACCGCACCGCAAGCCCGCCATAAAGCCAATTACCGCCTCGAAGTGGCTGGCATTTACCTCGGCGACGTGTGCTTCAGTCGCAGCCGGGCTTTCGCCAACGGCGAATTGATCCGCCTTGAGGCAGCGTTGTCGACATTGGGATTTCCACTGCGCAACGCGCTGCTCTATCGTGAAGCGCTCAACGCCGCTCGCATTGATGCCCTCACCCAAGTGGGTAATCGTCACGCACTGAATCAAGCTTTGCAAACCGAAGTTGTCGTGGCTGAACGTTACGAACAGCCGTTCAGTATCCTGATTATCGACATCGACCATTTCAAATCGATTAACGACACTCACGGCCACTTGATCGGCGATCAGGTGCTGCGTGCCGTTGCCAAAAATCTGCAAGATAAACTTCGTCGCAGTGACGCCGTCTTCCGTTATGGTGGCGAAGAATTTGTTGTGCTGCTGCGCAATACGGATGTGAACGGTGCCTCATTTATTGCAGAACGTTTGCGCCAAGCCGTGGAATGTGCGGCGGTTCGCGGTTCGCAAACCAACATTAGCGTAACTATTAGTACCGGCATCGCAGCATTTGAAAATGGACTCAATCAGGCTGCCTTGCTCGACCGCGCTGACAAAGCGCTGTACCAGGCCAAGCAAACCGGTAGAAACCGCGTTTGCATCGCCGCCTAAAGAGCCCCGCTACTAGGTCGATAACCGTAGCGACGGCTACGGAGATCTACCATGTCGCAATTTCGTCACCTTGTTGATTCTGCGATCGCGAGTCATCACAACGCGATCGATCTGCGCTGCAATAACATCGAATCACTGTTGAGCGAATATTCGAAATATCACGATTTTACTGCCCGCGCCTGTTACGTCTGGCAACGTGGTCGTGGCTTGTATCGAATTGATATGCCCTACCTCGTTGTGCCCAATACGGTTAGTTTTGAAAACGCCTTGGCTCATATTCAACGCTGCAATCATTTTGGAATCTATCTGTTCGAAGGTGTCGTTGATGAGTTTAAATTGGTTTCCACTTGGGCAACGCTGCGTAAATTTGTGGCGGACCGCAGTGCAAACCGCAAGATATTGATGTTCAGCGGCACAGGATTGCGTACGCCTGATCATATGGCGGATCTGTTTACACGCGCCGAACTGCAATTTGCGATCAAGCCTGCCGCAGCGACAACCGTGCGCTGCGCCTAAAAACTCCGTTCGCTCAGGAATGTTGTAACGCCGATGTCATCATCGGCGTTTACAATTTTGCCTACCGAAATTGATCAACGTCACTTGCGCGTCCGATCAAAATGACCTTTAATGAGCTGGCAATCACTAGATTTTAAGCCATGACGGCTTTCGAAAAACAGGAAAAGTAGAGATGTTCAAAACCAAAGTACTGCGTAGCCGCGAGCTGCGCCAAGCGGATCAGATCCCGCTGAATCGTCGCCGCCAAGCACAACAACCGCAGGCGCAAAAAGCGTAACCCCCCGTGTGAATAACAACCGCTCTTGCGCATCTCGGCAATTGCTCCTGCATTGCTCTACCTTCCGCCATCCATGGCGGT
>JAYSCL010000019.1:0-52958 GCA_041914905.1 Enterobacterales bacterium
TTCTTAATCTTTTTCATGTTTGTATCCTTTATTTCTCTCCGCCGGACTGCATGCCTCAAATATTTCTTATCATGTGCGGGGGGGCCGTACCCCCCCCCTACATGGGTTAACCCAAAATGCCCGGCAAATTTAAGCCTTTGTCTTTCGCACAGTTGATCGCGATATCGTAGCCGGCATCCGCGTGACGCATGACACCGGTCGCCGGATCGTTCCACAACACACGTCCTACGCGTTTGGCGGCATCGTCGCTGCCGTCGCACACGATGACGACGCCACTGTGCTGCGAAAAACCCATGCCAACGCCGCCGCCGTGATGCAATGACACCCACGTTGCACCACCGGCAGTGTTCAACAAGGCATTTAACAATGGCCAATCGGAAACGGCATCGGAACCGTCGATCATGCTTTCGGTTTCGCGATTGGGTGATGACACTGAACCCGAATCCAAATGATCGCGGCCAATAACGATGGGGCCTTTTAGCTCGCCGTTTTTGACCATTTCGTTAAACGCCAAACCAAGGCGATGGCGATCACCCAAACCGACCCAGCAAATACGCGCTGGCAAACCTTGAAACGCGATGCGTTTTTCGGCCATGTCGAGCCAATTGTGCAAATGCGGATTATTCGGGATCAATTCTTTAACTTTAGCGTCGGTTTTTTTGATGTCTTCCGGATCGCCTGACAGTGCGACCCAGCGGAATGGTCCAACGCCTTCGCAAAATAAAGGGCGCACATACGCTGGCACAAAACCGGGAAAATCAAACGCGTTTTTAACGCCTTCTTCAAACGCCATTTGCCGAATATTATTGCCGTAATCCACTACCGGAATACCTTGTTTCCAAAACGCGAGCATTGCTTCGACTTGCACGGCCATCGATTTTTTTGCTTCGCTGATTACGCGTTGTGGGTTGTGCACACGCAATTCTTTGGCTTGTGCCAAGGTCCAGCCGATTGGCAAATATCCGTTTAATGGATCATGCGCCGACGTTTGATCGGTAACGGCATCAGGCTTGATGCCTTTTTTAACCATTTCAGCAAACACTTCGGCGGCATTTCCGAGCAAACCTACCGAGATCGCTTCGCCCTTGGCGCAAGCGTTTTTGATTAGCGCTAACGCTTCATCCAACGAGTGGGCTTTGTGATCAAGATAACGCGTGCGCAAACGCATATCGATACGGGTTTCGTCACATTCCACCGCCAACATACACGCGCCGGCCATCACTGCGGCCAATGGCTGTGCACCACCCATGCCGCCCAAGCCGCCGGTCAAGATCCATTTGCCTTTTAAGCTGCCGCCAAAATGTTTTTTGCCCATCGCGACAAAGGTTTCATACGTGCCTTGCACAATGCCTTGTGAACCGATGTAGATCCACGAGCCGGCTGTCATTTGGCCGTACATCATCAAACCTTTTTTATCGAGTTCGTGAAATTTTTCCCACGTGGCCCAGTGTGGAACCAGATTGGAATTCGCCAGTAGTACACGCGGTGCATCTTTGTGGGTTTTGAACACACCAACCGGTTTACCCGATTGGATTAACAGCGTTTCGTCATCATTTAATTGTTTTAAGGTGGCGACAATTTTGTCGAAGCTTTCCCAGTTGCGCGCGGCGCGACCGATGCCACCGTAAACCACCAAGGCTTGCGGGTTTTCAGCGACATCCGGATCAAGATTATTCATCAACATCCGCAACGCGGCTTCAGTGAGCCACGATTTGCAGGATTTTTCGGAGCCGCGTGGAGCGCGGATAACACGTGTCTCGTCATAACGGTTGTCGAGTCGGGTGCCTTGCATGGTGATGCTCCTTTTAGAGATATTCAGGAGTAGGAGTGGCTTCAGCCGCAAAAATACATTGCATCACGGTTAAAGCCGCTCCTACGGGATTAATTTTTACCGCTAATTTTTCCGGCAATGCGATAACGCGATCCGGGGTGATATAACTTGGCAAAGCTGATCGCGTTATTGCCGCTCCACGTTGTGCGGGTAACGACCAAACAGGCTTCGTGTTCATTCATTTGCAGCAAGCGTTTTAAGCGCACATCGGGCACATGGGCTTCGATAATGTGTTCAGCCGATGTCAGCGGTGCAATTTGCGACAAATACACATTCGGCGTGTCGTGACGAAAATCCTGTTTCAGATAATCGGGTACGCAACGTGGATTGACATAACGATCTTCCAATTGCACCGGCAACGTATGTTCAAAATGCACGATGACCGAATGAAACACCTTGTCGTGTTCATCAAGGCCAAACAGTTCACGCAGGTTTTCTGGGCAGGGCTCAGCGGTCAGTGAGCGCACATCGTTAGCGTAGGTTTGGCCCAGCGCACGGATCTCGTCAGCGATATTTCGGATCTCGATAAACGACGCCTGCATTTTGGGCGGGCTCACAAACGTGCCTTTGCCCTGCACCCGATAGAGCACGCCATCTTGTGTCATTTCTTCGAGCGCGCGTCGCGCCGTCATCCGCGACACGTCACACAGATCGCAGAGTTCGTTCTCCGACGGCACCTGTGAATCGACGGGCCAGCGACCGGTGGCGATGCCATCACGTAAAAACGCGATGACGTGTTGGTAACGTTTGGCGGACATAGTGGCTCTGTACTGGCTAGGCTTGTATATACAAGATATACTGAAATCGGGGCTTTTGCCAAGCCCATGGCTAACCGATAGGGTATAGCTTAAGCCTTAAGCATTAGGAGCTTGTCATGGCCACCTTTTCCTTAACGCAGGGCCGCGTGCCGCTGCTGATTTCGATGCCGCACAATGGCCAGCAGATCCCGTCCGACATCGCCGCTACGATGCAGCCATTTGCGCTGACGGTGCCCGACACCGATTGGTATCTCGACCGGCTCTATGGTTTTGCCGTGGATATGGGCTGCTCGCTGATCAATCCAGTGTATTCGCGTTACGTGATCGATTTGAATCGTGCACCCGATGGGGCGATTTTGTATGCCGGTGCCAACAACACTGAATTGTGTCCGACGTCGGCGTTCGATTTGCGCCCGCTCTATCGTGAGGGCAAAACGCCCGACGAAGCCGAAATCGCGCGTCGTATTGATCTTTATTGGCGGCCTTATCATCAAGCTTTGCAAAACGAATTGGCGCGACTAAAAGCGCAATTTGGTTACGCCATTTTGTTTGAAGCGCATTCAATTAAATCGCATGTACCGCGTTTTTTTGAGGGGCGTTTGCCCGATATTAATTTGGGTACGGCCGACGGTGTCAGTTGCAGTACGGCAATGCGTGACGCGTTTATGGCGGTTGATACCGGCCGTTACAGTAAAGTGTTAAACGGCCGCTTCAAAGGTGGTTACATCACGCGACACTATGGCAAGCCAAGTGAAAACGTCCATTCGCTGCAACTGGAATTGGCACAGATCAATTATCTGAATGAAGATACGTTTGATTGGAACGATGCGGAAGCCAAGCAGGTGATGCCGGTGCTGAAAAATATTCTGCAGAGATTGGTGAGCCTAAAAATATAAGGGCGCTGAGGCGCCCTGTGTTTCTTACACCTTGATGACTTTTGTGTCGGCTATCATGTCATGCAGACATTGGCGCTTTTCGCCAAATATGAACAGTACATCAATGAACGCTAACCAGCTCACCACTTCGAACGCACTGACAATGGCCCAAGGCAAATAACGGACGACAACCAATGTAAAAAATGTGGCCGGTGAATTGTCGCTACGTACAACCCGAATGGCACACAGCTTTTTACCAATAGTTTGTCCGTCTTTTTGTAACCAATAACCGTTCAAAATGAGATAAACGACAAACAAAATTGCACCGAAGGCGAGTTCTAAATGCCAGTCAAGTTGTTCTGCAAACAGATTGAATTGGAAGCCAAAGTACGCAATCGGCAGGGCAATCGCCATCATGAGCAACGCATCGATCAGGGACGCACCCATTCGATGTCCGCGACTGGCCGGCGCAAATGGCTCCACGACCGAATGTTCCAACGACGCGCTCGTTGCCTGATATGGATTAAGCGTATTGTTTTCCACGGCAGAGTTCCCAAAAAATGATTGCATTGTGTGGGGGAACTATGACAGTTTGTCGCCCGCGCTGTAAACCGTCCAGTGTGGTGCTCGCCGGTTTTTGGGATATGTTGGAAAGTCTGTTGCAATTGGTGTGATGACCGGTTGCGCTTTATAAAAGATGTACACAATGTCACCTGCTATTAATGGACAACTAGCATTGCTCACCCCGGAAGGTATTTCGCTCGCGTTGGTGCCAGCGGGACCGTCTCGGCGTGCGTTGGCTTATGTCGTCGATCTGCTAATTTGGCTAATTTCAGTTGCGATTGTCGCGACGATTGCTGCATTGATCTTGGGCGGTGGCAGCGTTTATCGCGGTTTTCTGTTTATTTTCTTGTTTGTCAGTTACTGGGGCTATCCCATTCTGTTTGAAGTCTATGGCGGTGGCAAAACGCTGGGCAAACGGATGTTTAATCTCGAAGTTGTGCGTCATGATGGTTTACCGGTCGGCTGGCGCGAATCGTCATTACGCAATTTGATGCTGGTCGTCGATTTTATGCCATTTATTTATGCCGCCGGATTGGTTTCGATGTTGTTTGATCTGCAACATCGGCGATTGGGCGACATCGTTGCCAACACATTGGTTATTCATCGTGAACGCAGTCGTGCACGCCAGTTGAAGCTGGACATCAAACCAGAACCATTGCCGTTTCCATTAAGCCCACAACAACAACGTGCGCTGATTGATTTTGTCGAACGCGCCGATCGTTTATCGAATGCACGACGACTAGAATTGGCCGATCTCGCCGAACAGCTCACCGGCTGCAAAGGTGAGGCGTCGCTGCAAAAGTTGCGCGCCTACGTGGCAGGATTGACGCAATGAAACAAGCGCAGTTTGAACAACAACACCAATCCTTGTGGCAATCGATTGAACAACTGCTACAAAGCCAGGCCGGCGATAAAACTTTGTTGCCAGCGTATTATCGCAAACTCTGTCAATGTTTGGCGTTGTCACGCCAGCGCGGGTATTCACCGTTATTGACTGACTATTTGCACGAGTTGGTGTTGTCAACTCATCGCCAGATTTATCAGCAGCGGATCAGCAATCCTCAGGGTATTCGTTATTGGCTTACCACTGGCTTGCCACAACGCGTACGGCAAGAATGGCGCATTGTGTTTTTGATCTTTGTGTTGTTCTGGGGCGTGGCATTGGCGGCCGGTTTGCTCGTGTATTTTTCACCACAATGGGCATTCACGTGGACCGATCCGCAGGAGTTGGCGCAGTATCGTTCGATGTATAACCCCGAGAACGCCGCATCAAAGCGCAATGGTGCCGATGACGACATTATGATGTTCGGATTTTATATCTGGAACAATGTGTCGATCTGTTTTCGCACGTTCGCTAGCGGCCTTTTGGGCGGTATTCCGGCGCTTGTCAGCGTAGCGTTTAATGGCGTGCATTTTGGCGTCGTCGCCGCATGGCTAACGCGTGATGCCAACACCGTTATTCCGTTCTGGTCATTTGTGATTACACACAGCAGTTTTGAAATCACGGGATTACTGTTAAGCGGTGTTGCCGGTGTGCGTCTCGGTTGGTCATTGATCAAGCCTGAGCGGTACACGCGTCGACAGGCCCTGTTTATTGTCGGACAACATGTTTTCCCGATCTTGGTCGCCGCAACCGTGTTGACGTTATTGGCTGCTGTATTTGAAGGATTTTGGTCGGCATCGACGGCGATTCCGACGGATGTCAAATTTATTGGTGGTGGCATTTGTTGGATTGTCGTGTTGGCGTACTTTTTATTTGCCGGTCGAGGTGCGCATGCAACTCGATAAATTGCAGCTCGATCTGCATCCCCGTCCACATTGGCAAGCACTTGATCTGGGCCACTCATTATTTCGTCGTTATGCCGGTGTGATTATAAAAGCGTGGTTGAGTTTGTGGTTGCCGTTATGCGCAATAACAGCATTGCTGATTTATTGGTTGCCGGCAGGCGCGATTTATTGGTTGTTTATTCCGTGGTGGTTACGGCCATTGCTTGAACGCGTGATGATCTTTATTTATTCGCGCGCTGTGTTTGGTGAAAACGTTACGGTTCGTCAAGCGCTGCGCGCATGGCCATCACAGCTTGGCGGTGGTTGGATACGCTTGCTGACGTGGTGGCGATTGTTTATGCCGGGCCGTGGGTTGTATCAAGCGATCTGGCAATTGGAAGGTGCACGCGGTGATGTCGCCACCACACGCATTCGTGTGCTGGGTCGCGATGGTTGTGCCGGTGCCGCATATTGGTTCGGCATTGTCTGTGTGCACTTTGAAATGGTGCTGATGTTTGGCTTGGTTGGTTTGATCGGTTTCTTTTTAAGTGAAGCCGAAGCCATGAATCCGCTCGCGCTGTTTTTTTCTGCCGATGCACGTGCGGAGCAATCACTGATTTATATGCAGCTTGTCGGCACAACGTTAAGCGCGGCGCTGATCGCGCCGATTTATGTCGCTGGTACGTTTGCGTTATACCTGAATCGTCGCGCCGAATTGGAAGCCTGGGATATTGAAATCGCGTTTCGACAAATGCGTCCACAGGCGGCAGCAAACAAAACGACGACAACTTCACCCACTACTCGTTCACCCAAAACTCACTCGGGTCATCACGCGATCGTATCAGCACTGTTGCTGGTGTTCGTGGCATGGCAATCACCGCGCACGGAGGCTGCCGACGTCAGTAACGCGGCCGCCGAAACCGCCAACTGCGAAACGCCCGAATGGATGCAGTCCTTTGAAAAACAAGATGCATGGAATCAAGTCGATGGCACGCCAGAACAACAAGCGCTGCGCGCGCGTTTGCGCGCGATGTTTGATGACGAAGCCCTGCGCAATTATCGCTGCCATGAAAGTTGGCGCCTAAAAAAGCAATTTGAAAGCAAAGACAAAGAAGACGAAAAAAAGAACAAACCGTTTTCATTGGCCGGCAGCGTTGTTGAAGTGCTGAAGATAGTGCTGCTGCTGGCCATTGCCGCGTTGCTGATCTATTTGCTGCTGCATTTTCGCGAGCCCTTGCTGCGCATGGTTGGTGTTAAGGTGAATCGCAAAGCGCCAGTGGCGACCGCCATTGCAGGGTTGGATATTCGGCCTGAATCATTACCGGACGATGTGATCGCTGAAGTTCATCGCCTGTGGCAAGCGCAACAAAAGCGCGCGGCGTTAGCATTACTGTATCGCGCAACGTTGTCGCGTTTGGCGCATCAATCGCAAGTTGAATTTTTGCAAGGCGCCACTGAAGGTGATTGTTTGCGGCAAGCAACGCGAGCGCAACACAATGGACAATTACCAGAAGAACGACTGCAGATATTGCACGCCGTGACCGATTTGTGGAAGAGCATCGCCTACGCCGGTGTTACGCCCAAAGCTCAGATCGTGCAGCAGCAGTGTGAATCGTGGCGAGCGGTGCTGGAGCCACGCACATGAAAACCACTATTCGTGCTTTAATCGCGTTTATTTTGCTGCTGGTCTTTGCCATCGCCTCGTATTATGGCTGGCTCTATTTTATGGAGCCGGTGCGACAAAAAATGTGGTTCAGTTCCGAAGCAGCTGAACGCGATCCGCTATTGGCCGCCAACAAATTTTTAAGCGCTGAAGGTTTTAGCGTGCAATCACACACGGTGCTGGATTCCGGTTTGATTGGCCAATTGGATGCCGGTGTATTGTTGATCGCCGAAGGGCATTCGGTCAGTTCATATGATGATTACGATCGTTTGTTGCAATGGGTTGAGCAGGGCGGTGTATTGATCACCTTGGCCGAATGGAATCCGGGCGAAGACGACGAGCGTGTGACGCCAATGCTCGGCGATGATTTTGATACCTGGCAAGAATACCTCGCCGACGAAGATGAACACGATAAAAATGCCGAACTGCATGACGATGCCGATCCGGACGAAGCCGAAAAGAAAGTCGACGAAATCAAAGAGGCCGTAAAAGAACGCATCGAGCTGCCCTGCGAGATCAGTTTGCCGGTGCACGATCATGTGTTAAAGGTGGCAAAAACGTCATCTGGTCTCATCGTTGGTGATGAAGCCGGCGAATCGTATTGGCCCGATGATGTGTGTCGTCAACAACGCGTTTATGAATACGGCAACGGCTTTGTCGTGTTTTTAAGCCATATGCCATTTGATAACCACAGTATGCGATTGTTTGATCATGCCGAGTGGTTGTTGACGTTGGCCAATTTGCAAACACAAAACAAGAAGATCGCGCTCGTTCAGCATTTTGATATGCCGCCCTGGTATGTTTGGTTGTGGCGACATTTTTCCTTGGTGTTGATTGTCATCGCTGTCGGCATCGTGCTGCTGGTGTGGCGTCATCTACCACGATTTGGTCCGCTGCAACCGGCGTTTGCCATCGAGCGCCGTGCCTTGCTCGAACACATTGATGCCAGCGCACGTTGGTTATGGCGCGATCAGGCCGGACGTGAACGCTTGTTGGCGATCTTGCGTCAACGTGTCATCAAACAATTAGTGCAGAAACGCCCACAGTTTTCATCGCTGAGCGGCGATGAATTGCACGCCGCGATTGCGCAATGGACCGCGATACCTGTGCGTGACGTGCAGCTAGCACTGTCCGCAGCAGTCGCCAAAGATGCGATTACCTTTACCCGTCAAGTACACCTGTTACAACGATTGAGAACCCATCATGATTAATGTTGAACAAACCACCGCCGATATTTCCGCAGCCGTTGCCGCGATTAAAAAAATTCGTGCTGAAATTGCCAACGCCGTTGTAGGGCAAGCCGATATTGTTGAGCACGTGCTGGCCTGTTTGTTGGCGTCCGGTCATGTGTTGTTGGAAGGTGTGCCGGGTCTCGGTAAAACTTTGTTAGTGCGGGCCTTGGCCAAAACGTTTGCAGGACAGTTTGCTCGCATTCAATTTACGCCTGACTTAATGCCAGCCGATGTCACCGGTCATGCCGTGCTTGATCTGAAAAATCAATCGTTAACGATTCGCAAAGGCCCGATCTTTACCAATTTGTTGCTCGCTGACGAAATCAATCGTGCTCCGGCCAAAACGCAATCGGCTTTGCTTGAAGTGATGCAAGAACGTCAAGTCACCATCGAAGGCGAATCCCATATTTTGTCTGCGCCGTTTATGGTGCTCGCGACACAAAATCCGTTGGAGCAAGAAGGCACGTATCCGTTGCCGGAAGCGCAGCTCGATCGCTTTTTGATCAAGGTCTTGATTCCGTATCCCACCGCCAACGAAGAAGTCGATATGGTGCGCACGGTGACCACGGCGCGCATCGGTGATGATTTAAATGTCTCTGCCGTTACTTCCGTGATCGATGCGCACAGCATCGTTGCGTTGCAGCAGTTGGTCGCGCAGATCCGCGTCGATGAATCGGTGATGAATTACGCCGTTAATTTGGTGCGCAAAACCCGTGAATGGCCTGGCATTGCGATCGGCGCAGGTCCGCGGGGCAGTATCGCCTTGATTCGCGTTGCACGCGCGATGGCGCTGCTCAATGAACGCGCGTTTGTCACGCCAGATGATGTCAAACAAGCCTTGCTGCCGGTGCTGCGTCATCGCGTAACGTTGGCGGCAGAAAGTGAACTCGATGGTGTCAGCATCGATCAATTACTATTGATGATGCAGGAAGATGTGCCGGCCCCACGTTCATGATCCCTTCTGCACGTTTACTTTTTTTGGTGTTTGCCACGGCGTTTACGCTGTGGATCGAGGCGTTGTTGTCGGCGCCCGAAGCGTGGCAATGGACGCTGATAATCGTCGTTGCGGCGGCGGCGCTGTTTGATGCGATTCCGTGTTGGTGGAGTCCGCGTGTGCAGGTGGATCGTCACTGCAATCATGTATGGCCGGTCGGGCATTGGGGCAACGTTGGATTGCGTTTACGCGCCGACAGCAAGCGGCAGTTGTTGATTGAAGCCTTTGATCATTTTCCGTCATCGTGGCAAATGGAAGCGTTACCGCTGCAATTGAATTTGTTACCCGACCATGTCGTTGAACACAGTTATCGCGTACGCCCAGATGAGCGTGGTGACGCGCAATTTTCGGCTACCGATCTGCACATCGCATCACCGTGGCGATTGTGGTGGCGTCGCCAACGTGTTGATAACGCGTTTACCGTAAAAGTATTTCCGGACTTTTCCAAATTGCTCGGCCACACGTTGTTGGCAACGCAACAACGGGTGCCATCTACGGGTGCGTTACGCAAACGCCGACGCGGCGAAGGTACGAATTTTATGCAACTGCGCGAATATCGCCGTGGCGATTCCTTGCGTTCAGTGGATTGGAAAGCAACCGCCCGTTATCGCAAACCAATCAGCCGCGAATATCAAGAAGAACGCGATCAGCAAGTCGTGTTTTTATTGGACACCGGTCGTCGTATGTTGGCGCGTGACGGCGCCCAAAGTCATTTTGATCACGCACTCAATGCGATGTTGACGTTGGCGTATATTGCACAGCGGCAAGGTGATTCGGTTGGCGTGATGAGTTTTGGTCAAACGTCACGCTGGTTGGCGCCACAAAAAGGCCGCAGTGGCTTTGATCGTTTGCTCGCCGGTGTGTATGACTTGCAACCCGGTGAAGTTGCACCGGATTACACCTTGGCCGCCACCGACTTGCTGACACATTTACGTAAACGCGCGTTTGTCGTTTGGTTAACTAACTTGCGCGATGAAGACGAAAACGCGATGAAAGAGGCGCAAGCCTTGTTATCAAGCAAACACTTAGTGTTATGCGCCAGCTTGCGCGAAAACGCTCTCGATGAAGTGACGCAAGCACCTGTCGGCGATTTTCCCTCCGCGTTGCGTTTGGCTGCCACCGAGCTGTATCTGGATGAACGTCAACAAGCGATTAAACATCTTGGTTTGAAAGCCCATCAACTGGTTGATGTCGCGCCGCGTTTTCTGGCCAGCGCTTTGACGAATCGTTATTGGGAAATTAAAGAAAGTGCGTTGTTGTAGGTCATAGACTTCGTTTTTAAAACCATGCCGCAGTTACGGCATGGTTTTAACAGATTCAAAATTTTATTGATTAAGCCGCCAAGCTCTCCGGTAAAAATATACCAATCAGCGAAAATACCCAGAGCAGAATCCCAATCGAAATCCAAACCCAGTTAGCGGCTGTGAGTGAATCGTTTTGTTTGCCTTCGGTGTCAGCTGCGGCAATGTTGACGGCGTTTTGAATAAAGAATATCAAATAGCTTTCAATAGCAAGGAAAATAAACAACGAAATATCGGTGTAAGGAGAGCCGACGCCTTTGTAAGAAAGTCGGGAGCAAACGCTGGAAAAAAACAACATGACCACCAGCAGAGTCGCTTTGTCGTGATATTTCCATTTAAAGTCTGGAGTGGAACGGGTGATTTTCTCATCAACTGCATCACACAAAGAATGTGTGAAGAATAAGGCGAAAATTGTTCTTGCAACAGGCCAAATTGATGAACGATGAAAATCTTTGACCGCTTTCCATTGACGATAAAACCAGTAAGTTTGATATAAACCGATCGTCAATATATTGAGAATGTAAAATTTCCGTTTGGACACGACATAAAAATTCGGACCATGTTCCAATGTTTGTTGTGTCTCGTCTACGAGATCGGCGCTTGGCGCAGCATAAATGTTGCTATCCAATGATTTTCCCCTCAAATTTAGAAATGGATGTTACTCAAAAGTTGGCCGTTAAAAACGCGGCCAATGCAGCAGTTATCGCCGATACGATAGCAAAGCTCGGCCGGGTGTTCTACGTTAAACAAGGCCATATCCGCGCGCATACCAACGCTCAGCGTGCCGCGATCTTTGTGCACCCCCAGCGCTTTTGCACCATTAACGGTGACACCTTGCAGCGCCTCTAACGGCGTCAAGCGAAACAACGTGCAGGCCATATTCAGCATCAGCAACAATGAGTACGTCGGCGACGAGCCCGGGTTACTGTCGCTGGCAATTGCGATCGGCACACCGTTTTCGCGTAATGCGGCAATGGGTGGCAACTGTGTTTCACGCAGAAAATAGAACGCTCCCGGTAACAAAACGGCAACGGTGCCATGTTGTTTCATAACGGGAATGTCATCGACCGACAAAAATTCAATGTGATCACTGGATAGCGCGCCAAGTTCGGCGGCCATTCGTGTGCCTTTTAAGTCAGACAACTGTTCTGCGTGGATCTTTAGCGGTAATTGCAGATCGCGAGCGCGTTGCAACATGCGTCGCGATTGTTCCAGACTAAAACCAATTTTTTCACAGAACACATCAACCGCGTCGACAAGGCCTAAGGCTTGTGCATCGGGCAAAACAACGTTGCACAGATGGTCAATGTAATCGTCAGCACGGCCAGCAAATTCGGGCGGTAGTGCGTGAGCACCCAAAAAAGTGGTTTGCACATTGACGGGCAGCTGTGCGCCGAGCTGGCGCGCCACGCGCAGCATTTTGATCTCGTTGGCGTGATCAAGACCATAACCGGATTTGATTTCCACTGTAGTGACACCATCGGCCATTAAGGCTTCGGCACGGTAACGCGATTGCATCAACAGTTGTTCATCAGTGGCTGCGCGTGTGGCTTTCACTGTTGACAAGATGCCACCACCGGCGTTGGCAATATCGGTGTAACTGGCGCCGTTCAAGCGCATTTCAAATTCATTGGCACGATGACCGGCGTGCACGATGTGTGTGTGACAATCAATCAATCCCGGCGTGACCAAAGCACCTTGCAAATCAATTGTTTGATCGGACTTGTGTTGGATTGCTTTGCGTTCACCAATCGCGACGATACGTCCCTCAGTAACAACAATGGCCGCGTCATCAATCATGCCATAGTCGTTACCGGCCATTGTGCAGGCCTTCAAATTGGTGAATGTGGTGACGCGGGCCATCGTAAATTTCCTTCGGGAGATGGCGCGATTTTAGCGGAATACTCGCTAAAATGTTGCTGTGCGCTACGAGTGGAGTACTAACGCCAATGCCTGCTGGACAATTGTTTGCTGAACACGCTTTGTTGCCCTCGGGTTGGCAAAAAAATGTGTTAATCGAATGGGATATGCGGGGTTGTATTACGGCCGTTACCGCTGATCACTGCGCAACGGGGACGTGTGTCGCAACGCTGATTCCCGGTATGCCCAATTTGCATTCTCACGCGTTTCAACGTGCCATGGCGGGTTTAACCGAATATCGCGCTAACCTTTCGGATAGTTTCTGGACTTGGCGCGATTTAATGTATCGCTTTGCCGCGCAGCTGACTCCGGATCAGGTACAAGCGATCGCCGCCCAGCTTTACAGTGAAATGTTGTGTGCCGGTTTCACGAGTGTTGCCGAGTTTCATTATCTGCACCACGATCGTGACGGTCGCCGTTTTGCTGATCCAGCCGAAATGAGTCAGCGTATTGTGGCGGCGGCGGAAAACACGGGTATCGGTTTAACGCATCTGCCCGTGTTGTATCGTTTTGCGGGGTTTGGTGAAAAAACACCGCGCGTGGGCCAGCAACGCTTTTTGCATGACAGCGACAGTTACGCGCAATTGTTGCAGCAATTGCAAACCTCGTTTTCCGGTAAACGCCATGTGCTCGGCATCGCACCGCACAGTTTGCGTGCCGTCAATTTGACGATGCTGCAAGACGCAATAACAGCGATCAACGCACTCAATAAAAACGCACCGATTCATATTCATATTGCTGAGCAAACCGCTGAAGTAGACGATTGTTTGGCACATTATCATCAACGTCCGGTGGCCTGGCTGCTCAACAACGTCGCCGTTGATCAACGTTGGTGTTTGGTGCATGCCACCCATCTTGATTCGCAGGATGTTACGGAATTGGCACAGCGCCGCGCTGTTGCTGGCATTTGCACGATCACCGAAGCCAACTTGGGCGATGGCTTTTTCCGTATTTGTGAATTTTTGCAGCAGGGCGGTGTGATCGGTGTTGGCAGCGACAGCCATATTTCCGTCAGCGCTGTCGAAGAGATCCGCTGGCTTGAATACGGCGCCCGTTTGCAAAAACGTGAACGCGCGTTGTTATGCGATCGCGATCGCTCCGTCGGCCGTTTTTTGTATGAGCACTGTTTGAACGGTGGCGCACAAGCATTGGGGCAGCCGATAGGACGTATTGAAAAAGGCGCCTATGCCGATTTTGTTGCGCTCGATATGCAGCATCCGTTGTTGGTTGAAAAACAAAACGACGCAGTGCTCGACAGCTATTTATTCGCCGGCAATCGGCAATTAGTGAAAGATGTTTATGTATCTGGTCAACAGGTTGTGATTGATGGGCAGCATGTTCAGCAACAACAGATTGAACAAAATTATCGAAAAGTGATGCGTGAATTGCTGACTCGGTGATTTATGACGATTAAAGTACATTTTCTTGCAAAAAATGATTTCTTGTTTATCTGATTTTTACATTCATGTCGCCACAAAACTAGCCAGAATACCGTTCGTGGTGAGCTTGTCGAACCATGAACGGGACTTACGCTCCTAGAGTGTAACTTGACGATCACTTGACGTTAATTTAATACATGAAATCGCTCATTTGATTTGACCGTGGCCGTTCATGTTTCGATGACCGAAGGAAATCCCATTGCGGGACAGGCTCAACACGAACGGAATCAGGTGTTTGTAGCGTCCATATTTTAGTAACAAAAAGCGTTATTTCACCTTTTTAACCTTCCCCGTCGAATCCCGTACCACCAGATCCGGAATAAAACTGCGAGTCATCAATTTGTCTTTTTCATCTTCAGCACTGCGTTGGCGGATACGTGAGATCAGCAGACTGGTCGCTTGTTGTGCGATCAATTTGTTCGGTTGGTGCGCGGTGGTCAATTGGGGCCAGGTTTGGCGTGAGAACGGCGAGTCTTCGAAACCGGCGATGGACAAATCATCGGGGATCGAAAAATTCATCAAGCGTGCAGCGAATAGTGCGCCAGCAGCGATTTCGTCATTCGCCGCAAAAATGGCGGTCGGTAAATCTTTTTTGCTGAGTAACTTTTTGGCGCCTTTGACGCCCGACTCAAAATTGTATTCGCCATCAACAACGAGTTTTGGATCAAATTTGATCTGGTGTTCGCTCAGCGCGGCTTTATACCCTTCGAGACGTTCGACCGTTGAACGGTGTTCCATGCCGCCGCAAACAAATCCGATATGTTGGTGGCCTTGTTCGATCAGATGTTCGGTGATTGAAAACGCGGCAGCGTGGTCGTCGATAGACACACAGGATTCCGCGTATTTCCCTGTTTCTTTACCGGAAATAATGCGGACAAATTGCACGCCCATATCATCAAGTGCTTTGACAAAACTCGGCATTTCCGAAAACGGTGGTGTGATCACAACGCCGGCAACGCGGGCATGATTCACCAGATTGGTTAATTCTTGCAGAATGTTTTCGGATTTGTGATTGCAGGGATGAATCAGCAATTCAAAGCCTTGGCGGCGACACTCGGCCAAAATACCGTTTTGCATATCAATCACGTAATACGCGTTCGGGTTATCGTAAATAAACGCGATGGTGTAGGAGCGTGTGCCGGCCAGGTTACGGGCGGCGTGATTCGGCTGATAGTTGAGCTGTTTGACGGCTTCCATGACTTTGTCGAAGGTTGCTTTGCGCACGGACGGTTCGTTGTTCATGACGCGCGACACGGTTTTCATTGAGACACCGGCGAGTTTAGCGACATCGTCGATTGTTACAGCCATGTTTACCTCGTTAATCGGCAGAGCGGGCGCAGGAATCCCGTCAGCGTGCGGCATTAGGTCGCCGTTTGCAAAGGTCCTTTGGTCTCGTGTGGACTGACCTTTGACAGCGTAGTCGTCAGCTAAGGCTTTGATTATACGCAATCGTATTCATAGGCGTTGACAGCGCTGTCATATATACGTTAGTTTGCCGTTGCGGTACGTATAGAGCGTGCCTACCGCGCGCGGCGTTCTTGCCGGGCAGCGGTCCCCTATGCATGAGGTTAAAACAGGCCATGACGCCGCGCGAGCAACTGCCCAGCTGGCAATCGCTACAACAACACGCCCATATTCTGTCGCAACTGTCGTTGCGTGATCTGTTTCAAGCCGACAAACAACGATTTGATCGGTTTTCATTGCAGTTGCCATATCTGTTGTTTGATTTCTCGAAACAACACCTCACGAGCGAGACCTTCGCGGCGCTGATCCGTTTGGCGCAAGAAACCAATGTTGAAAGCTGGCGCGACCGCATGTTTCGCGGCGATGCCATTAATGTCACCGAAAACCGCGCCGTGTTGCACACGGCGTTGCGAGCGCCAGCCGAGCGCGCTGTCGTTGTCGATAACGTCAATGTGCTCGATGCTGTGCACAGCGAATTGGCGCGTATCAAGGCGTTTGTCGGTGCCGTGCACGAAGGACGGTGGCGCGGATTCGATGGTCGCGCGATAACTGATGTCGTCAATCTTGGTGTTGGTGGTTCGCATCTTGGACCGCAAACGGTCACTGAAGCGTTGCAGACGACGTATGCGACCCGTGTGCGTGTGCATTACGTATCGAACGTTGATCGCGCTCAGCTCAATCAGGTGTTGCAAAAGCTGAATCCGGCGACAACCTTGCTGATCGTGTCGTCGAAAACGTTTACGACAACCGAAACTTTAACCAATGCGCGCGCCGCGCAACAATGGTTGCAACGATCGGCTCCCGAATCCGCCGATTGGACGCGTCAATTTGTCGCGGTCACGGCGGCGCCGGAACGAGCGCACGCCTTCGGCATCAGCGCTGAAGCAACGTTTCGTTTTTGGGATTGGGTGGGCGGTCGCTTTTCTCTGTGGTCAGCCATTGGGTTACCGATCGCGTTAGCGTATGGCTACGATGTGTTTGCCGAATTGCTGCGCGGTGCGCAGGACATGGATCAGCATTTTCAAAGCGAAGCGTTAGCCAACAACGCGCCAGTCATTTTGGCGTTGTTGGCGGTGTGGAATTGCACGTTTTTGAACACAACGCTGCACGCCGTGTTGCCCTACAATCAAGAATTGCATTTGCTGCCGTCGTATTTGCAACAAGCCGAAATGGAAAGCAACGGTAAATCCAATAACTGGCTAGGGCAGCGCTTACCGTACAACACCGTTGCTTGTATTTGGGGCGGTTTGGGCATCAACGGACAACACGCGTACTATCAGTTTTTGCATCAAAGCAATGTTATCGCCAGCTGCGATTTTATTGCGACCGCCAGCAGCCAACACAACGGCGCGGCGCACGATATTTTGCTGGCCAATATGCTGGCGCAATCACAAGCGTTGATGGATGGCGTCGATGAGGCGCAGGTCCGTCGCGATTTAAGTCGCGCCGAACTCAGCGATGATCAGATCTCGGCGCTGTTGCCGCACAAGATCCACACGGGCAATCGAGTCAGCAGCACGTTATTGCTCGATACCTTGAATGCGCATCGCCTTGGTTATTTGCTGGCACTGTATGAGCACAAGGTGTTTGTGCAAGGCATTTTATTGCAGGTGTATTCTTTCGACCAATGGGGTGTTGAGCTCGGCAAAAAGCTCGCCAACAACGTCCAGCAATCGCTAACGGCTCCGTCAACAAATTTGAACGGTAACGTGTCCACCAGCGGACAAATCGCCTATATACAACGTATGCGCCAACGAGACAGTGCGCGCGCACCCGAGGCCGCCGGTCTCATTCAGCAGGATTGTTTATGTTAAATCATGTAGTAAACGACGTAACTCAACGCATCATTCAACGCAGTGCCAACACGCGTCAGCATTTCTTGGCACGCACGCGGCAACAAGCGCAACAAACGCGCGCGCGCCATCGTTTGTCGTGCGGCAACTTTGCCCACGCCATTGCCGCCGCTGATGACGATAAAGCGCAAATGCTGCGCGATGAAATTCCGAACCTCGGCATCGTTACCGCCTACAACGATATGTTGTCGGCGCATCAACCTTATGCAACGTATCCAGAGCAAATCAAACGCGCCGCGCGCGCAGCCAATGCTACCGCTCAAGTCGCCGGTGGCGTGCCCGCCATGTGTGACGGCGTGACGCAAGGCCGCGCCGGCATGGAAATGTCGTTGTTCAGTCGTGATGTGATCGCGCTGTCGACGGCCGTGTCGTTGTCACACGATGTATTTGATGCCGTGGTGTTGCTCGGTGTGTGCGACAAAATTGTGCCGGGCTTATTTATTGGTGCTCTGCAATTCGCCCATTTACCGATCTGTTTTATTCCGGCCGGCCCGATGCCGTCCGGTTTACCCAATAAAGAAAAAGTGCGCGTGCGACAAAATTTTGCGCAGGGCAAAGCCAGCAAAGAAGAATTACTGCACGCCGAATGCGCGTCGTATCACAGTGCCGGTACCTGCACATTTTATGGCACGGCCAACAGCAATCAACTGTTGCTCGAAGTGATGGGCTTGCAGCTACCCGGCAGCGCATTTGAAGGTCCGCATACCGAACTGCGCACGGCTTTAACCGATCACGCCGTGCACGAAATGATCAAATCTTCGCGTGCAACGCCACGGCCGCGTTTGGCTGACATTGTCGATGAAAAATGCATCGTCAATGCGATTGTTGCATTACTCGCAAGTGGTGGTTCAACGAACCACACACTGCATCTGATCGCGATGGCAAAAGCCGCTGGCGTGCTCATCACGTGGGACGACATGGCGCAACTGTCACGAGTGGTGCCGCTGCTGTGTCGCATTTATCCCAATGGCGATGAAGACGTGAATGCGTTTCATGCCGCCGGTGGTACCGGATTTTTTATCCGCGAATTGTTGCGTGCCGGTGTTTTGCATAACGATGTGCAGACAATGCTTGGCCAAGGGCTGGAAGGTTTTGCCGTAACGCCAACATTGCTACGTGACGAACTACTTGGCGGTAACGCGGTGCGTGTGCAATTTAAACCCGTCAATGAACACTCAACTAATGAGCATGTGTTGCGGCGCGCTGAACAGCCTTTCCAGGCCACTGGTGGTTTACAGGTATTGCAGGGTAATTTGGGCCTGTCGGTGATCAAAACTTCGGCAGTTAAAACGGATTATCACCGCATCACAGCACCGGCACGCGTGTTTACCGAACAACATCAAGTGAAAGAAGCGTTCAAACGCGGTGAGTTGAATCACGATTTCGTCGCCGTGTTGCGCTTTCAAGGTCCTCAAGCGAACGGCATGCCAGAACTGCATGAGCTGACACCGGTGTTGGGTAGTTTGCAAGATCAGGGTTTTCGTGTCGCGATTGTGACCGACGGCCGCATGTCAGGTGCGTCTGGAAAAGTGCCGGCGGCCATTCATGTAACGCCGGAAGCAAAACAAGGCGGAGCGATTGCCAAGATCCGCGATGGCGACATGATCGAACTGGATGCACAACATGGCACACTTAACGTGTTATTGGCGGCGGATGAATTGGCCGAGCGTGAAATTGCAGTGATGCCAGAGCGGGATAACAGTAGCTGTGGTCGCGATTTATTTGCAGCGTTTCGCCAAATAGTGGGTAACGCTGATCACGGTGCCAGTGTGTTTGACGGCGCTCATGAAAAGAATTCTTGAAGGTTGATGTAATGCAAACAGCAATACCTTGTGATTTTGTGTTGTTCGGTGCGGCGGGTGATCTGGCGCTACGCAAACTCTTTGCCGCCATGTACCGCAGCCATCGCCAAAAACTGTTGGCCGACAGCACGCGTATTTTCGCCGTTGCCCGTGGCGCAGTCGATCGCGATGCGTTTCTGGCCAAAGTCAAACAGCATGTGCAAAAAAATATCTCCGCCAACGAATGGCTGGAGGACGATTGGCCCAGTTTTGCGGCGCGTATCATTCCGCAAGCGATTGATATTGCGCAGCGTGATACTTGGTCGCCGTTGCAAAATGAATTGCAAAAGGCGAATCATCGTCGATTGTTTTATTTGTCGATCCCGCCCGATATTTTTGAAGTCACCTGCCGGCATTTGTCGGAGTTGAACCTGATCACGGACAACAGCTGTGTCGTCGTTGAAAAGCCGATTGGCTATGACGTGAAAACCGCGAAAGAGACGAACGACAAGATCGCGCGCTATTTCCGTGAAGATCAGATATTCCGCATCGATCATTATCTCGGTAAGGAAACGGTGCAGAACCTCTTGGCGTTGCGCTTCACCAACATCCTGTTTGAATCGCTTTGGAATGCCAACTACATCGACCATATTCAAATCAGCATTGCCGAAACGGTGGGGCTTGAGGGGCGTACCGGTTTTTACGACCAGGCCGGTGCGATGCGCGATATGGTGCAAAACCATTTGCTGCAGCTGCTCTGTTTGATCGCGATGGAACCGCCGCACAAATTGAACGCTGACAGCATTCGCACCGAAAAACTCAAAGTGCTGGATGCACTGCGTCCGATCAAAGATCGCGATGTCGATGGCAATGTCGTGCGCGGGCAGTATGTGGCTGGTTATATGGAAGGGCAGTCAGTACCGAGCTATCGTGACGAACTCGGCCACGACAGTCGCACCGAAACGTATGTTGGTATGCGTGTGTTTGTCGACAATTGGCGTTGGGCGCGTGTGCCGTTTTATTTGCGCACCGGTAAACGCTTGCGCAAACGCCGAGCCGAGATCGTGATCCAATTTAAGGACTTGGGCCACCGTATTTATGATGAATCGGTAGGGCCTTTACATGCCAATCGTTTGATTATTCGTTTGCAACCGGATGAAGGCATGCGCCTGTCGTTGATGGCCAAAAAAATGGACACGTTTGCCACGCGTCTGCATCCAGTGGCATTGAACCTGAACTTCAACGACAGCAATGCCCACTTTCACAGTGATGCCTATCAGCGTTTGATTCTTGATGCGATAGCGAATGAAGGCAGTTTGTTTATCGATCGGATGGAAGTGGAAAAAGCCTGGCGCTTTGTTGATCCGATCATCGCGCATTGGAAAAAAATGGACATCGCACCCGAAGCCTATGCCGCTGGCAGTTGGGGGCCAGATGCCGCCGACTTTATGCTGGCGCGTGATGGTCGGCGCTGGGCGAATCCACCGGAAGGTCAGAACTGATGGCGCCGGCGTTGTTGGATGAATATTTTTTTGCACACAGCGATGTGTTGCTGCAGCGTTTAACAGACTATTGCGCCAATGTATTGCGCACCGCCATCGCCAAACACGGTGCCACCACGTTTCTGGTGTCGGGTGGTAAAACGCCGCAACAATTGTTTCGCCAATTGAGCTTGGTTGATTTGCCCTGGCAACAAGTCACGATAGCGCTTATAGATGAGCGCTGTGTTTCGGTGAAACACGAAAAAAGTAACGCCAAACTGGTGTACGAAAATTTGCTGCAAAATCGTGCCAGTGTCGCACGCTTTGTGCCGATGTTTGATTCATCGGTGAATGCCGATGAAGCGTTGCAATTGTGTGAGTCACGTTATCGCCAATTACCCGCGCCGATTGCACTCGCGTTAGTCGGTATGGGCAATGATGGTCACACGGCGTCATGGTTTCCGGGCGCAGAGCAATTGCGTGAAGCGATGACAACGGAGCAATGGTGTGTGCGTTTGTTGGCGCCGGGTTTAAGTGCTTCCGATATTCCGAATCGTTTCACCGTCAGCTTAAGTGCGTTAGCGCGTGCTGAAAAAATTGTTTTGTTGATTAGCGGTCAAGACAAAAAGCACGTTTACACGCAGGCACTTGCTGGCGATGACATTGGACAAATGCCGGTGCGCGCATTGCTCAAACACAAACCGATGGCGGTGTTTTGGGCAGAGAATTAGACCGATTTTTTGTAGGTTGGGTTGAGCGCAGCGAAGCCCAACAAACGTCGTACAAGCAAGATGTTTTTTGTAGAAGCCCGCTTGCGGGCGAATCGGTTTTATCGCCAGCAAGCGGGATCCGAAGTGACATACGCAGTTCGGTTGCATAAACCAAGAGAAAACAATGAATCGAAAAATCGACAAAATTTTACGATCCGCACCGGTGATGCCGGTGATGGTAATCGAACAACTCGACGATGCCGTGCCGCTGGCAAATGCATTGGTCAATGCCGGTTTGCCGGTACTGGAAATTACCTTGCGCACAGCGTGTGCCGTCGATGCGATTCGTGCGATTCGCCAAGCCTTGCCCAACGCCATTGTTGGTGCTGGCACTGTATTAAATGAACGAGATATTCAACGCTGTCTTGAAGCCGGCGCAGAGTTTTTGGTGAGCCCAGGTGCGACCGATAATTTATTGAAAGCCGCCAAGCAAATGCAGGCGAATTTATTGCCGGGTGTCGCGACCGTCAGTGAAGCGATGCGCGCCGCTGAATACGGTTTTGAACATCTGAAGTTATTTCCCGCCGAAGCGGTGGGTGGCGTTGCGTTGCTGAAATCTATTGCCGGGCCGCTGCCGCATCTGAAGTTTTGTCCGACCGGTGGCATCAGCGTTAACAATGCCGCGCAGTATTTGGCGTTGGAAAATGTCTTGTGCGTTGGCGGATCGTGGATGGCAAGTAAAGAACTGGTTTCAACACAACAATGGGATCGCATCGCTGAGCTGGCGCGTGCGGCCGCTGCTTTACGGAGCAAATGATCATGACAATTCGAGTGGCAATAAATGGTTTTGGGCGTATTGGGCGCAATGTGTTGCGCGCGTTGTATGAAGGTGGTTACCGTGATCGCATTCAAATTGTGGCGATCAATGACTTGGGCGATCTCGCTACGTCAGTGCATCTGCTTCGCTATGACAGTGTGCACGGTCGTTTTCCCGGATCGGTGGGCAGCATCGAAGGCAAAATGGTGGTGAATGGCGACATCATTCATTATTGCAGCGGCGCCAATCCGGCCGAATTGCCATGGCGAACGCACAATGTGGATGTAGTGTTTGAATGCACAGGCCGCTTTGTCACGCGTGACAAAGCGGCGGCGCATCTAACGGCTGGTGCACGCAAAGTGATTATTTCAGCACCCGCGGATGATGTGGATGCCACCGTTGTGTTTGGTGTCAATCACGATGTGTTAACGGCCGAAATGCAGGTCATTTCGAATGCGTCATGCACGACCAATTGTTTGGCACCGGTCGCCAAAGTGTTGCACGAGAGCATCGGAATCGAAACCGGCATGATGACGACCATTCATGCTTACACCAATGATCAAAATCTGCTCGATCTGGCGCACAAAGACATTTACCGCGCACGTTCGGCAACACAATCCATGATCCCAACTAAAACTGGCGCGGCAAAAGCGGTGGGCTTAGTGTTGCCGGCCTTGCAAGGCAGACTCGACGGCATGGCGGTGCGTGTGCCCACAATCAATGTATCGGTGGTGGACTTAAATGTGATGTTGGCGCGCGACACCAGCGTCGCCGAAATCAATTCGCTGATCCGTCAAGCGGCTGCCGGCGCACTCAAAGGTGTGCTGGAGTTCTGCGAAGAACCGTTGGTGTCGGTTGATTTCAATCACACCAGCGCCAGTTCGCATTTTGACGCGTCGCAAACCAAGGTGAATGGCCGTTGGGTCAAAGTAATGGCCTGGTACGATAACGAGTGGGGCTTCTCGAATCGTATGCTCGACAATGCGATCGCTTTGATGCAAACCAGTAACACGCCGGCCAAAATCGCGGCGACCTGTTGAGCGAGCTGTTCTCGTCACCTGCAAGCCACCGATTGTTTTTCGGCAATCGGTGGTGTTGTTTTTGACAAGTGTTTTCATTCAATCGTTATATGCGCTTAAATAGCGGCTGTTGTTTTATCAGAAACCATGCATGTCCGCCGCTATCACTCCCCAAGAGACGCTTGATTTATTGGCGTCTACCACTCATACGCATGCCTTTTTAGATGTGCGTTCCGAGCAAGAATTTGCCGATGCGTACGTGCGCGGTTTTCTCAATGTGCCGATTCTGAACAATCAAGAACGTCATCTGGTGGGGACTTGTTACAAACAACAAGGCTCGCAAGCGGCGTTCGCATTGGGACATGAACTGACTGCACCGTTTCGTCGAGAACGTGTACAACGCTGGATTGAGTGCGCTGCAGATCGTCACTTGATTGTGTGTTGCTGGCGCGGTGGCGCACGTTCGCGTTTCGCGTGTGAATGGTTAGCCGAAGCCGGTGTTGCCACATTGCGGGTGAGCGGTGGCTATAAAGCGTTGCGGCAATTGCTGCGGCAACGTCTCGAACAACCGCCAATATTGCGTGTGTTAGCCGGCCCAACGGGGGTTGGTAAAACCGATCTGTTACGGCAACTACCAGTACCGAAAGTTGATCTGGAAGCGTGCGCCAATCATCGGGGCAGTGCGTTCGGTGAATGCGGCGCACAACCAACGCAGCAACAATTTGAAAACGATGTTGCGTTGGCGCTGTGGCCAAATCACCCACATTTCTGGCTTGAAGATGAAAGTCGATTGATCGGTAAACTTGAAATTCCGGCGACATTAAAAGCGGCGATGTATGCCTCCCCCGTGGTGATGCTAGATGCCGATATCGAGACGCGAGCACGACATATTTACAAAGAATATGTCGCGCAGCCGTTACAACAACTGGTGACACCTGCGGCGCTCAAGCAGCAGCTAATTGGCAGTGTGCTGCGCATACAAAAGAAGTTGGGCGACCAACGTTGCCGTGACATTGTCAGTGAAATCGAGCGTGCCTTTGCTGTCGATGCCAGCGCATTGTCATCACATCAACGCTGGATTCAATCATTGTTGCAATGGTATTACGACCCGCGTTACGAACACGCCTACAGCCAACATCCGCGTACGCTGATATTTCGCGGAAGTTACGCGGCGATTTTGACCGCCGTGCAACGCGGCGAGTTGTGATTCACCATCGTTGGACTATCTTTGAATGGGTTCAACGTGGGTGTCGACATGTTTCGTTTTCTGATTACTTTACTCAGTTATTGCCTCGTCTCGGTTGCTAGCGCCGATGGCGTGTTGACGCTGGCGACGTGGCCAAACTATCACGACCCCGATAACTTCAAACGATTTGAGCAGGCAACCGGGATTAAAGTCCACACCAAAGTGTATGGCTCCAATGAAGAAATGATGGAGTGGTTGCTGACCGGTAAATCCGGTTTTGATGTGGTGGTAGCGACCAATTATGCCATTGCCGCCTACGCCAAAATGGGGCTAATCATTCGCCTGAAACCCGAGTTGCTGAGCCATTACGCTGACGAGTTTCATGATGCTCGTTTTGTGTCGAATGCGCGCTCGAACAAGCAATTGATCGGAGTTCCCAAAAACTGGGGCACCACTGGATTCATTTACGATCCGCAATTTATCAAAAGCAATCCCACCACATGGCGTGAGTTTTTTGAGTTGTTGCCGGCCTCCGCCAGCGGTCATGCGGTTGTGCACGATTATCAATTGACCGCGATTGGCAACGCATTGGTGGCCTTAGGGGCGCCGTTCAATTCGCTTGATCGCGGTGAGTTGGCGCGTGCCGAAAAGTTGCTGTTATCGGTGAAGCCGCATCTGCAGGCAGTATCGAGTCTGGCGTATGACGAATTAAAAAAAGGCGCTTGGATTGCCATGGCGTGGAGCGGTGATGCGATGTTGCTTTCTCGTGAGCGTCCACAGTTGCGCTATGTCATTGCGCGTGATGGTGGAGAAATTTGGACCGACTATTTTGCAATTACACGCGAGAGTCGTCAAAGTTTGCAGGCCCATGCGCTGATTAATTTTCTATTGCAACCGGATAATAATGCACGCGAAGTCATTGCGCACGGTTTTGCGCCCACCGATAAACGTGTGTTGCCGCTGCTACCAGATGAATTACGCAATAGCCGTGTGATGTTTCCAGATGAAGAACAAATCAAAAATTTGGCGTTTGGTGCACGAGATACCTTGACCGATCCGCGTCGCGCGGAAATTTTGCGCAAGTTTTCTGGCAAGTAAATCGGAGCGCATTAACGGCGATCCAGACTATTTCCTTTATTTATTCTTCGCCGTAGCACTCACGGCTTGTGTCGGCGCGGGCAGTGTTTGATTGCTGGCCGTTTTGATGGTGCCGGCTTCGGTGCGCACGAACCAGCGATTGTAGAACGCATTTAAGACGAGTGAGGGGTATTTGCCGCTGCCGTAGCTGCCGTTGTAACGAGCCAGAGCAGGGGCCATGCGTTTGCGTTCTTTTTCGAGATAAATACTTAAAATAGCGCAGCCGTAACGAATATTGGTTTCGATATCAAACAAGTTGTCATCTTCTTTGCCAATTTCGTCGCGCCAAAACGGCATCACTTGCATGAGGCCGCGTGCACCGGCTTTTGAAATGGCAAATTTGTCGAAATTGCTTTCGACTTCCATGACGGCGAGCACCAATTGTGGATTGAGTCCGTGATCATTCGCGATATTGTGAACGTGACGCAGGATCTCCATACGTTCTGTGAGCGGAATATGTTTAGCGCGTTTTTCTAAACGGCCTGACATATCCACCAACCACACTTCGGCATCAAAACGATCAACAAAATGATGGGTTTTGCCCAGCGCCGATTTGATCAGCGTGCGCAAGTTTTCATCGGGACGTTCTTGATTGCCCGCCGACGCGGTCAAGCTGAGCAGCAACAGCGTGGCAGCATGCAAAAAGGCGCCGGCGTTCCGGCGCGTGGAGATGAGGATTGGAGTTTGCATCAACAACATGCGTTAGATCTTGGCATCCTGCTTTAACCAACTGATCGCTTGGGTCAGTTCGATCAGGGTTGGATCAGCATCTTGGCGACGTTTGACTTCGAGTTTGCCGTCGGCCAAACCGCGCTCGCCAATGACAAAGCGGTAGGGCACACCGATGAGCTCGGCATCAGCAAACATCACACCGGCGCGTTCGCCACGGTCATCCAGTAAAACTTCAATGCCGGCAGTTTGCAGATCGGCATAAAGCTTGTCTGTGGCGGCTTTCACGGCCTCAGAACGATGATAGTTCATCGGTGCCAAAACGACAGTCCACGGTGCGATCGCGACCGGCCAGACAATGCCTTTGTCGTCGTAGTGTTGTTCAATGGCAGCCGCAACAATGCGTGATACACCAATGCCATAGCAGCCCATTGGCATGACGACGGCTTTGCCTTGCTCGTCGAGAACGGTCGCTTTCATGGCGGCCGAGTAGCGGGTGCCCAGCGCAAAAATATGGCCGACTTCAATGCCGCGCTTCATGTACAACTTGCCTTTGCCATCCGGAGCGGCGTCGCCATCGACGACATTACGCAGATCAAGCACTGCTGTCGCTTGGACGTCGCGACCCCAGTTGACGCCACTGAAATGGTAATCGGTGATATTGGCACCACAGGTGAAATCGCTCATCACCGCCGCATCGCGATCGACGAGGACCGGGATCTTGGAGTTGACCGGACCAATCGAGCCGATCTCAACGCCTAATGCGTCCTTGATAACGACATCGGGAGCCATTTCGGCCTCACCGCGCAAAAGTGGGTACTTCGCGACTTTGATTAAATTGACTTCGTGATCGCCGCGAACGCAAACCGCCACCAATGCGCGCTCACCTTTGTCATTGGCGGCGCCACGGACGACGATGGTTTTAAGGCCGTCGCGGACTTGTTGATTAAAGTACTTGGCGGCTTCTTCCAGCGTATGTACACCGGGCGTGTGATGCTTTTCCATGGTCTTGCTGGCGGCTTTCGCCGCAGCTTGTGGCGCCAAGGCCGTTGCCAACTCAACATTGGCGGCGTATTCAGAGGCGTCTGAACACGCAATCAAATCTTCGCCGCTTTCGGCCAGTACCTGAAATTCATGCGAGGCATTGCCTCCAATGGCACCGGTGTCGGCCTGCACAGCGCGAAATTCCAAACCAATGCGGCGGAAAATCGCTGAATAAGTGTCGTACATCACCTGATAAGTCGTCATCAATGACTCTTCGGTGGTGTGAAACGAATACGAGTCTTTCATTAAAAACTCGCGTGCGCGCATCACGCCAAAACGCGGACGTACTTCGTCGCGGAACTTGGTTTGGATCTGATACAGGTTCAACGGCAGCTGCTTATAAGAACGGATCTCGTTGCGAACGAGGTCAGTGATCACCTCTTCATGCGTCGGGCCGAGGCAGAACGGACGCTCATGGCGATCTTTGAGGCGCAGCAGTTCAGGGCCAAACTTGCCCCAGCGGCCGGATTCTTCCCACAGTTCGGCCGGTTGCACCATTGGCATTAACACTTCAAAGGCACCGCTCTTGTTCATTTCTTCGCGAACAATGTTCTCGACTTTGCGCAGAACGCGCAGGCCGGTCGGCATCCAGTTGTACAACCCCGACGCCAACTTACGGATCAGGCCGGCGCGCAACATCAACTGATGACTGATGAGCTCGGCATCGGCGGGCGTTTCGCGAAGGGTACAAAGGGGATACTGACTTAAGCGCATGATGTGTCCGAACAAAGGGGTTTAGAGTGCAAAGAGCGGCGATTCTAGCAACAGTCACGCCGGTCGGCAGCAATGCTCACTTTTCAAACACGGGCCGGCTCTTTAAACTCCGCGCCCCGGCCCCATAATGCGGGCAATGTTGTTAACCAGATGAGTTCACGCCATGCCAATTTACGAATATCGCTGTCAGGATTGCGGTCATCAATTGGAAAAACTGCAGAAAATGTCGGACCCTGAATTAACGGATTGCCCGGCTTGCCACACAGCCGGTTTGCGCAAGCTGGTCTCGGCCGCCGGTTTTCAACTGAAAGGCACCGGTTGGTATCAAACCGATTTTCGTGGTGGTAGCAAACCCGCCGAAAAAGCCGCCGACAGCGGTGGTGGTTGTGGCGCACCTCAATGTGCAACGGCCTGCGCTGGTGCGGCAGGCAGCAACTGAACAAAAAAAGCGATCGTCAGATCGCTTTTTTTACGTCGTTATTTTTTGATACGTTTTTATCGTTTCCGCCAGTGGCAACGTAAATTGAAATGTTGATCCCTTACCTTTAACCGACTCCACCACCAATTCACTCCCGTGTGCACGCACAATTTCGCGTGCCAACGCCAGCCCCAAACCGATCCCATCGTGGCGGCGTTTGAGCGATCCATCGATTTGCTCAAACGGTTCAAAAATGGATTGCCAGTATTTTTCGTCAATGCCGATGCCTGAATCGCTGACAGAAATGACTGCGTGATTGTCTTGCCGTCGAGCGGTAAGAGTAATCGTACCGCTATCGGTGAATTTAATCGCATTGGTCAGCAAGTTATTTAACACTTGTTGCAAGCGGCGCCTATCGCCGCGGACGTTATGCAAGGACGCATCAATCGAATGCTCGAGCGTCAGTTGCTTTTTACTGGCAGACGCTTCGGCGCGTTGAACCGTCGCCTCGATGATCGGTCGCAACTCCGTCTCTTCGATTTCGCAAAGTGGTTTGCCAGCATGAAGTTGTGAGTAATCGAGAATATCATCGACCAGACGCGATAATTGCAATCCGCAACTGCGTGCGACCCGCAATTCACGCACGAGTACATCCGAAAGCTGCAACGCCGGATCATTCAGCAAATAATCGGTAATACCAATAATGCCGTTCAGCGGCGTGCGCAATTCATGTGAAGTGCTGGCCAAAAACTGATCTTTCAAGTGAGTTAGGCGTAAACGCTCATCGTGCAATTCTTGCATACGCCGTAGTTCGCGTTTGTGCACAATACGAAAGTAGACAAACGAAAATAGAGCAAACAAAACAATTGCTGACAACACCACGACAATCAGCTTGGTTTCCGCGATGGCCTTGTCGCGTTTGGCCAGCGCATTTTCATGTTGCAGCCGCTCGACGGATTGTTCCTTTTGCGCGACGTCGTTCAACACTCGCTGTGTTGCGATATTGTGCGCCAGCTTTTCATCAAATTGTTGCGCAACGATCTGCGCCATTCGCTGCTGTACTGTGTATGCTTTCTGCCATAGCTGTTGTTCTTCATAAAATTGCTGAACTAACATCAACGCAAGGCGTTCGCTCTCGATGTCCTTTTGCTGCGCCGCCACGGCCACCGCTTCCTGCGCACTTTGAATTGCCGCACGTCGGTTCCCGCTGGCGGCCTCTGCTTTTGACCGCGTAATCAGGTTTTTTGCAGCTTCCATGATCATGCTATGTTGTTTGCCGTACGCTAACGCTTCATTGGCCTTTTCTATGGCTTGCGAATAATTGCTTTCCGCTAAATAGATTTGGGCGTCAATTTGTAATGCGTATACCGTTTCAAGTTTTTGTGTGGGGACAATATAGTTGCGAAGACAATCATCGATTGTCCCTCGGGCAAGTGTAATGTCGCCATTTGCAAGATAGGCTTGAGATAGTGTAAGCCAAGCAGTCACTACTTTTTCACGTTGTGAAGGGCCGAAACGGGACGTCGCTCGTTGCGCATAATCGATAGCTTGTTTGTAATTGTTTAAACGGATAAAGACATCGGCTATGTTGCTTTCTAAGTATGCAACGGTACTCTGTTTACCTACCGAGCCTAGCTTCAAGCCTTGTTCAAAATTGCGCAACGCTTCGGCATAATTACCGATGTAAGTAAAAGCGCTGCCGATCAATAGGTACGCAAGTTGATCATCTTGCTTTTCCGCTGTTCGCTCCGCGATCACTTTTCCCAACAGGCTAACAGCCAAAGCGTTTTCTATTCGCCCTTGGTGAAAGCAGTTATTAGTTACATCAAAAAGCGCTGTAATATTGTCAATTTCTCTGGCCTTTTCTAGCGAAAAGCAAGAATAAGGCTCTACTTCTGCGTAAGCTACCTTCGCAACAAAGTAGAGTAGTAGTGTGCAAAATAACAGAAGATTGACACGGAGCGTGATCAAATCCATTCCTATTAGGTTTGTGCGTTGCTCAATCGAATTGTCATCGACTGGCATTTCTATCACAGTCGTATGTTATGCCTCAGAAAGCGTGAAGCCGAACTCCGTGCCAACACCGACGACCGAATTGACTTTAAGCTCCGAACCGTGGGCCTTGACCAACTCTTTTGCAATGGCCAAACCAAGTCCGACACCGCCGTTACGGCGTCGCAAACTACCATCCACTTGTTCGAATGGCTCAAAAATAGATTGCAATCTATCTGACGGAATACCTACACCGCTATCGCGTACTTGAATAGCAACGCATTGGTTGTTCACACTGGCCACCAAACTGACAACTCCGCTGTCGGTGAATTTAATGGCGTTACCAACCAGATTGATTAATATTTGACGCAATCGATTGGCATCGGCTAATACGGTGACGTCTTTTTCCGGGAGGTTGAGTTCAAACGTCAAACTCTTGCGCTGCGCCAACGGCTGCAAAATAGCAAAGACTTTTTGCATGATGTCATTCAATGATATCGCTTCGATGTGAACGACATGTTTCCCCGCCCGGATTTGTGAAAAATCCAGAATCGAGTCGACCATTTCTGATAACTGTACACCACAATCTCTGATTAGCCCTAATTGGGTTCGCCCCATCGAACTTAATGTTGTCGCCTCAGTTTCGGACAAAATGTCCGATAAACCGATAATACCATTGAGCGGTGTGCGTAATTCATGCGACGTGTTCGATAAGAATTGATCTTTGAGTTCGTTCAGATGATGTAGCTCGGCATTGGTCTTTTCTGCGCGAGCCAGATCTCGCTTATGGATCCAGCGTGAATAGCCGATAAAAATTACGGCAAGCAAAAGGATTGAAATCGAAATTGTCGCTGTGCGTTGTGCTTTTGCCTTATCTGCTTCGGCCTGATGCAGTTCACTTTCTGATTTTAATAGAGATATCTCTTGCTCCTTTTTTTCAATATCTCTTTGGACGCGTTGATAAGCCACTGTATTGGCGAGCTTTAAATCAAATATTTTTCGTTCGATCTCGTCAGCCCCGATGCGTGCAGAATAGGCCGAGCTCCAGTTCGAATTAGCCCTGTGTAACTGTTCAAGGAACCGCCAGCATGCCAATACGCTATCGCGATCTTGCTGTTCAGTGGCGATAGCGATGCCTATATGAGTGGTTTCGACCGCTTGTTCAACTTTACCCAGTGCAGCTTCAGCCTTCGCTCTGGTTAAATATATTTCGGCCAAGTCGGAAAGAATTTTCTTTTCTTTTGCCAATGTAATCGCGGCGTCTGCTTTTAAGTACGCAATATCAAACTTGTTTTTAGCTAGATATAATTCTGCTTCGGTTTGACTGCAATACACCAAAACAAGACTGTGATTCTGCTCTTTCCCCAATTTCATGCATTCGTCAATTGCTTTTTGGCTTTCATCAAATTGTTTAACAGAAAGTAAAATTGATGCAAAGGTGGCGACGGCATTGCTACGCGTTTCTTTTGATTGTTCGACATGTTCGGTCTGATCGATTGTTAGCGCACTTTCAATCATCTGCATCGCAGCGTCATATTGTCCAAGTGACTGAAACAATACTGCGGAGTTGTTGTAGGCGGATTGCACCACTCGAGGAAGCGCTTCGTTTGCGTTAATGCGAATTTGCTCATAGCGCGTCAGCGCTTCGTTATATAGCCCCATAAAATGCAATGCGGTCGCTTCATACAGCAAAGCGCTGTAATCGTCAGTCTTATTCGGGGTGGTAGAAGCAAATGTCTTTGCGTGCAATGCAATTGTAAGTGCGGCCTCAAATTTCCCTGCTCGTGAGCACGCGTTTATTGGATGCAAATACTCACTAACATCTCCAAGCTGTAGTGATGCCCCGTCATCGGGGCATTCAGCTACCGTTTGTGTTGGTTTGTTTGGATCCGCTGCAGAAATACCGATCGATATTAATGCCACCGAAATCAGCAGTATGTGTATCAGTCGCATGTGACTACTTTCTGAAGAAGTCACCTCCGCCATTCGACAGAACTAGATAAATCGATTTGTCACCGAGCTCGTCTTGTATTCCCTTGACATCTCCGTAATTGATCATATCGCGGTGTTTTTTGCTCAATTTGAATCTTTTCATTGAATCTTCAGGATTGACCAAATGCGCATGACGTACCGATGCATCTTGTGCAAGGGCGATGAGGTATTTTTTTAGTTTATCACTTCCGGGTTTGCCAGCCATTTCTCTCTCCAAGGTACTGTTTCAGACAGGGGCAATCGATTGATACTGTAACGGACAAGCATTTAATTTTGCGATAAATACCTCATCGAGCTGAGGTTTGTTTGCTGGGGGGATGTAGATGGTAGATGCAAGTCCTACTGTTGCATTGGGTAGTTCGTCGAGCCTTATCCAGTCTATTCTGGGCTCGCCCAGTGGAAAGTTGCTCGCTTCATAGATGACGAGCTTGTGTGATGGTGGGTAAGACGCCAGTAGTTTTTCAGTCAGCACGACCAACGCATCTTTTCGTGGTCGCAAATGCTGAAACGTGTCATCACCGAGCACACCCAATTGCCATAAAATCAGACCAACCGACGGATCTATTTTATATCGGTAATAAATAAATGCGGTTGCTTCATATTGTGCGCAGCCGTTTTCACAAGGATCAACACCAATATCAGCGATGAGGCAATCTTCAGCCGAAATACCTGGCAGCATTTGCGCTCTAAATCCTTCCTCCTTCAGTCTTCTGATCGCAGCATGTGAAGACCAAACAAATACCCCTGGGTGGCCATAAAACACCGCGACGACGTTTTTCCCTTCACGAACGGCCTGGCAAAATGTTTCGGTGATGGCTTCATAGGTTTGCGGCCGTGGGCGCCCAACATCAGGTTCATTCGTCTCGTCTTGGTGAATGTGCTCGGTAAAAAGGTAGAGATCTTGTAAATTGACTACGTTTGCGTTGAGATCTTTAATCCATGACACGGTGAGGTGATCTGTAACCAATACATAGACAATGTCAGCATGTTTGATAAACGAGCGAGATTCAATACTGCATTGGGCTAATGCGTTAATACCTGTGCCAACAACGGTCAGAGAGCCTTGTTTAGATTTAGACATATCCGTTGCAATTGTGAGTGATTATTTAGCCGCACACATTGCCGAATTGTGTTCGTTCTTGCAAGAGGAATGAGTCTAATGCTTGTTAAAGTCGGCAGGCTCTGCATCAGAACCGTTAGGCTTCAATTCAGATGGCGGTTGTCCGGTATTGTTCGTGGTGCTGGAGGCTGATCTTTTGTCTTTTGATGAGTGGGACGAGCTTAAATCCTTCAATAAATACAAATTACCCAATAAAAAGGCCAGACAAAGTACAAATACGATGATGCCAAGTGTCATGGCGATAGTCGCTGTCTAAAACGATATCGCCATTATTCCCTGATTCACCTAAAACTCAATACTCCACCGCGATCGGGTACAGCTTGTATTCGCTGTCGGCGTAGCCGGAGCGTTGGTAGAAAAAGTCCAAGCGGGCGTCTGGGTTGGCGGCGAAGTCTTTGTCTTGCAGGCGTTGTTCGAACTCGGCTTTGAGCGCCGGGTCGTTAGCCAACATCGCTTGAGCCATCGGTTCGACGACATAGTTTTCGATGTATTCGGTGGCTTGCAGAATGTTCAGAAAATAGCCCCAGGCAAACAAGGAATCATCGGCGCGAGGATCAAGCAGGCCGATGACGACATCGCCCAAGGCTTGGTCGGTGCTGACGCGCAAGCTGCCGGCGGCAATGTTTCGCGTGAGTTGTTCTTCGCGTACCTGAGTAACGCGTGCGCCGACGCGGCCTTCGAACGCCGTTTTGTTCAGTTGTGCATCCAGCAAGCGCAGCAGTGTTACCGGCCGAGTGTTGGGGGTTTTGATTTCCTCGACAGTCGCACCATGGCGTTTTAATACATCGGCGATATGACGATAGTGCGGCGGAATAATAAAGGCGCGTGGGCGTTTGATAACAACTTTCGCAGCGCCAGTTACCACCGGTACGGCCATTTTCTGCGGTTGTCCGGTCCAGCGGATCTCACGTGCGCCAGAGATCGGCGATTCATAGAATTCGTGGCTGACGGCAAAAAAATCGTCGTTACGGCGCTCAGCTTGGTTGTCGGGGCCCCAGGCAAAGGGCAGTTGGCTACGGCGATTGTCGCGATCGAGCTTGATGGCGTGACGCAAGGCGGCGCGATGCTCACCGACCATGCGCAATGTTTCTACATAAAGATGGTAAGTGCCGAGCACGCGCTGTTTATAAGGCTTCAGTGAGTGATTTTCGACCAATACCGCCGGCATATGGCGCAAGTCGCCATAGCCTTGCGAGAATCGCGCGGCAGCATTCCAGCTTTGCATACCGGCATTTAAGTTCTTGGCGTCCATCGCAAAAATCAAATCATTGGGAATATGTCCTTGCAAACTCAGTTGCTGTTCAACGTGAGCGCGATATTGTGTTTGCATAAACTGCGCGATATTCGGTGAGTAGCCGCTGCTGTCATTAAAACCGAACGTGATGTCATATTCGTAATCAATGCCGTCGGTGACGTGGATATCGAGATACATATCCGGATCGATCGTGTTGATCAGTTTCAACATCGCTTGCATTTCCGGCGTGTCGGCTTTCATATAGTCACGATTCAAATTGTGATTGGTGGCCGTCGTGCGCCAACCCATATTATTGGGACCGCGTTGATTGATGCGCTGATTGTTGCCATGGCGCTCGTGACCATCCACGTTGAACACGGGCACAAAATACCAATCGCTGTTTTTCAGCAGATCCAATTGTTTGCCGCGTGCAAAATCGCGCAACAATAATAAACCGGCATCTTTGCCATCGATTTCGCCGGCGTGAATACCGGCTTGAATCAGCACGCGTGCTTGCTGACTCTTGCGGCGTTTATTTAAATCTTTTTCAGCGTTGTTGCTGACGATCACGACGTACAGTGGTCGGCCTTCGGCGCTGCGGCCGAATTCCTGCATTTGAATCATCGCCGACGCTCTGTCCGTCTTCTGAATAAATGCGATCGTGTCGTCATAAGTGGGGGTGCTGTCGAATTGCGTTTTTTCGATTGGCGTCAGCCAGTCAGCGGGTATGTTTTGCAAGATTTGCGCGCTTTGCGTGTCGTCCCAGTGCAGTGCTGGTGGCAATGGTGCTTCGGTGGCAAAAGTGGATGATGTGATTGTCAGCAGGATGGCAGTGTGCAAACCTGTTTTATGGTTAATAGTTCTATTTTTCATAGCAGCAGCGCTCAACGAGTGTGTGCGCCGCAGATTACAGGTGCGATGGATCAACTCGCAAGGCGTAACAATTAACAATATCGGGCAAATGTTTCAGTACGGTTTCTTTGGCCAGCAAATCGTGTTGTCGCAAATAGCCCGCTAACGTATTCGCATCAATCAAATTCACGGCTTTGTCGGCAATCGCCGCATAGCTGAGGTGCCAGGGTTCTGGCGCAACACCGTTATTGGCGCTGACGTATGGGCGATAAAAACCAAATTCGCCACAATGTTGTGATAACCATTGATTCAGATCAGCGCAGGGGCCGCCGGCACAAAATTCATCTTGGTGCAGTTGTGGAAACACACCGTTTCTTAAAGCGTTACCATCAAACACATCCAATTCGCTGCCCCAATGATGGCGAGACAAACCGGGCAGCGCCGAAAAGCGCAAAACTTTTTGACACCATGTCCATTCATCATAATCGTCACGGTTTAACGTGACATTGGTGTCGTCGTGAACGCGACGAATGCCTGCGCATTTTTCATTCCAGATCGTCAATTGACGACCAAAACTGCGATAGCTACTCAGTACCGCCAGTGCAATGCCATCGCGTTCCGCCGCATCAACCATCGCTTGCCAATCGGCGATCATCGCGCGATGCATACGCCACTGTTGTTGGCGCGAGTCTTGCCACATCTGCAGTTCGTGATCGTCGAGTCCGTAAACGGAGAGTGTGTTCATGCCAGCATGCGTTCAAGAATGCGGTAATACAGCTGCGTCAAGATCACCAAATCATCAATACGAACACATTCGTTGACTTGATGAATCGTTGCGTTGCAGGGGCCAAGCTCGATGACCTGTGCGCCGGTTTTCGCGATAAAGCGGCCATCGGATGTGCCGCCTTTGGTATTGCATTCGGGTGTGAAGCCACACACTTGCTCAATGACCTCGCGACTGACATCCAGCAACTGGCCTTTTTCGGTTAAAAACGGATCGCCACTTAATGACCATTCTTCATCACAATCAATATGGTGTCGTTTGCAAACATGGCGCACCCGTTCTTTGATGCCTTCAGCGGTTTGTTCGGTGGAAAAACGCATATTAAATTCCACCATCATTTCACCGGGCACAATATTGTTGGCGTGTCCGGCTTGCACTCGCGTGATTTGAAAGCTGCTGGGCGGAAAATGTTGATTACCTTGATCCCATTCAATCGCCGACAGTTCATGCAATGCAGGCAATGCTTTATGTACCGCGTTATTGGCCAAATGCGGGTACGCCACATGGCCTTGTTTGCCGTGCACATGCAATCGACCGGTGATGGAACCGCGCCGACCTATTTTGATCACATCACCAACTTTATTCGTCGATGACGGTTCACCCACAATGCAGTAATCGAGTTTTTCACCACGTGCTTGCAACGCTTCAACAACGCGCACCGTGCCATTGACCCATTTGTCTTCTTCGTCACTGGTGATCAAAAACGCGATGCGGCCCTTGTGTTGCGGATGGGCTTTAACAAAGTCTTCAACCGCCACCATCATTGCTGCTAAGGAGCCTTTCATGTCGGCGGCGCCACGACCAAATATAAATCCGTCGCGCTGTGTTGGTTCAAAGGCGGGTGTTTGCCATTTTTCAGCAGGGCCGGGTGGCACCACATCAGTGTGACCAGCAAACACGAACAAAGGACCCGATTGACCATGTACCGACCATAAATTGTCGGTGTCGATCACAAACATGGGCTCATTATGAAAACCGATGGCGGCCAAATGTTGCATCAGCAATTGCTGGCAACCGGCATCATCGGGAGAAACAGAAGGGCGTTTGATCAGCGCTTCGGTCAACGCGACCACACGTTGACGGATATCGATTGCAGTCATCTTGATAGTAAAGTCATCTTGATAGTAAAGTCATCTTGATAGCGAAGGCATTTTGATTATGCGGCGTGCACAACACAGCCTGCAGGTTACACTAGCTTGCAGAATCAAGATGACAATCGCAAGTCAACGCACCGGTAAAAGTCAACGTGCCGGTAAAATGATCCGCTGCAACAGCGCAACACCTGCCAATGCCCAGACAATGGTGGCGCCGCTGGGCAGATCGCTGAGCGCTGACCAGAGAAGACCAACCGCATAACCGGAGGCTCCGATCAGGTAAGCAATCCACAAACGTTGTTTGCCGCGCCGATTATCCGTTGCCAATGCCGGTAGAATCAAACTCGCGAACACCAAATAGACTCCCACCAGTTGCACCGACTGTGTGATCGCAATGGCGAAGATCGAATAAAACGCCCAACGCGGCAATTGCTCATTGATGAACAGCAAAACCAGTAACAACACTGCCGACGCGAGTGTAGGGAGCAGCAGTTGTGGCCAATTAACCCACAAAATTTGTCCCACCAAAACTTCTTTTAATTGCTCACCCGCGTGAGGATCATTGGCCATCAACAAAATCGCACCGGTGGCAGCGAGCACAAATAGACTCCCGATCAAGGCTTCTTGTTTGTCGCTGAATTTTTTATCCGTCCAAGTTAAGCCAAGCGCGCCAAGCAATGCGGCAACGATGGCGCCACATTGTGTTGCGATCGGACTGGCATCGTGTACCCACATCTGTGTCGCGATGGCGCCGAGCGCCGCAATTTGGGCGATCGCCAAATCAATAAAAATAATGCCGCGCTCCAACACTTTGGTGCCGAGCGGTACATGCGTCATCAGCACCATCAGGCCCGCGCAAAACGCGGGCCCCAGAATGCTCCATTCCAATGCATCCCAATTCATTCTTTGGCCTCAATGAGCACTTGCACGGTTTTATCCATCATCATGGTCAAGGTGTCAGTCTGGCTGGCACCGCCAACAGTGTAGGGCACGATAATGTGCGGCACATTGGTGCGTGCAGCCAACCACGCACCGGATTTGGGATCTTCATAGGCGGCTTGCACAATCGCGAACACCGTTTGCGCTTGCGTTAGTTTGAGTACTTCAGCCAAATGAGCGGTTGTCGGTGGCAAACCAGGGCGAGGTTCCAGTCGTGCCACCACATTCAAGCCAAGCCATTGCGCGAGATAACGCAGATTGTCATGACTGACGATAATCGATTTACCTTGCAATGGTTTGGCTTGCAGTTGCCATTTCTGCATAGCGGTTTGCCATAGCGAGGCAAATTGAGCCGCATTTTTTTGGTAATCGGCGGCGTGCTCGCTGTCGATGAGTGCTAAACGTTGTGTCAGTTGTTGTGCAATCGTCAACATCCGCTGTGGATCAAGATGCACATGCGGATTGCCCGCTGCATGTACATCGCCCGAACTGCGATCGAGTTGCGTGGGTTTGTCGAGCAGCGGCACCTGTTCGGCCGCATAGAACACGCGATTTCTATCACTCAGTTTGCTGTTACTTGCCTGCGTCATCAATTGCGGTAGCCAGCCAATTTCGAGTTCAGCCCCCGTGCAGACGACCACATCCGCGCGCCGCATTTTGGCAATTAAACTCGGACGCGCTTCAATTTGATGCACGTCTTGCATAGCGGAGGTGGCGACAAACACATTGGCGTTTGCACCGGCAATTTCTTTTGTCAGGGCGGCCCATTCCGGTTCACAGGCAAACACCTCTAACGCCTGTGCAGTGTGTTGGGCGATGAGCGCGATAAAAAACAAAAAATACGTTTTCATTTTCGTTCTCGCTTAAAACTTGTGGGCGCCATGCGCGCCAATCGACATTTGATATTGCAGCAGCCATGCATCAAACGATTTGTCGTCTGCGATTTTACCGCGACTGTATTGCAATTGAATGCGCGAGAACTCGCTGTTGCGCCAACCAGCCATTACGCTGTTGCGTGTGTTACTCGTGTCGCTGCTCCAGTCAGCGGGCGCGTCGCGGTCACCTTTTAATTGATCATGACGTACGCCAAACTCCCAACCTGAAGCGGTGAGGTATTGCGTTTCAACATAATAACCACTGCGCTGGCTTTGCCACGTTTCGTTATTTTGATTCACATCGCTGTAATCGCCGTCGCGTTTTTCCTGCAACCATTCGCTGCGCAAAACCCATTGTCCTAACCGCTTATTACCTTGTGGTGACCACTTGAAGGTGGCATCGACAAGGGTGATGGTAACGTCACCGCTAAAAAATGCTTCTTCTGATTCGGCCAAGCCATCGCTTTTTGCGTTCAGGCGCGACAGCCCAAACAAATAGCTACCACCAGTGCCGATATCGCCACCAAACTTGGCAAATTGTGTGTTTACACCTTTGCCTGCGTTGTCAGCTCCGGCGGCGGGGTATTTGTCGCCACGCAACCATTCTGCTCCCAATTCGACATAATAATCAGTCGGCAACACATAGCGGAACTGCACGCCATCGTCGCCAAAATGATGATCAAAAAACGTTTGGTAAATTAACGGGCGATCAATAAACGCATCGGTGTGGGCATGATGTCCGTTCAAATAACCAATACCAGACAGGAAACGTCCGCCTTTAAACGTCAGTCCATCGTAAATGGCTTGGGTTTGTACAAATGCCTCTTCGGTTTCGACAATGGTTTCGCCGTCTTCATTCGCAAACGCGATGGTAGCCTGACCAAAAAATTTATCGTCGATATTGGCCGACAGTGTCAGTTCTGATTCACCCAGTGCAAAACCTTCGGCGATGGGAGCGCTTTCTTCGCCGACACTAAATCCGGGCAATTGATAGGTTTCTGGATCTTCGTTGTACCGTGCAAACGTACCGCTGAGTATCAAACTAAGGGCCGGATTAAATGCATTGGCGGATGTGCTGTTGCTGGTTGGTGTTTGTAATGTGGCCAATTTCTTTTCGAGCTCGGCAATGCGCTGCTCGGTGGTGATTTCGTTGGCAAAGGTCGAAACGTTGGCGATAGCCAATGCGAGAAAAGCGATGTTACGCATAACGGATTATCCTGAATGTCGATCAATGAATAGAAGTCACGTGGGCGAGTAGCCAACGTGAATTAATCGTGTTTTAAAAGGCAATCAGGCGATAGGTGGTGCGCGTGCGTTGGCCCGCCAAACACTGCGGTGTTGGGGCGGTAAAACGGTGAGTACGATGTATTGTTGCAAGGGCGCAACAATTGGAACCGTGACAAGGTGTGGGGTGAGTGCCTGACCGCCGCTGCTCGACAGCAAACAGGTATCGCAAACGTCATTAGCGAGAGGACTGTGCGTGCTATAAAAATGCTGAGCCCCCAAAAGCGGCGCAATAAACAACCATCCGGCTAATAGCCAGAGCAGCGATTTATAGCGTTTGAAGGCAGTCATAGTGCGTGCAGTCGTCTCGCATTCAGCGGGGTGTAGCCTAGACCGAAGGTCTTTGTTGTGCAAGATGGTGGCACGCGGATTCTTGCGATCATCAGGCCTGACGATGTTTCAAAAAGTGATCGCGATAAGCCGTCTCGTCGAAACCTTGCAACATGAAACCTTGATCATCCAGCACTGGACGCTTGATAACGCTGAGATTTTTCAGCATCAAGGCAATGGCTTTGGGTTCGTCGAGATTCGCCGTTTCATTCTCGGGCAAACGCCGCCACGTGGTGCCGCGCTTATTGATCACCGCTTCCCAGCCCCACAGTTTGCACCAGCGTTGTAAGGTCGCTTTATCAAGTCCATCGTTTTGAAAATCATGAAAGCGATAATCGATATTATTGCTGCTCAACCAAAGACGCGCTTTTTTTACTGTGTCGCAATTGCGGATGCCGTAGAGGGTGATCATGATAGTTGTGAGTTGTGAGTTGTGAGTTGTGAGTTGTGAGTTGTGAGTTGTCAGAAGCCAGTTTCAATTGGTTTTTTAAAACTGGCAACTGGCAACTGGCAACTGGCGACGGTTTCTCAATCAGCGCGCAACAAATCATTCAACGACGTTTTCGCGCGTGTTTGTGCGTCCACTTTTTTCACAATGATGGCCGCGTAAAGTGAATGTGTACCGTCTTTGCTGGGCAATGATCCGGGCACGACTACTGAACCCGCTGGCACACGGCCGAAACTGATTTGGCCGGTTTCCCTATCGTAAATGCGTGTGCTTTGGCTGATGAATACGCCCATTGATAACACGCTGCCTTGTTCGATCACTACGCCCTCGACAACTTCAGAACGCGCACCAATAAAACAATCGTCTTCAATGATCGTGGGACGTGCTTGCAGCGGCTCCAATACGCCGCCGATGCCAACGCCGCCGGACAAATGCACGTTCTTGCCGATTTGTGCGCAAGAACCCACTGTGGCCCATGTGTCGACCATCGTGTTTTCGTCAACATAGGCGCCAACGTTAACGTAGCTTGGCATTAACACAACATTTTTAGCGAGATAAGAACCGTACCGTGCAACTGCGGGTGGCACAACACGAACGCCCGTTGCACGAATATCGGCATCGCTCAAGCCGGCAAATTTGGTCGGTACTTTATCGAAAAACTGCAGATCACCGCCCGCGACGATTTGATTGTCGTTCAAGCGAAATGACAACAACACGGCTTTTTTAACCCATTCGTTCGCTTGCCATTCACCGTTGATTTTTTCAGCGCTGCGCAAGCTGCCTTCGTTTAATTTTTTTAACACGGCTTGGACGGCGACACCATCCACGGAATCCCGTTTGCTTGGGCTCAGTTCATTGCGACGTTCCCAAGCGGATTCAATCTGTTGTTGCAGTTCCATTCTGTTGTTCTCAGTGACGTTTGGTTGAAGCGGGTGTTTCCAGCAAGGAGTTCAAACGATGAATCAGTTGCTGTTGTTGTTCGTTGTTTAGTGCATGCAATTCGTGATTGCTGATAAAAAAGACATCTTCGGCGCGTTCACCGAGCGTAACAATTTTGGCGTTATGCAGCACGATATCGCAATATTTGAATGCAGCACCGACGCGGGCGAGCAGTCCTGGTCGGTCCAATGTGATCAATTCAAGACGGCTACGCTGCTTGCGGTCGTCGTTGTGGATCGCAATTTGGGTTGGCAATTCGAAGGGCTGGCGACGATGTTGTGTTTGCGACAGATTGAGCACCACTTTGGCGGCATCGCGCAGGTGTTGCGCAATATGCCGTTGAATGCTTTGCAAGCGCGGTGCGTCGGTGACGGGCACACCCGTTTCTTCCATCACCAGAAATGAGTCAAGACCTTTACCATACGGGGTCGTGTGAATTGTTGCTGACAAAATGCTGACTTTTTTCTGCGCCAATAAGGCGGTGATGGCCGCGAACAAATAATCCTGATCGTTAACGTAAACCAGAATCTCGGTGCCGCCCATTTCATGATTTTGACGACTGGCAACTAACACATCGTCAGGATTGTGCTGATGCAATAGCGTTGTCGTGACCCAGACCAATTGTTCAGCATTCACTTTGGTAAAATAATCGGCACCCAATGTGCGCCATAAGTCGTGAACTGCTTGGGCGCCGAACCCTTGTTCCTGCAAACGCAACAACGCCGCTTCACGTGTGCGCTGTGCCATATCGGCCGAGGACAATGTGGTGCCACGACGCAAAAAGTCCGCGGTGGCTAAATACAAATCACGTAACAACGCGTCTTTCCAGCTATTCCATAAACTGGCGTTTGTTGCACGAATGTCGCACATGGTCAACACGTACAACAACTCGAGGCGTTGTTCCGAACCGACCAATTCGGCGAATTCAGCAATCACATCCGGATCGTTAATGTCTTTGCGCTGCGCCACATGTGACATCGCCAGGTGTTTTTGTACCAACCAAGCGACGAGTTCGGCGTCGTCATCGGATAAACCAATTTCGCGACAAAAGGCTAATGCATCGACGGCGCCGAGCTCGGCATGATCGCCGCCACGCCCCTTACCAATATCATGATACAAACCCGCCAGATACATGATTTCGGGCGCCACTTGCCGCTGCATGATTTGCTCGGCATGTGGAAACAATCCCGCCTGTTTGCTTTCGGATAAACGCACGATATTGCGCAGTAAAAATAGCGTGTGTTCGTCGACCGTGTAATGATGAAATCGGTCAAATTGCATTTGCCCTGTGATGGCTGCGTAATCCGGAACAAAGGCACCGAGCACGCCGGTTTCTTTGATGAGAAACAGCGCCACCGCCAGGTTTTCGCGTGCGCGCAACAGGCGCACAAACAATTGTTGATGACGCGGGTTGGCCCGAAAAACATTGTCAATACGGCTACGGTTTTCGCGTAATTGTCGCAGCGTTTGGGCATTGATGCCGTTGAGGTGTGCGTTTTCGGCAATGCGAACAAAAATCTTCAGCATGGCCTCGGGATGATTCTTGAAGGTGTGCTTGTCGATGAGCTCAATACGACCTTGGCGATGCTGAAACCAGTCATCGATCTTTTCTGGTGCGATTTCGCCGTGGTGACCAATCAATACTTCGTCGAATAGCTGAATCAGCAACTCATTCAGGTTGCGCACTGTGAGCACGGCGCGAAAGTACTGCTTCATAAACTGTTCGACAGCACGTTTGCCCGGTGCATCACTGAAACCCAATCGTTCAGCGACTTGAATTTGCAGATCGAATAGCAGTCGATCTTCGGCGCGGGCAGCGACGCAATGCAGTGCATAGCGGACTCGCCACAGAAAATGCAGACAACGCGTGATGGCGCGGTACTCGGACGGCAACAACACACCTCGCCGCGTAAACGCCTGCAGCGATGATTCACCGAAACGGCGTTTCGCACACCAGTAGATATTCTGAATATCGCGCAGGCCGCCTGGCGATGATTTTAAATTGGGTTCGAGTTTATACGCTGTGCCTTCAAATTTGCGGTGACGCGCATATTGTTCATCGCGCTTGCCACGGAAGAAAGCGTCGGCCGGCCACATCAGCACCGGGCTTAGCTGCTTTTGCAACAACACCAACATGACCGGATCGCCGCACAGCAATCGCGCGTCCATCAAATTGGTCATGATCGTCAAATCGTCGCGCGCCACAATCGCACATTCTTCTAACGAGCGCACGCTGTGACCAATGGTCAGTCGCAAATCCCATAACAGCGCTACAAATTGCTCCAACACATCCAATGGCAATTCGCATTTGTGGTGAACGATCAAGAGATCGATATCGGAATGTGGGTGCAGTTCCGCGCGGCCATAACCGCCAACCGCCATTAACGCGATTTCGTGATTGTTGTGTAAACCAAATTGTTGCCACAAATGTTGCAGTAACGCGTCGATGATTTCGGCGCGTGCGTGCACCAACTGCGTTACCGGTGCGCCGGTATCAAACAGCTTTTCATGACGATCGGCGTGCTCTTTTAAAAATGCGCGTAATTCACCGGGATGGCGTTCACACGCCGCCAATGTGTGGCGGTCGGTTTCGGAAAGCAGGCTGGGGCCGATACGGGTCATGGATTAGTTGTGGGTGCAGGTTGCGGGTTTGGGTAAAAACATATCGGAGAAGCGTTATGTGGATTTCTCGTGATTTTTAATGCACTCGATTGCCATAGGGATTGCGCAAGGCTTGGGTCCGAGGTTTTATACCCGAACCCACAACCCGAACTCGCAACCGCCATTTAAATCCTTTCTTCTTTTCTCAAGGTCAATACTTCATACCCATCTTTCGTCAGCAGAATCGTGTGTTCCCATTGTGCTGACAACGATCGATCTTTGGTCACTACGGTCCAGCCATCGCGCATCAACGACACTTGGCGTTTGCCAGCGTTGATCATCGGTTCGATCGTGAACGTCATGCCTTCTTTTAATTCGATGCCGGTGCCGGCACGACCGTAGTGCAGAATTTGTGGGTCTTCGTGAAAAATACGGCCGATGCCGTGGCCACAGTATTCTTGCACCACCGAGAAGCCATTGCTCTCAGCATGTTGCTGAATGATGGCGCCGATATCGCCCAAGCGCACACCGGGTTTGCAGAGACGTATGGCTTTATACAAACACTCTTGTGTGACGCGAATCAGGCGTTCAGACAAAATGCTGGGTTTGCCGACGACAAACATTTTGCTGGTGTCGCCGTGGAACTCATCTTTGATCACGGTGATGTCAACGTTAACAATGTCGCCGGTTTTCAACGGGCGTTCGTTCGGTATGCCGTGACAAACGACATGGTTGACCGAGGTGCAAATGCTTTTAGGGAATCCGTGGTAGTTCAGCGGGGCCGGTATGGCTTGCTGCACATTGACGATGTAGTCGTGACAGAGCTGGTTTAACTCGTCGGTGGTGACGCCATCCTTAATATGTGGCTCGATCATTTCGAGGACTTCGGCGGCCAAACGGCCGGCCACGCGCATTTTTTGCTGTTCGTCAGGGGTCTTGATGGTGATGGACATAAGGTTTCCGGTCACCGGCGGATACCGCGCCGGTTGAGGCATGGGGACGGCTATGGTATAAAGCGCGCCCCGTTGAGGGCAATGAGCTTTTGCTTGCGGCTCCCTTCGGCTTATCCCACACGCTGCTTCGACATATTTTTGCCCGGGTCCCTACGGGGTGGACAGAAAGGAAGCGGCGGAGGCCCAACCCAAACTACTATGAGGTCTACTATGGCTCGCGTTTCTATGCGTGACATGATCCAGGCGGGTGTGCACTTCGGTCACCAAACCCGTTTCTGGAACCCGAAAATGAAAGAGTACATTTTCGGCTCCCGTAACAAAATCCACATTATCAACCTGGAACAAACCGTTCCGATGTTCAATGACGCCATCAATTTCTTGGGCGGTATTGCTTCACGTCGCGGCAAAATCCTGTTTGTGGGTACCAAGCGCGCTGCCTCGGAAGTGATTGCTGCTGAAGCCAAGCGTTGCGGCCAATACTTCGTTAATGAGCGTTGGTTGGGCGGTATGCTGACCAACTACAAAACCGTTCGTCAGTCGATCAAACGTCTGAAAGAACTGGAAACGATGTCACAAGACGGCACGTTTGCCAAAGTGACCAAGAAAGAAGCGCTGTTGCTGACCCGTGAAATGGATAAGCTGGAGCGTAGCTTGGGCGGTATCAAAGACATGGGCGGTCTGCCGGACGCGCTGTTTGTTATCGACACCGATCATGAAAAAATCGCGATCGCCGAAGCCCGTAAGCTGGGAATCCCGGTGGTTGCTGTTGTTGATACCAACTCGAACCCAGACGGTATCGACTACATCGTCCCGGGCAATGACGACGCGATCCGCGCCATCGAGCTGTACTTGCGCAATATCGCTGACGCCATCATCGAAGGCCGTCAGAGCGCTCCGCACGCTGATGACGTGCCGGTCGACGAGTTCGTCGAAGAAGCCCCGGCCGCTGCCGAAGCCGGCGAAGACGCTTAAGTCTGATACGACTGCAAAAAAGGGGCTCTTCAAGGCCCCTTTTTTGAAACAAACAGAATGCATACTGACAGAGCTTTCTACGCTCTGAATCAATGAGGTACCCCCCATGGAAATTACTGCTGCTCTGGTCAAAGACCTGCGTGAACGCACTGGCGCCGGCATGATGGAATGCAAAAAAGCATTGCAAGAAGCCAACGGTGACATCGAACTGGCCATCGACAATATGCGCAAATCTGGCGCTGTCAAAGCCGCCAAAAAGGCCGGCCGTGTTGCCGCTGAAGGTGTTGTCATTGCACGTTCAGCCGGCGGCAAAGCCGTGTTGGTTGAAGTGAACTGCGAAACCGATTTCGTCGCCAAAGACGGCAACTTTGTTGGTTTTGCCAACGCCGTTGCTGACGTTGCTTTGGCGGGTGGTATTAGCGACATCGCGGCGTTGAATGACGCCAAATTGCCAGCGGGCGAAAGTGTTGAAACGACGCGTGCCAACCTGGTGGCCAAAATCGGCGAAAACATGACCGTGCGTCGTGTGACTGCGGTGAGCGGCAATGTGATTGGTTCGTATATCCACGGTGGCCGCATTGGTGTGTTGGTCAACCTGGAAGGTGGTGATGAAGAGCTGGCCAAGCAATTGGCGATGCACGTTGCCGCGGCGAATCCACAAGTCGTCAATCCAGAAGACGTTCCAGCGGACTTGCTGGCTCGCGAAAAAGACATCGCGATGGCCAAAGCGTTGGAATCTGGCAAACCGGCCAATATTGTTGAGAAAATGGTCGAAGGCACGCTGACCAAGTTCAAGAACGAAGTCGCGTTGACCAGCCAAGCCTTTGTCATCGACACCAACACCACCGTCGGCAACCTGCTGAAAGGCAAAGGCGCTAAAGTGGTGAGCTTCGTCCGCTGGGAAGTGGGCGAGGGTATCGAGAAGAAAGAAGAAAACTTTGCTGCTGAAGTGGCGGCGATTGCTGGTAAAACCAACTGAGAATTACCCGTCATCCCGGAAATGGCTTTGCCATTATCCGGGATCGCTTGTCGAGACCTGAGGTTCCTACAAGCGGTCCCGACTCTCCGCTTCGCTACGGCCGGGATGACTGATAGAACCAGTCATTTTACCTGCACGTCAACCTTAAGCATAATACGACCGCCCGGCCACCACCGGGCGGTTTTATATATACAGGATGTAAGGGTCATTTTTTGCTCCTGCCAAAATGACACTTCCACCATCCATGGCGGTTGTATGCCGCGTGTGCATGGATGTGCAGGAGCGGCGATACGCTGCCACACATTGTGGCAACCACAAAACAAGGATCTCGCATGTCTGAACATCACGATTTGCCCTATAAGCGTGTGTTGTTGAAATTGTCCGGCGAAGCCTTGATGGGCAATGAGCAATTCGGCATTGATCCCACTGTGCTTGATCGCATGGCGCAAGAAATCAAAGCGGTGCGTCACTTGGGTGTGCAAATCGGTTTGGTCATTGGCGGTGGTAACCTGTTTCGTGGTGAACGCCTTGCCAAAGCCGGTATGAACCGCGTTGCGGGTGACCATATGGGCATGCTCGCCACCGTCATGAACGCGCTGGCGATGCAAGACGCATTAGAGCGCATCAAACAACCGACACGTGTGATGTCGGCTATCGCCTTAACCTCCGTTTGTGAAGATTACGATCGCCGTTTCGCTATTCGCTTTATGGAAGCCGGCAATGTGGTGATTTTCTCGGCCGGTACGGGTAACCCCTTTTTCACAACCGACACCGCTGCCTGTTTACGCGGTATCGAAATCGAAGCCGATTTAGTCCTGAAAGCCACCAAAGTTGACGGTGTCTATTCGGCTGACCCAATGAAATTCCCCGACGCCAAACGTTATGACAAATTGTCCTACAGCGAAGCGCTTGAACGTGAGCTGGGTGTGATGGATTTGACCGCCTTTTGTTTGGCGCGTGATCACAACAAGAAAATTCGTGTGTTCAATATGACCAAAGCCGGCGCTCTGATGCGTGTGTTGCAGGGTGAAAACGAAGGCACGTTAATTGAGTGACAGTTGTTGGTTGTCAGTTACCTATTGTCAGCAAAACGACAATGCAAAGACAAATGGGGTGCTCACACTGACAACTGATAACGGACAACTGACAAGCAAATAAGGAGTTTGATCATGACAACTATTGCAGACATCAAAAAAGATGCAACGGCGCGTATGCAAAAAGCAATTGATGCGCTGAAAAATAATCTCAGCAAAATACGCACCGGTCGAGCACATCCAAGCCTGATCGACCACCTGCATGTTAGTTACTACGGATCCGAAGTACCGATGCAGCAAGTCGCTACCATCTCCATTCAAGATGCGCGTACTTTGCAAATTCAAGCGTTCGACAAGGGGGCTGTGGCCGCGATTGAAAAAGCCATCATGACGTCGGGTTTAGGTTTAAATCCGATGACGGCTGGTCAAATCATTCGCGTACCGTTGCCCGCATTGACGGAAGAGCGTCGCAAAGAATTGGCCAAGCTGGTTAAAGGCGAAGGTGAGCAAGGTAAAGTGTCGGTTCGCAATGCTCGTCGTGATGCCAACGAAGCGTTGAAAAAGTTGCTGAAAGACAAAGAGGTCTCGGAAGATGAAGAGCGTCGTGCGCAAGACGACGTTCAAAAGCTGACGGACTCCAAGATTGCCGAGGTCGATAAAATCATTGGCGACAAAGAAAAAGAGTTGATGCAGGTTTAATACACCTTTCGAGTCAGATGACCAATCTGTTGTAGGAGCGGTTTTCGCCGCGAAATTGTGTTGTTCGCGGCGAAAACCGCTCTTACATAACAAAAGTGAGTGACGAAGCGTGTCCACCCAGCCTGCCAATCCGCGCCATATTGCCATCATCATGGATGGTAATGGTCGTTGGGCGCGCGCGCGTTTTATGCCTCGTGTTGCAGGACACAAAGTGGGTGTCGATCGCGCACGTGAAGTGGTGCAAGCGTGTGGCAAGCGCGGCATCGAAAGTCTGACGCTGTTTGCGTTTTCTTCGGAAAATTGGCAGCGCCCAGATGACGAAGTCAGTTATTTGATGGAATTGTTTTTCACGGCACTCGAAAAAGAAGTGCCAGCGTTGAATAAAAATCAGGTTCGGATGAGTTTCATTGGCGATCGCTCGCGCTTTTCCGACAAATTGCAAGCGCGAATAGCCGAAGCGGAATCCGCGCTGGCCAGCAATCGTGGCCTTAAATTAAATATCGCGATGAGTTACGGCGGCAAATGGGACATCGTCAACGCCGTCAATCAAGCATTGAAACACCAATCTGGACCGCTCACCGAAGCCGATTTGGATCGACACATCGCGATGGCTGAACAAGCGCCCGTTGATCTGTTGATTCGCACCGGCGGCGAATTGCGCATCAGCAACTTTGTGCTGTGGCAAGCCGCCTATGCTGAATTGTATTTCTCCAACGCCTTATGGCCCGATTTCAAATCGGAACAACTCGACGAAGCCATTGCCTCGTTCCAGTCCCGTCAACGTCGTTACGGTAAAACCGGCGAACAAATAGAAGAAGAGAGCGACTGATGTTTTGGCAACGTGTTATCACAGCCTTGCTGCTGTTACCCGCTGTAATTTATTTGGTGTTTGCGCTACCGTTGCCTCTGTTTGCCGGGGCCGTCGCTGTCATTTTGTTGATCGGTGGCTGGGAATGGTCGCAACTGGCCATGGCAAAGAATACGTCCGTGCGCGTTGCCTTTGTGATGTTGTTGGCGCTGACACAACTCATCATTTGGTATTTGTCGCCACCGTTGGAATTTTGGCCGTCGCTATCGTGGCCGATTTATTCCGGCGAAATCCCGATCACGATCTTGTTTGTCTCGGTGGTATTTTGGTTTATCACCCCGGTTTTGTTGTATTTTTATCCGGAAAAAATCGCTTGGTGGCGCGGTTCAGCGTTTGTGCGCTTTGCGCTCGGCATTTTGCTACTAACGGCATTGTGGATTGCGTTGATCAGCTTGCGCAAAACGGCATATGACTCAATGCCCATGAAAGGCTCGTGGTTGATTTTATTTGTGTTGTTATTGGTCTGGGCGGCGGATACCGGTGCTTACGCGGTCGGAAAATTATTTGGCAAACACAAATTGGCACCAGCCGTGAGCCCAGGCAAAACGTGGCAAGGCTTTTTTGGTGGTCTTGGCCTTGCCATTGTCGTGGCGCTGGTTGCGTCGCATTGGCTCGACATTCAATCGCGCGACACAACATGGTTTTTGGTGTGCTGTGTGCTGACGGTGATCGCATCAGTGCTCGGTGATTTGCTCGAAAGTCTGACCAAGCGCGAAGCTGGCATGAAAGACAGTGGCACGATTTTTCCCGGTCATGGTGGCATGCTCGATCGTATCGACAGCTTAATCGCCGCCGCGCCGTTGTTCGCTGTCGCCGCGTTGTTGTTGGATATTCATTGATGCAACAGATTACCGTTCTTGGCGCTACCGGATCGATCGGTGCATCGACACTCGATGTCATTGCGCGCCATCCTGAACGGTATGCGCTGTTTGCCGCAACAGCGCATTCACAACGCGAGCGTCTACGCGATATTTGTTTGCAATTTCATCCCCGTTTTGCCGTGCTGGCGGATGAGTCTGCTGCCTGCCTTTTGCGTGATGAGTTACGCGCCGCAAAACTCAGCACTGTCGTGTTGTCGGGATCGCAAGCCTTGGTAGATGTTGTCGCGCACGAAGAGTGTGACACCGTCATGGCCGCGATTGTTGGCGCCGCCGGTTTGTTGCCTTCGCTGGCCGCTGCCAAAGCCGGTAAAAAAATTCTGCTCGCTAATAAAGAAGCGTTGGTGATGTCGGGGCAATTATTTTTGGATGCCGTGCGTCAACACAATGCGACACTGCTGCCGATCGACAGCGAACACAACGCGATATTCCAATGTTTGCCACCGCAGGCGATGCACACAACTCCGACACAAAGTGGTGTCGAGAAAATTGTGCTGACCGCTTCTGGCGGCCCTTTTTTGCGCAAGCCATTAAACGAATTTGATCAGATCACGCCGGATCAAGCCTGTGCGCACCCAACGTGGAATATGGGGCGCAAAATTTCGGTCGATTCGGCAACCTTGATGAACAAAGGGCTCGAAGTGATCGAGGCAAGCTTGTTGTTCAACGCTCAGCCTGAGCAATTGGATGTGCTGATTCATCCACAAAGCATTGTGCATTCCATGGTGCGTTATATCGACGGATCGGTGCTCGCGCAAATGGGTAATCCCGATATGCGCACACCCATTGCGCATGCGATGGCGTATCCCGAACGCGTTATGGCGGGAGTGGCACCGTTGGATCTCGTTGAAATTGCTCAACTGCAATTTCAACGTGTCGAACACAATCGTTTCCCCTGTCTGCAACTGGCCTTTGACGCTTTGCGCCATGGTGGTTGTGCACCGGCCGTGTTGAATGCCGCCAATGAAGTCGCGGTTGCCGCTTTTTTGGCCACTGAACTTTCCTATTCAAGTATTGCCGAAGCCATCTCCTTTACGATGAGCCGTTGCCCAATGCCGGTGATCTCCACCCTCGATGATTTATTGGCGGTTGATGCCGAAGCGCGTCAGCTAACGCGCCAATTTATTGCAAAGCGGAGCGCGGCATGAGCGTTGTGTTGTGGAACGCGTTCGCGTTCATCATCACGTTAAGCATTTTGGTGGCCGTGCACGAGTTTGGGCATTTCTGGGTTGCTCGGCGCATGGGCGTTCATGTGCTGACTTTTTCAATTGGCTTTGGCCCTGCACTATGGAAGCGCCGTGACAAACAAGGATGTGAATATGTCATCGCCGCCATCCCGCTTGGTGGCTACGTCAAAATGCTGGATGAGCGCGAAGGTGACGTGCCCGCTGAAATGGTCGACAAAGCGTTTAATCGTGCGTCTGTGCGTGCGCGCTGGGCGATTGTGGCGGCAG
>JAYSCL010000019.1:53058-69229 GCA_041914905.1 Enterobacterales bacterium
GACAAAGCGTTTAATCGTGCGTCTGTGCGTGCGCGCTGGGCGATTGTGGCGGCAGGGCCAGTTTTCAATTTCTTCTTAGCCATCTTTTTTTTCACGATTCTGTATAGCGTCGGCTCAAATGAGTTGCGCGCTCGCCTTGGGCCTATTACGGTCAATTCAGTCGCTGAACAAATTGGGTTAAAAGAGGGCATGGATATCATCTCGGTGAATGGTAAATCGGCCATTACTTGGGATGATTTCATTCAAGAGCTTGTGCAAAAAGTTGGCGACAATACGCCTGTCAATTTGACGGTTGAACAAGCAGGGCGTGAGTTTGTGTTGGTATTACCTGCGAGCGCAATCGAAAAAGCGGAAGAGCCCAAAGATTTTCTAAAAAATTTGGGAATCGGTTTCACTCGATTGCCCGCCGTTGTTGGTTCGATTATTTCAGGTCAGGCCGCTGATCGAGCTGGTTTAAAAGTAGGCGATGTTATTCACTCAATAGATGGTTCGCCCATATTAGGTTGGGCTGCGTTTAGCGAAAAAATGGCTGCGAGCAAGGACAGAACTGTTAGACTCGAAGTCCAGAGAGCTGCTCAAAAAATAAGCATCGAGCTGATACCCGAAACAATCTCGGATGAACATGGTGGAACCAGAGGTTACGCCGGAGTTGGGCCTGACATCAGTTCATTGTATGTGACTGTGAAATATGCTCCTCATGAAGCGCTTTACGAAGGCGTCGTGGCGTGCTTCAAGACCATAAAAGTTATTTTGAAAAATATTTGGCAGTTGGTTAACGGTTCCATATCGCTGAAAGCGGTCGGAGGGCCTTTAAGCATTGCCGATGCTGCCGGCACAACTGCAAGTATCAGTCCGGATATTTTTTTGAAATTTTTAGCAGGTTTGAGTGTCAGTTTAGGCCTGATCAATTTGCTTCCCATCCCGATGCTCGATGGTGGACATTTGTTGTTCTACAGCGTTGAAGCCGTGCGCGGAAAACCGTTGTCTGAACGCGTGCAGGAAGTGGGAATGCGAATTGGGTTGAGTATGGTCGCCACATTGATGATGTTGGCCTTGTATAACGATTTCACACGCTATTTTTAAGAAAAAATGAAAATGACTTTTAAGAAAATCGCTTTGTCGGTGGCGTTGGCTTGTGGTGTCAAACTGGCGGTAGCCGCTGATGCTTTTGTGATCAAAGATATTCAGGTTCACGGTCTGCAACGTGTCGAGCTGGGTACCTTTTTTACGTATTTGCCCGTTAAGGTGGGTGAAACCGTTGATGATGAGCGTGTGCCGCAAATTATTCGTGCCTTGTACCGCTCCGGTTCTTTTGAAACCGTGACATTGGCGCGCGATGGAGATGTGCTGGTTGTCCGTGTTGAAGAATTGCCAACCATTGCTGACATCACATTCGAAGGCAATAAACAAATCAAGACCGAACAATTAATGGAAGCCCTCAAAGGTATGGGGTTTCAAAAAGGCGAGCTGCTGAATCCTTCATCATTGAAAACCATCAAGCGCGAAATGGAACAACAGTATTTTGCCCACGGGAAATACGGCATCAAAATGACACAAAGGGTTGTGCGCCTACCGCGTAACCGCGTTGACGTTAAATTCAAAATTACCGAAGGTGATGCGGCGACGATTGAGCAAATCAATATCGTCGGCAATACCTTGTTCACCGACGAACAATTGAAAGAACAGTTCGAACTGACCACCAGCAGTTTCTGGACCATTTTTGGTGACAGCGATCAATATGCCAAAGAAAAATTGTCCGGCGATTTGGAAAAGCTGCGCTCCTACTATATGGATCGTGGTTATCTGAAGTTTCAAAATACCTCATCACAGGTGTCGATTTCTCCCGAAAAAGACAAAGTATTTATCACCGTCAACATTAATGAAGGTGAGCAATACAAAGTCAAAGAAATCAAGTTTGCCGGTGAGCTGATTCTGGATGAAAACGTATTGCGTGGCTTGGTACCGCTACGCCAAGGCGACATTTACTCGGCCGCGTTGCTGACATTCGCCGAAACGTCCATCAGCAAGACCTTGGGGCTTTATGGCTATGCATTTGCCAAAGTGACGACACAACCTGATCCGGATGACGAATCGAAAGAAGTGACGATTACGTTACTGGTTGAACCGGGTTTGCGTACTTATGTGAATCGAGTTGAAATTGCCGGCAATGAAACCACCAACGATCACGTATTTCGTCGTGAAATGCGCATGATGGAAGGTTCGTCTTTTTCGAACGATTTGATCGAACGCTCCAAAACGCTACTCGAACGTTTGCCTTATGTCGAAGAAGTTACCATTGAGTCGCCAAAGGTCGAAGGCTCAGAAGATTTGGTGGATATTGATGTCAAAGTCAAAGAGCGCAACGCCGGACAGTTCACCGCTGGTTTGGGCTATTCCGACTACATGGGCTTGAGTTTTCAAACGGGCGTCAGTCACGATAACTTTTTGGGGTCGGGTAATCGTGTGGCGTTCAATATTCAGCAAAGCAAAGCCATCAAAAACTACTCCGTCAGTTACACCGATCCGTATTACACGATCGATGGTGTTAGCTTGGGTGGTCAGGTGTATTTCCGCGAAACCGATTACGGCGAATTGAACATCGTCGGTCAATCATTGGATACCCTGGGGTTGCGCTTAAATTTGGGTATTCCATACAACGAAGTCAGTCGCTTCACGACGGGGATGGGCATTCAAACGTCCACACTGAAATCAGGTGGCGGTTCAAGCAATCTGCAAATGCAGGAATTGTTCGAATCGGTTGGCCAAAACATCGAAACTGATCCGGATCTTGATTTTGATATTCTGACCTTGAATGTTGGCTGGTTGCGTAACACAACGAATCGCGGCATTTTTCCGGATCGTGGCACGATGCAACAAGCGACGTTTGAATTTTCGGTGCCGGGCAGTGAGTTTGAGTATTACAAAGTCAATTACAACCTCGAGCATTACTGGAATTTTGCGCAAGGCTTCAGTCTGTTGACGCGTTTCAATGCATCTTATGGCAACGGCTTTGGCGATACCGAACAGCTGCCTTATTTCGAACGCTATTACGCCGGTGGTTCGGGTACTTTGCGTGGTTTTGAACGCAACGTTGTCGGCCCGCGTCAAATTTCGCGTTTCCCCACCTGCGCCAGTGTGCCACCCGGTACTGATCCATCTGACACATCACCCACTTGCCCATACTTACCACCTCAATATGACACGATCGTTGTCGGCACCAACCGTGCGGTGGGGGGTAATGCGCGCGTGCTCGGCGGCTGGGATGTGATTTTCCCGACACCGTTTGCAAAAGACAGCCGCTCGGTTCGGACCAGTTTCTTCGTGGATTTTGCTAATCTGTGGGACACCGAGTTTGATCTGGAAAACTACAATTTTCCTGAGTTGCAAGCAGAGCAATTCGCTAAAATGCCAGACAATTCAGATGACACTTTGTGGCGCGCGTCGTATGGCTTGTCGCTACAATGGCTGTCACCGATGGGCCCGATTGGTTTCCATTTATCACGTCCGTTGCGTAAAGAAGACGGTGATCGTCTCGAAAACTTTGGTTTCACCATCGGACAAACATTCTAAAGACAGAAGGGGATAGCAGTGAAACATCCACAAATTCTCAAAGCGCTGACGTTAGCCTCGGCTTTGATCGCCGCACCGGTTTTCGCCGAAGTCAAAATTGCAGTTGTCGATTTCTCAGAAGTCGCCGCCAAATCACCACAAGCTGACGCGATCCGCGAGAAGCTGAAAAAAGAATTCAACGATCGTATCGAGAATATTAAAAAGCAGGAAGCGGAATTAAAAGCACTGCAAGACAAGCTTCAAAAAGACGGCCCAACGATGACTGAGCAGCAAAAGATCGATGGCCAGCGTAATTTGCAAACCAAGGGCCAAGATTACCAAACCAAAGCCAAATTCCTTGATGACGACATGAAACGTCGTCAGTCCGAAGAGGGCCGTGGTCTGGAACAGAAGGTTTACGCGGTAATCAATGCCGTGGCGCAAAAAGAAGGTTACACGGTCGTTCTTGATAAACGGACCATCCATTATTTTCAACCGCATCTGGACATCACCGCACTGGTGATCAGCCAACTGGGTTCGCCAGCACCGGCCACCACACCGGCTAAACCAGCGGGCAAATAAGCTCGATGAAGCTATCAGAAATCGCCCAGCGACTGGGCGTTTCATTTGATGCCAGCAGAGACGCGGAAATATTCCGCGTTTCTGATTTAAGGCATGCCCAAACCGGTGACATTAGTTTCCTGAACAAAAGCACCTATCGCGATGCGTTGACCGATTCAAAGGCGTCAGCGGTATTGCTGCGCGCCGACGATGCACCGTTTTGCGCAGGTGTTGCTCTGGTCGTCAACGATCCCTATCTCGCATATGCCAAAGTCGCACAATGGTTGGACACAACACCACAGCAACCTGAGGGCGTCCATCCCAGCGCGATCATCGCCGATGACGTCAAACTCGGAAATCACGTGGCAATTGGTCCGCGTGTCGTGATCGAAGCGGGCGTAACGATTGGCGATAACGCACAAATCGGTGCTGCTTGCTATATTGGTCATAACAGCCACGTTGGTGCTGGCACACGTCTTTGGCCCAATGTCACGCTTTATCATGGTGTCAATTTGGGCCAGCGTTGCATCGTGCACAGCAACAGTGTGATCGGTGCCGATGGTTTTGGCTTTGCGCAAGAGAAAGGCGAATGGGTCAAGATCCCTCAGCTTGGCGGTGTTCGCATTGGCGATGATGTCGAGATTGGCGTGCACTGTGCCATTGATCGTGGAGCCTTAAATGACACGATTATTGGCAACCGAGTTAAGCTCGATAATTTCATTCATGTTGCACATAACGTCGAAATTGGCGATGGCAGTGCCGCAGCAGCAATGACCGGTATTGCCGGCAGCACCAAAATCGGCAAAAACGTGACGCTTGCTGGCCGGGTCAGTGTGACCGGGCATCTGGAGATTTGTGATCGGGCCCATGTCACGGCCTGCACGACGGTCGTGCAATCGATCACAGAGCCGGGCGCTTATTCATCAGGCACCACGGCACAACCGAATCGCGAGTGGCGCAAAAGTCTCGCGCGTTTTTTCCAATTGGATGAGTTGGTCAAACGTGTGCGTGCGCTGGAAAAACAATTAGCTAAAGATAAAGAGCAAGATCATGAGTGAACAGACTTCAACGATGAATACATTGGATATTCATGAGGTATTAAAACATCTACCGCATCGTTATCCGTTTTTGTTGGTCGACAAAGTCATTGATTTTAAAGTCGGCGAATATTTGGTCGGCGTTAAAAATGTCACCTATAACGAGCCGTGTTTCACCGGTCATTTTCCACATCGCCCGGTATTTCCTGGCGTGTTAATTCTGGAAGCGATGGCGCAATGCACCGGCATTTTTGCCTTCAAAACCATGAACGAATTGCCAGACGATCATTCGGCGTATTATTTCGTTGGCATTGATGGTGCGCGTTTTCGTGATCCGGTCGAGCCGGGCGATCAAGTCGTGATGACTGTGCGCGTGTTGAAACAAAAACGCGGCATTTGGGTTTTCAGTGCCGAAGCCACTGTCGATGGCAAAGTTGTCTGCGAAGCGGAATTGATGTGCACGAAGAAGGAATTCTGAGTGTGATTCACGCAACTGCCCTTGTTCATCCCAAAGCAAAGTTGGCGGCCGATGTCGAAGTCGGCCCCTACAGCATAATTGGTGAACATGTAGAGATTCAAAGTGGCACGGTTGTGGGGCCACATGTTGTGATCAACGGTCATACGGTGATTGGTAAAAACAATCGTTTTTATCAATTTGCCAGCATTGGCGAAGCCAATCAGGACAAAAAATACAAAGGCGAACCAACACGAACCGTCATTGGCGACAACAACGTTTTTCGTGAAAGCTGCACCGTGCATCGCGGCACCACACAAGATCGTTCGGAAACAACCATTGGCAGCAACAATCTGTTCATGGCGTACACCCATGTTGCGCATGATTGTGTCGTCGGCACCAACTGCATATTGGCCAACAATGCATCACTGGCGGGTCACGTGCATGTTGGCGACTGGGCGATTGTTGGGGGCATGGTTGGTGTGCACCAGTTTTGTCATATTGGCGCGCACGCTTTTGTTGGCATGACCTCATCGCTCGTCAAAGATGTGCCACCGTTTGTGATGGCCGAAGGTCGCCCCGCAGCACCACACGGCATCAACAGCGAAGGTTTAAAACGTCGCGGTTTCTCGCCTGACCAAATTACGTTGATCAAGCGCGCTTACAAAATCATCTATCGCCAAGGTTTAACCATCGCCGAAGCGGTGCCGCAACTGCGCGAAATGGCTAAAGAATACGATGTAATCACTATGCTGGCCGATTTTATCGAGCAATCACCGCGCGGCATTATTCGCTAAAAACATCATGAAACGCTGAACCACGAAGAACAATCAACGTGAAGGTTGGGCTGATGTAAGAAGCCCAACATTCACCGTCAACGTGTTGGGCTTCGCCGGCTCAGCCCAACCGAACAAATTTTGTCTCCTTCGTGATTTGAAAGGGTTTCTCCAAACGTGAACAAAACCAAGCCAATCAGCATTGCCATCGTCGCCGGTGAAGCCTCCGGTGACATTTTGGGTGCGGCATTGATGCGTGAGTTAAAAACGCGCTTACCCAATGTGACATTCAATGGCATTGCTGGCGAAAAAATGCAGGCCGAGGGCTGTGTGTCGCGGTACCCGCTTGATCGCTTGTCGGTGATGGGTATTGTTGCGATCTTGCAACGCTTGCCGGAATTGTTGTCGGCGCGTAATCGATTGGCGCGAGAGTGGTCGTTGGAAAAACCGGACCTGTTTATTGGTATTGATGCGCCGGAATTTAATTTGGGGCTGGAAGAAAAGCTCAAACATAATGGTGTCTTGACCGCGCATTTTGTCAGCCCGTCGGTGTGGGCGTGGCGGCAGAAGCGGATTTTTAAAATCAAGCGTGCGGTTGATTTGATGATGACGTTGTTTCCGTTTGAAACCGCCATTTATCAGCAACACGGTATTCGTGTTGCGCACGTCGGGCATCCGCTGGCTGATGAGTTGCCGTTGCAACCGGATCGCGCAGCGGCGCGTCAACAATTGCAGTTGCCGCCCGATAAAAAAATCATCGCGGTGTTGCCCGGTAGTCGCGGCAGTGAATTGCAGCATTTGAGCGAGCCGTTCATTCGCGCGATGTTGTTGTTACAACAACACGATCCCGATCTGCATTTTGTCGTGCCCTGCGCCAATACAAAGCGGCGGGCGCAATTTGAAAACAGTTTGCAACAATGGGGCAAACCTTCCAACCTGTTATTGGTCGATGGCCAATCACACACGGTGATGACGGCCGCGAATATTGTGTTGTTGGCGTCCGGTACCGCCACCTTAGAAGCCATGTTGTTAAAGCGTCCGATGGTGGTAGCTTATAAAGTCGGTGGTTTCAGTTATTGGTTGTTTAAAAAATTGCTGAAAATCAATCGTTTTGCGTTGCCCAATTTGTTGGCAGGCAAAGATGTGGTGACCGAGTTGATGCAGGACGATGCGACGCCTGAAGCGTTAAGTGCATCGCTGTTTCAATTACTAAACAATCCGGCTGCCATGACGGAAACCGAACGTTTGTTCATGCAGTTGCATGAATCGCTGCGCTGCAATGCCGCACAACGTGCCGCCGATGCCGTGTTTGCTTTGCTGCAAGAAAAAGGAAAAATCTGATGCGTTTGATCGCTGGTGTGGATGAAGTGGGGCGTGGGCCACTTGCTGGGGCAGTGGTAACCGCAGCAGTCATTCTCGATCCAAATAATCCGATTGATGGTTTGGCCGATTCGAAAAAGCTCAGCGAAAAAAAGCGCGATCAGTTGTTCGATATCATTCAACAAAAAGCCCTAGCTTTTGCCTTTGGTCGCGCCGAAGTGCATGAAATTGATCAAATCAATATCTTGCGTGCGAGTTTGCTGGCCATGTCACGAGCGGTGGCGGCGTTAAAAATTCAGCCACATCATGTGATGGTAGATGGCCATATTTGTCCAGAAGTCCCCATGTCAGTCGAAGCCATTATCAAGGGCGATGCAACGGTCGCCTGCATCAGCGCCGCGTCCATTTTGGCCAAAGTCGCGCGTGATCGTGAAATGCTGGCTTTGCATGATCAGTATCCTCAATACGGATTTGACAAACATAAGGGGTATCCAACCCCCGTGCATCTGGCGGCGCTGCGTAAGCACGGTGCCAGCGCGATTCATCGTCGTTCTTACGCACCCGTGCAAGCGTCATTATTTGAGCAATAGCATGTTGCTTTGAGCATTTCAGCTCTCTACCATTGCGTCATGACGAAATCGAATTGATGAAGGCTTCACTTTGGATGTGGATCGTCGCGTCATTATTATTGCTGGTCCCAACGGCGCAGGTAAAACGACGTTTGCCAGAGAATACTTACCCGGCGAGGCAAATTGTCCAATCTTTATCAATGCTGATTTAATCGCGGCGGGTCTGGCTCCATTTGCTCCAGAGCGAGCTGCTATGCAAGCGGGTCGTCTGATGTTGCATGAATTGGAACGACATTTTTCAGCTCTGCAAAGCTTTGCGTTTGAGACAACTTTGTCGGGGCGCCATTATGTGAAACATATTCAGCGATGGCAGTCCGCAGGATATCGCGTCAAATTGCTGTTTCTGCAATTGGATAATGTTGATGAGGCCATCGCGCGCGTCGCTCAGCGTGTGAAGCAAGGGGGGCATAATATACCCGAGCACATTATTCGACGCCGATTCAGCGCGGGTAAAAACAATTTTGTTAGCATCTATGCTCCATTGGTAGATGCGTGGGCCCTGTACGATAACTCGGGTCATGAACCTGTTTTACTAGATTGGGCGGAGCGAGTATGAATAAACAACCAATCGAAGAGGCGCGTGATAGTGATTTGCGTTTTTCCATGCAAGCACTTCAACGTGCCGCGAAACGCGCCCGCGAAATGGCTGCGAAAACAGGCACCTGTGTTGTGATTGTTAGAAATGGACGTGTTGAACAAGTCAGCCCCGAAGTGGCAGAGCGCTTTTCCTCGGTAAATGAATGTGCTCCTGACTACAACAATAATTCCATAAAACCTTAATTGTTATCCTCATTTATCACCATGTCTGCCTCATTTGTCCATCTGCGAGTCCATACCGAATATTCCATGGTCGATGGTTTGTTGCGCATCGACGAATTGGTTTCGGGTTGTGCCAAAAACGCGATGCCAGCGGTGGCGCTGACTGATCAAAATAATCTTTGTGGGCTCGTCAAGTTCTACAAGAAGTGTCAGGACAAGGGGATCAAACCGCTTATCGGCTGCGATGTGTGGCTAAAAAGCGAGCGCATGGGCAATGACTTTTTCCGTGCGGTATTGTTGGCGCAGAATAATGACGGTTATCGTCATTTAACCGAACTGATCTCGCGTGCGTTTACGGAAGGCCAGCAACGCGGTGTACCGGTGATCGATCAGCAATGGTTATTCGACAAGAATGCCGGCTTGATTGTGCTGTCGGGTGGTCGCGGCGGTGATATTGGTCAAGCATTGCAGGCCAATAATATGGCGCTGGCCAGCGAGTGTCTTGGCTATTGGAAAGCGTTTTTCGGTGATCGTTTTTATCTTGAAGTACAGCGCACGGGGCGTGATGGCGAAGAACAGTACTTGCACCATGTTGTCGCGCTAGCCGATGGTTCGCAAACAGCGTTGGTCGCTACCAACGATGTGCGTTTTCTCAAAGAAGATGATTTCGAAGCACACGAAGTGCGTGTCTGTATTCATCAGGGCCGTGTGCTGGATGATCCTCGTCGCCCTCGTGACTATTCGGCACAACAATATTTACGTTCGCCGCAAGAAATGGCCGACTTGTTTTCTGACTTGCCAGAAGCGTTGGAAAACACTGTTGAGATCGCCAAGCGTTGCAATGTTACGTTGCAACTCGGCAAATACTTTCTACCGCAATTTCCGGTCCCGGATGGCTTTAGTCTCAGCGATTATTTTGGCCATGCTTCACGTGAAGGTCTCAATGAACGTTTTGCGCGTGAACTTGCCCATATCGCCAAAGATCCCGAAAAGCGCAAAGCCTATGAAGAGCGCCTTGAAATCGAAATCGGCGTTATTCAGAAAATGGGTTTTGAAGGCTACTTTTTGATCGTTTCTGATTTTATTTTGTGGGCGAAGAATAATGGCGTGCCGGTTGGCCCAGGCCGGGGTTCCGGTGCGGGTTCCTTGGTGGCATACAGTCTGAAAATTACCGATCTCGATCCGCTGCCGTATGATTTGCTGTTTGAGCGATTCTTGAATCCCGAACGCGTTTCCATGCCCGACTTTGACGTCGACTTTTGTATGGAAGGTCGTGATCGGGTCATCGATTACGTCGCGCAGACATATGGTCGCAGTTGCGTGTCGCAGATCATCACGTTCGGTACGATGGCCGCGAAAGCGGTGGTGCGTGACGTTGGTCGTGTGCTCGGTCATCCGTATGGCATGGTCGATAAAATTGCCAAACTGATTCCGCTCGAATTGGGCGTCACCTTGTCGGATGCATTGGGGCGTTACAAGGACGACAAAGCCAAAGAGGAAAAAGGTCATTTAGCGTCGCCGGAACTGATCGAACGCTATAACAAAGAAGACGATGTCCGCGATTTGATGGACATGGCACTAAAGCTTGAAGATTTAACACGTAATGCCGGTAAACACGCCGGTGGTGTGGTGATTGCGCCCGGTGCGCTAACGGATTTCGCGCCGCTGTATTGTGATGAAGCCGGGCAGGGTGTTGTTGTTCAATTTGATAAGGACGATATCGAACAGGCCGGCCTCGTAAAATTCGACTTTTTGGGTTTACGCACACTGACCATTATTGATTGGGCATTGGCCACGATCAATAAACGTCGTCGTGGTGAAAACAAAGAGGCGATCGATATCATGCAAATTGATATGGCTGATGACAAAGCCTATCAGGTGCTGAAATCGTGCAATACCACGGCAGTATTTCAGCTTGAATCGCGCGGAATGCGCGATCTGATCCGTCGTTTGCAACCGAGTTGTTTTGAAGACATCATCGCGTTGGTGGCGTTGTTCCGCCCCGGTCCGTTGCAATCGGGCATGGTCGACGACTTTATCGCCCGTAAACACGGACGTGCGCCGGTAACGTATCCGCACGAATCACTTGAGCCGGTATTGAAGCCAACTTACGGCGTTATTGTTTATCAAGAACAGGTCATGCAGATCGCACAGGTGCTGGCGAATTACACGCTCGGCGGCGCCGACTTGTTGCGTCGTGCGATGGGCAAGAAAAAGCCGGAAGAAATGGCGAAGCAGCGCAGCATCTTCCAAGAAGGTTCACAGCAGAACAATGTTGATCAGACGTTGGCGAATCAAATTTTCGACTTGATGGAAAAATTCGCCGAATACGGTTTCAACAAATCACACTCTGCAGCGTACGCGCTGGTGTCCTATCAAACCGCTTGGTTAAAAGCGCATTACCCGGCCGAATTCATGGCCGCTGTGATGACGGCCGATATGGGCAACACCGATAAAATCGTTGGCCTGATTGATGATTGCAACAGCAATGGCTTAAAGATTGTTCCGCCCGATGTCAATCGTTCTGATTTTCGTTTTACCGTCGACGAAAAAAATCGCATCGTTTATGGCTTGGGCGCCATTAAGGGCGTTGGCGAAAACGCGATTCTGAATTTGATTCAAGAACGTGAGTCCGAACCGTACAAAGATCTGTTTGATTTTTGTGCCCGCGTGGATTTGCGCAAAGTGAATCGTCGTGTGCTTGAGGCGCTGATTAATTCCGGTGCGATGGACAATTTGGGACCAACGCGCGCGGTGATGTTGGCGTCGTTGGATGAAGCGCTCAAAGCGGCCGAACAAACAGGCAAAATGAAAGCGAGCGGCCAAGACGATTTGTTTGGCAGCGCGGCCGCCACGGCCGTCCGTCTCGATGTCAATTGGAAACGCGTACCCGAACAACATCCCGACGAAAAACTGCGTCTCGAAAAAGAAACGTTGGGCCTTTATTTAACGGCGCACCCGGTCGATCGCTTTATCAGTGAGTTTAAGCAATTTTGTTCCTGCCGGTTGAACGATGTGCAACCAACCAAACGTGGCGACACGATCACAGTCGCTGGTTTGGTGATTGCTGTGCGCATGATGCAAACCAAAACCGGCATCCCGTGGGCGATTGTGACGCTCGATGACAAAAGCGGTCGTATCGAAGCCAAATTGTTTTCTGAAAGCTACGAAAAAGCGCGGCCACTCATTGTCGAGGACAAAGTGCTGGTGCTGGAAGGCGAAGTCTTTTACGACGAATACACCGAGCGCCCGTCGATGACGGTGCGCAACGCCTGGGACATTGCGGCGGCGCGAGAACGTTTTGCCCAGCGCCTTGAGTTGCACATCAACAGCGCATTGGCTCACAGCGGCTTTGTCGAAAAATTGACCGGCACCTTGCGTGATTTTGGTCCCGGCCATTGCACCGTTGTGGTCGATTACCGTAATGGCCAGGCCCATGTGCGCGCCGCGATGGGTGAGCAATACAAAGTCAGCCCGCGCGACGAGCTGCTGCACCGGCTCAAGCAGCTGGAAGGCTGCGAAAAAGTCGAAATTGTTTACGCTTAAGACCCGATTCCATTACCTGCGCGGTGTTTTGACCCTTTGGGCTAGCCCTGTGTTTGGTCGAGATCTCCGCTAAAAGCGCATCGAACTGGTCCGTACAGGTCTGATACCGGGCTACCGACTAGACTGATACAATGCCGCCCTTTGCCGGTCATCGTTTTGGATGGCCAAATGCTTTATGCACCCAACTTAGGCTAACGCGAGAAGACGTCCAAGAATGAGCCTCAATTACCTCGAATTTGAAAAACCCATCGCTGAGATGGAAGCGCGTATCGAAGAACTGCGCCAGCTCGGTGATGACGGTGAGTTGAATATCCACGAAGAAATCGATCGTTTGCGCAAAAAAAGTCAGGCGCTGACCAAGCAGGTTTTTTCGAATCTGGATGCCTGGCAAGTAGCGCAAATGGCGCGTCACCCACAACGCCCTTATACGCTCGATTATGTGAACGAAATTTTTAACGATTTTGATGAGCTGTGTGGCGATCGGGCGTTTGCCAACGATCCGGCCATTGTCGGCGGCATTGCTCGCTTGGATGAGCGCCCCGTCATGATCATCGGTCATCAAAAAGGCCGAGATACCAAAGAAAAAATTCGCCGTAATTTTGGTATGCCACGCCCCGAAGGGTATCGCAAAGCCATGCGTCTGATGCACATGGCCGAGCGTTTTAAAATGCCGATCATTACGTTTATTGACACGCCGGGGGCCTATCCGGGTGTGGGCGCAGAGGAGCGTGGTCAATCGGAAGCGATCGCACGCAACTTGAAAGTCATGGCAGAATTGAAAGTGCCGGTGTTGTGCACGGTGATTGGTGAAGGTGGTTCTGGCGGTGCATTGGCGATCGGCGTTGGTGATCGCGTTAATATGCTGCAGTATTCTACGTATTCTGTGATTTCGCCCGAAGGCTGTGCGTCGATTTTGTGGCGCAGTGCAGAACGTGCGGCTGAAGCGGCGGCGGCAATGGGGATCACCGCCAAACGGTTGAAAGAACTGAATTTGATCGACACCATTATCGAAGAACCGATGGGCGGTGCACACCGTGCGCCGCGTGAAATGGCGCAACGATTGAAAGCGCAGATCCAAGCCGATCTGAGCGTGCTCGACAAATTGAAAACCGATGAGTTGTTAGGCCAACGTTACAAGCGCTTGATGTCGTTTGGTGAATACACGGAAGGTAATGTGTAAACACGTTTCTGCGTTTGTCATTATGACGTTTGACCTGCACACAGGGGCGATTGATTAATCGCCCCTTTTGTTTTATTGATTGGGTAGCGGTCTCAGTAGTGCTTCCGTTCAGGGTTCAATGACCTAAGAAATCCCTTGTGGGACAGGCTCACCACGAACGGTACTCCAACCATGTTCCGTTCGTCCTGAGCTTGTCGAAGGATGAACGGCTACGGTAGCTGAGAAACCTACCCAATCTGTATTGTTTTTATGTGATCGCCATTTTCTGGAATAGTCGCCAGCAATGAACCACAACGTTTTGCACACCGCATTCACTGAAGTGTTGGCGTCACGACCAACCCCCGTTGGATTTGTCGTGGCATTCAGTGGCGGACGTGACTCGGTTGCGTTGCTGCATTGTGCGCATCAGATCGCGCTAACGCGCGGTATAACATTGCGCGCGCTTCACATTAATCACCAATTGCAAGCGGCCGCCAGTGAGTTCGCTGCGTTTTGTCAAACGCTGTGCGATTCATGGCAGATCCCACTGCAAACGATCGCGGTAACCGTTACACATAACGACGGCGACAGCCTTGAAGCTGCCGCACGCGAAGCTCGTTATTCGGCGTTTAAACAACAGCTTCGCGCGGGTGAGTGGCTGTTGTTGGGGCAACACCGAGACGATCAGGCCGAAACTTTTTTACTGCAAGCCTTGCGTGGTGCGGGTATCGCCGGTTTAGCTGGCATGCCCGGTTATATTCCCTTTGCCGATGGTTTCGCCGTCAGACCCTTGCTCACTCTTTCGCGTGCTGATATCGATGCGTATATCGCGCAACAACAGTTGCCGTTTGTTGACGATCCCAGCAACACCGATATCTCCCTCAAACGAAACGCGTTGCGCCAACGAATTTGGCCATCGTTGCTGACTCATTTTCCGGGTGCTGAAAAAACGCTGGCGCGCAGTGCTCAACACTGCGCCGAAGCCACAATTTTATTGAACGATCTGGCTGCTATTGATGCTGAGCATTGCGTTGATCCGGCGCGAAACAGTCTGCGTGTGTCAGCGTGGCGTCAACTTTCTGCGGCCCGCCGCCATAATGTGCTGCGGTGGTGGCTCAAACAGCAACATGCGCGCTTGCCGAGCGAAGCGCGTCTGCACAATGTTGCCAACGCATTGACCACCTCCGATTCGTATCATCTGGCGTTTGATTGGGATGGTTTTTTCCTACGCCGTTATCGCGATCATGTGTTTGTGTTGACGCAGTTACCGACACCGTTGCATTGGCAACGTGCAGGCAATACGGTGTTTGCACCGGACACCAACACACGAGTGATCATGATGACAGACGCCGCGCTCAGGCTGACCTGTCGCGAGCTACCGGCACACATCCATGCCGCCAATCTGGATCGCAAAACGTTTCTGCAAAAACTAGGGGTGCCCGAATGGTTGCGCCAGCACATTCCCGCCATTTACGACGGTGAACAGCTGCTGTGTTACGGCAATCTGTGGCATAACCCGGCAACGTCAATCCCTCAGCTTATTTGGCAAGGCGACCTGCCCGTGCTGTGGCAACGTTGTTGTGTGCCGTCCATCGCGAGTGCTGATTAAACGCAAGGGCTTGTCGCGTTGTTGGCTCTGCCGCTTTGATGGCCATCAAATCCCATCGCTTGTTGAGTGTTGCTAAGAATTTGTTAAGTTTTGCCGACCACGCTCGCTGCTGAAAATGATTCAGACAGGAGTGTGCAATGAGTCAATCCGTCAAAGTGTGGGACATCGCGGTTCGTGTTTTCCATTGGAGTCTCGTCACTGCGTTTGCGGCGGCGTGGTTAACCGGTGAAGACGACAGTCAACTGCATCAGTACATCGGTTATTTTATTGCTGCATTGGTGATCTTTCGTATTGTGTGGGGCATCGCTGGCAGCCACTACGCGCGCTTTCGCAGTTTCTTGTTTTCGCCCGCCGAAACCCTGACGTACTTGCGCGAGACCTTTGCCGGTCATCCGCGACAGTATCTTGGTCATAATCCGCTGGGTGCCTTGATGGTGTTCGCATTGTTACTCAGTTTGTCCGGTACCGTGATCAGCGGCTTAATGTTGAACGGTGATTTGGCGGCACCTGCGATGCTTTCGGCCACAGCGCCGCAACAGGGAGCCGAGCTCGTTAAAACGGAGTATCGCGATGACGACGATGATCATGAGGCTGCCGCGCGTGATCATGAGCAAGAAGAGGGCGAGCAGCACGAAATGCTGGAAGAATGGCACGAGTTTTTCGCCAATCTGACGGTGCTGTTAATTGCGCTGCATGTGGTCGGTGTCGTGGTGGCCAGTCGTCAGCACAAAGAGAATCTTGTTAAAGCAATGTTAACCGGCATGAAAACCCG
>JAYSCL010000020.1:0-68338 GCA_041914905.1 Enterobacterales bacterium
CGGGGCGTAGCGCAGCCTGGTAGCGCACTTGCATGGGGTGCAAGTGGTCGTGAGTTCGAATCTCGCCGTCCCGACCAAATCAAAAAAGCCGGTTTTACACCGGCTTTTTTATTTTTTTATGACAGTCATTCGCAGCTTATATTTTGTGAACGGCTACGCATTTTTCTGTCAGCCATTCTCAAACACCTACAAATAGTAAATATTTTTTACTGCGTTTCGCACGGAGTAACTACTTACATTTTTGCGATTTGTTTAGTAAATCGATCTGACGTGTCTAATTATTTGCACAGTTCACGCTGACGTTACTCGTCGGTGTCGCGTATCGCCGCTGCCTTCAACTCTGTACAATCGGCGCCCAAACTAAGCCGGTTCGTTTTATTTTTCATTTCTGGGGAATGCCAACTTGCGTAAGCTTTCTTGCGTGGTTTTATTCGCGTTTTTGTCGTCGTTTTTGCATGCCAATGCAGCCGATATCGATATTCGCGCCGCCTCCCCGTTACGAACGTATGCCAACAACACTTCCTTTGTTGTAAGCGTCAGCCATTGCGACGAATTGGCCGAAGCAACATTCAACGTGGCCGGTGTGCGCAAAAAACTCAAAAAATCAGATTTCCTTTCTGATAGCGCCAACGCCAGTATTTGTACGGCACAAATTGACGTACCCCTCCAGGGTGAGATGAATGCACAGCTGGAGCTCAAATCGATTTCTGGTCAGGTTCAAACACACCAAGAATTTTTCAAAATTGACAGTAATCGTCCTGAAATCACATTCAATAAATCCGAGTTTTTCAGCAGTGGCGAACGTCCGTTTGTTCGTGTGGAATTTGAAGCGGCGGATGATATTGACATCAGCGCCGTGTCCATCAGTGTGTTGGGGTTAACGGCATCCAGTATTCGCAATAACGGTGGTGTCATTGAGCGTGCTCGGGCATCCGCCTTTGCTAACAGCAATGGCTATATTACGGTTTATCCGCGCGCGGAAAATCAAACCACTTACAGTCTGACCCTACCGCTTTCACGGGCGCTCTCCGCGGCTGAGTTGCAACACGATGGTTTGTTGCTCATTGACGCCAGTGTCAGCGATGCCACCGGTAATCGCAGTGAGTTGTCCAAGTTGTCCTTCACCGGCACGGATACTCAAGATCGCGCACTCAGTTTCGATCTCAGCCCTAAATCCATTGTGTTAAATTCGCCGGTGGACACCGCATTAATTACGCCTCGCGTGACGTTTGAATTTCGCGGCACGTTGGAAATGCGTGGAGCAGGCAACGGCATCAGTTATGAAAGCAGCGATCCTGCCAAAGTGAATGTCAGTTCCGCTGGTGTGGTGTACGCCGTCAATGAGACCGGCGCACAACCGGTGACGATTCGTGTGCGCTACCCGGGATTGCCTGAAAAAGAAGTTCCGGTCACGGTAAGTTTCAACCGACGGGTCACCGCGTTGAAATTGGCTGATGAGAGTCTGGAACAGCCGCGCGCCAACGAATTTTTTAGTCAAGAATCACCGTTCACGTTACCGTCCTTAAATAAATTTCATCGATTGCCTGCGTTGTGGGCGATGCTGGACGACGGCACGCAATTCAAAGTCAGTAATTCAAGCGAAATTCAATACAGTGTGCCGGCCAATGTGCAGGGCTTGTTGTCGTTGGATATTCAACGACGCTTGGCGGCCAAATCAGCGATCAGCAGCGCTAACGCGGCTCGCATCAAAGTGCAATGGCGTTTGCTCGAAACGGAATTGTTTGTTGCGGCCAAAGATGGCTTTCCGACGATTGCGTTGGATGCACCGACAACCGCGGTTGTCGGTGACAATGTCGTCATTACCGCTAAAGTGGATGATGACACCGGCGTGTCATTTGTTGATTTTTTTGCCGACAATCGACCGATCGCCAGTCGCGTTCCCAGCCCGTATCGCATCCAGTTGCCGATCACGGAGTCGATGCAGAACTTGGCCATCAAATTATCGGCGACAGCGCAGGATATGATTGGGCAGCGTACCGACAGTGCACTCAGTACCTTAACGATTACCAATCGTACGCGTGATGCCATTCCCGCCTACGAATGGGAAGCACCAATGGATGGCGATCGCTTTATTGAAGGCACCAGTTTCAAGTTTCAATTTGCGCTTGATCGTGGATTGCCAATGGAGGCAACGCAAAGCAATATCCGGTATGTCGAATTTTTTATCGACGGCAGTAAAGTCGGCGAGTCTCATTTTGCCGCGCGTGAGTTGCGCGACATGCCTAAACCGAACGGCGAAAAAGAACAGCATTTGTTCGAGGTTTGGCGTTTTACCGCCAAAGTGCCTGAGATCTCGGTCAAAGAAACCTCGCGTGGCGTCTACGCCAAAATTTATACCGCTGCCAATGAAGAAAACGCCAAAGCGCGCTTGATTCGCATCATGGAAAACGCGGCGCCACAAGCGACGATCGTGTCACCGGAAAATCTGCAATCGGTCATCGAAGGACAAACTTATCCTATTCGAGTAACGGTCTCGGACGACACACTGGCATTTGGCACGTCAACAAAATTGACTGTAAACGGTACTGAAGTGGCGTCATCTCGTTTCATCAATCATGAAGCGATGGGACAAAGTCAGTTTGTTGTTGGCTCAACGCAGGTCACGTTCAATTATACCGTGCCGGAAAACAGTACTGGGCAAACACTGCAACTGCAGGCAAAGGTCACCGACTATCATCAAGAAGAAGCGTTGTCGCCACCGATCCGTATTCGCGTAGCGACAGACCAAGCACCGACAGTCGCGATTTCAGCCCCCGTCGATGGCAATCAATTCGCTGCTGGCCAAGTGATCGAATTACGCGCCAACGCCACCGATGATTTTAACGTAACCCGTGTCGATTTCTTTGCCGATGGGCAATTGTTGGACAGTGATCGATCGGCGCCGTACTCGGCGGTTTATCAAAGCCCCGAAACAGGCAGTAACAATGTCATTGCCTTGACCGCACGAGCATATGACAGCAAAGGTCAATCTGCGGAATCGGCACCGGTGAAAATCACGCTGGGTCGTGATGAAAAGCCTCCGACATTCAACTTTGTGTCCCCCACAATTGTTGGTGCCGAAAATGGTTTGCCTCTGGCGCAATTGCCTGAAAATGAACGCTTTACCATCAAGCTCGCTGGTTTCGATGATATTGAAGTCACCGAAGCGATTATTACCGGCGTCAAAGCAAACGCTGGTGTTTATGTTCTGACCGGCAATGACAGCGACAAACTCACGTTTGCTGCGGCGGATCTGGAAAATGTACCCGGTATTTTTGCTGGCTTTTCAGTTGCCCGTCTGGTTCGGGCGCCGGCATTTTCGGGCAATGCCAACAGCCTTCGTGATTTGTATCGCGTTAACGCGACGGTATATGACAAAGCGCGCAATAAATCTGAAAAATCGTTAATCATAGCTGTTGCCGCCGACAAAGCACCTGAAGTGCGTTCTGCCAACACGGATTTGCCAAATTATTACGCGAAAGACACCGTTACATTGCAGCTGGCGGCCAGCGACGATCGCCGCGTTAAGGCCTTTCGCATCGAGTTCTCGCACGGCATTCCGACCATTCGTTTCGATGAAACGAATGGTTTGTTAGTGGGCGCATTAGCTCAGGCCCGCGTTCCGCTCAATTTGGCCAGCAGTGCTCAGCCGAATGCCGACCGCGTTATTAACGCCACGGTATTTGCTATTGATGACAGCGGCAAAGATTCACTTGGAAAGGTGGTGCCGATCAATGTGTTGGCCGATCGCAGTGGACCGAAAGTGGCGCTACTGGCTCCAGCGCCGGGGGCGACATTGAATCCGGGCAAATCATTGCAATGGGATTGGCGTGCAGTTGATGAAGGTGGTTTAGCAAGCGTTGAGATTTATTTTGGCGGTACACGTGTCGAACAATGGTCGTCGTCTACGGGCGTTAAAGCACAATCAGACCAATTTACGGCCACGGTTCCCAACGGCACACAGCTGAATGTACGTGTACAAGCGCGCGATGTATTTGGCAATAACAGCGAAGCGACGTTCGACTACCTGCTTAAACCCGATCAAGCACCGGTCGTGTCGATGCGGGCACCGGCGGATGGCTCGCGTTATGTTGAAGGCGAAGTGGTCAATATTGCCGCCAGTGCCAGTGATGATCTGGGTTTGTCACGCGTCGAACTTTTTGTCCGTACGGGCAATGTGATCAGTGACCGGTTTACTTTCACTGGACGTGAACTAAGCGCCGTTGTTGCGGGAGGCGGGTATTTTACCGCCAGCTTGCCGGCCCCCAAATTTGTCACCAACCAAGTGTCTGAAGCGGTGATTCGTGCTTACGACACGGCGGATCAAATGTCTGAATCAGCGGTCACGCTGCGACTTGATGAAGACAAAAAAGATCCACGTGTGGTGATGAATAAACCAGACGCCGATTTACGTGTAATGCCAGGTGGCGTTATCGAATTGAAAGGCGATATCACCGATGATTTTTCGATTCGACGCATTGAAGTTGAATTAAAAAATGCTAATGAATCGCATGTGTTGGCCTGGGAAGTGCTCAAGCGTGACGACAGCGTCGAAGAAATTCGCGAAGGTGACAGCGGCGGTCTCGGTTCGGTCGTTATCGGTCGTTTGGTGCGCGCATTGTTCGATGGTCGCGTGCGCGTACCGGAAGATTTTGTCAGCAAAGCCAATCAGGTATTTCAACTCAGTGTTACCGCGTACGACCAAGGCGATAATGTCGGTCGTAGCCAAACGGTCAACGTAACCATTTTGCCGGATGCCGAATTACCGGTAATTCGCTTACAGTCACCGGCCGATACGCTGGTCGAATTACAACCGGCACCGGTGTTGTTTGAAGTGACGGACAATATCGCATTGCGTTCTGCTAAAGCGTATCTCGTCGACGGTGCGCAGCTGTTTGCCCAGAGTGGGTTGAATGGAAAAACGTTTGCGTTGACCGCAAATGAAAAAGTCGAATTGAATTGGGAATCGTTGGGCACCATTCCGGAGGAGGGTAAATCCATCACGTTGGTGGTTGAAGCCACGGACAGTTCCGGCAACATCGGGCGTGCGACGCGCACCATAAAAATTTCGCCGGATCGCGCACCGCGCGTGCAATTTGTTACCGGTAAGCCGATGCCGGCATTTACGCTTGGCGGTGGTGCTGCTGCTACGTTAGAGATCCGCGACGATTACGTCACCCAGACCGATAACATCGTCCTGGCGCCGTTGTATTCGTCCTTGTCTGGTTTAGGCGATATTCGTACCGTTACGGCGAGTGAATTTAAACGTAGTCAAGAACGTGTGGTGCAAACGCACATCGATTACGCCGAAGCGACACATGAATGGGCTCTCAAACTTGGCAGCAACGATTTGATGAAAGTTGCCGCGGGCAAGTTGAGTAGCTCAACTTTCGCGTTGCTGTCCGGGACGTTGCAATTGGCGCGAACCGATGGTGTTGTGACTCGTTATCGTGTGCGTTGGTATCCCGCGAATCTTTGCTTGGCGACCACCGGCGGTGATAACGCCTTTGTTGAAGAGTTCGATGCCAACGGTGTGCCGTTGAACGCCTTGTTGGAAAAATCAACGCGCCTTGAAATTACACCGATCAGCACACGAAATGGCGCCGATGTGACCAGCGATGTGCACAAAATTATTATTGAAAGTCGCAGCTTGTCTGCGCCTTGGAAAACCCCTGATGATCGCAGCACGTTTGCCCCGGATTACTGGGTATCGGTGCTGGTTCGTGACGCCGCCACCAGCAATGGTTTAGCGCATGTGTCGTTGTCATCAAGACGGACAACAGCCGCTGAGTTAACCAATTTGCATCTGGCGATTGTTCCGCCTGAAACGATCAGCGCGCCAACCCTTGTTTATTTGGCGGCAATGGATCGTTATGGCGAAAAACGCGGTGCGCAACCGTTGCGCTCGTTGTATGCGTTTGACAGCAAAGCCGATAGCTTGATGCCATCCATCAAATTAAATTCCGACCTCACCAACAAAGTGTTGGTGCCAATGGCCATGGAATCATTTGAATTCACCTTGAGTGATGGTGAAGGTGGTTTGCAATCCTTGCAGTTGCTGGACAGTTTTGGTCGCGTCAGTCATGAGTTGGGTGGTCGCTACGCCACCGACAAATATCGATTGAATTATCAAGTGCCACGCAACACCGATACCGGTGAAGTGACCTTGACGGCGATTGTCAGTGATCGCCTTGGCAATAAAAACAGTTTGCCGATCCGTTTCCGGGTTGCCAGCAATCGCGCGCCTGAACTGTTGCTAACGTCGTTCACTTCACCCGAAAAGACGATTACCGATCCCACCCGCTTGGCCTATGGCGAGTTCTGGGTTCGCCAAGGCTCTGCGGTCAAATTAGGGCCGCAAGCCGTGGATGACGACGGCATTGCACGTCTGGCGTTATATCGCCGGCAAAATGATGGCAGCTTGGCACTGGTTGTTCCCGAAAAACGTTTTGACGTCACTTGCCCGCAACTGCCCTCAAGAAAGATCGATGCGCATTTTGATTTTGTGTTCAACAGTTCGGAAACAGAGGAATACGTGTTGGTGACCGATGATTTCTACGGTCATCAGCAAACCAAATCCTTCTTGATTCATCCCAAACAAAATGTGCGACCGCAGGTGCGTGTCACCAGCCCGGCTAACGGTCATGCGTTGGTAGCGGGTATGCGTCGTTTGGAAATTGGCGCTATCGCGGCCGATGACGAATCATTGCACGCGGGTAGCTTGCGCATTTTCCTTGACGGCAAAGAAGTCAACGTAACATCGCATAAGCCATTACCTGGTGGCGATGCGTCGATCAAAAACGCCTGGGATTCGATCTATGACAGTTTGCAAAAACTGTACGGTGATGAAGTCGCACGCGAAGTGGGTCGTCCGGAAAATACCAATAATGTGCAGCGTGCATTGCTGGTTGACTTACCGCCGACATTGACGACGGATGTCGAAAAACTGGAATTGTTGGCGATGGTGACCGACAAAGAAGGTGAAACTGGCGTGCACACGATTACGTTGAACGTTGTGCCAGATAGCATTCGACCCGAAATTGCCCTGATTCAACCGGGTATGGATTACGGTCCGATCGAAGGCACCGATTTCACCCTGTCAACGCGCGCGTATGACAACGTTGGCGTCACCGAAATAGCGGTGTACCGCTCCTATGGTATTCGTCAAAGCGCGCATCGCACCGACTACGGTAGTCCGCTGCGCGTGATCAAAGACATTCCACCGTATGATTACGAGCCGATCACGACGTTGAATGTGGACACGCCGGATTATCAGCAGTTGGTTCATGTGCCAACCGTTCATGAATTGCGTGCGATGTTTGCCGGTTCATTGTTGACGGCCGACACACAATTTGACGTTTGGATCAAACTGGTCGCGAAAGACAGCAAGGGCAATGAACGCGTGCGTGAAGTCGCGTTGCCGGTGCGCATTGATCAACGACCCGTTATCGACTTTATAAGTCCGCAAGATGGTTCGTCGGTTGTTGAAAACAGCACACTGCAAGTGAAATTGAACAGCTTTGATGATGTCGGTATTCACAGCGTACAACTGACCGTTCGTCGCGGCAGCACCACGATTTACGAATTAAGCTTGCGTCAGCCGCCGTACAGTTTTGGTGTGCCTTTGCCGTTAAAGGGCAGCAGTGACGAACCGGTCGTTATCGAAGCCGAAGCCATTGATACTTATGGTCACAAAACCTGTCGCACGGCCGGATATTGTGATCCGGATTCGCATATTGCGCGCGAAACCATGTCGGTTCGTCTCAAGGCTGACGAAGAGCCAACGGTCGCCATCGCTAAACCGCTGACGGGCGTTACGCGTCTTGAAGGTGAAATGCTGCAAGTTGTCGTCAACGCCGCTGATGATTTGGGCGTGGAACGTGTCGCGGTCGAAGTGTCCGGTTTGATTACCGGCAATACCGTGTTAACCGATGACAGTTATCCGTATGAATTTTTGTTGGAGTTGCCGTATGGTCAGGCGGGCAAAGACATCAGTTTGCGCGCGAAAGTCACCGAAAAACGCAACAGCAATCCGCGCACCATTACGGCGCCGCAAACGGTTGTCATTCATGTTGATAAAGACATTGATCCACCCACGGTTGTTATTCAAACGCCGACTGAAAATGCCGCCATTGCCGAGCGTCTGGCATTACCGTATCAGTTGACGGTAACGGATAATTCACGCGTACAACTCAGTCGCGTTGGTTTGTATTTTGATCGCAACAACAATGGTCAGTTGGAAGCGACTGAACTGCTGAGCAGTCAAATCATGTTGCGCGCACCGTTTGCCGGCGCCATTTCAGTGCCAACGTTGCAAGATCTGCTGGGTGAAAACACAACACAAACATCGGCTTCATTGGTGTTTGTCGCCGAGGCCGTCGATGGCGCCAACAACACGGCGCGTACCCAACGCGTATTGCGTTTGGTTCGCAATGCGCCGCCAGTGATCGATGCGATTCGTGTGCTCGACAACAACGGCAATGACATGGGCAGCGGCCTGATGGAATTGACCGAAGGTCGTGAAGTGGTCATCGAAGTACGAGCCAATGATCCGGAACGCGGTGTTGCTTTGGTCGAGCTGTACGATCAACTGGGTGACAACGGTGTTAACCGCAAAACCGGCAGCGATGGTGCGGCACCTTATCAATTCCATGTCACCGTTCCGGTTGGCAAAGCTGGCCAGCGTTGGGCGTTCCGTGCACAAGCCACGGATGTCGATGGTTATCGTTCTGCACAATCCGAACCGCGTGTGTTCACGATCAAAGCGGATCAACCGCCACAGATCCGTTTTGTCAAACCCGCCAGCGATAAATCGGTGGTGATGGAAGGACAAAGTGTTGAGGTGTTGGTTGAAGTCATTGACGATCTCGGTCCCAAAGGGGTTGATCGTGTGGTGATCTACGTTAACGGTCGCCCGGCTTATGCATTGACGGAACCGATTTCGACGTCTGAAGGCATTTACGCGCAAGACACGATTTATCGCGCGATGGTTCAGATCCCACCTGGTCTCAATGGTGTTGTTCTGCAAGCCACCGCTTTTGATGTGACCGGCAAATCGAAAGCAACACCTGAATTGTTTGTTGGACAAATTGAAGACACCGTTATTCCGAAATTGCGTGCTTTGGCACCGGCAGACGGTGAAATTGTGTTGGCCAATTCGCCATTGACAATGCGTGTTGCCATTGAAGACATGGGTGATTTGGCGCAAGTGAACGCGAAACTGCAACGGCTTGATCGCGCCAACAATAGCGTGTTGGCCGAAAGCGATGCGGTGCTCACATTATTGCCGGATGGACCTAATGGCAGCGACAGCGCTCGCCATTACTATGTTTATCAAGTGCGAGTCACCGACGGCAACGTGATGCAACGTGGTAACGGAATTCATGAACGCGTTGTGATCAATTACACCGCCGTCACGAAAAAACACACCGTCACCACCGCGTCAGTGCATGAAGTGGGTTATGCACCGTCTGAACATCGTTACATGATGTCAACGGATGAAGCGACTGCCGCTAATATGGGGATTGATCGAAAAGCCGTTGCACGCAATGTGTACTACCCGGCGATGACATCATTGGCGTTGAACGGCCAAGCCAACAATATGTTGGCGGCATGGGCAACGGCGACACCGCTGGCGCAAACCGATATTTTTGGTTTGGCGGATGGCATCGGCCGTGCGGCGCGCACCGGTGTGTTCTTGCTGGATGTGCGCAATGAAACGCACACCGAAGGCGAGCCTGATTATTATCTTGATAACGCGATGTTGCGCGGTGCCAGCGAACTATTCTCCGGCACCATCACCTCGATCAACAGTGACAATGACTTAATCGTCGCCACCAAGGCAGGACAATCCAGTCAATCGGAATGTGCCGGCAATGTAAAACCGTCCTATTGTGATCCGCACAGTTTTGTAAGCTCCTTGACCTTTGACATCAATCGCGACAACAACGCCGGTGGCGTGTTCCTCGATCAGAGTGAAAGTGAAGTACTGGTTATGAGCATGCGCAATGGTGATGGCCAGTTTGGCATCGCACCGCGCACGATTGGTCGTGTCACCTTGTCGTATCCGGATGTGTATGGCAGTGCCCGTGCGGATAATTTGGCTTTGATCGCCAATGGTCATGGTGGTGTGCAAGTGATCCGCGTCGATCACGCTGAACAGCCGTACAAAGTGGGCTATATCAAACCGGATGGATTTGCGCGCGATGTAAAAGCCAAAGATGGTTTTGCGTTTATCGCCGCGTCTTATCAAGGTTTGGTCATTGCAGACATCAATGATCCGGCCATGCCGATTATTGCCAATGTCGATACAACCGGCGTTGCCCATCGTGTCTGGCTGTCGGGACATTATGCCTACGTTAGCGATTTGAACGTCGATGACACCGCTACGCGTGTGCATATCATCGACATTGCCGATCCTTTCCATCCGACCCGTGTGCGCACGATCGAATTGAGTCCGGCACGCGCCGATTACCGCAGCCGAGGAGCCTACGATGCGTTGGTCGCGGGCAGTCAGCTCTATGTGTCGCATATTGTCAGCGATCAAGAAGACAAAATTGTCGAGTCATTAGTGGATGTGATCGACATTGGTGACAGTGTCGATAATCGTCGTGACAACAGTACGCCGATCGTGATTAAGCGCGGCGACGATGCCGTGCACAGCATTGCGCAAAAACTGTCGTTGGCACGCGGTGATGTGCAAGCGGCGGCCGGATTATCCGGTGTTGTGACCTTACGCTTGCCGCAATTCTCAGTGGTCCAACATTCACCGTACAACGGCGAAGTGAATGTCGCCACCACAATGGATCGCATTCACATCGGATTGAATCAGGCCATTGCGCCAGCACAAGATCTGAACGAATTGGTGTATGTGCGTCGCGACAATGAATTGATTGGCCAGAACGTAACCGAGCAATTTGAAATTGGCTTGGCTACTGCTTGTGATGGTTTCGCACAATGCCGCGAAATTGAACTACGACTGAAATCGGGCAAAACGCTAGACATCAATACGCGCTATTACGTCACCGTGCGTGCTGCGTTGCGTTCAAGTGTCGGACGCACATTGGGCGCGGACTATCGATTTGGTTTCAGCACCGCGATGGCGGATCACCTGACGCAGCCAACCATTTTGGATATTCAACCAGACAGTGGCCCGGTCAACGGTGCAACGCGCGTGGCCGTGATCGGTGAGCGATTTGATGCCAATGCCGAAGTGCTGATCGGTGGTCAAAAAGCACAAATTGATAAAGTCGAATTGGCTTTTGCCAATAATCAAGATCGAATTTTTGTTTTAACACCGCCGAACAATGTTGGACCGGCCGCGGTCACTTTGCGTCAGCCCAATGGCTTGTACGACACCGTGATCGGCGGTTTCACTTATGTCGATGATTTGCATATTTCGTTTGTTACCCCGGCGGTCGTGCGTGTGGATCAGCACGGCGTAGATGATGTGGTCGAGATCATCGGTCGTGGCTTCCGCCCCGGCCTCAAATTGAAAGCGTGGAAAACCGGCTTGCCCGATACCGCTGTCGAAACGGTCATTGGCAATCGCTTGCAACTGATTTCGTCTGAGCGTCTGCGCTGGAAAGTCGCTGATTTTGGCAGTGCTTATCGTGGCTTTGTTGATCTGTCGATAACCGATGACGAAGGTCGTTATAGCGAACGGCCGCAGGCGTTGTTTTATGGCCGCTTGGTCGTCAACAACAAGATCGAAGCGGAAGCGTCACTGACACAAAACGCCATAGACAAGTATTTGGAAGCGTTGCAGAACGGTCGCGATTTAAGTCGTTACATTCCGACAACGGATGCGCGCAAATTGCCGCCGGGTCGTGTCGTTGATTTGGCCAGCGATGCCGATCGCGGCATGATTTATGTGCTGGGCCTGGGCCTGAGAGATGGTCCGCTGGTGAAGTTTGACGATGTCAAAGACGAGCAAACGGTGCGTCGTTATTACGCGCCGAGCTGGATCTCTTTGCTGCATTACGATACTGAGCGTTTGAATGACTATCGTTTGGGTGAAGGTGATGATAATCCGTTGGCCGATGCCGCTCCGGCGCATGGTCTGGGTTATTACAACTTGCCACAAGATCTCGCCGCTTCAACCATGGTGCTCGGCAGTGACAGTTTGTATGTGGCGGCGAGTGGTTATGAATTCCCGTACATCAACACCGCGCATGAAAATCAGTCGGTGATTCTGGTTTACGATCGTGAAATCCGTAAACCGAGTGAACACAGCAACACGCAAAAAGATCGTGACGTTATTTTCACGTTGCCGTTGCCGGTAACGTCGCAGGTCACCGATTTGCTGGTCCTTGACAAGATGTTGTTTGCCGCGACGGTGGACGGACTGATTGTGATCAACATCAGCGACAGCAAACGTCCAACGGTGGTCAATGTGATCAAAGAGGTCACGTTTGGTGCCGGTCGTTTACGTTTGCAACCCGAAAAATTGTCGCAATCAGGCGATCGTTTGCACATTCATTCCAGCAAACATGATCGCGTCGTATTGAACGTCGGATTGCCGTCGATGCCGGTATCGGCTTCCGGTGGTCAAAGTGAGGCTTCGGCGGTGATTGCCGATCAACGCTGGCTCGCGTCCGCGAGCGGCGTTGTCGAAGCTCGTGTCAATGAAATCGACTCGGTTGGCGCGCTGCGTTTCCTAGGTCAATACAATGCCGCTGGATTTACCGCCGCAGGAACGCTCGTCGGTGTCAGTGGTGTTGGTACGTTGCTGAACGAGCAAAAGACGGTGGATTGCACCGATTCGCGCGAGAAAAACAGCTACGCCATGTTGTTTGATTTGTCGCGGCCGATGACGCCAACGTTATTGGATTCGGTCAAATTGAATAATCGCAATTGTGAGCGTTTGTTCAATGAAGCGACCATTCGTTTAAGTTCGCAACCATCAGGACGTGATCTCAAATTACGCAACACCAATTTGTTGACCGCCGATGGCATCATGGCCAACGTATTTGCGCCAGAAGCCGACAATACAATCTTGACGTTGACCGATACGTTAACACGCGATGTCGTCGCCACGTATCCGGCCGCCAATGCGGCACATGTACCGCTCAATGCCGCGTTGTGGGTTGATTTGAGCATGCCAGTTGATGTGCCGTTTGCGACCACGGAAGGCATTTTCCTGTCGCGTTATTTATCGCTGATTCACGATGATGGTTCAGCCGATGGCATCAATGTGCCGGTTGAATTAGAAGTCGATGATGAACGCTTGCAACGCATCTGGATCCGTCCGCAATCCGCACTGACTGCCAATGCGCGTTACCGTGTCGTGTTAACGGATGGCAACAGCGCCAGCCGTCGCAGTGAAGGTTTGCCACCGTATGAATTCCGTTTCAATACGGCGTCCGCGAGTGGTGATGCCATTCAACTGGTTGACGTTCCTAAACGTTATGTATCAACGACGGGCGGCGAAATCGAAGTGATTGTCCGCCACGGCGTCAACGCCGAATTTTTGGTGGCGAATGAACGGGCGGTGGTGCTCAGTTCTGAACCTGTCGGCGGTGATTTGCGTTACCGCTTGCAAGTCAGCGGCAATGAAAGTGGTTTGGCGAAACTCGAAGCGATTGGTGCTAACGGCACACGCGATCAGTGGTTAGGTGCCGTGCACTTTATTGAGCCATTGAGTGCGGCGTCATTGTCGCCGACGGTTGGTTCGATTAATGGTGGCACCTCGGTTCGTATTAAAGGTCGCGGATTCCGTTCTGGTTCAGCACAGATGCGCGTGTTGTTTGGTGGCGTCGAAGCCGCCGCTACCACGATCAAAGTGTTGGATTCCGAAACGATTGATGTCATTAGCCCGGCGGGCGGTTTGGGCAAAGTCGATGTCACGTTAATGCAAGCGGATGGCCAATCGGTCGTGCTGCGTGATGCGTTTGAATACCTTGAGCCCCTGCAGTCACGCGTCACACTCAAAAATCGCATTCGTGATGCGGTGCTGGATGCCAGTGGCAATTATTTGATCGCCGCGGCCGATACGGCCGGTGTGTTGATTTTCGATATGAACGCGTCAACGTACACCGGTGGCGGCAGCACCACGCCGCTGAACCCCGATGATTTGTTGCGTGTGATCGATCGCGATCGCAACGGCGTTGACGATCGCATCAAAGCGCAGATCGCGTTGCCTGACGGCTTGTCTGCACTCGGTGTGTCGGGCTATTTCGAACGTCAAATGGATCGTGTTGTTGTAACGGCGGCCAAACTGAACGGTGGCAAGCCCGTCGCGGACAGCGCACGTCTGTTTGTCATCGCCTTAAATGATTTGGATATTTCACAAGCCAGCATTGTCAGTGAATTGCCGCTGCCGTCATCGTTTGCGCGAGGCGTAGATCTGCGCAACGATTTTGCGTTGTTGGCCATGGGCGAAGCCGGCTTTGGTGTGGCCGATTTCCATTTGCACAGCAAAGTGTATTTATCGCGCACCGTCGCGTTACCCAATAACCAAAAAGCGTTGGATGTGACCTTGGCGCCAACACGTGTTGGTCAAGGCAGTGTTTATTTAGGTGTCAGCGGTCAATACGATTTTGCACAAGAAAAATTGATTGATAACGCGCAGTCATCGAACGGTGCGTTTTATGTGATGACCAGCGATGCAACACAGGGGTTGCGCATCGCCAGTCAATTGCCGATCCCGGCGAGCCGCGTTGTTGCACATCAACGCTATGCCTTGTTGGCTGCCGGCGAAGGCGGTTTGATTATCGTCGATATCGCCGATGTTGAACGACCGAAAGTGGTGTCTCGCGTGAACCATTTGGGTCATGTTTATGATGTCGCGGTGCAAGGCGATACGGCTTACGTTTCTTTGGGACGTAATGGCATTGCCAGCATTGATATTTCGCAGCCAGAAAACCCGCTGGTGATGCGAGGCATGCAAGCCGCCACGGACGCCACAATGTACATCGTGGTGGCGACACCCTACGGTGCGATTGGTACCGGTTACAGCAATAACTCAACTGGCATTGTGCAGGTTAATCCGGATGCGAATTTGCGAGTTCACGCCGTAGATCCGTCCAGCGAGATCCTGCGCCCCAATGCCGATGGCAATTATGTTGTCCGCATTCGCTTCAACAAAGCCATTGATCTGCACGAACCCAATCGCAGCAAATTTGTCGCGCAGCGCTTGGATGGTTCGGCGTTAGCCGCGACGGTAACCATCACCAACAACGATGCCGTGATCAATTTTGGCCAACAACCACCGGTGGCCTTGGGTGACGAAATACGTGTGATTGCGCGCGCCGGTGTGGTCAGCGCCAAGCCGTTGGCGAATGGCCAAGTAATTGAGTTGTATCGCCTCGCGCGTGATCGTCAATATGACTTTACGGTTGCCGGCGGTGTGCGTGACAGCATTGCGATTGCCAATGTCTTGCCGCATCGAATCGCACGCAACAAAGTCCAACCGATCACCATTTCGGTGACCGGCTTGCCGAACGAATACACTGCATTGAATGCGTATTTGGGTGGCGCATCCGTCACCGTTAATCGTATTGAGCGCAGCGAAACGGGCGGTACCACTGCAATGATTTACGCCACGGTGCCTGCGATTGCGAGTGCCGGTTTCTACGATTTGGTCTTGGCGGTTACGCATCAAGGTGCGCAACAAGTCACGACGTATCGTGGTGCAACCTTGGTTTATGCACCGCTGGCGGTTACGCGTGTTGAACCACAATGGGGACCACTCGACGGTGGCAATGAAATCCGCATTTACGGTGATGGGTTTGATCCGGGTTCATCCGTAGACGGCGGCACCCGTGTTGAAATTGGTCCAATGCCCGTGTTGTCCGTTCGCGTCTTGTCTGAAACGGAAATGCGCATCACCGCACCTCGCGGTGTTACGGGACGTCATCCGGTTATTCTGCGCGATGTCGAAGCGCAAGTGGTGCGCACCGAAGCTGAAAACGGATACGGCTATGGCATGCGTTTCCTTGGCACATCACGCATCAACAATTTGGCACCGCGTTCATTGTGGGTCGATCAATTAACTGGCACTGCGTTAACGCCAGGCGGTCTCTACCGTGATACAGAAGGCACGGTGTTGTACCGCGATATTCTGATTCCCGAAACCAATTTGCTGGGCACGTTCAGCGTGCAAAATACGGCAGAAGCACAATTCGTTGGTGCTGCACCGTCTTTGTCGACGGTCGATCGCAATGAAATTGAACGCTATCGCTTGGCGGGTATTTTGGGTGGCAAAGCCGTACTCGGTGGATTGACACCTGAAGAACAAGAACAATTGGCCGAAGTGCAAGATGCCTATCTGCCCATTTCATTGGATGCACTCGATATGAGTGCCGCCACTGAAAATGAAAGCGGCGTTGATCGTCGCCGCATGTATGTGGCGGCGGGTGTTGGTGGTATCGCTCGTTTGAATTTGGACGAACAAAACGGATTACAGGTGTTGTCGTTAACGCCCACCCAACAACATGTATCTGCGGTGAAAAAATCCGGCAACAGTTTGTTCTTTACAAGTTACTCGCCGGAATTCGATTTGGAATGGCCAAAAGACTGTGCCCATACGTCGGGAACAACATTGTCTGACGGACCGGTACAACGCTTGAATTTCAGTGTGCCCAACGATCCGTTTGTGGCACAACATCCGGCGATGGGCATCAACGGCACCGCGTTGTTTGCGCACGATGATTGGTTATATGCCGGTCGCAAATTGCGCGCGGAAGCGTGGGCAACCGCGTTGCCCACGTGTCAAATTCGTGAATCACTGACGATTGCACCGGCCACCGATGGTAATCGCACGACTGAGTTGCAAGGACGACGTCTCGGCCACGACGACATTCGTCGTTATCAATTCGACAGCAATTTGCACGATGTCGTGTTTTATGGCGACTACTTGTTTGCGGCGTTGGGTAAAAACGGATTGCAGATCCGTCACGTCAATGACGCCACCGCGCCCGTTTCGTTTGCGATTGATGACAAATTGCAAAGCGGTGGTGGCAGTGTTGAAGGTTTGCGTTTGTACGGTAACGTGTTGGCGGTTTCCAGCGTCAACGGTATTGTGCTGCTCGATGTGACCACGCCGTGGCAACCCAAAGTGTTGTCGGCAGGTAACAAAGAAGTCGCGTTGAACAGCGATGTGTATCGCGATCGCTTGTACGTTGTGGGGGGCAAGTCGGGTGTCACCACCTTGCAGTTGCCTCAGAGCTTGGTGCTGAGTTCATCGGTGGCTGAGCGCGGCGTGTTGGCGGCCGACGAAGGCATTCAACTGCAATTCAATGAACCGATCGATGTTGCACAATTGCGCACGCAGGCAACGGTTGAGCACGCTCAGCAGCCTGTCGATTTCACGGTCACTGCCGCAGACGACATTGATGGTTTTGCCTCGCGCGTCACGATTCAATTTGCCCGCGTTGCGCAGCAGATGTATCGATTGCACATTCCTGCCGTGGTTAATAAACGCGGTACGGGATTGTGGACACCGTACCAATTGAACGTGATGGCAGCGGCCGCTGACGCAAAACGTCCGCACATTACGCAACTGCATAACAACCTTTACGTGCAAGGCCAACAGGCCGCGATCACGATTACGGGAAGTGGATTCCGCAACGAGCAACAGTTGTTTGTTGATCAGCAAGCGATTGCCTTCCAGGTGATCGATAACGAACACCTTGTGATTCCAGAACGTGCGCTGGATGCGGCCGGCGTTGGCGTTGGTGAACACGATCTGCGTTTGCAAGACGGTGAGTTAATCACGGTATTTGCCGGTGCAGTGGTCGTGTCGCAACCCGTAAACACGGTGTCGTGGTCATTGTCGCCGGAATCGGGTTCGCGCAATGGTGGCTATTGGATCACCGTTTCGGCTGACGCACCGGTGTTCTTGCCCGGTACAACGGCCATCATGCGTGCTGGCAATGAAGAATTGCGCACTGAAATGATTACCGATGGTGTTTTCCAACGTAATTTGCATGACGACACGATCGACGGCAATACCTTCCGTTTCCGTGCACCCGGTGTGGCTGATTTGTCGGCCAACAGTGTCTACGATGTTTATGTTGTGATCGCGGGCCGCGAACATCTTGTTGGTCGTTTTGCCTATCGTTTGCCCAATCGTGGCGCCATCGATTTGCCGAACTATCCGCCGATGATGGCGGGCGCGCAGTTGCGCGAAAATGATTTGCTGTTTATGGGGGTTCGCCGAGGTGCGCCGGCAACGGCAAGCAATCGCTTCTTGATGGAGCGCGGCATTGAAATTTATGACGTGGCGATACCGGAACGTCCGATTCGTTTATCGCAAGTGCGCACGGAAGGTCCGATCTTGGGCTTGGCACGCGCGCAGAATCTGTTGTTCGCGGCCGCCGATACGGCGGGATTATTGGTGTTTGACATCAGTGACCTGCGTCAACCGTTTGCGCTGCGCAATATCACGTATCCGGGTTATCACATTAACGATGTCGCCCTCGACAGCACGACGCGCGTATTGAGCGCAGCGGCCTGGTCGGATTTGGGCACTGGATTTGTCCGCTTCTATGACATTGACAGCGATAATTTGTCGTCACCGGCACAATTCCGCACGATCAATTTCCGTGAAGGTAATTTGCGCGGTCGTCCGCTGGATGTCGAATGGAATAACGGTGCATTGCACGTGTTGTATGAACGCGACAATCAATTGTGGTTGGCGCAATTCACCAGTTTTGGCGAAAACCCAACGTACACGACTACCGCATTGGATCGTGGTCAATTTGGTGGTGATTACACGCGTGTGTCATTGTTGGTCATCAATGATCGTGTGATGGTCAGCAACGGTAATGAATTGGTGATTTATCACCGTGATGGCAATCAACTGATTGTCGATAGCTGGCAAACGCTGGATTCATTGGGTGGCACCAGTTCTGGAGAATTGGCGTTGGCCGGTGGCAATATCACAACGGTAACGCCAGGCGGCACGGTCAACTTGTCGTTGCGCGATTTCATGCTGACATCGTGGCAACCACAACCTAACAGCACGGTGACGGTGAATGCTCCGATCGCGGCACAATTCTCGTCATTGTTGAACACAACACTTGAATCCATCACGCCGCATTTGAGTGTGCGTGACGGTGCCGGTAATGTTGTGGCAGCGGATCAGTATCGTGTCGAAGCGCGCAACACAATCGACGGTGGCATCATTGCCGTGACACCCACCGCCGTCACCGGCGATGGCGTGATGACGATCTCGATTGCCGGCACGCTCAAAGAGATGAGCGATCGTCATGCCTTGGGCCGTGATATTCATGCGCGTTTCCGCGTGACGTCACGCGATATGGCGATTAGCAAAGCGTATCGCGATTCAGGTACGGCAGCGCAACGTCCTTATATTCATGCGGACGGAAGTGAATCGGCGATTGTCATCGGTCGTGGTTTTGGCAGTGATGCCTTAGCACTGACGGTGTGGTTGGGACAAACGCGCATCGACTCGGCTGACGTCAACGTGGTGAGCGACAATGAGCTGCGCATCAAAGTACCGGCATTGCCGTTTAACGATGCGGTAACGCCGTTGTCGTTGCGCGTTCAGCGTGACAGCGACACGGCGGTACTCGCCGGTGCGCTGGTGATTGTGCCGAAATTAACACTGGAGAAATTGTCACCACCCACCGGCCCTCCGGCCGGCGGCAATTACGTTGATATTTTCGGTCGTGGCTTTACCAACGACACGCGCATTGTCTTCGGCACGCAAGTCGTCGCTGATAAAACATTGCCGAGCACATGGCACATGCGAGTGCGTGCGCCTGCGGGTAGTTTTGGTGAAGTGCAGGTGTATGCCGAAACGCCGTTATTCCCGGGTGAAAAAGCCTACGCACCGACACCGTACTTTTACACCGGTAGTGTCACCGGTTCGGTGTCGTTAAATTCGAATGAACCGAACCCCATCGCCGCCATTGTGGCAGCGGATCAGGTGTTGTACGCCGTCACCGGTGGTGGTTACACCGTGCGTAATGCTGACGGTGATGTGACACAAGAGTTGAACACCAATCGTGGTCAATTGATTGTGGCTGATGTGTCCGATCCGGTGGCGCCGCGCGTACTGAATCGCATCGTTGGTAGCGTCGAAAAACCGTTCCATTATGAAGCAGCGATTGCCGGCGGCTTCCGTGGCATGGCGCAAAGCGGACAACATTTGTTCGTCATTGGTGGTGATCGACTCTATCAATTTGACACCACCTTGCCGGCAGAACCGTTGTGGTTACAAACGCATACGTTGTCATCGTCGGCGAAAGCCGTAGTCGCGCGTGGCAATGTCGTTTATGTGGCGACCGACAATGGTATCGCCAGCTATCGCATCAATGCCGATCGCACACTGACATCGATTGGTTCGATCAACAAAGATCGATTGGGCGATAGCGCGCAATCGTTGTCGCTGACCGACAATAAATTGTGGGTGTTGCTCGCCGAACGCAAAGAAGTGATCAGCTTGGATCTGGTCGCGGCCGATTTCCCGATCCGTGATCGCATTAGCATTGCCGATAACAAGCAGTTGGCCCGCGCCACGGCGATCGCGCTGCAAGGAGAACATCTCTTCGTCGCGAATGCGGCGGCGGGCGCTGTCGATATGTTTAACATCCAATTGGAAAGCAGCAACAAATCAATTGGACGGATCGCTTTGTTGGCCTTGCGTGAAAACTTGCCGGTTACGCCGAAACAATTGTGGATCACTGGCAATGTGTTGTACGTGGCCTCGGTAGAAGGCGACCTGCAAGCGTATGACATTGGTGCCTTGTTGGCGGGCAATTATCAAACGCCACCCAAACTCACGAATTATTTTGCCGTTACCGGCGATGCCATCAGCGGATCGACCGTGCGCGGTGTGCATTACGTTGGTTCGGCATTTGCTCGTGTCGGTAACAATGCCGTTGAAAATCCCGTGGTGGCCGGTTCGGCATCGGCCGCAGGTGGCGCATTGGCAACGATCGCGGCCGATGGCTTTGCGTTGGTTGATCAATACCCGGTCTCGGGTGGCGTCGTTGCGTCCGATGAAGCGGCCGAAGTGGAATTCAATTCACCGCTGTCGAATGAACAGATCAATACCGGCTTGCACAATTGGATCACCTTGAAACGTGACGGCGTTGTTGAAAATGCGACGACGTATGCACGCCGATCGGGTCGTGGTAGCCGAGTGGCGATCACACCGATCGCGGGATGGCGTCGTGACAGTCACTATCAATTGGTGGTGTCAGGTGAATTGCAAGATCTGCAAAAACGTCGATTGACTCAAACTTACGCCTTCTGGTTTGACGCAGAGACATCGGCACAACCAGCCATCAGTGAAGTAACACCGCAGTACGGCAGTTGGCGTGGTGGCACGATTATTACGTTGCGTGGCAGCGGCTTTACTGCCGAATCGACGATTCAAATCGGTGATCAAATCGTTGCCAACCATGCGGTGTTGGAACGTCATGCTGATCGCATCAGTTTCACAACACCGGCATTGGCCATTTCGCCGGCCAGTGGCAATGCGTTAGTCGGTATTTCGGTGACCAATGGGCGCTTAAACGCGACGGTTCCGGCGGCGTTTACCTACGTGGCCGATCCGAAGATTGTGCGTGTTGGTGCTTACAATCGCGTCAGCGGTGTGTTGAATCCAAATCAACGCCGCTTCCTGTTTAATGCTGGTGAAATTGCCGCTGTTGAAGGTGAAGGGTTCAGCGCCAGCACTCGCGTGACCGTTAACGGTGCCGATGCTCGTGATCTGCAATTAAACCATGAACGCTTGCTGTCATTCCGTATGCCGGATAATGCGTTGGGTCCGGTGACGTTGCGCGTCAGCAACTTGCCAAATGCCAGCGATGCGGTCAGCAACACCAGTTTGTTGATTGATGTGCCGGCACACAAACAATTGGATAACGCTGGTAAACGCGTTCGTCATGGCGATCTGTTGCTGACCTTCGTGGAAAAACAAGCGCGATTGTGGTCAACTCGCGGCACAGATGTTCCGCAATTGTTGTCGACGATCAATGCGGAGCGTGTCATTGCCGCTGCCGCCATTGATGGCAGTACGTTGGCCTTGGCCGATGTGCAAGGGCGTTTGCAATTCTTCGATATCACGAACAACTACGCGCCTGTGCAGCGGCAACAATTGGTGCTCAATGGTGACACCACCATTAAATCGCTGCATGTGCGTTATCCGTATGTTGTCGTTGAACAAAACACGCAACTGGCAATCGGTCTGATCGGCAGCAGTGAATTGCCGGTTTACGCGTTGACAGCACAGCAAGTGGTGACCGACAACGAACACGTGTATTTGATCAATGCGAACAACATCGCGGTTCACGCGCTATCGGCCATGGCCGCTGCCATTGCCTCGACACCGGTGTCGTTGTCACAGGTGAGCGATGTTGAATGGCGCAACGGTTATCTGTTGATTCGCGACGGCATTACGATGCATTTGTTTGACACCTCACGCGTCAAACAAGCGCAATTACCTGAATTGGGCTCCTTTGCCATCAATGATGTGCAGCATGTTGCGCTGAACGGCGAATTGTTGGCCGCCTACCGAAACACCTATGGCGACAACTCACTGACAATTTATGGCATCGATGTGATTGAAAATCGCCTCGAAGCACGCGCCCTAACCGAGATCCGTCTGGCGCAAGCGAATGTGCCCGTTACTGCACTTGAATTTAACCAAGATCTGATCGAATGGGGCGGTGCGCACTACGCCAATTCGCGTCATCCGTTGCCCAATATCACGGCCGTTCATCCGGTTGCGCAGCTGCAATCGCCAACGCAAAAATTGGTGTTTGATGTGACCGGCTCTGGTTGGCATCTGACACAAGTGGCTTTGCGCAACAACGCCAATACCGTGTTGTCCGGTGACACGCGACTGATCGGTAACCAACTGGAATTCCAGGTTGATGCGCGCACGCCGTTTGCACCAAACCAATCGTATTTTGCCGAGTGGTTTGTGACGCCGAGCGACAGTATTTACGGTGCATCAGTGGCCTTCGATTTGCCACGGCAATGGACAACCGCTAATCAATTTACAACCGGTCAACCACTGATTTATGGCGCCCAGCCTTCCTTGGTGTTGCGTGGTGCGCCGGTCACGTTGACGTTGTATGGCGAACGCCTCGATACGTTGTCGCAAGTGCGTATCGCTGAACATACGTTCACGGCGGATCAATATCAGGTGTCCAGTAACGGCAAACAATTGACGATTGCAACGGCGTTTGCAGCCAGTGGTGTGTTCAGTGCTTTTGGTCGCACGACGAACGGCGAAGCGGAATACCCGGGCGCTGTGCAAGTGGTGGCTCCGATCGTCATCAATTCATTGCGCAGCGACAATGCGCTGGGTAGCCAGCACATCAGCGATAAAGGCGGTAACAAAATTACGTTACTGGCCAGTGGATTGTCGGGTGATGTGGATGTGCATTGGCTACTCGAAGGTCAATCGCCGCGTGTCGACAATCGTATTGATATCGTCAATCGTCGTTGGCTTGCCAATGGCGACGGCGAATTCAGCTTCAGTTCGTTGCCCGCCGCGCGCGACGCCACGGTGCGTATTGCGCTGGTCCGCAACAGTACGCGTGAGCAGTTGATTGCCAGTCAGTCGCTGCGAGTAATCGATGACACCAAGCCGGTGTTGTTGAGCGACAAGCTTTTGCAAGACAGTTTGGGCGTAGAGTTGTTGTTCAGCGAGCCTGTCACCGGCACCGCGAGCGTTACTCGCAGCTGGCGTGATTACAACGATCGCGATGAAAATCTCGGCGACAAATATGTGTTCACACAAAACGGCAACACCGTGCGTTTCAAATTGCGTGATGGCGTGGTGCAAGAAGCCAATGCCATCCATCGTTTGCGCATCGGTGATCTGACCGATGTGGTCGGCAATCGCGTGGTTGATAATCCGAACAGTCTGATCAACGGTGTCTATCAAGCGCAATTCAATACGCGCGACACGTTAGCGCCACGTGATGTGCAATTGCGAATTGATGACGAAGTACGTAACGGTGGTGCATTGCTGCGCGGTCGTGCGTATAACGTCAAATTAGCAGCCCGCGACAATATGTCGGCTGACAATGCCATCAAATATTCTATTCGAGTTTCAGGTGATGGCGGCCAGACCTTTGGCAACGCCACCGTTGTTCCGCCAACGGGTCTTAATCTGGTTGCCGCGGCGACGCAAGACAGTATGGTTGTGCGAGTCATCGCAGCCGACGTGGCGAACAACGTGGCACAACAAGACGTGTTGTTCGTGTTGGCCGAGCCAAGCTTGACCTTATCGCCGCTGACAACAACGCCGGTGACCGTGCAAGAGCGCAGCACGATGACGTTGCACTATGTTGTGACCGGTGATGTCAGTCTGATCAAACAAAATGACGTTCGTGTGCGTGTCAATGGCAGCTGGTTGAAACCCAACGCCCGCGCTATTGACGCCACCTCGATCGCTTATGATTTGGATTATCTGACACCTGATATCGAATCGGTCAGTGCCGGCATTGTGCCGGTAACGTTGTCGTTGCCGTATGGCAGCAGCGGATTGCAAACACGTGATGACAGTTTTGTTTTGCAACCCGATCAACAAGCACCCAACGTGCGGGTGTTGGCACCGGTGGATGGCGGTGTAGTGACGTTGGGCAACCCGGTCAACGTGACGGTGCATGCGTTCGATAATAAAGGCGTTGCACGCGTTCAAGTCGCTCTCGATGGCGGCAATTATGTTGATTTGTCGGACATGCGTCATTTCAACTTTGATGCCACCGAAGCGCGCGTTTATACGATTGCAGCCAAAGCGATGGATAAAGCCGGCAATGAGAGTGCTGTGCAAACGGTACGCGTGCGTGCTGTTGAAGACGACGGCATTGTGCCGCAACTCATCATTGATTCACCCAGCAACGGTGCGACGTTCCGCGCTCGCGAAACGATTTCAGTCGCGCTGCGATTGAATCGCACCGAACAAGCATCGTTGTACTTAGATGTCGGCAACGTTGTTAGCGCAACACCGCTGTGGCAACACGGCAGCCGTGTGGCGGATGAACAACGATTCACGGCATCGATTCAATTACCTGACGTCAGTGCGCCACAAATTGCCGTGTTGCGTTTGCAAGACAACGCGGGTCATGTTGTGCGGCATTTCCTCAATATCGACAGTGATTCCGGAATTGAAGCCGACGCCGAGTTGCAGATTATTCCTCAACTAACTGCGTTGGGCGGTGGTCGCTTGTTGGTGTCGGCACGCGTGCCGAATACGGTTGTTGATGCGACAGCACAATCGGCTATTAGTCTCGTCGATCCGATTGGCAGCGCTGCACGTGATGTCGCACCGATCGACGGTCGCGATCACGTTGTTGATTTGCGCAGTGATGGTGACAGTGCGTCAGTGCAAGCAACGCTGCGTGATCGCTCCGGTCACGCACGCACACGCACAGAGATGATCAACAAAATGCCGTACTTCGGTCAGACGGAGTTGCTCCATCGTGTACCGGGCAATGTGCGCTACGTGATGGGCCCCATCACAACGCCAGTGTCCGATCATGAAATCGTTTGGGCCGAAGTCAGTGCCAACGGTTATCGCTTGCGCAGTGCTCACGGCGTTATCGCTGATGTGACCAACGCTGAATTGCACGCGTTGTATTTCAGTGGTGCCGGTATTGTGGGTGAAGAACGCGTTGGTGTTGAACGTCACACGGTGTTCTGGCCCATTCAAAACGGTGCGTGGGGCACGCCACAACGGCGAGCACAAGATGCCAAAGTAATTGGTGCTGCCGGCACGACGGTTTTCGTTCAGAACGGTCGCTTCCTGTCAGCGGTGAATATGATAAATCCGGCGCAATCGTTGGCCGGTGTCAGCGCCGACGGTGACATCAAACGCGCGTTGGTCAGCTATGGTCGTCTCTATGTGTTGACCGATCGTTCATTGTCGATTTATCACGTCAGTGACCTTGACGATGTGCCAGCTTTAAAACTGTTGACATCGGCGCCGATGACGGTAACCGGTTTCTCTGTTAACGGTGAACAGCTTGATACGTTCAGCCAAAATAATTTAACGCAATGGACTGTGAACGGTGATGGCGCGTTGAGTGAGCGTCATCGCACAGAATTGCCCGGCGTCATTAACGCGGCAGTCTTTGATGGCGAACTGCATTATGTGCAACTGACGCGCGACAACGTTCGTCATTGGTTGGCTGTGCAAGGCAACGTCGTTGTCGGTGTATTGCCCACCAGCGATGACACCATTGCGGTGGCCAACGGACAGTTGGTGTATTTGCATCGTGATCAAAATGGCTTGGCAGTAAATCGTGTGTTGGTGCAGCCGGATGCGGCCGCTAACACCGTATTGCTGCAGCAACATGAGCGCGCCTTTGACACGATCATCACGCGTCAAGGCGATAGTCCGGTGCTGGGTGGTTCGTGGTGGCAGGTTCGTCGTGCTTCGCAATCGCTGCCGTTTACTCCGATGTGGTCTGACGGAAAATTGGCTATTGCCATCGCTCACGATGTTCTGACCGACAGCACAACGGTGACGAGTGTGTCGCATCGCTCCGCCGATCAGTTCATCACGCTGAACAGTCAAAACGAAGTGGCCGGCGTTTGGTCATGGCAAGTACCGCGTGAAACGACCTTAACCGAAGGCGCTGTGGTGCCGCTGCAAGCGCGCACCAACGCCGCGTATTTGCGTGATGCACAACTGCTCATCAATGGCGCATCCGCGTCAGCCTTATCCTCAGCTGATCGACTGTATTCGTGGTTTACCGTGCCCGCCGCGGCATCGCCTTTTGATGCGAGCGTTGTGGCGACACAACAAACGGTGAACGCCGCTTCGATTGGACGAATCAGCAACCGAGATACGGGCTTGACGATTCGTTTATTGGCCCCAGTGGCCAACAGCAGCGTCACCGAAGGCCAAAACTTTAATGTGCAGTTCAATGCCAGCAACAGCGAATCCGATGCGCTGCAATTTGTCGACATCCGATTACTGGATGGTAATAACAACACACGTTATGAATTGCGCTCGCGTGAGGCGACCGGTGTCATCGAATGGCGAGCACCGGCTGTCACCGCAACGGAGCCGTTTACATTGGTGGCGCGTGTTTACGCAGGTGATCACTTCCGTTACAGCGAAGTGCGTCAAACCTTGCGTGTGCTTGATCGCATCAATGAATCGTTAAATTGGAAAGACAGCAGCGATGAATTGCTGGCTGGAACGACTGCCACCATTGCGGCTCAAGCCGATGGTGCCGAAACGATATTACTGAGTGCTCATGTCGGTGACACCGAATTGGGTAGCGACGAAAATCAATTGCATTTTGTGGTGCCAGACGAGGTAACGCAGGTTCAGATCCGCGCCACAGCATTGTTTGCCAATGGCGAACAGAAACAGCTCACGCGCAATTTGATGGTCAACCCGTTCTGGCAATTGACGGCTGAATCAGAAAAAACGGAATTTGAGTTGGCGTTGGCGGATGTTGACGCGATCTGGTTCAGTGATGGTGCGAAATTGCATCACAGCCAACGCGGCTTGGTGCATACCTTTGATGAAGACATCACGGCCCTGAATTACGGTGCCGGTGGCATCGTTGTGGCGTTGGCTGATGGTCGCTTGCAAGTGTTCGATAGCTCGACCCAGTCGATTGTTGCCAGCTCATTGACCAACGGTAATGACATTGTTGCATTGCAAGCCATCGATAACGTTGTGATGACGATCGAAAAAGGTGCTGCTTATCGCCATCTGATCAGCGGTGCTGCCATTGGAAACGGGATTGCCGCCGGTTATGCGAATGCCAAAGATCTCGTCCGTTGGGGCGGTGATTTTGCCGTGGCCCACAATGATGTTGTGCGCGTGATAGGCAAAAATGGCGAAACGATTAAAACATTGTCCGCACCGGGTGTGCGTCGTGTCGCCGCCGTCTCCGCCGATTATCTGGTGAGCCTCGCGGCAGACGGTGAATTGCGCGTGTTGTCGCGTACCAGTCCCGCAGCGGTCGTCGCAACTGCCATGGTTGATGCGCGGCTGTTCAGCGCAAATGGATACGTATTTGTCGCGGATGAAGAACGCATTGCGATTGTCGATGTGCGTTCGCCTCAGCGTCCCATCAAGCGTGGCGAATGGCGAATTGAACGTGATGCCGATGTGCAACCCGTGTTGGCCAATGGTCGTCTCTATTTGGGCGGCGGCAGCGGTGATCAATATCGAATCGGTTTGAGTCCTACCGCGACAGCCCAGCGGCACGTGTCGACATCGGTCGGCGGTGACATGGGCAATATCGTGATGCGCAACGGTCGTATTGTTGGTGCTGCGGCGCATTTTGGTGCGGTCTTCAGTGAACAGAAACGCGATGGCAGTTGGAATGATGTGGCCTATCCAGGTGCCTATTCCGCGAGCGTGATTGATGTTGCCAATGACGGGCGCTTGCGCTTTGTTGTGCAAAACGAAACGCAAAAAGTGGTGAGTGTTCCGCTTGATGGCGTCACGCAAGACACGACATGGCTGTCGGGACGCGATTATCGTCTGCTTAACAGCACGCCCAACTTTGTTGTAGCGGCCTATGGCACTCGACTGGTTGCAAAATCGCGCGCGTCTTCAACGGCGGCCGCGCTCGAACTCGAAGTGAGTGCGGATCGTTATATTGCGGCATTGGCCAACGTTGATGACGTAATGTACATCGTTTTAGAAGACGGTGAGTTTGGTCGTGTTGCACTGACTGCAAGCGAATTGCGTTATGAGCTGCTGGGGCGAATGTCCGATCGTCCAGTGGCATTGACGACAACTGCCGATTATCTCTTTGTCGCGAGCAGCAATGGTGTGCTGCGTTATGACCTGAGAACATCAGCAACGCAGTCACTGCCGCAGGCGGCTGCCGTCACAGCGTTAACGGCGAGCGGCAATACGTTGTGGATAGCACACAGCGATCGCCTCTATGCAATTGACGTTCAACAATGGCAAATGCCAACTGAATCGGTTTATCGTGCGCGTGGACGTGTACGCGATATCGCGGTGGAATACGATCGCCTTGCACTCAGCGTACAAAACACCGGTATCGAAGTGGTGCAATTGAATCAACGTTGGTTAAGCGCCAACGCTGCATGGGCGACCGCTTTACCAGCACAAGCGCGCCAAGGTGATCGTTTTACGATTGCCTTGTTTGACACACAAAATACCGTGACTGCACGATTCCGCATTGATGGTCGAACGGTCACGACGCGTACGCAAGCGCCGTTTAATGCCGACATCATCATCCCTTACAGTGCAGCGAATGGTCAGGCGATACATCTTGACGCCGAAGTGACGGATATCGCCGGCAATCGTTTCACGACACCGGCACACACGCTCATTGTGCGTACCGACAATTTACCGGGCAACAACACGGTCGCCACCTTGCAAACTGATGCGATGTCGTGGTTGCCGAATGCGTTGAAATTGAATGTCACGTTAACCGGAGCCGACAACAATCCAGCGGTGCGGTCGATCGATTATTTGGCGCGTGAACGAAGCGGCGGAGAGTGGCGCATCATTGCCAGTCGTCGTGCGCTTCCATTCAGCACCACGGCCAATTTGGCCGCAGGGCAGCATGACATCAAAGCCCGCATAACTGACGAAGTGGACAATGTTTTTGAAAGCGACATCGTGACGGTTAATCGCGCTGTCGATCAGGGACTGCCAACCGCCGCGATCGAATTAGTTGATGCGGTACTTTCGAACGGATCATTGATTGCTGGTCAGCCGTTCTCAATTAAAGCGACCGCAAGCGATTCGCACAGTGGTGTCGCGGAATTGTATTTATCGCGCGATGGTCAATTGATCGCGACGGCGATGAACACGACGTCGTTGCAAATTCGTGAACCAAGCAGTCAGGCCGGACAAACCTACAACTATCAAGCAACGGTCGTTGATAAAGCGGGGAATGCGGCGCAAACCCAATTTGCGATTGCCGCCATTGGCGACAATCCGCCGGTTGTTTCGTTGACTCAAGCGCCGAGCAGCGTGCGTGAGCAAACCAGTTTCACCATCAGTGCGAAAGCTCAGGATGATGTTGGCGTGACTCGCGTTGTTATGCGTTGGAACGGCGAAGAAGTGACACGAACATTCAACAGTCAAAAATCGGTGTCGTTGTCGCATACATTTAATGACGTTCGTCCGAAATTGACCAGCGACACCGTTGATGTGTTGACCGTGGTGGCGTACGACGCGATGGGCAATGTCTCGTCAACACTCGAACGTGCGATCACCGTTACGCAGGATCGGGTGCCAAACGGTAATGTGCTGTGGGTCACCGCACCGTCGTTAGCGTTTTATGCGTCGAGCGTTCCGGTGACCATCAGTGGCTTCAATTTGGTGGATGATGGCGCGCTCAGCAGCTTAACGATTCACGTGCTTGATCTGACAACCGGACAGCCGGTTGAAGTAGCGCAGCCGAAATTGAGCAGTGGTTGCACGGCTTGCGTTCGTCTGAATCTGACAACCCCTGAATCCAACAGCGGTTTCAGTACCTTACGTTTCCAAGTGCGCGTGACCGATGCATTGGCGCAGCAATCGTTATCGAACGTATTCACCATTGCGTTGACGTCACGACCCAATGATGTTCGATTTGATAATAGCGGAAGCGCGGAATTCAATCTGGCGACGGTGCAAGCGGGCAGCACAACACGTTCACAAGTTCGTGTTGTCGACGCCACTGCGCAGCCGGTGGCCAATGTGAACATCAACTGGACGATCGTTGATGGCAATAACGTTGTTGTGCATCAGCACGAGTCACTGAGCAATAACGTTGGTTTGGCTGATCTGACGTGGGTCGCTAATGCCACAGTTGGCACGTATCGTGTCAACGCCGTATTGAAAGACTTTAACTATTTGTCGACGTCGCGTTCTCTCGAGGTTATGGCCGGTGCTGCTACAAAAGTAGGCTTCAGCTATATAGCGCCAGTCACCGCTAACGAACAGTTTGTGATTCAGATGCAATCGTTCGACGCCGGCAACAACGCCGTGCGTACGGGTGAACAGCAGATCGAAATGTTGATTTCGGAACCGGGCTTCCAAGTGTTGCCGGCATCGCATATCACGTTGGATAACAGCGGCGCGCAAAAACGCTTGCGCATCCGTTTGCGCAATGGTCAGGCAAGCATCAATGTCATTGCTACCACACGGACTTTGCCACTCAACGGTAATGTCATTCAGCCGTACTATTTCAATGTCGCCAACACCGGTAGCGGTACGTTGAGCTTTGTCTATGACAACGATGGTGAACCCAACACGGCACCACAATCGGTGACGGCGTTGCCAGTAAGTGTGAATGCCGCTTTGGCAGAACGTTTGTTAATGCAACGCGCGGCGTTTGATAACAGCAGCAATGGTCGTGTCGATGTGCTTGAAGTCGGCGACACCTTGCCCGTTGATCTGGTCTTCCACGATCGCTTTGGCAATGTGGCCGATCGTGTCATGCGCAGTGATGGCGTCGTTGTCAGCAGCGCTGTGCAACTGGCATTGCTTGCCAGCGAAAATGGCCTTGTCAACGGCAGCAACACGGCCTCGGTGACACCGCAGAGTGGCAAGGTGCGCGTCAATTTGACCGCGCAACAGGTCGGTATCACCACGTTGTCGGTGACCGGTACGACACCGACCGTCATGGGTGTCGATCTCAGTGCCAGTGTAACGGCGGAATTTAAACAACCACCGCCACGTATGATTCGTGTGAATCAGCAAGTGGTACATCAGTTAGAGACGACAGAATTGGTGGCGGAGTTCTCCGAACCCATGCAATGGAGCAATCCGTTGTTGGCGCCATTTACCGTCGTTGACACGGCTTATCCGCTGACGCCGCTGCAGGGTGAATTCCGCGTTGAACAAAGTAAAGTTATCTTCCGTCCGCAAGCGATTGCACTAGGTCGCGTGTTTGAGGTGTCAACGTCGTTAACCGGCTTGAGCAGTGTCAGCGAAAACGTGGCACCGTATGCGCAACAATTGGCAGTCACCGGGCCGCGAACAATGTTGCGCTTAACGGATTATCCGTTTGCTTTGTTTGCCAACACCGTGCGCCTTGAGATTGCGATTCCGACTGGGGATTTGATTTCGCGTTACTACAGCGGTGAAGCTCGGTTGAATAACGTGCCGCAGTATTTCGTGTGGTCAAATCCGCGTGTCACCATGCCTGCGCTCGGATCAAATCCGGATGGCATGGCGGTCACCGTCGCGATTTCGGGCTATCACCAATATGTCGGAAACTTTGTCAATGCCAACACGATTGCATACATGGCGTTTGCGGCTGACAAAGACTTCGATCTGGATGGCATTAACAATCGTCTCGAAATCGATAATCGTTTGAATCCAACCATCAATGATGCGGAAGCGGATGCCGATGGTGACGGACTCAGCAATTATCGCGAGTTGATCGAATTGGGCACAAATCCGCGTGCGGCCGATTCGGACAACGATGGCTTGACGGACAGTGAAGAACTGGCATTGCAAACCGATCCGAAAGCGTCTGACAGCGACGGTGACGGATTATCCGATGGCCTTGAACGCGACAGCGGTTCCGATCCTTTGTCAGCGGCCAGTGGCGCGATCAAACCGGAGTTTGTGACAGCCATTCGGGCTACGCCGACGGTGGTCAACGCGCGCTTGACTGACACCAGCGTGAAGATTGATGTGCTGGCAACGATCAACTATCGCGGCAGCGTCTCTGAAATCAACATCAGTGATGCGCGCTTTGGTGTGATTTACAGCAGCGATAATACGTCGGTGGCAACGGTTGCCGGTTCGGGTCGCTTCAATGTGGTTGCCGTGGGCAATGCGTTGCTGACGGCGCGATTTGCAACGTATTCAGCCACATCAAGCATGACCGTCATTTCCGATACGCAGCAGGTTTATCAAGGCACCGTAAACTTGTCTGGCAATGTCAGCATTGGTCGTGCGTTGGTGCAATCGGCGACGATTCGTGGCGTTTCGAACGCACGTTTTGATATGAATGTGGCACAAGACATGGTGGTGGAGCGTGGAAGCAACGGCACCGCATCCACCATCACCTTGGATGAACTGCGTATCGGCACTGATTTGATCGTACGCAACACCAACCTAACGATTGTGGCGCGTCGCATTGAAATCACGGGGCGAATTCGTCTGGAAAATGGCGCGACGTTGTCCTTCGATTCAGAAGAACCTGTAATCGTAAACGGCAATGTGGATCTGCTTGACAACACGACGCTGACGATTCCGGCGAAATCGCCACAACCGGCGCAATTACGCCTCCACGTTGCGGGTGACATTAACATCGCTTCGTCGGCCAAAATTGATGCAATCGGCAAAGGTTACCAGCCAGGTTATGCATGGCCTGGCGTGTATAGCGGCGCGAGTATGGGTTGCCACATTGGTGTGATATATCAAGGCAATGCCAACTGTGCTTATGACAATTATCGTTATCCACGATTTGCCGGTTCATCGAACGGTAGTGCGGGCGGTGGTTACATTCATCTGAAAGCACGTCAATTGATCAACAATGGTCGTATCGATGCATCTGCGGCGAATAACTATTATCAAAATGGCGCGGGTGGTGCGGCTTTAATTGAATCCGATGCCCTCTTGGGTAGCGGACGTATTGAAGCGAGTGGTGGTAGATCATCGGTTTACTACTACGCCGCCGGTGCCGGTGGTGCGATTGCCATTTATGCCGATACCAGCCAGTTCACCGGCGTGTACGCGGCCGATGCTGGCAATTACGGTTATTCAAGTGGTGCGGGTACGGTGTATCGCGAATTTTCTGGCGAACGTCATCTGCTGATTTCAAATCGTGACAGCAATGAACTTGGACAGCGATCAACTGAAAATCATTCAACGAAGTTGTTCGGGTTCAATCATGCCAGCTCGGTTGCGGCGATTGCCGAATTGCAAGAACCGACACAAAACAGTGCCGGTTTGTATCGCATTACACCTGCGCCCGTGTCAGCGCAGGGACGTCAGTTGAAATGGAGCGGCTATGTGGTTCCGCGTGGCACAGCCAGTGCCCAAATTAATGCACCACAGGCGGGCATGGTCAGACTGAAAGTCGTCACCGGAGGATTAACCGGCAGCGGTAACTCGGGTGTGATGTTTGTGTACCGTTTAAATCAGCAAATGCAAATTGATTCGCTGCATGCCAAATTTGAGCAATACACATCGCAAGATGTTCGGTATTGGCCGCAGGGCAATTACCTGATTGTCATTGGCGATAATTTGCTGGATGCCGATGCGCGCGCAGGGCGCAGTCTCAGTGATAGAGCCTCCTCGTTCAGCGTCAACATTGATGCCATTAAAGAAATCGGCGTGAGTTATCAACCGGCGTTGCCGATTGAAGCCACGGGCACCATGTGGTTAAAAGATACATTTGTGCGAGTGGGATCGAACAATTATCGCGTTGTTGCCAACGATGCGACGACGCTAACGATTGCTTCGACAACGGTATTAGATAGCACAAGCGTGAATGCGTCGTTGTCTGGCGTTCATGAGCTGTCTTCATTGCGTCTCAAAGGCGGTGCCAGCGTTGACTTTGGCGACAACGTATTGTCGTGGTCGAATGATGCGGAGTCCGAATTTGAATCGGGCTTGTCGCTGCGTGCGGGTTCTATCAGCAAAGTGCAAATCGAACGTCTGCTCGACGCTGGTGTAAATGTGCGTGTTGAACACGCCAATTTAGGCAATGGCGATCTGACGTTGAGTTCACCCGCTCGTTTAAGTCTCGGTGGCGCCATCAACGTGCAATCATTGACGTTGGAAAATACCGATCTGGATGTGGATAACCGTGTCACGGTTTCAGGTCCGGTACGTGTACTGCCTGGTTCAGCGTTGAACACGACGACTTTGCAAGCGGAATCTGTCACAGCAAATAACGCGACAATCACCGTAGCGACGATGGTGACAAGCGGTGATATTCAATTGAACCAATACAGTTATCTGTATGGCAAATCACTTGAGACATCTGTCGATCAGAGCTTGAAAGAAGTATTACCGCTGCGCATTGAAACCGCCGCCAATCTGAAAGTTGAAAGTGGTTCAACGATCTCCGTTAGCGGAAAAGGAATGTACAACGGGTACGGCGGTCACCTGGTTGGTGAACAAAACTCGACATCTTGTCACGGTGGTTCATTGGGAACGCGCTATGAAAGCGATCCGCAAGAAGCTGATCGTGACTGCGGTTATGGCGATTATCGTGATACCACTCATGCCGGTAATTCCGGCGGTAGTTATTCCGGTGCCGGTGGTGGTTTACTCGATATTTCCGCAACACAGATTACGGTTGATGGTTCGCTAAGCGCATCGGCGTCCTTTGGCAACTATTATGGCTCGGGCGGTAGTATTCGATTGAATGCCGATGTAGTCAGTGGCCGAGGATCAATGGACGCCACTGGTTATGTGGGCGGTGGCGGTCGCATTTCGATTAACGCGCGCAATCGCTTTGAGTTTGAGCGCAACAACTTATATGCCTATGGTACCGAGGCGTATTGGAATGCCTCTGGTGGTGCCGGCACGATCTTCATTCGGACCAATAACAACAAGGGTGAACTGATTGTTGCTGATAACAACCCGCCAAATGGTTTGTCGGCTACCACGTATTTAACAAAGATTGGTCAAGGTGTTATCGCCAATGCTGAAAATGTAACGGCCAACCGTTATCGCCTGTTCCCGCAAACGATGACCGTGAATCGCACAGGATTCAACGGTAGCTTGGGTGATGCTGGTGTCGCACTAATACCGTTTGAATTGCTTAACGAGGAATATGTCAAGTTCAACTCTCCGTTCACCAACGAGGATTTATCGTTCTTTGTTTTCCGCGATGATGGTGAACTGGATGCGGGTGATTTGAGCTCTGAATTTGACTTGCGAGCCGGCGCATACACTTCCAGCTACCTCAGTCCAGGTAAATACCTGGTCGCTATCTGTGATCGCGATTGTTCGATGGCAGAAGCTCTGGTGCACAATAGTGGTCGTCCAACACAACGTGATGTCAATGTACTGATCTCCAGCCAGTTGGGGATGCGCACCAATCATGTTTGGGCGGCAAACACTTTCCGTGGTCAACCGATCACCGGAATGGATGTGGTGTTGACAATAAATGGTGACACGGAAAAACGTGTTCGCATTGAATCGTTTGACGATCGCAGCATGACTGTTGTTGATGAATCTGCGACGTTGCGCAGTGAAGAATTGGTGGGGGCTTCGTTTATTGGTGTTCATCACTTTGAACGCATCACGGTCCGCAACGGTGCCAAACTGTCGATCGAGAACGAACGCCTTGAGGTCAATGATGTCAACAATTCGTCGATCACCAACAATGGTCGTTTGATTGTGCGTGAGCTGCGCGATGATATGGTCGCGATGACTCGCAATGGTGGTTACGTTGAGGTGGCAGCGCCAATGAACGTTGAATCACTGAATTTGCACATGAATGGCGGTACGTTGCGGTTTGCACACGCGATCGCTATTAACTGCCGACAAGCTCGTTGTGTTGAGTTGAATGGTGGTGGTTACGACTTTGCTGGCGGATTGAGTGTTGACAATGATGTATATGTAAATAATGTCAGCACGCTCATCAGTTCAAATCTGCGCGCTAACAACCTGATCATTAACGGCGATGGCTCGACAATGATTACCATTCCGAGTGTGACATTGACGGGCAATTTGTCATTGTCGGGTGCGACTTGGCGCGGCAGTGCTCCTTATGTCGATACCGGTGTGTATTTGCCGTTAGTGATGAACATCGCTGGTGACGTTAACATTAGCGCTAACGCGGCCATTGATGTCAGCAATCAAGGTGCATACCGATGGCCAATCGAGTTTGGCAGTCATTTGTTCCGTTCTTGCTATGGTGGTAACCAGCCTGATCGCAATTGTGCCTACGGCAACTATTGGACCGCTAATCAGTTCGGTGCAAACTACGGTGGTGGAACACTAGAGCTGAATGCGCGGACGATCCAACTTGATGGGCGTATCAGTGCCAATTCCTCTAATCAACACGAAATTGGCGCGGGCGGTGCAATTGCCATTAATGCAACACAATTGCGCGGCTCCGGACGATTGGAAGCGTTCGGTGGGGAAAACCAATCTTATGAAGGTGGCAGTGGTGGTCGCATTGTTGTGCGCGCGGAGCACGATCAGTTCGCACACAACGTTGATGTGCATGGTGGCCGTTTGAATGCGCAAGGCGACTCTGCTGCTGCGGGTACCGCGTTGTTTGTTAAAGGTGATGGACTTGCTGATATTTATTCGAACAACAATGACTACCCCACGGTAGCTGACACACCGTTGTCGCAAGTTGGTCGCGGTCACGTTGCGCAAATCGAACGCGTCGAAGGCAGCACAACACAATGGCGTGTTTATGCGGATGCATTTGATCAAATGGCGCAGACCTTTTCATTGCGCCGCCATCTGGTGGCCGGTGCGGCCGATCATATTACGTTCACGTTGACAGAAACCACAAAGGTCAAAGGGCGACTCAACGTGGTTTCGTCTGTTCGCTATGGGGTTGTTTATGTTTGCGCCGAAAATGGTGACTGCAACTCAACATGGTACAGTGGTTCGGACAACGAGGTAACTTTGAGCGCAGGGGTTTACACGCTGATTGTGGCCAGCCAAGACACCAGCATTAGCGAAGCCAAAGCCGGTACCAGTCGCCACACGGTGGGCAGCGATTATCAGTTTGATCTCTTCACGGACAAAGTGGTTCGTGTGCAAATGCTGACGAAGTGGCCTGCAGCATTGTTGTCGGCGATGAAAGGGGCGTGGGTACAGTTGAATGCGCAAGATCAATCTGCGCCGAAATATCAAATTGTCAGCAATGCCGCCAACTCCTTTGTGATTGAGACCAATGATGCGGTGCTGGATTTGAATCATTTGGCCGGCACTGAATACCGCGGCATTCATGTCTTCAGACGCTTTAACAGCACAGATGGCGCCACATTGTCATTTGGTGACGATCGGATTGTCGTGCTCGAACCGCAAAACTCTACCGGTGATGGCAGCAGCTTTGTTCGTGTCGACCATTTGGATGAAACGGCCTTGGCATTGGCGCGTGCCGGTATGCGAATTGATGTGATGGAGCAAACGGATTTGAGTGCCATCGCCTCATTAAATGTTGGTCAAGGTGCGTTGCGCTTTGTGAATCCGGTAATGGCGAACAATTTAACGTTGGAACAAGGTCGTTTGGTGTTCGATGCCGGCGCAACATTCAACAATTTGATTTCACGTGGCGCCGTGCATACCAACCACCTGCACGTCAGCGGCGATCTTGACATCGCCAATGGTGAATTGCGCGCATTGGATAACCGCAACCAAGCGCAAACATTGACGGTTGTCGTTAATGGCAAAACAACGGTGGGTCCTAATGCCCGAATCAGTGTCGATGAGCGTGGTTATCCTGCGGGTCAGGCACCTGCAGACAAAGGTACAGCGGCACGCAGTTGTCATGCCGGTCGTGTTTACACCTCAAGTACCGAAGCCGATTGTACTTATGGCAGTTATTTGACGCCTCGTCATGCCGGTGCCGGTGGTGAGCAACGCAATAGCTTGTTAGCACGTGGCGGTGGAGCACTGCATTTACAAACGCATCAATTGCAGTTGGATGGTGTCATCAGTGCCAACGGTGGTGATGGTTGGCAAGGCGCTGCGGGTGGCAGTATCAATGTCAACGTAACACAAGACAGTGCGATTGGTGCGAATGCCATGATGACCGCCAATGGTGGTGGTGGTTTGGCCGGTGAAGGATTTGCTGGAGCAGGCGGACGAATTGCATTCCGTTCGGCATCGTTGACCGAGGCCGGTATGGCGGTTTCGCAATCGAGCAAATTGGTTGCGGCATCGGGCGCAAACGGCATGGTAGCTGGCGCGGGAACCGTGGTTCAAACGCTGACGACTGAGTCATCGTTGCCTCAGTTGTCGATTGCAAACCAAGGTCGCGAAGCACAATCACAATCGACACCGTTCCACTCGGTAGGTCGCGGATTGATAACCGATGCCACGCAATTGTCGGCCGATGAATGGCGCGTGAAAATTAAGCGCGACACGCAATTGATGTCGTCAATCGCGCAAGAGAACAACATTCGAAAGAATGAAATCAAACGCATCATTATCAACGTCAACAATTGGACGTACTTCTACAACGTTCGATTGTTCGTAACCACCGAGGCCTCTGGCCGACGCGGCGGCAGTTTGAATATTTTCGCATTGGATGAAAACGCCGAATCGCCAATGCCAGGTGTTGCCCCAGTGCAATCGTTTACACCGGGCTATTTTGAAGACTGGACGCAGAGTTTTAATTTGGCCCCCGGTCGCTATTTACTGGCGCTGGGCTCGGGGTATATGAATTGGACCGATGTTGCATCGGGCATCAACAATGCCGGCACCGACGATGGCAGTTATTCATTCACACTGGCGTCAGACAATCAGTTCAGAACAACGCCGGAATGGACGCCAAGTGATGCCAACGGATCGACATCATTGGTGGGACGTTGGGTCAGTTTAAATGCCGACGACGAACAGGCTCCGCTTTATCACATTCGTTCGAATACAGCGAATGAGCTGGTGCTGGCAACAAGCGACAGTGATGACTTGACGTCTACAATCGGTCAAACGATGCAAGGTGTCCATCAATTACGAACCTTGCGCATTGATCGTGGCGCCAGCGTGACGTTTGGTGATGATCAGGTGCGTATCGCGGAGCCGGCGCATTCCTATATCGACGGTGAGTTGGTGCTCAAACAGCACGATAGTGCGTTGTTAAGCATCCTGCGCAGTGGCTCCATTGTGATTGGCGGTGATGTCAATGCAGAGGACCTGGATCTGTCGGCGTTGGATAACGCGACACTCGTGTTGGAGCGCAACTTGAACGCACAATCGTTGACACTCGGCAACAGCCAATTGACGGTGCGCGGACAAACAACATTGAATGGTGCGTTGCGCTTGCATTCGGGAGCGCAAATGGCTACTGAACGAGTAACCGCCGAATCGATCACCATTGATGGTGGTAGGTTGACGACAACGAATCTGGAGGTGTCAACGGATGTTGTCGTTGATGGTACGGTGACCACTCCCGGTGTGATTTACGCGCGTTATGCCGATGCTTCTCGACGGGCTTGGTATCCATTGGGGGTGACTGCTCAAGGTCGTGTAAACATCGGCGAACACGGTTCGATTACTGCGGCGGGTGCCGGTTTCCCTGCTGGTTACGGTTACCCGTATTTCGACTCCACTCGTGTGAATGGCCGCTCGGCGCGGGGTTCCTATGGCTCATGCCATGCTGGTGTTCGCACAGGGTTTAACGAATCCGGCTTTGATTGCAGCTACGGCGAGTATTGGGATGCGTCAACACCCGGTAGCGGCGCGGTCATTTTCGATCCGTTCTCTGGTGATGATGGCGGTCAGGATAAAACCGCAAACGCACAACTCCTGCAAAAAGCGGCAGCAGCTGATCGTCCAGAATTGATCGGTGCCGGCGGTGGCGTGATTCGCATAACTGCTGCAGAAGTGATCAATAACGGTATTGTTTCTGCTGAAGGTATCAATTCTGACGAAGTAGATTGGGGTGGCGGTGCCGGAGGCAGTATTGGCATTCAAGCGACATTGAGTGGTACCGGCGACATCACGGTCGATGGTGGTGATGCGATTGATGAAGCACCAGCAGGTGCTGGCGGTCGCATCAGTGTTGTCGGTAATGACAGTGCTTTTACTGGCCACTACTTCGCACGTTCAGGCACCAGCGGCACGCTGTCAGGTGCTGGTACGATCTTCAAACGCAGTGCAACTGGCAACACGACGTTGATCGTGTCAAATCGCGGTGGCGTGGCGGAGGCGAAAACCCCAATGGGTGTGATTGGCCGCGCAACCATTGGCTCTGTCTCTCAAGAAAGTGATGATCAGTGGAGAATCGTCGGTGTTCAACGTGAAGTCGCCAATCGATTTGAATGGCATGTGGATCAACATTGGACCGATTTTATTATCCGGGCGCGCGAAGACACGACGCTGACGCTTGGCTACGAGAACTCAACGTCTGATTATGGTTGGCGCTATGCCGTTGAGTCGTTGGGCACCAGTCCAAACGGTGAAGGTGCACAAATTGCCGAAGGCTATTTGAACGGTGAAAGTCCGGCGGTTGTAGCGTTAAGTGAGGGGTATTATCGCCTCATCATTAGCGGTGGCTGCGGTGAGTGTCGCAGCGGTGAGGCCGATATTATCGCCACCTCAGATCGTGACATGGAAAGAACGTTAACGCAGGAATTTGGCGACAAGCAAACGCCTGACAATTTTGGTGTCGTGATCGATGTTGACGATGTATTGGCCCCGATCAAACGTGCGCTCAATGTTTCCAATAGTTCGTTCACCGTTCAAAGCGATACACCACCAGAGCAAGACAAAATTTACACTGGTGTTCACTTTATTGACGAAGTGCGCGTTGAAAATGGCGCCGTGATTGATTGGAACAATGAGTGGGTACGTCCGACTACGGACATGCCTTGGCTAGACGAAATTGAGTAAAAAAGGTGTAAGCAGTATGAAAAAAGTGAAAGTATGGTCGCTGATGGCGACAACAGGTTTGGTGCTGGCATTGACCGCCTGCGGTCACGGCGACAATGTCGCTGAAGTCGATGGTCAAGCGATCACCAAGACCGAGTTTGATGCTTACCTGAAATTCAAGCGTATTGACGGCAAAGCCGATAACGCCAGCAAAGCCGCACTTGACAGTTATGTTGAGAAAAAAGCGTTGGTGGCGGCGATTATGGATGAAGACAAACTAGATAAAGCGGCACTTGAAGTCGAGCTGGAAGATTTTCGTGCGCAAATGTTACTGTCGCGTTATTTCGAAACCTTTTTGAATGAAGCGGTCACTGACAGCGCGATTGAAAACTTTTATCGCGACAACGCGGCGCGCTGGACGAAGAAAAAAGTCAAAATTTCCCATGTATTGGTACGTACACGTGCCGACATGAAAGAAAACGAGTTGCAAGCCAAGTTGACGCAAGCGCGCGAAGCGTATTCACAACTGCAAGCGGGCAAGAGCTTTGAAGAGGTGGCCAAGCGTTATTCCGAAGATGATTTGACGGCACGCAATGGTGGTGATTTGGGTTGGATCGGTGAGGGTGCCGTTGATCAGGCCTTCAGCGCAAAGGCGTTTGAGTTAAAGCAAGGTGATATTTCAGAACCATTCAAGACGCACTATGGTTTTCATATCATCAAAGTCGTCGAAGGTCCGGCTACCGTCACTGATAGCCTGGACAGTGTCAAAGGCGATATTCGCTATGAATTGCGCAGCGCTGCCAAAGAAGCGGAATTGAAACGATTGTTATCGAATGTCGCCGTGGAGCGTTACTGATGCGCAGGGTTTGTTTTACCCGGTTTCGTCACGTGTTCGCGATCGCGGTTACTGCCGCGAGTTTGACCGCGTGTCAACGCGAAGAAAAAGTGGTGTTGACGGATGACAATGTCATTCTTGTCAACGTGTCCGACACACCGATCACGGCTTACGACCTGCAATTGGCGATCAGTGATAACTTGGGCGATGAAGCTGCTTTTTCATTGAACGACAGCGGCCGCGAGAAATTGTTGGACAGTTTGATTGCATCGAAGGCGATGGCCCTGGCGGCAGCAAAAGAAGCGAGCGTCGAAGAACTGGCGATATTGGATAAGCGTGTTGCTGCTTATCGCGAACAACTGCTGGTTAAAGCGTATTTGAAACAGCACGCCGACATTACACCGGTTTCCAGTGAGATGGTAGAAGAGTATTACAAAAAGCATCCGGAAAAATTTGGCGCTGTGCGGTTGGTGGATTATGAAATTGTGCAGTTCGACTCGACCAGCAAAGGTGATCTGCGTGAACGCATGCTGAAACTATTTGATGGTGCCACCAACGAAAAAAATTGGAAGCAGTGGGTCGATGCCAACCGAAATGCGCCGCTAAAGCTGAGTTACATCAAACAACGTTCCGCGTTGAACGTGCTGCCACCTTCCTATTCGGCGATTTTGCGCCAACTGTCGTTGGGACAAACGTCGGATGTGTTCTGGGTCGACGGAAAGGCCATGCGTTTTCGCGTTAATGCCGAAGAGTGGACCGCTCCCAGGCCGCTGGCTGAAGTCAGTGCGGAAATTCGCAAGGCACTGGCACCTGTGCAGATGAAAGAATCCATCAAGAAAGTGACAGACCAAGTTTTGCAAACCACGAAAGTGGAACGTGTGACACCGCTTCAGTAGTGGTGTCATCGATTGATTACAACACGGATAACCATCCACCAACCAAGCGTTTGCCTGATTGGGGTTTTGGGGAATAACAGATGATTAACGTTGTGCTACGTCAAACATTGATCGCCGCTATGGCATTTGGTGTTTTGTCGGCTTGCGACAATTCCGCAACAAAAAATGTGAGCGAACCACTGCCAGTTCATGCGGAAGACAAAGGTTTTCGTGTTGTCGCCGCTCAGCAAAAAACCGGCATTGTCGCCTGTAGCACTCAGACGTTTGCTGACGCCGCGCGGGTGCGGCTGGATTGGCATGCGTTACCCGACCAGCCGGGTACTTATCATGTTTATCGCGCCAAGGATCTGGCGAACGATTGGACGCGAATCACCTCTTCACCGGTGGCTGATCTGACATTACTCGATACCACCGTCGTCAATGGCAGCGGTTACCGTTATCGAGTTGAGTTGTTGCCCTCCGCCGGTGGTGCTGCCGTGGACTTGTGTGGCGACGAACTCAACGCGTTTGTTGCGTTTAATACAGCATCACCGCACAGTTGTATTATTGCTGCCAATCGCACGGCCGGCACCGTTAAATTGGATTGGAAAATGCCAACGGCGATGCGCGCGCGTATCCTGCATCGTTACGACAGTGTTACGCCGCGCGATGGTTTTATACAATTGACCGAGACCAGTGTCGCTTCGCTAAAAGACAGCTACGTGCATCAAAAACCAATATACGGTGCACGCAATTATTATCAAATTGTTTCAGTCCGTGATTTTACCAACCCATATACCGGCTCGATCGTTTCTATTGCTGGTAACAAGTGTGAGTCCAATTTTCAAATTGACAGCGCACTTAAAATCGAGTTGGACAATACCTATTTGATATCAGAGGCGATGTGGCGTTTGACCAAAGCGCCGGGGCCTATCACTAAAGTGTCGGGCACGATCATCAATGCGGCAGGTCCGGTTCTGCTGAAGTTCAGCAGTTATAACCCGGCCACCACGCCGCAGGTGATTGAGCACCGAGTTGAAGGATCGCGTTTTTATATTGAGTTGCCGCATCTTTATGATACGTGGCATTGGAATCTGGAAGCGGCTGACACCGAAGCCGTGCTCAATCAAACACGACGCTATTTGCAAGTGCGCAATATGGAGTTGACGCCAGTAACGCTGGCCGATCCGACTCACGGTTGGTCGATGCGGCAATATGCCGACAATCTAACTCTGAACAATATCGTATCGAATACGCCGTTGGCCGATTACAACGTGGCCACTTTTTATGCGCCACAACATGACAATAACATTTGGCGTTACACCAGTTGGTTGAAAGTGGATGAAGCCGGTGAACATTGTTTTGCGATGGATAATGCCGGTCTTGCGCAGTTGTGGCTGCAAAACGTCAAGATTATTGAAGCGGCCACGGCTGTGCAGCCGTTTGCGCGCAATGCCGCGTGCGCACAGTTGACTCCCGGTTATTACGCTATTGATTTACGTCATCGTGTCAACATGGCACCGCGTCATTTGCGTGTGTATTGGCGTGCACCTGGCCGCGTTTGGGAACCGCTCAGTGAACAACACATCTGGGTCAATAAACGTGAAAACTTTGCCGACGCCGACAATGACAATTACGCCGACGATATCGATCGCTTTCCGAACAACGTGTTTGAAATGGCAGATAGCGATGTTGATGGCATTGGCGATCGCGCTGACGTCGACCGTGACGGTGACGGTGTGGAAAATGTGCGCGACGCATATCCCAGTGATTTTCATCGCTTGCCCGACGAGGCGTTGCAACCGCTTCAAGTGCAATGGCAATCGGCAAGCAAATCGCTTGAATTGACGTGGCCGACATTGCAGGCCGGTGAATCATTGCAATTGATGCGCACTGATCTTGATGGTCGTAACGCAACCTTGGTTTATCAAGCTGAAGCTGGCAACGCCGGTTACACCTTTACTGGGGTGAACAACGATACGACATTCCGTTTGACGACGGTTAAGCGCGATGCAACGGGTTTAGAACAACCACTGTCATATGAACCGATAGCACATTGGATTGCGTGGAACGATTCATCATTGCAGAGCTGTTCCGCACAACGTTTATCGAATGCGATCGACGTTGAATGGGTGCCCGCGCAGCAATCGGCGCAATTGCGTCGTGAACAGCAAAATGCAGCGACGATTGAATTGGGCGTACAAAACCAATCGCCGTATCAGGATCGTGCTGTCCGTCATGGTGGTGTTTACCGTTATGCGTTAACGACGAGCAAACGCATGACCAATCCCATCACGCAGCAAACCGTTGATCTGGCGGATACAACGCCGTGTCAAACACCGGCCGTGACGATGCAATCATCATTGAGTGTTGCGCTGAATAATCTCACTCAAATTGACGAAACGCATTATCAGAAAAAGCCAACTTACGTTGGCGATCAAACGGTCACTGGCCGCGTGCAGCAGGCGCTTGGACCGGTTTCTGTTGTGGCTCAGTCTGGCGCCGTGTCAGTGAATACGGCAGTCGACGCGCAAGGTCAATTCAGCGTTGTATTGCCGGTCGATGCGACGCACACCGAATGGAACCTGCGCGTTACGGAAGATGAAGCACTAACACCTTTCAGTCAAACAATAGTGTTATCGTTTGTGCTTGATACAATGCCGCCCGTCATTGTCTTGAGCAACAACCTGCCGACCTTGACGTATCAAGATGTCGTAACGTTGACCGGTCAAGTGCGTGATGATTTGTCGCCGATACGCAGTGCAACGATTCGCAACGGCGCCGCACAATTCGCCTTGACGTTGGATGCGAATGGTCAATTCAGCGCTGACATACCTCTCATGGATGGCAGCAACACCATCGACGTGGTAGCCATTGATGAAGGTGGCTTCGTATCGACACAATCGTACACAATCGAGCGTGATAGTCGTTTGCCACAATTGCAGTTGTTGGCCCCCACTGACACCGATACTTACAACGATACGGTATCGCTTCAGTATCGCGTTATTTGGCGACACGCGGTGAATGCATTGACCGCGACAGTCAATGGTCAAACCGCGGAAGTGATCAACAGCAATGGCAGCATTTATCTCAATGCAAATAATCGTTCGTTGAACGAAGGTGTCAATACTTTTGAAACGATTGTGCGTTCGCCTGTGGGCGAAACAAAATCAACGCTCACGGTAACGCGACGCGTCGACAACACGGCACCGGTCATTGTTATTGATCCGTTGACCTCGCCCGTCACACAAAATGACAGCATCGTGATTACGGGGCGTGTAACCGATGATCGTTCTGGTGTGCAACGTGCGTGGTTGACGCACGACCGAATTGCGGGATCGTTTGGCATCGTGTTGGATGCCGATGGACGTTTCAGTTCGACACAACCGTTGGAAGTCGGTGATAACCGACTGCAAGTACACGCGGTTGATGGTCGCAATAACGAAGGCTCAGCATCCATTGTCGTGACGCGTGACACCGATCGCCCTCTGATGTCGTTGGTATCGCCGATCGAAGGACTGATTACGGATCAAACTCACGTGAGTGTTGAAGCCAACATTACGCATGCGGGTCAGTTAAGCGAACTGACGTTCACGGTAAACGGTCAAGCCGGCACAATCAACGCAACCAGTACACCCAAACTTTATCGCGCCGTCGTTAATGGTATCGCGCTGCAACAGGGCAGTAACACGTTATTGGCGCGTTTGCGTTTTGCTCGCGGTGAATTGGAAGACGCGCGTCACGTGACGCTTGATCCGGAAAAAGCCAACGAAAATGACGTTGCACCAGCCATCGAGCTGCGCTCGCCGTTGTCGGGTGCCGTGTTAACTGAGCGTAATAACACGCTGGAATTAGCGCTCAGCGCCAGTGCACGACCGCTCACACTCAAACTCAATCAGCAGCACGTGCCCGACAGTGCATTTCGTTGGCTGGACAGCAGTCATGCACGTGTTTCGGTGCCGTTTGCTTTTGCCGAAAACAGCAACAGCTTTGATGCTCAGTTCGTGTTAACGGATAATAAAAATCGCAGCACGCAATTGAGTGCACATTACAGCCGTGACGGACAGGCACCGACGATTCACATTGATCGTTTACTGAATGAACCGGCATTGAATGAAGTCGTTGAAAATCCATTTATGTTCAGTGGGCGTGTGCAAGACGAACGATTGACGTCGGTAACCATTAACGAACAACCGGTCACCGTTGAACCGACGACAACGCCGGGAGAGCATCGTTTCCAGATACCGGTTTCTCTGACGCCGAATCTTGAACAGGTTATTGTGGTCACCGCAAAAGACGCGGCAGGCAACAATGCGTCCAGCAGTTACCGATTACTCGCGTCAGCGGCCGCTGGTTTGAAAATTTTGCTGCCGGTAGCGAATGCTGAATTCGTTGCCGAATCCGCGCCGTTTATGCTCGACGTCACTACCCAAGTCGAAGGCGATGCCCAAAGCACGCAGCTATTTGCGCGCGTCGACGATGGCGAATGGCAAACGTTGAATCGCGACGGCCGTATTGCTCAAGCGAATATCGCCAGCCCAATTAATGATGGCGTGCACACGGTGATCGTTGAATTGCGTCAGAACAACGACGCGCGCGTGCTGGCACGCGAACAACGCCAATTCATCATCAAAAATCTGCAGGCGATTCCGGTTGAAGTGGTGAAAGTGCAACCGGCCAACGGCGCATTGAATGTTGAACCCAACGAATTCATCGCGGTGCACTTCAACAAGACCATCGATACCAGCAAGTTGCAGATCAATGTGCGTGAAACCGCACATGGTTTGACCTATCAAAATCTCGATCCGTCGGGCACTGACTTTGTGCACGCCAAAGGCGCGCAGCTGGTGGAAATCAGTCGCAGCAACACCGCTGTGCCGGGTCGCGTGGCGGTACTACCGGGACAAAAATCGATCGCGTTTTATCCGACCAATGACGTGGCCTATAACGGTGAAGTGTTTATCGATGTTGTCTACGACAATCAAACACTGACGCGATTCACCTATCAAACGCGTGCGTTGCCAACGCTGTTGGGGGGTACCGTTGTCGATGCGTTAGGGCAACCGATTGAAGGTATCGAAGTGCAGTTAGCCGACACCGATCGTCATGCCATCACCGATCGCGACGGAGTATATTCATTTGGTTTTGGTGAAAAAGCCGAAAACGCTTTGCGCGGTGGTCGTTATCGTTTACGGGTGAATCCGAATCAGAAAAACAATCGCTACGGCACCGTCGAACGCTGGGTTAATTTGCAAGACGGGCGTTTGCAACAAGAGTCTACCGTAAACTTGCCTCAATTAAATGATTCCGTACCTTATCGTTTGATTAGCGGTGGTAAAGACAACCTCATGCTGGCAGAAGGTGAGTTGCAATTGAATCTTGCGCAAGCGTCGTTGTTGTTCCCGGATGGATCGCGTTCGGGTGGCGTGCACGCACAGCTGTTGCAGTTCCACGAGCTCGGCAAACCGTATACGCCTCATGCGGTTCCGTTATGGGTGTACAACTTGCAACCTGTCGGCATCGAAGTGAACGGTCCGTTCAGCGTGCGCATCAATATGCCACAGCTCAATGGCAGTCATGACTATCTGCTCATCAAGAAGTTTTACGCGCTCATCGTCGGCAGTACTGACGATGGTACCGCGCTGGTCCCCGTCGCCGTTGGCTTGGTTGAAAACAATCAACTGACGTCCGTCGGCGCAATTCACACGAAGCGCCTTGATCAGTTTGGCATCGCGATGCTGCCGTTCTCATTGCAAACGCATTTTGAAGCGTATGTGAACAGCGAGATTTCGTGGGATGAGCTACAAGCCATCATCACAAGCGAAATGAACAAAGCGGCGCCGGCGCGGCCATGATGTTTACGTTAAGCGATAAGACATTCAAACGCATTCGCCAACATGTGGCGAACAGTAATTTTCAGAGGGTTTCGGGAATGTTTGCAACACTGCGACTGCGATTGCTAGTTGGTCTCATCGGTACACTGTTGTGTGCCAGTGTTGGGGCTTATAACTGGTTTTTCCCTATCTTCATCAAACATGGTGAAGTGGTGGCACGCGGATTGGTAAAAGGGCCGAGTGGTGCGCCGATATTTGTCATTTATGGTGAAACCGGTGAAGTCGTCAGCGAAATCGGTGAAGCGACGGGTGATTTGGCCAACGCGTTTGTGATTAGCGGCAGCACGTATCAAGCGTATGTTGATCAGATGAATGACATTCTGTCTGAGCAGCAACCGGTCCACAAAGGCGCGCGGGTGATGACACGCGATGATTACAATGCGGCCACGTTTAAAACCATCGATGAAAAATACGAACTCACTAAACCAGATTTGGCGCCAAGCGTAGTTAGCGTCATTGTGCGTGGCCAGCAGACATTGCTGCAACGTGATGACAATCCGTTGATCATGCAATCCCCCATCAATTTGTTCAATGTCGCTCCTTTGGGTGGTGACATCAAATCCATCCTATTTAATCAACAGGGTGATGTGGTTCAAAAAAGTGCTTTGAACATTGGCTACAAAGCGGAGTTTTACGAAGAACCAGGGCCTCGTCGAAAACCGATTTCTCCGATTCAAGGTATTTTTGTTGAAGGACCCAACGCCGCGATTGGCGGTATTTCGGGCGATCTCACTAATCAAAAAGGGCAGTACACGTTTACGGTGATTTATCCGCCGTGTCCGGGCTTTTCGTTTGATTACACAACGCCGGTGTTTGCGCATTTGTATTACCGTAATTTCAACCCACGTGGCCAGCGTTACGGTACGTATCACATTATGAAGCCGGGTTACGATACCTGTGTTGGCTATTCTGCCTTTCCACCGGGGTTAACGCTCGGTGGTTTGATGGCCCAGATCGATGCCATGGCCATCGAAGCGACAATGGCGATTCCGCTCGATAACACCAAATTTCAAATTGATGTGATGATGTTGACCGGCGAAGCGCGCGTAGCGCACGGTGTTAAACCGGTAGAAGTCGGTGGTGCAACGGAATACAAATACGAGCAACCGGATACGTCGCCGGTGATTCATCAAGAAGGGGCCGATGAGCAGGGCAACCCTTTGCTCGGTTATGATTTCGACGGTGATGGCAAGCCCGATAAAGCGGTGCGCGGAAAACTGCAGCTTAACCAACAAACCAATAAAGAAGAATTCGTCGCTGATGCCGAAGGTACCTTGCAAGGCATTTATCTGTCGAGCGGCGATCGCAAACCCGATGCAACGGAGCCTGAAAAGCGTCAACCCGATTTCACGCGCTTAATGGACAAACAATCCGATTTCAGTCATCAAGGTTTGCTCAGTCGCATTTCGGTTGACGATTTGAAAAAAACGGATCTGTATGTTTTCCGTGAATCCAACGGCATGTTGATCACCGAACGTCGAGGTCTCAAAGCCGACGAAGCTATTTTCAATACGGGTGATTACAACGAACGCGACAACAAAATCTATTACAAAGTGCTGATTCGCGGACCGCGTGAAGGCAATATGATGCGCCTTGATTTCGAAGGCTGGCAGACGCGAAGCAAAATGAATCCGGCATTGCAAGTTCGTCAAGCCGATCACCTGCGCCCCGGCGAAAATGTGCGTCTGGTGCTGATCAATCGCGCAACCGGTTACATCGGCACAATGACAACGCAGCTTAAAGGTGCTGACAACACACCCGGCAACACGATCAGTTTTCCGATCAGTGAAATTTACATGAACCCACCGAACTTGAGCGTGCGTGCAGTGCGTCGCACGACGATCGAGCAGGGTTTAACCAAAGGTGAAGAACGCGATTACTTGATTGGTTTTGAGGGTGGAGCCACCTCACACGACAACGTCATTGAAGTGTTCACCGAATGGTATGACGCCGATGGCCGTCCGTTACCGGAAGAACTCGGTGAATTTGGTTACACGGGCCGTCTCGCCAAAATCGTTGGAGAAAATCAATTGGCGGCGGACGGTGGTGAAATCGCTAACTTCACGATCAAACCCGGCAAACATCGCCAACTGATTCGTATCAAAGATGATGCGATCACTAAAGAACATTATTACATCCACATTAACGGCGAAGTCAAAGACCGCAATCCGGATTTTTCGACGTTAGGTGCTGGCGCCGGCCCATTGCAATCACGCCCCGCGCATTACACGCCATTCAAAGTACCGGTATTTGATGAAAAGGCCACGATCGAAGCGCGTCTGGCATGGAAAAAAGCGCGCGACGAAGGTCAAGTAACGGGGCGCTTTCCGTTACCGGTCTACCGCTTTGTCTATCGCCCTGAAATGCAATTCAGTCTGTTTGATCTGCAAATGCAAAACATTCGTCACGGTCGCGATGGTCAAGACGGTGTTGACATATTAAATGCGCAAACACCGGGCGTTTCGAATATCGATGATTTTGTGCGCTTAAGTTACAACTTGATGGCAAACGATCTCGCGCCATTACCCTTGCTGGGTGCCGAGCGCGAAATGATTTTTGCAGTGGGTGAGCAAGAACTCGCCGCGACAATGGGTAGTGATCGTCAGCTACATTTTCGCAACCTGAACCATCTCGCGTCGTTGGCGCCGGAAGACTTCTTAACGATGCGATTGTATTTCAACCACGATCCAGAGAATGTGTTGTGGCAGTTTGCGTTTGGCGCAGTAAGCCTTTTACCCGAAAAGAATAAAAGGCTAAATGAACAGGACAACACAATCGAGGTAAGCGCAGATCATGCAAGCGAAGGGCCTCTCGCCATTAATGCGTTTATAGCAGGTAAGACTAAGCCAAACAACGAGTCACAAAGGATGGTATGGCGCGTAGAAGGTAACGCTAACCTTGACAATACGGTGACTGAAAATAGCGAAGGTATACATGCGGTCAGCCTAACCTTACCTACAGTTTCTCAGCAAAGTGTCGCTGTCATGACTCGATTTGATACTGAGGAAAATGGTTTTTTCACGCCGATATTTAAGATTATTCCGGGGGTGCCGTATAGAATTGATGTTCAACAAGAGGGGAAAACGGTTGTCGGTGGTCTTGGTGAGATAAAGTTAAAAATCAAAGTATGGGACAAATTTAATAATCTTGTTCAAGATGGAACAAAAGTCAATGTAGAACTTGCTGGGGTTAAAATTGAAGGCTCTGCGCTAACGGTAAACGGAGAAGCTAGCCTTAGTTTAATTGGCGACGATGAGTCTGGTAGCTTTGAAGCGATAGTCTCTGCTGGTTATGTAAAGAAAAATGTCCCCGTTACAGTTCATGATATTCAGTTATCTTTTACAGATATAGCTGATGTAACCTTGCAGAGTAATCGACTCATTGAAATTTCTGCTACCAGCGATTATGGAAGTCTTGCTGGAGCACAACTCGACTTGGCTGTGCATAGAGGCCGATTACTTCAGCATAAAGTTGCGTTGAACGAACAAGGTCGAGCAACAGTTGTCTATAGTAGTGGTGAATTCCCCGGAATGGCTCAGGTTTCTGCGCGGGTTAGTGGTACAAGTCGAGCAGTAACTGAAAAGTTCTTCGTGCGTAATACTGGCGACTATCTTCTGAGTAATGTTCTTGTTACTGATGGCGATGGCGAGATAGACGTTGGTGGTGGGTCACATCAGTACGGGAGAAATACCCAACTGGTGGTATATTCACAGCCTAATACAAGCGTTACATCGAAACTAAACAATATTTTTGAGCCACCTGTCTATGCTTTGCTCGATTATGCTTTGTTTACACCAGATGGTAACGATTTACGCCTTCGTGATATTTCAAGTGGTATTGATGCAATAGCGCACAGCGCTAATAGCACTATTGCAAATCACCCTAATTTCAGCGTGGCTATCGACTTAATTCGCGGCGGGGCTATTACGCTGCCAGAACACTCACGCACGAACGGACTTACTCAGGCAGGGATCAATTTCTGGATAAAAATTCCCGACTTGTCTGATGGGGCAAACGAAACGCTCGTTGATTGGGATAACTTAGGGCTTACACTTGCTAGAACTGCTGGCAATCAACTGGAGTTAATTGCGGTCTCGAATGGACAGTCCTTTCAAGTTCAGTCCTCGGGCTCTCTGGTGGCGGGAAAGTGGCATCAGGTAGCTGTTCATTATTTTGGTGGTAAGGTTCACCTTGGTTTGGATGGTGTAGTCTCAACCACTGATATAAGCGGAACACTTGAAGTTGCTAACCAGCATTCTTATTCACTGCAAATGAAAGCGACAGCACATATGCAGGTCGCCGATCTAAAAGTTTTCGATTGGTTAGGTGAGTCAAAGCTTCTATTTGAAAACGGTACGTTTGAGTCAACCGCGATGACAGACGCAAGTGGCGTTGCGCGACTGTCCGTACAGTCGCGTCCAGCTGTGATCGCATATACACGATTTTATCGCACACCAGTTAACTCATTTCCGGGGCGGTTGAGTAATCTTTTTGTTTCGACAGCTTATGCTGACGGTGTTTCCGAGCAGCAATGTTTGAGTAGCTTTCAGCCGATTCCACCGGATGCTCCTGATGCTCTGATTGCTGAGGCAGAGCAATTTATGGATATCATTCTTGAGTGTTATATTAAGACAAGAGTGGAGAGAGCAAGAATTGAGTACCAAACCGCAGATGGTTTGCGAAGTAAAGCCGTCGCGTTGATGAAAGAGGGCGTATATGTTGCTACGTATGAAACACTCAAGGCTCAGAAACGTTCTGCGTTGATGTTTCTTAATTGCTTGGATGCAGCGGTTACTGGTGAGAACTCCAGTGCAACAGGTGCGTTGTGTGATTTCGTTACTGGATTATTAGCTATAGGCGATATAAGAGATCTTCTAATTCAGGGGTGGCACTATCATTTTGGCGACCGAAATAAATACGACCCTTTGGTTGCCAGTTTAGCGACAGTCGGACTGATTGCAGATGGTGTTCAGCTAATTCCTGGCGCGCAAGGCGCCGCGGTAGTCAATGCTTTGACTGCAAGTGCCAAGCAGATGGCAAAAATTTTACGCCTAATAGGTGACACCGGTCGTTTAGCAGGAAAAACTGTTGGTAATCATCTGGGGGCCATCGTGAATGATGACACCCTAAGCATGGCCATGAAACTGGAAAAGCTGAAAAAAATTCTCCCATTGCTTGAAATAGGTGCCTCAGTTGCGTTGATTTATCAGAGTGAGCCAAAAATATTTAAATTCCTTGCGGCGGCTCTGACCTCAGGTCAAACACTGGATAATATAGTCAATTGGCTTGAGCGATATCTGCAACGATTAGGTTCGGAAGCCGGTATTGCCTCCTATCAGAAAGTTCCAGCTTGGGTTGATGCTCTGTTTCCCGCTGCTCATGCGGACGTTTCCAACGCGGTTAAAGATCTTTTTATTAGACAACTACGTGAGTTGTTGGCTCATGGGCCAAAAGTCAGCGGGCAGGTCGATGAGATACTAGCTGCTAAGCAGTTTAATACCGCCTTGGATTATTTTTTAAAAAATATTTCCAATGGCACCTACACACTCAGAAATGTGCCAAATGATATGCATGTTCTTCGTGCATTCATGAAGTTCAATGAGTTAATTGGCGAAAGCGCTGCCAAACGACTTGCTTACAATGGCGGATGGACTATTGGTCTTAACGCAATTTTCACAGACAAACATATGATCAAAGCATTTGCCGAGTTAGATGTCGAAAAACTATTGCGGGGCGGGATTGAAAGTGGACAGGCCGGGTTTGCAAGGGTTGCAAGTCAGCTGGAAATGCAGTTCAAATTTTCCAAGGGGCATATGTCTCATTTATTGATAATCACGGATTTGCTTAAGAGAACAGATATTAAGCTGAAAGGAATAGAAATTACTGAAGTGAAAAGACCTGCGGCAGGTAACCCTCGTACATTACTGCCTGAGCGCAGAATTGATGTTGTTGTTGAGCAGGCTGGGCAAGAAATTAAAGTCGAGCTTAAGAATTTTCAACATGATACGTGGAAAAACAACTTAGGCAAAATGATGAAAGACGAGGTGCCCGATGCCGGACAAGAGGCGGCAACAGAAGTTGTTGCTGGCCAGCTCGTCACTGATTTGGTGAAATACATTGAAGGTGGTTTTAAGGGGCGACAAATCTGGTTTACCCCTGATGTTATTCCTGGTGCTCGCCAATTGGAATCCTTGCCTGATGCAGCTACGATAGCGGCGAAAGAAGTTGAAATCGCTAAACATGTGTACTCACTATTTGATAGTAATAAAGTGAAAATTGCAGAGCGATACTTTAATTTGAAAATTGCAGGCCCTGGAGTTCGGATGGCGGATGTCGAGCGTTGGGATGAAATTATGTTACAGTTGAAGTCTTCGCTTGATAGTAGTAACCAGAATTTTGTGAAGATATATAGCTTTAGCAATATCGTTCCGCCCAGAACGTGAGTGGTAATATAAAATGACTATTTATCGATGTGTTGGTATTCCTACCTTGCGTCAGATATTGAGTTCTGGTGAGGTTGTTTTTGTTGGTGCGAACTCAGACTATATGAGTTTAAATCAAGGGAAAGTGACTTATCTTAACTATGATCTGCCTTCGTTTGGTGAGTTCAAGCCGAAAATTAATTTTCGGGGTACTGAGTATAACTTAAGTGGGAGCGGAGTTGATTTTACATTTCAATCTGTGAAGGATGGAAAGCTCTTTTTAGAGAAGGATGGTGTTGCATTTAAGGCGGCACCTGAACTTGTCTATGCTTTAATATGTAGTCAATTTTTCTTAACTGGTGAAACGCTCTTCCCACTCAAAGTTGAAGACGAAGGGGGGCGACGACTTCTATTTTGCGATATCGACAATGACTATTTTGCGGGGAGGGAGTTACATTTGCGTGCCCCTTCGATTTTTGGGCAGTCAATGTATGGTGTTAGAATGCGTTCGTTGTGCAAACTAGATCGAACGTTGTCGGATGTATGGATGAATAGCGATATTTTTGTGGATGGAATTCAGCTATCCGGTAGTGTTCGTTCATGGAGCCCGAAACTTTGTAAAAATAAAGTCTTGGTTTATCTCGGGCATATTCACGATCATACATTTGAGCGTGACGGTTTTTCGTACCGGTTTTATAAAAAAGGCATTTTATGTGCTGTAAATGATGTAGACGGCCGCACGTCGTGGATTCGCGAGTTCGATTGGTCCATAGAGGACATGCTAGTGCACAATGAACAGCTCTACGTCATCACAGGAGACTCGCTTCAGATTATCCATCCGGAAACCGGTGAAACCATTAAAGCCATTAATACGAGGCTTAACATGCCTGGCCATAGAGGCGCTGAACTGTCGATAGCGTCATTATTGGTTGTAGGTGAAGAGCTGTATTTTATGCCGGTTTACGAACCGCGTATCGTTGTATTCGATGTAGATACCTTACAACTGCAGAGAGAGTACCAATTGGAAAACAATTGGTGCCCTCGGACATTTCAAGCTAAGTCGGAAGACGGTCGCTTGTTTTTTGAAGTACAGTTAAGCGCGGAAGGTGGTTCCGATTTTAATAGACATGGAATTTTGGAGTTAGATCCATGCAAGGATGCTAGAACTCTAGCCATGGAAGTGCAACCAGATCTTCAGATTGAATTACGTCCTTCGCTTATTGAGCCCGGTAAGCTGGAACTTTGGATTTCGATTAGGTGCGAGTCTCTCGATGATGCACTTCGCTTCGGTGAGTTGTATGTTCAAAATGTGGCATTTGTGCATGGTTGGCATGCATCACTTAAGGTTGGAGATGCCAATCAGCTCTTCAATGGAGCAATTCATTTTCGCTATTCAGGTTGTAATCAGCCGGCCGATAAGGTTCAGCGGTATATGAATGCGATGGAAACCCGTTTTCAGCGTTGGAACAATGGTGTAGACGGTGATGGAATTTATCTATATGCGGGTGATGGAAGTAATCGCTTATGCACATTGGATGCAATGTATGAAAATTAGTTGCACCTGAACTAATAGGGCTATTGCATGGTAAGCAATTGAAAATCGGCGCGGGAAACAAACTACGATTCAGGAGATCTTCCTCGTTGTGTTCGATATCCTGAGTTCTGGATGCGCAGACTCGAATCGGCGTCTACCCATTTTCATACTCTGTCCGTCTAGTCAAGTAGATGGCCGCATGTAAGGCTGACTCATATGACCGCATTATTAAAAGGTTGTTTGTTTTGGTTAGTCTCAAGCATAGCATTGGCCATCGGCCCCGATCCCTCTCGCGACTGGCGCAGTTTCGACACCGAACATTTTGTCCTTCATTACGAAGCGCCGCAGCGTGCGCAGGCGGAGTATCTGGCTGCGATAGCTGAGCAGGTGTATCCGCGCATCACTGGGGCGTTGCAATGGCAGCCGCGCAGCAAAACGGAAGTGGTGTTGCTGGATGCCTTTGACGTCGCTAACGGGTTTGCGACACCGATCCCGTTTAATCACACGGCGATTTTTTTGACGCCACCGGATGAAGGTGAGTTGTTGGAACTATCCGATTGGTTTGAGCTGGTGTTCACGCATGAATTTACGCATATCGTGCATCTGGATAAAGCGCGCGGTGCGCCGAACGTTATTCGCAATATTGTGGGGCGCTGGTGGTTCACGTTCCCGAATTTGTTGCAGCCGACTTGGGCCATTGAAGGTCTTGCCACGTATGTTGAAAGCGATGAAGCGCAGCTGCAAGGTCGTTTAGGTAACAGTTACTACGATGCGCTGATGCAAATGGAAGTGGCGGCGGGCGTGAAATCACTGCGTGAGATCAATGCCAATGGCCGCGCGTGGCCATTATCGAAAGCCTATTTGTATGGCGCCTATTTCTTTCGCTTTCTAGAGCAGCGCTATGGTCAGCAGACCGTGTATCAATACGTCAACGATTACAGCGACAATATTCTACCGTTTCGCATTCACAGCAATCCGGTACGCAGCACCGGCAAGCCGCTTGATGAATTGTGGTTGGAGTACGAAGCTTGGCTGCAACAGCAATTCGCGCCGATGCACAATGCGCGTCAGCAGCAACGCCTAGATGGCGACGTGTTGAGTGACGGAGGTTGGTTTGTCGATGCGCCAACACAAGCGCACGATGGCAGCATTTTTTACGTCAGCAACAACGGTGTTCATCGCGCGCAGTTGCATCGTCGTGACCGCGATGGCGATGTCGTGTTGTCCTCAATTCATAGTGGCGCTCGGCTGTATGCACAGTCGGCAGACTCGCTGCTGATTGCGCAGCCTGAAATATGCGATAACTACGATTACTACTACGATTTGTATCGTTGGACGCAAGCGGACGGTTTGCAACGGTTGACTCATTGTGCGCGCTATCGTGCCGTTGCCAGCAGCCGCGACGGTCAGCTGTTTGCGTTACGTGTCAGTGCCGGCCAGTTTTTTATTGACCAGTTGTCGGCCAACGGAGACAAAATTAAAACGGTGTACACGGCCCTGCCGCAGCAAATTATCAGCGCTTTTGATGTCAGTGCTGATGGTGCAACCTTGTTACTGGCCAGCAAATGTAATCGGCAATGGTCGCTGTTGAAAGTCGACATGCGTACAACCGAACCTACCGTGCTGCTGCGTGATGCTGCTGGAAAATCGTCGGTTTATTTTGGTCAAAACGATCACGAATACTATTTCGTCGCTGATTATGATCAGCAATTCAATATTTGGCGTTTGCAGAACAATGAACTGCAACAATTATCGCGCAGCGCCAGCGCGGTTTTGCATCTGGCCAAGCCCGCGACGCAGCAACTGGTGTTTACGCAATTGGCGCCACAAGGTGAAGAACTGCGCGGCATGACTGTCAATGTAGTGAGCACACGCCCGGTGAGTATCGCGGCAGAATCGCAACGGTCTTCACCGGCACCAGTGGCCATACATGATGAACGTGATTATTCGCCATGGCCTTCGCTGCTGCCGCGCGCTTGGTTACCCAATGGTTATAACGAAGACGGTGCGTTAGCGCTGGGCGTCAGCATTTACGGTCAAGATACACTGGGTGTGCATCAGTACGTCGCGAATCCGATGATTGAAATCACACAGAAAGAAATGATTGGCAATTACGCCTATAGCTATAACGATCGCCATCACGTCTGGTACTCACGACGCATGGATGTGGAATCGACGCGTGAAGATGACGATGGTGATGACGAGGTTGACAGTTACACCATTCGTGAACACGCCCAGTGGTTATCGTATCTGCCTAAGTATTCTGTCGATCAACATTTCATTGCCGGCATAGGCGCCAGCTTTGACGAACAAAAGTTTGTCATCACGGATTTTGACACGGTCAACATTCATCATGTCGACACCGATCTGGCCGCTGTGTATTTAGCTTATGATAGCCGGCGTCAGTTTTTTCGTTCGGTCAGCGAAACAGATGGTCAGCTGTTCTCGGTGCTTTATGAAAGCCATAAACCGTTTGATTCATTTTATACCGGTGACGTGAAGCGCGTGGAATGGCGCGGAACGCTCGGCATCGGTAACAGTGTGTTGGCCGCGCGCTTACTGGGTATTCGTGCGGACGAAGATACGGAGTCGTTCGTGCTGGGTGGCGCTTTTTCTGAACCGAATTTTGGTGTGCCCTTGCTTAATTGGCGAGATGTCGCATTACGCGGTTATGACGATGATCATGTTCAATTGAGTGGGCATAATGTCAATTTTGGCAGTGTCGAGTGGCGGTTTTTGATCGACGATGTCGATCGGCATTTGATGACGCCGCCATTGGGCATCAATCGTTTAAGCGCTACTTTGTTTTTTGATCGCGGCCGTGCGTTTGATAAATCACTTGTTGATGGCGTTCCCTACGATCGTCGCGATAATGGTTATTACGATTCGTGGGGCGTCGAATTGCAAGCTGAAATTAAACTGGGTTATTTGTTTATGTTGCCGCTGCGCATTGGGTTTGCGCGGGGCAATGATAGGGAACTTGGCGAAGAGCAGTGGTATGTGCAATTGGGGCGGGCGTTTTGAGTAATTAAGAAAGCATTCTCGCCTGTGGCTTGAATTGAACGTGTGCGGGAAGCTTGAATTGTAGGGCGGCATTCATGCCGCCTTTGGCGCCCTGAAGGGCGCCCTACAACGGTCATCTGAATTTCTGTGATAGTAGAAAAATCACCACCAAAACCCGTACAAGCCGCACAGAATCACAACGACCATAACGGCGGCAACGTTGAAACCGGTGCTGGTCGAATAATCGATATTTTTTAATTCCACTTTAATATCGCTCGCCTGTTGTGGTTTTAATAACGACAAGCCAACTGCAATGGCAAAACAGGCGATAAATACCAGGCCAACGCGATCCATAAATGGCAATGAAGGCAACCATAATTTGAATGCCAAGGACAGTACGGCAGAGCTAACGGCGGCAGTCAGCGCTGCCGTAGCCGTGGTGCGATGCCAGAACATGCCAAGAATAAAGATCACACAAATGCCCGGTGTGAAAAATCCAGTGAACTCTTGAATATATTGAAACGCTTGATCAAAACTGCCGAGTAAAGGTCGTGCGCATAGCACGGCAATGGTCAGTGCAACAAACGCCGCGATACGACCGGTGTTTACCAAGTTCTTTTCACTCGCATCGGGACGCATGGCGCGATACAAATCCATCGTAAAAATGGTCGAGACCGAGTTAATTTTTGAACCCAGCGACGCAATAATCGCGGCGATTAACGCGGCAAATACCAAGCCCAAAATGCCGCTGGGCAGCAACGCCATCAAATGCGGATAGGCTTCATCGGGGCGTACCAAATTGGGTGCCAACACCAACGCCGCAATGCCGGGTAGCACAATGATTACTGGCATCAGCAATTTCAAAAAGGCGGCGAGCACAATGCCTTTTTGCGCTTCGCGCGTGTCTTTGGCGGCTAGGGCGCGTTGGATAATGTATTGATTAAAGCCCCAGTACGACACATTCATCACCCACATGCCGCCGAGCAACACCGATAATCCCGGCAGATCCTTATAGTTCGGATTGTCGCTCGACAAAATCATGTCGAACTTGTGTGGAAATTCCGTCGTTAATCTCGCGAAGCCCGCCAGCACACTGCCGTCGCCTACTTTATCGAGCGCGATAAAGCTGATCAGTAAACCGCCCATTACCAACAGTGACACCTGCACAATATCGGTTAATGCAACTGCTTTTAAACCACCGTACAACGCGTAAGCGCCCGCGAATACACCAAGTGCGATGAGTGCAACGTCAATATCAATGCCGGTGACGGTGTGCACTGCGGTGGCACCCAACCACAAAATCGACGTCAGGTTTACAAAAATATAAACACCCAACCAGAACACGGCCATCACATTGCGCACCGCTGGGCTGTAGCGTTTCTCAAGAAACTCCGGCATGGTGTAAATGCCATTTTTCAAAAAAATGGGCAGAAAATATTTGCCGACAATGAGCAGCGTAAGTGCCGCCATCCATTCGTACGACGCAATACCAAGGCCGATAACATAACCAGACCCCGACATACCGATGATTTGCTCGGCCGAAATGTTGGCCGCGATCAGCGACGTGCCAATCGCCCACCACGGCAATGCTCGGCTGGCCAAAAAGTAGTCCTGTGCACTTTTTTGATGGTTGCCTTTTTCACGCGAAACCCATTGCGCCAAAGCGAAAATGCCGATGGCATAGATCACAATGATGGAAATGTCTAAAGCCGATAGTTGCATGACGTTCTCCGAAGCTAACGCTAACGTCGCTTGTATTATTAGGGATAGATGAAAACTGGAGAAAATTACTGCGGGGCGATTCAGGCTTTCGTCCAGAAAGCGACGAAACCTTGAAGTTGAACGTTCAAGTTTCGGTTAAACGGGTTTTAGAACGCGTTAAGACACTGGGAATACGAATGTTTGCTTCAACTGAAACTTCAACTCAAAGCAACCCACGAGCATGCAGATTACCGAGCAAGCGGTTCTACTTCGTGTTCTTTGTGGTTTTCGTGGATTCGTGTTGATTCTGGTTTTCTTGTTGAACGGATTCAGGCCGCTACCGGTTTATCCAACCGTTCACGGAATTCACTTGGCGTCATACCGACTTTTTTCTTGAAAAAAGTATTGAAAGTGGCTTTTGAATTGAAACCGGCATTTTCCATGATCTCAAGCATGGTTTGGTGACGGTTGGCGGGTTCGGACAACAGTCGTTTGCATTCTTCAACGCGATAGGTGTTGATAAAGTCGAAGAAGTTTTGCTGGTAGTGGCGATTAATCAAGTTTGACAAGTGGCGCGGCGACATATGCAGTTGGCCCGATAAATTGTCGAGATTGAGCAAGCAGTTCAAGTAGGGCTTCTTTTCCTTCATGTACGACTCAAGCTGCGCGACGTGTTCGGGGTTGATCGCCGGTTTTTCTTCGACCTTTTCTTCCTCAATCGGTTCTTGTTCCGGAATACCGGCAAAGACTCGGCTGTGTCCCATGCTGAAAAAAATCAGCGCGCTAATCAGGAACATAACGGTGTAATTGGCCGCTAAGCCCCAGAAATCAAAATCGATGTAATAATGCAGTTCGACCGATGAGATCAGTGCTGTACTGACAAAAACGGAATCTATTTTTACCGCCAGAAACCCCAAGACCAGCAGCTTCAACCAAGTCAGGTCAATCTTTTCAATATCAGCAAATTCATCTTTGATGCGTTTTTGATAGCGACGCAACTCGATCAACGCAAGGATACCGCAGGCAATGCGAAAGACCTCGCGCACAAAGCCAATAGCCAGTGTGACCTGCGGGGTTTTAAAGGTGTCGTAACCTTGCAAAATCGCCATTTTGGTCGCGTAATCGAGGCTGTAGTAATGCACAATCTCATAAATACTGTACGCGACAAAAGGCATAAAGAATAACCACTCACGCCGTTTGATCATGTAGTCCTTGTAGATCATCGCCCGCACATAGAACAGCAACAGCGGTGCCTCCAGCCAATAGGCGTGGCCAAAGACATAGAAGATATTGGGGGAGAAATTGATCGCCCATTGGCGAAAGGCCGTGCCAAACATAATCAGGTTGTCGAGCGGAATCGCGGCGCAAGCGAGCAAAAACAGCGCCAGCAGGCTATTGCCGCGCTTTTTACTGCGAAACAGCCATAAAAAGGCAGCGAACAACACACATTGATAAATCGTGATGAACTGCATCACATCGTGCACGTTGAACAAAATCTCTTTCATCTGGTACCACCAGCTTGGGCTGCTTAGCCCGAGCTTATCGATTAGCAAAAAGAATTCAAGCGCCCACGATGGACGACAACCCTGTCATGGTCTGTGGCAATGTGTTTGCTTGGGTAGGGGGTCGACGTAATGCTGAGCATACGCCACCGATCCCGTCATTCGATGACAAGCCAGACGCTCCGTAATTGACCCGGAAAAGTCCGGAGCATTAAAGCTGTCACAGTAAACCACACATGGCGAAACAATGAATCAGACCGCAGAGGCATCGTGGCGATTCGCATGCACCGTCGCAATTGCGTTCGCGTTCAAATTCATGTTTTACGGAAGGTTGAACGGTGCAGCGGCTAAAGTTGAACGACGACGACCTTCTGGACACCTATAAATTCGCTCGTAACGAGGCCCGAATTGAGGCCCGTAATGAGAGTCTGCCTTATTGCTGCACAGGCTAAAAAATAACCGAGGGCAAAATGAACGTGCGTGTATGGGTGAAGAATGTTGGGCTTGGCATTGTTGCCATCGGTGTGCTGGTGGCCTGTGGCGATCCATTGAAAACGGCCGATGCGCCGAGTGAGGTCGTCGCCCAAACACAAATCAATGTCGAAAACTGGCCGCAACAAACCGCCCCACTGCCGCGCGATCCGGCTATCGAACAGAAAGTGGCTGAGTTGTTAGCCAAGATGAGTGTGGAAGAAAAAGTCGGGCAGATCATTCAAGCCGATATTGATTCAGTCACGCCGGAACAAGTGAAGCAATACCATCTGGGTAGCATTTTAAACGGCGGCAATTCGGCGCCAAACAAAGACAACCGCGCACATCCCAGTGAATGGCTTAGGCTCGCCGATGCGTTTTGGTTGGCCTCCACCGACAAATCGGGTGGTCGTGTTGGCATACCGGTGATGTGGGGTACCGATGCGGTGCACGGCCAAAGCAAAATTGTTGGGGCAACATTGTTTCCGCACAATATCGGATTGGGTGCCGCCAACGATCCCGATCTGATGCGTCGTATTGGTGAAGTGACCGCTAAAGAAATTTTGGTGACGGGACTTGATTGGACATTTGCGCCAACGATTGCCGTGGCGCGCAATGATCGCTGGGGACGCACGTATGAATCGTATTCCGAACATCCGGATATCGTTAAACGTTATGCGCCAGCCATCATTGAAGGCATTCAAGGCAAATTAGGTACACCAACCTATCTGGATCAGGATCACTTAATTGCCACAGCAAAACATTATGTTGGCGATGGTGGCACCGTTGATGGCATTGATACCGGCAACAACTTAAGCAGTGAACGTGATTTGCGTGACATTCATGCAGCCGGCTATCCCGGTGCGATTCAAGCCGGTGTGCTGTCTGTCATGGCGTCCTTCAGCAGTTGGCAAGGCCAAAAGATGCATGGCAATAAAACGCTGCTCAGCGATGTGTTGGTGGGGCGATTAGGCTTTGATGGTTTTGTTGTCGGTGATTGGAATGGTCATGCGCATGTACCGGGGTGCAATGAAACACAATGCGCGGCAGCGCTTAATGCCGGACTCGATCTGTTCATGGCACCAAGCAGTTGGCAAGGCTTGTATAACACCACGTTAAAACAAGTCAAAACCGGTGAAATTGCGATGACGCGATTGGACGAAGCGGTAGCACGTTTGCTGCGTGTGAAATTTCGTATGGGCTTATTCGATCAAGTGATCCCGTCAAAACGCAAACACGCGGGTCACTATCAATTGCTCGGTTCCGCCGAGCATCGTGCCGTGGCACGCGAAGCGGCGCGCAAATCCTTTGTGCTGCTCAAAAATAATCAATCACTGCTGCCATTAAAAGCAAACAGCTCCGTTTTGATCACCGGTGACGGTGCCAATAACATCGGCAAACAATGCGGCGGTTGGACGTTGACGTGGCAAGGGCTTGGCAACAGTAATGATCACTTTCCCAACGGTGAATCGTTTTATCAAGGTTTGAAAACCGCGTTAAGTGCCGGCGGCGGCCGCGTGACCTTGAGTGAAGATGGCAGTTACACCGAAAAACCCGATGTCGCGATTGTCGTATTCGGTGAAGATCCATATGCCGAATTTCAGGGCGATCGTCCGCATCTCGATTTTGACGATGACAACGCACTGATGATGCTGACCAAATTCAAACAAGCGGGTATTCCCACCGTGTCGGTGTTTTTGTCGGGTCGTCCGTTGTGGGTGAATCCCGAAATTAATCAATCCGATGCGTTTATCGCGGCCTGGTTACCGGGTACCGAAGGTGGTGCATTGGCCGATATGGTGTTGCAAAAATCGAGTGGCGGTCCGCAATTTGATTTCAGCGGGAAGTTGTCGTTTTCGTGGCCGAATGATGCCACCGGAAAAGAACTGAATGTGGGCGATAGCGATTATCAACCCTTGTTTGCCTATGGTTTTGGTCTGACGTATCAAGATAAGAAAAACCTGGCCACATTGAGCGAACGCTCAGGGTTAAACACCAATGCCATTAATAATGACACGCGCTATTTTATTGCCGGAAAAGCGGTTGCGCCGTGGCAATTGCATCTGATTGACGATGGCAAAACCACTGTTGTTGAAAATGCAACGCAGGTATCAACGAACCGTGCCGTTACCGTGCGCGCCGCCGATCGCAAACAGCAAGAAGATACGCTCATTGTGGATATTCACAACAAGGCGATCGTCGCGCTGGCACACAGCCAAGGCAATGGCATTGACTTGGTGCGACAAAGCAATGGCGATATGGCGCTTGAAATTGACTATCAAGTGATCTCATCAGGTGGAAAGCCGGTACGTGTCGGTATTGCCTGTGGCAAAAACTGCGGCAGCTATATGGATGTCACAAAGGTCTTTCAAGCTGCAGCGGGCAAAGGGTGGCACACCTCCGAAATCATGCTGCGTTGTTTCAACGATGCAGCGCGCGTAATCGTCGCATTGCGACTCGATCACATTACGTCACCGTTTGTGATCGCGTCCGACGGTGAATTGCAGTTACAAATTGCCCGCATTCGATTGAAAGCGAATGAAGGTAAAGCTAGCTGTGAAATGAATTGATGTTTGAAGCCGTCTCAAAATTGCCCGAAATCGGAGAGCGATTTTTGGGGCGGCTTCTACGGAACTGTTCCCAATTGCTGTTCATTTCAAACCATCCCTCACACCCCAAGAGTGCTTCCTTCGGGGCGTCCCAGCCTTCTCCCTTCAAAGGAGAAGGTGCTTAAGTCCGCCTCCTCGCGAAAGCGGGGAGAGGGCTGGGGTGAGGGGGAGTCATTTAAACGATATTACTCTGTTCACGTGCGAACGGAATTTAAATGAAACTATTTGCTTTGTGTTCTTCCCACACATTGAGTGGTTCTCCCTCGTTGCACTACGTTGAATGTGCTGTGAAAGCAGCACTTTTTTTCGGCGAAAAGGTATTCGAATTCATCCCTATCAACAAATCGGTGACGAATCATTAAGCTGCTTCAGCTCCGAATGGTGAATACTCAGTGATGGATAATAATGAACGCTAACGCTTTTCACGTTGTTGCCGATATCGGCGGAACCAATGCACGCTTCGCGCTGATCGCGGCTCAAGGTGATGGGCAGTTGCATCACCAACGCACGTACTTTTGTGCCGACTTTGCTCGCATGGAAGATGCGTTGGGTGCCTACATTCATGACAGTGGGTGTGCCATTAATTCCGCTGCGATTGCGATTGCAACGCCGATCGCAGGCGACAGCGTGCAAATGACCAATCATCACTGGCAATTTTCTATACAACGCGCGCAACGCGAATTGCAATTGCAGCGTTTACTTGTGCTCAATGATTTCACCGCACTGGCAATGAGTTTGCCGCATTTGCCCGCGCAACAACTCGTGCAATTAGGCGGGCGTCAAGCGGTGACCGATGCCGCGATCGGTGTCATTGGCCCTGGCACGGGTTTGGGCGTTTCCGGCTTACTGCGATGCGACGACAAATGGCAACCGTTGGCCAGCGAAGGCGGTCATGTCACTTTTGCACCGCGTAGCCGCCGCGAATGGCAAGTCTGCGAAATTTTAACGCAGCGTTACCAGAGTTTTCCGTCGTACGAGCGTATCGTGTCGGGTCCGGGCTTATGCGCCATTTACGAATCCTTGTGCGAGCTGGATGGTGCCGATCCGCTGGTGCATTCACCGGCGGAAGTGGCACAACACGCGGTGCAAAGAACGGATGCGCGTTTTGCCGAAGTGTTCGATTTTTTTTGCGGCGCACTTGGTAGCGCCGCCGGCAATTTGGCGCTGACATTGGGTGCGCGTGGCGGCATTTATATTGGTGGAGGCATTGTGCCGCGTTGGGGCGATGCGTTTTTACAATCGCGCTTTCGTGAAGCTTTCGAAGCCAAAGGTCGTTTGCGTTCTTACCTGGCCGATATTCCTGTTTTTGTTGTACATGCGGCGATGCCGGCGTTGATCGGCGCGGCGTCTGCGTTAGTTCCAACGATGGAGGCAAATCATGAAAACTGAAACGGTGGGCGTCATCACGACGAAAAAGAAATACACCTCGTTTGATATTGCATTGATCGCTGGCGTGTCGCAGCCAACCGTTTCGCGTGCGCTGAACGGCAGTAAATCGGTAACGGAATCAACGCGACAACGCATCATCGACATTGCTGCGCAACTTGATTATCAGGTCGATCTGCGTGCACGTCGCCTGCGCACACAGCAAACGGGGGCTATCACCTTGCTGATGTTTGCTGACAATGTTGGTCAGCGCGCCAAATTAAATCCATTTTTTTTGTCGATGATTGGTGCCATCACCCGCGCCGCCGCTGATCGTCATTACGATTTGCTGGTGTCATTTCAACAACTGTCGAAAGACTGGTTCGCCGATTTTGAAAAAAGCCGTAAATCCGACGGCCTGATCTTGCTTGGCTATGGTGATTTTGAAGATCTCGATCAGCGCACCAATCAATTAGAAGAGCAGGGTACACACTTCATTCGCTGGGGCGCCATGTACCCACATCAAAAAGGCGTTGCCGTCGGCTGCAACAATGTCGAGGGCGGCAAACGCGCTACCGAACATCTCATCAAACTGGGACGAAAACGTATTGCGTTTTTAGGCGATGTCAGCGCACACAGCCCGGAGTTTTACGATCGCTATCTTGGTTATCAGCAAGCGTTGCGCGCCGCGCAATTGCCAATCGATCCGGCAATGCAAAT
>JAYSCL010000021.1:0-64706 GCA_041914905.1 Enterobacterales bacterium
AAGCGGAAGTGGTGGAATTGGTAGACACACCATCTTGAGGGGGTGGCGTCGCAAGACATGAGGGTTCAAGTCCCTCCTTCCGCACCAAATTGAAGGTCACGATAAGCCTCGACAATACAGGCGTGACGGAAAATTGAAAAATCAAGATGGCATCTTACGAACAGTAGATGCCATTTTTTTTGCTAAAATCACTTGTTTATAAAAAAGAGAAGCTAATCAGAAAAGCATTCGGGGACAGTCGCCAGCTCTTGGTGCTGCCTTTTACCCCGTCATGCGACGATAGCTTGAGAACGGTTTTCAAAGAAATGCTGCGCTGAAGTGGGGCCTCGCAACAGCGGCAGCGACAATGAAGGAAAGACCATGCTTGAGAACTACGTTCCCGTGCTGGTGTTCATGGGCGTTGGCCTGGCGTTGGGGACCATCCTGACTCTGGCTGGCTGGCTCGTCACCAAGCTACTTGGCCGTCAAAAGCCTTACGACCACAAAAATCGTCCTTTCGAATGCGGTTTTGATGCGTTCGAAGATGCCCGCATGAAATTTGACGTTCGCTTTTATCTCGTCGCCATTCTCTTCATCATATTCGATCTCGAAATCGCCTTTCTGTTTCCGTGGGCGGTTGTCATTGATTCCATCGGTTGGTTCGGTTTCTGGAGCATGATGGTGTTCCTCGGCCTGCTGGTGATCGGCTTTATTTACGAGTGGAAAAAAGGAGCCCTCGAATGGGAGTAGAAGGCGTCCTCGAAAAGGGCTTTGTCACCACAACGGCTGACAAGCTGATCAACTGGGCAGCCACTGGTTCGATGTGGCCAATGACGTTTGGTTTGGCTTGCTGTGCGGTCGAAATGATGCAAGCCGGTGCCTCACGTTATGACCTCGATCGTTTCGGTGTGGTGTTTCGTCCCAGCCCGCGTCAATCCGACGTGATGATTGTGGCCGGCACGCTGACCAACAAAATGGCGCCGGCACTGCGTCGTGTGTACGACCAAATGCCGGAACCGCGCTGGGTCATCTCAATGGGTTCCTGCGCCAACGGTGGTGGTTATTACCATTATTCGTATGCGGTGGTGCGTGGCTGTGATCGGGTCGTTCCGGTCGATATTTATGTGCCGGGTTGTCCGCCAACGGCGGAAGCCTTGCTCTACGGCATCATCCAATTGCAAAACAAGATCCGTCGCACGCAGACGATCGCGCGCCAAGCTTAAGGGGTGAATATGAGTCAGTTAGCAGAACAACTCACTGCTCACTTCGGCGAGCGTTTGCAAAAAATCACCACCGATCGCAACGAAGTGACGATCGAAGTGGCCGCCAATGATTATCACGATGTCTGTCATCAGTTGCGCGATGTCGACAGTTTCGGTTTCAAACAATTGATCGATTTGTGCGGCGTTGATTACAGCGCTTATGGTGCGACCGAGTGGGCGACCGAAGAGGCGTCTGGCTCCGGTTTTTCGCGCGGTGTTACCGAAGAATTACCAAAAGAAGCGAGCTGGACCGGCCCGCGTTTTGCGGTGGTCGTGCATCTGTTGTCGATCAGCAACAATCAACGCCTTCGTGTGCGTGTATTTGCTGAAGGCGATATGCCCGTCGTCGCGTCGGTATCTGATCTGTGGGCGGTTGCCAACTGGTTTGAACGCGAAGCGTTTGATTTGTACGGCATATTGTTTGATGGTCACAACGATTTGCGCCGCATCCTGACTGATTATGGTTTTGTTGGTCATCCGTTCCGCAAAGATTTCCCGCTGATTGGCAACGTTGAATTGCGCTACGACGCAACCCAGCAACGCTGCGTTTATGAGCCGGTTTCGATTGAACCCCGTGTGCTGGTACCGCGCGTGATCCGTCACGATCAGCGTTACCAAGCCCGTAAATAAAAGCGAAACAGCATCATGGCAGAAATTCGCAATTACACACTGAACTTTGGCCCGCAACATCCGGCTGCACACGGCGTGCTGCGTTTGATCCTCGAACTCGATGGTGAAACCATTGTGCGCGCCGATCCGCATATCGGCTTGTTGCACCGTGGTACCGAAAAGCTCGCCGAAAGCAAACCGTTTAACCAGTCGATTGGTTATATGGATCGTCTCGACTACGTGTCGATGATGTGCAACGAACACGGTTACGTGCTCGCGATTGAAAAATTGCTTGGTGTAACGCCGCCCAAACGTGCGCAATACATCCGCGTGATGTTTGACGAAATCACCCGTATCTTAAATCACCTGATGTGGCTCGGCGCCCACGGTCTCGACATCGGTGCGATGACGATGTTCCTGTACTGCTTCCGTGAGCGCGAAACGCTGATGGATTGCTACGAAGCGGTATCCGGCGCGCGTTTGCATGCAACGTATTATCGTCCCGGTGGTGTCTATCGCGATCTGCCGGATCGTATGCCGCAATACAAAGCATCGAAATGGCATAACGAAAAAGACGTCGCCAAGATGAACGAAACCCGTCAGGGTTCGCTACTGGATTTCATTTGGGCGTTCACCGAAGAGTTTCCGAAACGCGTCGACGAATACGAAACCTTGTTGACCGAAAATCGCATTTGGAAACAACGCACCGTTAACATCGGTGTCGTGTCGCCCGAGCGTGCTTTGCAACTCGGTTTAACCGGTCCGATGTTGCGCGGTTCGGGTGTCGCGTGGGACTTGCGCAAAATGCAACCCTACGAAGTCTATGACGAACTCGATTTCGATATTCCGGTCGGCAAAAATGGCGATTGCTACGATCGCTATTTGGTGCGTGTTGAAGAAATGCGGCAATCGAATCGCATTATTCGCCAATGCGTCGAATGGCTGCGCAAAAATCCCGGTCCGGTCATGCTCGGCGATCACAAAATTGCACCACCGCCGCGTGAACTGATGAAGCGCGATATGGAAGCGCTCATCCATCACTTCAAATTATTCTCAGAAGGTTACTGTGTGCCGGCCGGCGAAGTGTATGCGGCCGTTGAACATCCGAAAGGTGAATTTGGCGTTTACCTGGTGTCGGATGGCGCCAACAAACCTTACCGCCTAAAAGTCCGTGCACCCGGTTATGCGCATTTGTCCGCGATGGACGAAATTGCGCGTGGCCATATGCTCGCCGACGTTGTCGCGATCATCGGCACGATGGATATCGTCTTCGGGGAGATTGACCGCTAATGGAAAACCAAGCGCCACTCAAGGCATTGCTACCGAGCGCCGCTATCGCCGAAATCGATATGTGGATCGCCAAATACCCCGCTGAGCGCAAACGTTCAGCAGTGATGGCCAGCTTGCGCATCGCGCAAGATCATCTGAATCATTTGTCGAATGATACGATGGATGCGGTGGCCGCGTATTTGGGCATTCCCAATATCGCTGTTTACGAAGTCGCGACGTTTTATTCGATGTATCAGCTGAAACCCGTTGGTAAACACATGATTAATGTGTGCACCAATGTCAGCTGCATGTTGCGAGGTTCTGATCAGATCGTTGATCACCTGCAAAAGAAACTTGGCATCGGTTTTAAAGAAACCACGGCCGACGGCAAATTCACGCTGCGCGAAGTTGAATGTTTGGCCGCTTGCGGTGGTGCACCGTGCTGCCAGATCGACAAAACGTATCACGAAAATTTGACGCCGGAAAAGATCGACGCGATCTTGAAAGAGCTGGAGTGAAACGATGGACGTTGCGTATCAACTAAAACAAGGTCCGGTTTGCTTTCGCACGATTGGTTTGCCGGAACCGTATTCGTTAAAAACCTATGAATCGATCGGTGGTTATTCGATGTGGCGCAAGATCGTCACCGAAAAAATTCCAGCCGAAAAAATCATCGATGATCTGAAGTTATCGAATTTGCGTGGCCGTGGTGGCGCCGGCTTTCCGACCGGTTTGAAATGGTCGTTTATGCCGCGCAATGCGCCGGGTCAAAAATACGTGGTCTGCAACGCCGACGAAGGCGAACCGGGCACGTATAAAGATCGCGATATTTTGCGTTTTAATCCGCATCAATTAATTGAAGGCATGGCGATCGGTGCTTACGTCATTAACGCGACAGTGGGTTACAACTATATTCGCGGTGAATTTGACGAACCGATTATGCGTTTTGAAAACGCGTTGAAAGAAGCCTATGCCGCTGGCCTGCTCGGTAAAAATATTTTGGGCACCGGTCATCAATTCGATCTGTACACGCACTACGGTGCGGGCGCCTACATCTGCGGCGAAGAAACTGCCTTGATCGAATCGATTGAAGGTAAAAAAGGCCAACCGCGTTTTAAACCACCGTTCCCGGCTAATTACGGTGTTTTTGGTCGCCCGACCAACGTCAACAACGTTGAGTCGTACGCGTCGGTTCCTGTCATTCTCGAAAAAAGCGGCCAATGGTTCCTTGAACAAGGTAAACCGAATAATGGCGGCACCAAAATTTTCTCGGTGTCGGGCCATGTGAATGCGCCGGGCAATTTCGAAGTGAATATGGGTCTGCCATTTAAAGAGCTGCTTGCGATGGCGGGTGGCGTCTGGAAAGGCAAGAAATTGAAAGCCGTGATTCCCGGTGGTTCGTCAACGCCGGTGTTGCCCGCCGCAACCATGATGGAACTGACGATGGATTACGACGCGATCAGCAAAGCCGGTTCGATGTTGGGGGCGGGTTCGGTGATCGTGATGGATGAAGACACCTGCATGGTATCCGTGCTCGCGCGCATTTCGCATTTCTATTACGAAGAATCCTGCGGCCAATGCACACCGTGTCGTGAAGGCACTGGTTGGCTTGCGCGTATGTTGCATCGCATCGTGCACGGTGAAGGCACGCGTGAGGATCTGGCGCGATTGGATCAAGTTGCGGCGAACATTTCAGGTCGCACGATCTGTGCGCTCGGTGATGCCGCTGCGATGCCGGTGATGAGTTTCATCAAACATTTCCGTCACGAGTTTGAATATTACATCGAACATAAAAAATCGATCGTCCACGCCGGCGGTTAATTTTTTTGCACGATTTACACAGAACATAAGCCCAGTCAAATGGGAGCCCTGTAACAAAGGGAAATACGAACGATGCTAAACATCGAAATTGATGGTCAGAAACTGCAAGCCGAACAAGGCTCGATGATTATCGAAATCGCCGACAGCAATGGCATTTCGATTCCGCGTTTTTGCTACCACAAAAAATTGTCAGTCGCGGCCAACTGCCGCATGTGCCTGGTCGACGTCGAAAAAGCGCCGAAAGCGGTTCCTGCCTGCGCCACGCCGGTGACCGAAGGCATGATTGTGCGCACCAAATCGCCCAAAGCGTTGGATGCGCAAAAAGCCGTGATGGAATTTTTGCTGATCAACCATCCCCTCGATTGCCCGATCTGCGATCAGGGTGGCGAGTGCGAATTGCAGGATATCTCGGTCGGTTACGGCAAAGATATTTCGAAATTTGTTGAGGGCAAGCGTGTTGTCAAAGACAAAGATATTGGCCCGTTGATTGCGACCGAAATGACGCGTTGCATTCACTGCACACGCTGCGTGCGTTTCGGCACCGAAATTGCCGGTGTGCGTGAAATGGGCGCGACCGGTCGTGGTGAACACATGGAAATCGGCACCTTCATTGCGAAGAGTGTTGATTCCGAAGTATCGGGTAATGTGATCGACCTGTGCCCCGTCGGCGCTTTGACCGCCAAACCTTCACGTTTCAGTGCGCGTGCGTGGGAATTGCAATCACGTTCGTCGATTGCACCGCACGATTGTTTGGGCTCTAACATTGAAGTGCATGTGCGTCGCAATCAAGTCATGCGCGTGGTGCCAAGCGAAAACGAAAGCATAAACGAAGTGTGGATCTCCGATCGCGACCGATTCTCGTACGAAGCATTGAGCAAAGCGCCGCGTTTGACCACGCCACGTATTAAACGCGATGGCAAGTGGCAAGACGCCAGCTGGCAAGAAGCGCTCGATATTGTCGCCGCCAAACTGCAGCAATATGGTCCGCAATTTGGCGCACTCGCGAGCAGCAGCAACACGACTGAAGAGTTGTATTTGTTGCAAAAACTGATGCGCTCGCTGGGCAGCAACAATATCGATGTGCGTTTGCAACAACGAGATTTCAGCCTCGATGTGCAAGCGCCGCTGTATCCGTCGCTTGGTATGCCGATTGCGGATCTGGAAACACGCGATGTCACGTTGCTGGTCGGGTCCAATTTGCGTAAAGAACAGCCGGTCGCCGCACTGCGTTTGCGTAAGAGCACCCGTCACGGTGCCGTTATTTCGGTAAGTCCGCGCGATTATGATCACAATTTTAAATGTGCCGAAGAAATGTTTGGCGCGGATTGGGTTGCGCACTTGGCCGGCATCGCCAAAGCCTTGCAAGCACAAGGCGCCAATGTTGGTGATGCCGCCGTGTTGTTGCAGTCCGTCGCCGTCAATGAACAACATAAACGCGCCGCCGAACTGCTCAACAAAGGTGAACAAAAAGCGGTCGTGCTCGGTGCCGATGCGCTCAATCACAGCAATGCCGCCACGATCGTTGCGCTCGCCAATATCATTGCGCAAGCCAGCGGCGCGTCATTCGGTGTGATGAGTTCCGGCGCCAATATGGCCGGCGCTTTTCTGGCCGGTGCGATTCCGTTCCGCCGCGAAGCCGGTCATGTCGCCACGATGGGCATGAACGCACAACAAATGCTGACACAAGGTTGCAAAGCGTATGTGTTGTTGGATGTTGAGCCGGAATTTGATTCGGTCGTTGGTGCACACGCTAAAAATGCGATTGGCCAAGCTGAATTTATTGTCGCGTTAACGCCGTGGGCCGATCACAGCGCAACGGCATACGCCGATGTGATGCTGCCGATTGCCGCGTTCACTGAAACGTCGGGCACCTTCGTCAATGTGGAAGGCACATTCCAATCGTTTACCGCTGCCGTCAGTGCACCCGGTGAAGCACGTCCAGCCTGGAAAGTATTGCGTGTGCTCGGCAATCTGAGCAATCAAAAAGGCTTTGAATACAACAGCAGCGAAGATGTATTGGCCGAATTGGAACACGCACTCGATCACGCGGCGAATGTCAGCAACGGTATCAAGTTGCCAACAACATTAACTGTAGCGGCCGATCAACACGCTGTGGGTATGTACCGGATTGATGCGCTTGTGCGTCGTGCGCCGAGTTTGCAACAAACGGCTGACGCCAACGTTGGGGGAGCGTAATCATGTGGTTGGATTTCGCGTTGGATGGATTGTGGATCATCGTCAAAATTGTTGCGATTGTATTGCCACTGATTTTGTCGGTGGCGTTCCTGACGTTGTGGGAACGCAAAGTGATCGGTTGGATGCAAGTGCGTATTGGTCCCAACCGTGTTGGTCCAAAAGGTTTGTTGCAACCGTTTGCTGACGTTTTAAAACTGATTCAAAAAGAAATCGTGTTGCCGGAACGGTCCAATAAATGGCTGTTTATTCTGGCGCCAATCACGTTGTACGCCGCTTCAGTCACGGCGTGGGCGGTTGTGCCATTTGATATGGGCTTGGTGCTCGCCGATGTCAATTTAGGTCTGTTGTTTTTGTTTGCGATGACATCCGTCGGTGTGTACGGCGTGATCATCGCGGGCTGGGCATCCAACTCCAAATACGCGTTTCTCGGTTCTTTGCGTTCAGCCGCGCAAGTCGTGTCCTATGAGTTGGCGATGGGCTTCGCGCTCGTCGGTGTGTTGCTGTGCTCGCATTCAATGAACCTGACCGAAATTGTGATGAAACAATCAGGCGGCATTTGGCACTGGTATATGATTCCGCTGTTTCCGTTAATGATCGTGTATTGGATCTCCGGCATCGCCGAAACCAATCGCGCACCGTTCGATTTGCCGGAAGGCGAATCCGAAATCGTTGCTGGTTTCCACGTCGAATACGCTGGCATGGGATTCGCGCTGTTCTTCCTGGCTGAATACGGCAACATGATTTTGATGAGTTTCTTAACTGCGATCATGTTCTGGGGCGGTTGGTTGTCGCCGTTTGAAGGTTTAGGTTTAGAAAACATTCCTTTGCTTGGCACGGCCTTGGTCACCGGTGGTTTGCACTGGATGTTGATCAAAGTTTTCATCAGCTTGTTTGTGTTCTTGTGGATACGCGCGACCTTCCCGCGTTTCCGTTATGACCAAGTGATGCGTCTCGGTTGGAAAATTTTTATTCCGCTGACGATTGTTTGGTTGGTTTTGGTCGCGTTTTTGGCAAAAGCCAAAATCGGCCCTTGGTTTTAAGTGAGGACAGACTAAATGGAATCCTTACGTCGTTTTTGGCACACGTTCACTTTAGGTGAATTGCGTGCCGGTATGGCCGTGACCTGGCGTCATATGTTTATGACCAAAGTCACCGTGCAATACCCCGAAGAACAAACGCCGCAATCCCATCGTTTTCGCGGTTTGCATGCGCTGCGTCGCTATCCAAATGGTGAAGAACGTTGCATCGCGTGCAAATTATGTGAAGCCGTTTGTCCGGCGCTCGCGATCACAATTGAAGCCGGTCCGCGCGCCAACGATGGCACACGTCGCACGACGCGGTATGAAATCGATTTGTTCAAATGTATTTTCTGTGGCTTCTGCGAAGAGTCCTGTCCAGTCGATTCGATTGTCGAAACCCGTGTGTTTGATTACCACTTTGAAAAACGTGGTGAACAGATCATGACCAAAGCGAAGTTGCTCGCCATCGGCGATAAATACGAAGCACAACTCGCCGAAGACCGCGCGCTTGACGCGGCGTATCGATAAGGGCAGAACAATGAATCCAAATGAATTGCTGACCCAAGTGGTGTTTTATGTGTTCGCCGCGCTGACGCTCGTCTCGGCGACCGCTGTGATCACGGTGCGCAACTCGGTACGCGCCGTGTTGTTTTTGGTGCTGACATTTTTCTGCTCCGCCGTATTGTGGATGTTGCTACAAGCTGAGTTTTTGGCACTGAGCCTCATCGTTGTGTATGTCGGTGCGGTGATGGTGTTGTTCTTGTTTGTCGTCATGATGCTCGACGTTGAGTATGCCGCCATCAAACAAGGTTTTACGCGCTACTTGCCGATTGGCGTGCTCGCCGCCGTGCTGGTGTTTGGATTGGTTTGGTTTATGGTCAAAGACAGTGAATTTGCTGTGGTCGCACAAACCAACGCCGACGTCGGTACCGTGAAAGGCTTGGGTTCAATCATCTACACCGAACATTTTTATCCGTTTGAATTGGCCGCTGTGGTGCTGTTGATCGCGATTGTGGCGGCGATCAGTTTGACGTTCCGTGGCACTCGCATGCGCAAAACGCAAGATGTGGGTCGTCAGTTATTGGCGACGAAAGAAGATCGTTTGCGTGTAGTCAAAATGCCGGCGGTGAAAAAATCAGAAGGAGAGCAAGCATGATCACGCTGCAATCTTATTTGCTGATCAGCAGTGCGCTGTTCGCCATCTCGATTGCCGGCATCATTCTGAACCGCAAAAACGTCATCACGTTATTGCTCTGTATCGAATTGATGTTGCTGGCCGTCAATTTTAACTTCATCGCGTTTTCGCATTTCTTGGGCGATCAAATGGGGCAGCTTTTCGTGTTCTTCATTTTGACCGTTGCAGCGGCCGAATCCGCGATTGGCCTCGCCATCCTGGTGGTGTTGTTCCGTAACCGCAACACGATCGATGTCGAAGAACTCGACAGCTTGAAGGGGTAAAACAACAATGCAGAATATTTACCTCACCGTTGCGTTGGCGCCGTTGGTCGGTGCCATCCTTGCGGGTTTGTTTGGCAAACAATTGGGCCGTAAAGGCGCGCACACCGTGACCATTTTGGGTGTCGCGATCTCGTGCGTGTTGTCGTTGTACACGTTCTGGCAACATTCCAATGGAATGCCGGCATTTAATGAAACCATTTACGAATGGGCAACGATTGGCGGTTTGAATATGGAAGTCGGCTTTTTGGTCGATAACCTGACCGCGATGATGATGGTCGTCGTCACGTTCGTGAGCTTGATGGTGCACATTTACACGATTGGTTATATGGCTGATGACGCCGGTTACCAACGTTTCTTCGCCTACATTTCGCTGTTCACGTTTTCGATGTTAATGCTCGTGATGAGCAATAACTTCTTGCAACTGTTTTTCGGTTGGGAAGCGGTGGGTCTGGTGTCGTATTTGTTGATCGGATTCTGGTTTAAACGCCCGACCGCGATTTACGCCAATATGAAAGCGTTTTTGGTCAACCGTGTGGGTGACTTCGGCTTTTTGATTGGGATTGCCGCCGTGTTGTACTGCTTCAACTCGCTTGATTACGCGACCGTATTTGGTGGTGCGGCTGATTTTGCCGGCATGAACAAAACCTTCAACATCATCGGCGGTCAACAATGGAACGCGATGACGGTGATCTGCATCGGTTTGTTTATCGGTGCGATGGGCAAGTCCGCACAGGTGCCTTTGCACGTGTGGCTGCCGGATTCGATGGAAGGCCCAACACCGATCTCGGCGTTGATCCACGCCGCCACGATGGTGACCGCCGGCGTGTTTATGGTCGCGCGCATGTCGCCGCTGTTTGAATTGAGTGAAACCGCGTTAACGTTTGTGCTCGTGATCGGCGCCACTACGGCATTGTTTATGGGTTTTCTCGGTATCGTGCAAAACGACATCAAACGGGTTGTCGCGTATTCAACGTTGTCGCAACTTGGTTACATGGTCGTGGCACTCGGTGCGTCAGCGTATGCCGCCGGTGTTTTTCATTTGATGACGCACGCGTTTTTCAAAGCGCTGCTGTTCCTCGCCGCCGGTTCCGTGATCATTGGCATGCACCACGAACAAGACATTCGCAAAATGGGTGGCTTGTGGAAATACATGAAGATCACGTGGTTCACGTCGCTGCTCGGTTCGCTCGCGCTGATCGGCACACCGTTTTTCTCCGGTTTTTATTCCAAAGACGCGATCATCGAAGCGGTGCATGCGGCGAATATTCCGGGAGCCACTTACGCGTATTACTGCGTGCTCGCCGGTGTTTTTATCACCGCGTTGTACAGCTTCCGCATGTTCTTCCTGGTGTTCCACACTAAGGAACGATTCAACGACGCGCACGAACATCATCATCATGTTGTGAAGCACGATGATCACGATCACAAACACGGCACGCACACTCATCATGGTCATCATGATGATCATCACGCTCACACACCGCATGAATCGCCGTGGGTGGTCACGATCCCGTTGCTGGCCCTCGCGATCCCGTCAGTCGTCATCGCGTGGTTCTTTGCACAGCCAATGTTAGCCGGCAGTTTCTTTGATGGCGTGATTTATGTTGCACCGGAACACCAAACGCTGAAACCGGTGGCCGAACATTTGTCGCACGGTTGGATCGCGTTTGCGTTGCACGCACCGATGACGCTGCCCTTTTGGTTGGCGTTGGGCGGTGTCGCGACCGCGTGGTTTATCTGGGTTAAAAACCCGCATATTGCCGACAAGTTTCAGAACACGTTCTCGTTTGTGCACAAACTGTTTATCAACAAATACTATTTTGATGATTTTAACCAAGCGTTTTTCGCCAACGGTTCTGTCAAATTAGGTTTGCGTTTGTGGCATCACGGTGATGTGCAGTTGATCGACGGTGCAATGGTCAACGGTTCGGCCGGTTTGGTGGGCAAGGTCAGCAGCCAATTGCGTCGCTTGCAAAGTGGTTATCTCTATCACTATGCGTTTGCGATGATTCTCGGCTTGCTGGTTTTCCTGATTTGGTTCTGGTTCAAGGCGTAAGGCACGGGGATAAAGAAAATGACACAACTGCCTTTGCTCAGTTTATTGATTTGGTTGCCGGTGGTCGGCGGCCTGCTGGTGTTGTTTGGCACCGGCGATCGCAATAAAGAAGCGTCACGCTGGTTGTCGTTGATTACGGCATTAGCGACGTTAGCGCTGTGCATTCCGCTCTACAGCGGTTATCAACTCGGCAGCCACGAAATGCAATTCAACGAATTTGCACCGTGGATAAGTTTGGGTGATTTAAAAATCAGCTACGCGCTTGGCGTTGACGGTTTTGCATTGCCACTGATCATGCTAACCAGTTTTATTTCGGTGATCATCATCATCGCCGGCTGGGTGGTGATCGAAAATCGCCAATCACAATACATGGCCGCGTTTTTGATCATGACCGGTTTAATGAACGGTGTTTTTGCCGCGCTCGACGCGATGCTGTTCTACGTGTTCTGGGAAGGCATGCTGGTGCCGATGTTCCTGATCATCGGTATTTGGGGCGGCCCCAATCGTGTGTATGCGACGATCAAATTCTTCCTGTACACGTTCTTAGGTTCTGTGTTCATGTTGGTCGCACTGATTTACATGGGCCTGCAAGCCAACAGCTTTATGATCAGCGATTTGCATCATTTGCCGCTCGCACTCGGTGCGCAGCAATGGATCTTTATCGCGTTCTTCCTCGCGTTTGCTGTCAAAGTACCGATGTGGCCCGTGCACACATGGTTGCCCGATGCGCACGTTGAAGCACCGACCGGTGGTTCTGTCGTACTGGCCGCGATCATGTTGAAAATGGGTACCTATGGTTTTATCCGTTTTGCGATGCCGATCGCGCCCGATGCGTCACGTTATTTTGCTGACTTGATGATCATCTTAAGCTTGGTTGCCGTTGTTTATATCGGCTTGGTTGCACTTGTGCAAAAAGACATGAAAAAACTCGTCGCGTATTCGTCAATTGCGCACATGGGTTTTGTCACGCTCGGTTTCTTTATCGCATTTGGTTTGGCCGACGCTGGCAATTTCATGCAAGCCGGTCTGGCTGTGCAAGGCGCGCTCGTGCAAATGATTTCGCACGGTTTTATTTCCGGTGCGCTGTTCCTGTGTATTGGTGTGTTGTATGACCGTGTGCACTCGCGTCAGATCGGTGATTACGGTGGTGTCGCGAACACGATGCCAAAATTTGCCATGTTCATGGTGCTGTTTGGTATGGCTAATGCCGGCTTGCCGGGCACCAGCGGATTTGTTGGCGAGTTTTATGTGATTCTGGCGTCGTTTGCCGCGAATCCGTGGATCGCGTTCTTTGCGGCGTTCACGTTGATCTTCGGCGCGGCCTACACGTTGTGGATGGTCAAGCGTGTGATGTTTGGCGAAATCGCCAACAGTCACGTTGCTGAGCTCGAAGACATCTCCACACGGGAATACCTCATGTTGGCTGTGTTGGCGTTAGCGGTATTGTATTTCGGTATTTACCCGAAACCGCTGACCGACATTATGGAACCGTCGGTGCAATACCTGCTGCAAACCGGCTTGCAATCAAAACTGGGTGGCGGAGTATAAGAAATGACAGAAACCTCCTTGAGCTTTTTATCCGCCGAAATTTTTGTGTTGGGCATGGCCTGTGTGGTCATGCTGGTTGATCTGTTCTTCCCCGGTGAAGAACGTCGCAACACCTTTTGGTTAACATTGCTGGCGATTGTCGGCGCGCTGTTTATCACCACCAATATGGCCGCCTTGCCGGAATTGCCGGCGTTGTATGCCGGTCATTTCAAACACGATGCCATCGCCACGGTGTTGAAAGTCGGCTTATATATTTCCACCGCCATTGCGTTGCTGTATGCGCGTGCCTACATCAGCAAACGCCAATTCATGCGCGGCGAATATTATTTGTTAACGCTGTTCTCGCTACTCGGCATGATGGTGCTGGTGTCGGCGTACAGCATGTTGACGATTTATCTCGGCCTCGAAATTTTGAGCTTGTCGTTGTATGCGATGGTCGCCATGCAACGCGATTCACAAAGCGCGCCGGAAGCGGCGATGAAATACTTTGTGATGGGCGCGCTCGCGTCAGGCTTTTTGCTGTTCGGTATTTCAATGTTGTACGGCGCCACCGGCAGCATCAATATCGATGTGATCGCGCAAGCGCCACACGGCGAAACCCAAGCGATGTTGTATCGATTTGCGCTCGTGTTTATCGTCGCCGGCATTGCGTTCAAATTGGGCGCGGTACCATTCCATATGTGGATCCCGGATATTTATCACGGCACGCCAACTTCGGTTGTCGCGTTTGTTGGTTCCGCACCCAAGATCGCCGCCTTCGGCATGATCACACGCTTGCTGGTCGAAGCCTTGCCACAATTTTCACCAGATTGGCGCGAAATGCTGGCCTTGCTGAGCATCGCCTCAATGGCCGTCGGCAATATCGGCGCCGTTATGCAAACCAATTTAAAACGCCTGCTCGCGTATTCGGCGATCGCGCACATGGGCTATTTCTTAATTGGCTTTGCCGCCGGCAGCAACGAAGGTTATGCCGCGTCAATGTTCTACGTGCTCATTTACGCACTGATGACACTCGGCGGCTTCGGCATGATTCTGTTCTTGTCACGCGCTGGTTTCGAAAGCGACGAGCTGTACGACATCAAAGGTCTCTGGCACAAATCACCGTGGTACGCCGCGATCATGATGCTGATCATGATGTCGATGGCCGGTATCCCACCGTTCATCGGCTTCTGGCCCAAACTGCAAGTGTTCCTCGCCGCTGTCCACAGCGAAATGTACTGGCTTGCCGGCGCCGCCGCGTTCTTCAGCGTCATCGGTTGTTATGTGTATTTAAAAGTCGTCAAAGTGATGTTCTTCGATCAAAGCGACGACAAATCACCAATTGAAGCCAGCACGGCATTGCGCTTGGCGATCAGTGCGAATGGTTTAGCGCTGTTAGTGCTGGGGTTGTTCCCGATGGGGATACTGGCCTGGTGCGCGAAAGCGTTTGTGTGATGATAAAAAAGCCGCTGTGAAGCGGCTTTTTTATTTGGATAACTGTTTAGTAGTATATAGCTGGTAACTTATTGCGTGGGAAAAAATATGAGCAAAAAATGGCAGATAGAACTGAAGTCACATTTTAAAGAAAACTGGCTAGTATATCTTGTCTTCGTGGTTGCAATAGCACTAGTCGTGGCGCCGTATATTCGACAATTTTCCGAGTTTGGTGTTTCAACACAAACAGAATCATGGGGGGACCTGGGTGATTACATTGGAGGTGTAGCGGGGACTGTTTTTTCCGGTTTGGCTTTTATTCTATTAGCGATCTCGGTCCGTGTTCAACAGAAGCAAATCGCATTGATGCAGACGCAAATTAATGATGATAGAGAATTGCAAAAGCAACAGATAATTCTCTCAGCATTGTCGATCATAGCTGAAAATAGATGGCGAACTCTTGAAAATACAATTGAAGAGTACAGGAGATTTGAAGATGCGCAAGCTCAAGAGAGTGGAACAAGATTCCACGCCAAATTAGATCAGCTAGCTGAATTTTATGACAAAGAAGCTGAGCTACAAAATAAAACGCTCAAAGTTATGGTTGAAAGGCTATATAAATTCGAACCAAAACTAAGAAATGAGTTGAATGACATCGGACAGTGACATAAGGGGTAGAGCTCGTAGGTACGATTAGCGAAGCGTAATCGTACGAATGAAATCGCTTATCTATATTCAAAAACGGATTGCCTGTCGAAATGTTAATCGCGCGCAACTAGATCCGCGTCGGGTCTCGGCCCGACAGCCGACTCACTTTCTTGTTTGCGCAAGAAAGTGAGCAAAGAACGCACCCCTGAAGCGCCGCAATAGTGTGGTGCGTATAGCGTGCACCGTTCCTGCGTTGCTCAAAATCAAACGGCGGCTGCGTAACTCGCTTCGCTCAGACATACTCGCCGAAATCCCCGTTTGATTTCTCCGCTACTCGGGCGGCGCTAAAGGGGCCCCAAAAGTTTCAACGAAATTATTTCTACCGTAGCAAAAAACATAAGATCTCGTAGGTACGATTAGCGAAGCGTAATCGTACGAATGAAAGCGGTGTCGATCTACAAACACACTGCGAAAATCGAAAAGCAAATGGCGTGGTCTTCAAAAATTTGAGCTAGGCGTGCGGGCTTAGAAGCTATCCGCTGACCTCGCCCGCTGTAGGGAGTTTCTGCTAAAGTGGCGCGCCGCACACTGCGGTCACTTTTGGGGATGACTTGTGAAAAAGCTGCTGTTTTTGCTGGTGCTGGTTGCTGCTTATTATTTTCAGGGGCGTTACCTCTTTTCGCACGATGCGGCGCAACGATGGGTGGCGCAACATGCCTCGCGCGCACTTTCCGGTGACCAAAGCGCCTGTGATGATTTTAGTGACGACACCGTCGTCAATATTCGCGCCGATAGCGCTGCCGGTACATGGGAAGTAGAAGGCGGGAAAAATGAAGTCTGTGGCTACATGAAACAAGCCAGCGCGGGCTTTACCGTTATGCAAGCCAGCCTCAATACGGACTACCGCAATTTTGTCGTTGAGCCACAAGATTTTTTCTGGCGTAAAGTCAGAATCAGCTACGTTGAAACCACATCGATTAGCGCCGCCCATATCCCAACGATGAAGTCGATCAGCCATGACACATTGCTGCTGGGGCGAGGCTTATCCGGCATCAAGATACTGTCGCTGACATCAAATAGTGAAATGTAACGAAGTGAGTAATTTCACAACAGAGTAAGACGGGATTTCGCGAGGAACTTCCGTCGACTGTACCCAAGAGCGTTGCGTCAAACGTCAATCAGAAAACCAAAATGTCAGATTTGAATCATTCTATTGATCGCTCATTTTGATTTTCTGCCGACAAACCTCATGGCAACAAATAAAGTTTAGCCAGGTTAAAAATGATTAAACCACCCAAAACTTTAGAAGACGCAATTCGACAAGAAATTAATGGTGAACCCATTGTTTGGGCGGGGATACCGGAAATGTGGGGGTATGCGCGAAGGAAATGGAAAACGGCGATCTTTGGCATTCCATTCACAGCATTCGCGCTATTTTGGGAATATCAAGTCTGGAGCACGCAAGCGGTGAATGGCAAAGAGGCCGGCTACTTTGCGTTGTTTTGGGGCGGAATGTTTATCATTGCCGGAATAGGCATGCTGCTGTCGCCACTGGCCTCCGCCTTTGCTTCGCGACATATTTACTATGTCATAACCAATAAGCGAGCGTTAATTTTTAGGCGATTCCCAAGTTTGCTTATTCATTCATTTAGCGCAAAAAGCTTGTCAAATTACGAACGGTTGTCAAATGCAGGCACTACTGGGAATTTGATTTTTAAGCGTATTGTAAAAGGCAAAGGTCGCCATGGCGATGCAGTTGAAGAGCTGGGTTTTTTTAGCGTTCGAGATTACCGTAGTGCTGAAAAGGCGATAGAAAGAGTTCTTGCCAATAATCCCGAGCCGCTTATGTAAACGCGCTTTGCGTTGTGTCTTCATTGCAAAAGAATTTAGTTCAGCCAAGGTAGATAAAAAACTTGGTGCTTTTTCGTCGAATAGGGGAAAACATGAAAAGCTTACGCCGCACATTATTGGCACTTGTCGCCGTCATCGCGTTGCCCGTTATGGCAACGATGAAACAGGACATTGATTATTTTGTTTATACGTCATTGTTGCTAAACGGTAACACCGAAGACATACGGTTGGCGGCGCGCGCTATGGGACGCGAAAAAATCAGCGACGAAGACCTGCTTGACGTGGTGGCGGTGACGTTATGGCGTAATCGTCATAAGCGCTACACAGACGAAGAGATCGACACACTCAGTTGGCTGGCTAAAGATCTGGGCATGAGTGCCAATGCACGCTACCGTGGTGTTTTACAACGTTGCCAAACGGAGTTTGCGAGCAACAAAAAATTAAAAAACTACATTGATGAAGCGCTGACCAAGTTGGCGCCCGTCACCAACACCAGCACAACAGTCTTTGAACCTGAAGCCTTTGATGAAGCCAGCAAACGAGCGCGAATACAAGCGTTGCGTGAACGTTATCCCGCCAAGTCAAACAACACGCCATTGCAGGCCAGCGAATCCACTTCACTGGAAGCGATCGTGACCGAATACGGATTGCCGCCGCTATTAGATTCCGTCGTCAGACGCGAATCCGCTGGCCATTTTGCGTCGTGGTACGCGTCGTATCTGCGTTTCTGGTATCCAAATTTTGGCGGTGTGCGTTTCACCTATGAAAAAGACGACAAAGCCGGCTGGTTGGTCTTAGATCAATGGCCGATTGTCACGACACAAGCGCTGAATTATTCTGGCGCTGATTGGGGATTGGCGTATTCGATGTGGACAACCGATCCAATACTGCTGCGTGAAACCGCCAAAAATTTATACACTTTAAAAGGCAGCAATACCGCCATTCTAGATGTCGTCGCCGATCGTCTGTGGTTATCACTGACCAATCCTGATCCAAAATTTGCAGACGCCTACGCGTGGTTGTGCCGTTTACTCGAACAAAGCCGTAGCAAACGTTATGAATCCGTATTGCGTGATCTGGTTGCGCAGAGTGCCGACAAGAAAATTGTTCGCTTTGCCGAAAATGCATTGGAAGCATTGGATAGAGACGCTCCGCGTTATGAGCGATCGGGGGCTGCAGATGATGGCCAATTGATTGGCAACAAATGAGTTGCGATCACTCGCGCAAGTTCGATTAGAAAACGCAATTCGAAATGACGGCGTCTTACTTAAAACATATTTGCGTAGCTGCCGAGTTGGTATTTGTCAAATTCCGCCTAGGCATAATATGGGCCACGCAACCTTACGAGCATAACCTGGTTAAAACAAATAATGAATATTGCCATTATAGGTGCTGGAATTTCAGGATTGTCGCTAGCCGCCTTACTACGACAGTACATATCGCAGGCAAATATAACACTTTATGAACGTGATCTTGCGTTTGATAGTCGTTTTCAAGGTTACGAACTCGGACTGAAGCCAGAAAGTGGCAGCTTTGTACTGGATAAGCTTGGACTTTTAAATCAAGCAAAAAGATGTTCACGCGGCATCCCTGACTTACATTACTTTGATTCATCCGGTCGAATAATAACGAAAGTAGCACTGAATAAAAGGCTAGGAACAGATGATTTTTTGATCCTGTCTCGACTGCAACTGAGGAAATTGTTGCTTTCAAAAATTCACGATGTCGATATTCATTACGGCAAAAAATTGGTCAGATACCAAAACACCGATCATTCAGTTGTCGGCTTCTTTGACGACAACACCTCTATTGAAGCTGATTATATGTTTGCCTGCGATGGCAGCAAGTCGTTGGCACGGAAACAGCTACATGGCGATAAGCTGAATGATTTAAATCTAGTCAGTGTTCGAGGCGTTGTTACCGCAGATGAAAACCTACCTATATTGGATAGAGGTAACGTAATCATCTTGTCACCAAACATGTCGTTTTTTGTGATGAAAAATAATGTTCGTGGTGAGTATTTTTGGTCAATCTATGATCGAACTAATACAACAATTGCGTGGGAGCCGGAGAAAATAAAAGAATACGCGCAATGCTGTTTTGCAAAGGTTAAGCCTGAGTTTTCTGGTTTAGTTGAGAAAACACCCGCCGAAAAAATCCAATTGAAGAAGCTTTTCGACTGCCAACGTATATCGCAATATTTGGATAATCGTCTTATTTTGGTAGGTGATGCAGCCCACGCAATGAGCCCGTTTCAAGGGGAGGGCGCAAACATGGCCATGCTAGACGCTTGGCAGATCGTTTGTAATTTACAGAAAACCCCAAATGTCCGTTTGGCGCTAGAAGCGTATCAAAATGAAAGCTACAAACGATCCTGGCCAAAGCTCGTATTGTCGCGTGACGCAACACGTTACTTCCATTATAAAAATCCCGTTTTACGTACACTACGCAATATGCTGATGAAATTATTTGTTAAGTAAAATTGAACGCTATAAGCGGAAAAGACGTTACGGTGAAGCATGTCCACCGTAACTATACTCATTATTTACCACGGAACATTACTAAAAACGACAGTAATTTTTTTTGAGACATAAATTGCCAAAGCTGCAGTAATGAGAATAGTCAGTGCCAACATGCTAAGTTTCCCTTGAACTAAAACCACAACAGTGTGGTGTCAAGAAATTAACACATTATCATCCTCAAATAAAGATTTTCAAACCCGATATGCTAAAGACAACATCCATTTGCTTGTAAATAGTGCCCTAGAGACCTCACGTCAGTTCAATATCTACTTTTTTTCTCTAAGCCGACTCGCCAGATCAGCAAATGGATTATGCGTTGCGGTTGAACGTTTTAGCGAACCAGCTCGTACGCCAATATGCGCGTCCGGATCGACAAAGCGAGCGTGCTCGTTATCGTGACAATACAGGCACAGTAATTCCCAATTGCTGCCGTCGGGTGGGTTGTTGTCATGGTTGTGATCTTTGTGATGCACGGTTAGTTCACGCAGATTTTTGCCGGTGAATGTGCGCGCACATTTGGCACACACCCACGGATATAATTTGAGGGCTTGTTCGCGGTAACTGTCCTGACCTTTGCGGCGGGCTTCGTTGAATTCGCGATCGAGCTGCGCCAACTCTTCCGGTGATCGGTTTATCGTCATATGAACTCCGTAAAGAAACAATCAGCTGCCATACGTTGCTGTCATGACCCATCACATTATCGCAGCATTTCGCCAATGAACTTGTCGCCACCGGATAACTTGATGGCCTCGTTCAGCGATTGCATCAAACTGGCATCGGAATAGCCGGTATGGCGTGCGTGTATGACGCCTTCCGAGTTGACAATGAACAAGGTTGGAAAGGAAGAGACACCGAACGCATCACCAACATCGCCATCGACGTCGCGCGCAACGACCATTTGCAGCTTGTCGACAGAGGGAATCAACTTTTTGATGTCGCGCCGCATTTCTTTGTGATTGATGGTCACAACCTTCAGTGTGTCGCTGCCAAACTGGCGTTGAAAACCTTCCAGAAAAGGAATCTCTTTGCGGCAGGGACCGCACCATGTGGCCCAAAAGCTGATCACCAGCGTTTTGCCTTGCAGCGAACTGGCGCTCAACGCCTCTTCAGCCCAGGTCTCCCCGAGGTCGTCCGGGATTTTGTCACCACGGTCCAGCGCCCAAGCTGATGCACAGCAGCACAACAAAATAAAAAGCAAAACGTGTTTCATCATTCCCCATGTCCTCTCAATAGTGCAAAACGCCAACGTATGGCACCAAGCATACCAGCCGCCTGAATGTCGGACCATTTTCATAAGCAACAACAACCATTGTTGTTGTGCTAGGCCTACTCGTTGCTCAGGATAGGGTGATACAACTCACGCCCGGTAAGCTCGTTACAAAATCCGCGCCGATCAACGTCGATGGTGTGAAGCTGCCACTAGCAGTATTACGTTCGAGAAAATCGACAACCGCCAAACTGGACAAAACCGTCAACGTGTAACCGTTCGGTACCGTCATGCGGCCGTTGATAACCTTGCCTTGTGCGTTTTTTACTTCACCCCAGACGGCAGTGTTGGCGCTGCTGCGCGCATTCAGATCGGGGCCGCGCACTTTTTTATCGATTTGTTTTTTCATGAAGTTTTGCACAAAACGCCAACCCAGAAGCGGACGGATCCAATTCAAACGCTGCAAGCGTTTAATCAAACGCGGTGACGCAGGGATATACACTTCGATATTGGGAATGCCGGTGCTGTAAAACGCGGTGGCGACATCGCCCCATGGAATTGTCATCGCCGACTTTTCGCCGTTGCCAAAATCGATGCGACGCGATTTGAACGCAAGAGGCACAACGGTGATCAGGCCATTGCGGCGCACTTTGCCGCCTTGCGCCAAACCTTCCACGGAGGTTTTGGCGGTGCCGGGACTAAAGCTCGATCGTGAATCAAAACCCAAGGTGAGATGCGTTGCATCGGGCATGGCGCGTTTTAATGTGGCGGCTAAACAATCGGTGGGCACCACGTCAAAACCGACGCCCGGGCAGATCACAATGCCGGCTTGCTGCGCAGCGGCGTGCAAGCTATTGCCATGTTCAAACACGGCGATCTCGCCGGTGATATCCAGATAATTCACTTTCGCGTGCAAACACGCAGACATCATGGGGGCAGCCGTTGCAGAGAACGGGCCGGCGCAATGCAATACGGTGTGCATACCGCTAATGTGCTTGCCAATGTGATCCGTGTCGCTGAGATCAAACGCGACAGACTTGAAACCCAACTCGGTGGCCAAGGCGCGCACTTTTTTCTCATCGCGTCCTGCCAACACCGGATTCAATCCGCGTTGTTTTGCTTCACGCGCGATCAGTTCGCCCGTATAACCATTGGCGCCGTAAATCATCCAGGTTTTTTTGCCCGTGTGATTGTGGTTTGAGTTATTCATGTGGTGGCTCCACTGCGTTGCGCGCGGCGCGCTTGACGGGTTCGGATAACGTGCATCAGATAACGCACGAATAAGCGATTAGACAATCGTTTTAACCAGTACAACCATTTTGAACTGGGTTGATGCAATATCAGAAATTGCTGACGTGCAGCGGCACGCACAATATCGCGGGCGATCTGCTCGGCGCTGACACCCGATTTATGAATCAATTTTTTCACGGCGTTTTGCATGGCCGGATCGGGCGAACGCAAACTGCTGTCGAGATCACTTTCAAAAAATGTCGGACACGAAACCGACACGTTGATGCCGACGTCGCGGTATTCCTTCTGCAAGGTTTCGGACAAACTGATCAGCGCCGATTTGGTCGCGTTATAAGCGGCCATGTTGGGGGCATTGGCGATACCCGCAAACGACGCAATGTTGATGAGATGGCCGCGTCGACGCTGCTGCATGGTCGGTAACGCGGCGCGGCACACGCGCACAGCGCCCAGCAAGTTGGTGTCGAGTAGCCATTGCCAATCGCTGATCGGTGTTGCAACGACGCTGCCGGCGCCGCAGACACCGGCGTTATTGATCACGATGTCGATGTGGCCATGCCATTGCAACGCGGTGTGCATAAATTGCTGCACTGACAATTCATCACAGACATCGAGTGCGGCACTGCGGCAGTCACCGTTGTTGGCGACGATGTCGCGCTCAACTTGTTGCAATTTGTGCAGCTGGCGACCACCCATAAAAACGCAAGCACCGAGTCGAGCGTATTGCCGCGCTAATGCAGCACCCAATCCGCTACCGGCCCCCGTGATCACGACCACGGTTTTGTCATCGCTGGGCATTCGCCGCTCCTTTGTTCTGATTCATTGGTCGGATAACTTAAGCAGGGTAATGTGTTAATCGCGAAAAAACCATGTTGAGCGGTATTTATCAGCGATCACACTGCAGAGCTTTTCGCTTGCTATGTTGTTATGACAAACGCGCGCACTCTGCGATCGCCAAGTCGGGAAACGTTTGAATTAGCGGTTATATACTCTGTGATACGGCCCACAGCGACGCGGCGATACTTTGTAAAATGCCCACCAACAGATAGGCAAAAATCACCATAAACACGACGCGTAGCAGTGTCCACCACTGCCAGCCTAGCCACGCTGAGAAATACCACACATTAAACACCAGTAACAACGCGTTGGTGGCCGACATTTGAATGCTCATGCTGACGTCGAATTGGCGCAACAGAAACGTCATCACAATATCCAACAAAATGGCAATCGCATTGGCGTACAAGCTGACCACCCACGCTTCGGCGATCGTGATGCGGCGTCGTGGAAACGCGACCCGCACTATGGCGCCAATGGGCAAAGAAAACAGCAGCAACCAATACGGTAACGCCGACATCAACCAAAGATAAAAATCGGCAAAGGCAGTTTGATAGCGTGCCGACTTGGCTGGGCCGGCGTATTGAATCATTTGGGCGCGAAACTCTTGCCAAAAGATCTCGCCATAACTGTTGCTGGCCAGCAATGACAACGTCGCCGAGATCAGCAATAACGTAAACGGATGCGTGAAGTGCAAGCGCTGTCCGGCAAAGAAAGCGCTGAGCACGCGCGACGGACGCCACAACAATAATGCAATGGTGCGCAGCAAACTGCTTTCCCATTGCAGGATACGTTCCCACGCGTCGCGACATAAACCGCTTAATGTCAGTGGCAAACGGATTTGGCTTTTGCCGCAGTCGTGACAATAGCGACCGTGCATGAGGGAATGGCAGCTCAAACAGTGCGCAGGAGCGCCAGCAGGATCTGTTGTCGTCAATTGAGAGGCGTTAAACGCAGTCACGGCAAATCATTCAACAAGCATTAGCGATGGCACACCTTACCGTAATGGTGTTAGGAGCGACAACCGAATCGATCGTGTCACGCAGCGGCGACATTCCATTAAGACAAGGCGACTAACATCGCCAATGCGTGCTGTGCCTCGCGAATCACCCGTCAACACGAAATGTTTTTAAACGCTGTTTCAGTTGCACGGCGGCCATTGCGTAACCGCCATTGGCGCCGTCGAGAAAATGCCAATGACGATGGTTGTAATCGGAGACAACGCACGTAATCAACGCTGCATCGGCAACGTGCAGACCATACGCCAATTTTCCTTCGTCACAACAGCGTTGCAAATAGGCGTCGAGTTGCGCGCGTTGTGCGCTATTGCCGGCGACGACCATACGCAGCATGTCATCAAATTTGCGATAGTCGGTGTTGGCGCGCAACCGTGATTTGTAGTCACCCCATTGCGTCTGTTCGGTGTTGATGCGTCGTGCCATTAAATAGCGACCAGCGGCGGCCAAAAACAGCAAACGGCGGTGATAGCGTGAAGGTGGTGACGTTTCGTTGTATTGACGTATGCGTGTTTCCAACGACAGTTTTCGCCACGAAAAACTTAAACGCAGATGATCGAGTGATATCGGATGATGTGCCGCATCGTTGCCGTAAATGGCATTCAGTGTGTGTAAAACATCACGGTAAATCGCTTGTTGTTGTGCGCGCTGTGCTGGCAGCGCTTGCACCAATAAACTGATGGTTTCGCCGTGAGGACTGCGGATCTCGTTCCAGCGGCATTCAAATCCCGAAAAATCGACATCGACTGCGGGAGTGACATGCGGGCGCCATTGCGGCGAATCTTTGATCCAGCGATCGGCCAAAGTCCAGCCGTCGCCCGCCAACATCGCCTGCGTGTAGTGCGCATTAACGCGCCATTTTCCGAGCGCAATGTCGGCGCCGTGTGCGCGCAGTGCCGAAACCGGAACCGTGCCAACACGAAGCTCCAAATCAAATTGTTGTATTGCCATGTCGGCCGTCGCGCGCAGCACCGGGAGAACGCGAGGCAGCAACGATTCATGAATGGCAAAGGTGGCACCGTCGCCACCAAAAACAAATGGAACCACCGTTGGTTTAACGGCGTTATTGACCGCCACAATGGCGGCCACTCCGATGGCGTTAACATCGCGATAACGCCCGGCCGCTATCGCCTGTGTTGAACCGGCGATGTCGGCGATCACGACGTGCCAATCATCTGGCAATTCGACAAATTGTGCGCTGTCGGTACAGTCGTCAAAGTTGTCGAATGCGGGCAGATTGGCGTAAAAAAATTCAGTGGTCATGACGACGCTAGTTTTCGGCGTTAATCGTGTCTGTACGCAATAGACGGAGCGTTGGATGGACGTCGGCGTGCCCGATCGACCGTCCGACAAAAGCGTATTGTTGTCTATTCTAAATCAACGCGCTCAGCCGGAATTTCGCCCACCGTGGCGCGATACGCATGCCACGTGGCGAGGCCCACCCAAGGGCCGGTGAAAATCAGACCGACAAATCCGGTGATAAAGCCTATACCGATCAACGTCACGATAAGCACCGCCCAAAACATCATCGTAGCCGGATTTCGTGACAGCACGCGCAAGCTGGTGAAACAGGCCGTGAAGCTTTCGCTGTTGCGATCCAACATCATTGGTACGGACACCACCGAGATCGCAAAGACAATCGTTGCAAAAATGCCGCCCACGACTAAATACGTCAGCACAAAATCAATGTGTTCAAGCGATAACACTTGCTGCAGAAAATGTTTCAATTCGAGTGTGCCGCTTGAAAAAAACATGGCAAAGGTGATGAGCGATGCGCGTCCCCACAGCAGCAAGATCACGGTTGCGATCATCAGATAAATACCAATACCCTGCACATTGGCTCGCCATGCGAACATCGTGCGTATTGCCGTAGCGGGTTTACCGGCTTCGGTTTGTTTGGCGACATTGTAAAGACCGGTCGCAAGGAATGGGCCGAGCAGAAAAAATCCAAACACCAAGGTCATAAAATACTGCAGCGCATTGGTCAGCACATAATTGAGCACCCATCCCATGACGGCAAAGGCAAGGCCATAAAATAGACTGGCAAACGGATGCAGGCGCATATCACGCAATGCTTTGCGCAACCACAACAACGGTGCATGCAAGGGCACATCGTAAATCGTTGGTAATTGGGGCCCGGCAAACGGATCGTGTGCTGTGCTATTGGGCGCAGGTTGGTTAGGGGATTCGGTCATCGCGATAACAATGATTTTTATAGGGGTATAAACGTTGTACCGCGAGCGAGTGGGCCTTGTCAAAGATCAGCTGTGCTCGCACACGATGGCGCTACGGTCATACGGTTTGTTCATGCAGACAAGCGGCTACCGTTTGCAATAGCGGTTCGTGTTCGCGTTGCTGCAAAACGGCGAAATTTAACTGCAGCTGATCAACGGCAGGGCCGATCACATCGATCTCGCCATTTTGCTGTGCGATTTGCGCGGTGTCGGCATGCAACAAACCGACACCAACACCGCCAGCGATCAACGTGCGCGTCACATGTTCTTGTTCGACGTTCAGTGATTTTTGTGGACGAAAGTGATGCATTTGAAACAGCCGCTCGGCGGCACGACCGCAACAAGTATTGTTGGCGGCGCAAAGCCACGGCATGGTGGCGAGTGTTGACCAATCGACCGTATCAAACGTTGTGAACCAGCCACGCGGTGCGGCCAAAAAAACGGCAATGGATGCCACTTTGACACGAACAAAATCGGCGTCGTCGTCACCGCCATCGATATAAAAGCCGGCATCGATGTGGCGTTGACGAAGCGCCTGCACAATATCCGCCGAACTGCCGTAGATCAGTTCGACATTAACGTCGGGGCATGCCTCAGATAAACGCGTTAACAAGCGGCTGACAATCGCGGCATTGACGCCACGATTTAAACCCAAGCGCACTTTGCCGTGATGTTGACCTTTAATGCGACGTGCTTCGGCCAACCAATCGTGCGCTTGCGCGACAATGCGTTCCGCCGCACCGAGCAGTTGCGCACCTTGAGGTGTCAACATCATGCCACGAGAGTTGCGTTCGAATAACGTGAGTCCTATTTCGTCTTCCAGTGCTTTGATGTGCGAGCTGATGGCCGGTTGACTCAAGAACAACAGTTCGGCAGTGCGCGTAATGCTGCCTTCGCGCGCAACGGTGACAAACGTTTTTAACTGATAAATTTCCATCGCCCGTGTCTCGTGGATTGTGCCGCGCCATGGCGTCGGCAAGTGCAGTTAAAGGGCCGAGATCAGATTTAATAGCAACGCTGAAACATAAAGACCGCAACCAAACACTGCGTGCGTGATCGTGCTTTTTAAACGCGCCGCCCACGGCTTCGGTGTGCGTCGCGCCGCCACGCCCATGCCAAGTGCCGGATGTAACATAAAAAACGGAAACACGACACTGCCAATGCCAAACCATAACGCCGGCAAAAAGGAAGGTTGATGCAACCAAGTCGGCGATGTAAACAGGGTGACCAACATTAGTACGAACACGATGCCAATCACATAATGAATGGTCCAGCCAAGGAAACATTCGGCCGGTTGTGGTGTGGCCTGCGCAACGCCAACGTGGATGAAACGTCCGTAGCGCAGATGGCCGATCCAGCGCCCCAGCAAGCAAAAATTGAATGATGGAATATCGGCAATTTTTTTCAGAGCAAAGGCCCAGACATCCGTGATCAGCGTGGCACCAATGCCTATCAACATCGTGCTCACCATCTCATGCGATGATAAATCAATCATGGTAACTCTCCGGTAGCGCCGACGATGAGTGCACGGCCATCATGCCTTGTCGACAACCAGTGTGACGAATTTGCGCACGATGGGCGTGATCAACACGATAGTTGGTAACGCGACGGCAAACGCAAATACCCAAGCCTTCAACCAGGTACTGAGCAGTGTCGGCACGAAGCCGATATTAAACGCCGTGATCACAAACGACATAATGCAGGACATGAACAGCGCCATAAAAAACGAAAAAGCATAAGGCGCGTATTTCGGGGCAATCATCACTCTTCTCCAAGCGTCAGATACACCCGCAAGCGAGGGGCAGCGGGTATGTCAATTAAGGTCGACACAGCGTATGAAACGGCAGGGGCAGCGTCCAACGCTAAATCGTGAGGGCAGTCCTCAGCCTTTTTAATACCGAAAAACGTTGCCATTGACGCTCAGCGATGTCCTGCGGCATAAAGCGAACATACATTAACGCGTGTGCCTTGCACGCAATGCTGAACAGTGCAGCGTGCACAGTGATGCACATCGTTCGACAAAAGGATAAAGCAATGAGTATGGCCTTTAGTGTATTTGTTTTGGGATTGCTGATCTTTATTGCACTGCATTCGTCGCGTTTATTTGTTGACGCGTGGCGTCAGCGTTTTATCGCGCAGCGGGGTGAAAAAAGTTGGAAGGCGATCTATTCCATCGTCTCGCTGACGGCATTTGTCGCGCTGATCTGGGGCTACGCCAACAGTCATCACGAGTCCGTAGTGCTGTGGTCACCAATACCGGCCGCGCGCGCCGTGGTGCCGGTGCTGATGTTGCTGTCATTTATTTTGCTGGTGGCGGCGCATATACCGCGCACGCATATCAAAGCCAAACTGGGTCACCCCATGTTGGCTGGCACCGCAGTGTGGGCCCTCGCGCATTTGCTGGTGAAATCCACGTTAACGGCCGTGTTGCTGTTTGGTGTTTTTTTACTGTGGGCATTGGCGACATTCATTAATTCACGTCGACGCGATGCCAAAGACGGTCGCCGTTATGACGCACAAAGTTGGTTGCCCGACGGTTTGGCAATTGTGCTCGGAATTGTACTGACCTACGCATTTGCAAAATGGGGACATGCGTGGTTGATCGGTGTGCCGGTGAGCTAAAGGGCGTAGACGAAAGACATCGAATCGGGTTGGGTATTCCAAGAGCAGGATCGATAACTTGGAATACCTTCATTTAGTCAGCCCTCAAAGCTTCCACAGATTCCGAAGTCCATATACACGGTGAACACAGCGATACGGATTTGTAACTGCGCTGAGTTGGCGTATTGGCACTCCGCTTGCCTGCTGCACTTAATAAAGCACTAGTACCTTGGGCGCTCCGGCGATGGGCAGAGTTGCTACAAAAAGCCATTAAACGATACAAATAGATACATTGCAAAAAAAAGGAGGCATTTCTGCAATTAGTCATTGACAGTGTAGGGAGTTAAAGATTTATTTGTCGCCGCGCCGGATGGGCCGGTTTGCAACTCAGGGGATTTTGTATGCGCAATATAATTTTAATCGCGTTGTCAGCGCTTGCCGTGACTGGATGTGCTGTTCAACCCAGCTATAAGCCAATGCCTGCTTCGGCGGTCGAAAAAATTCAAAGTTCAGATTTGATTGTTGGTGTAGCGCAAAAAGAAATTCGTGCTGACATTAATCAGTCGCAAATAACCACAGCCACTGGTGGTGGTTTGTTATTTGCTCTGATCGATTCAGCAGTCAACAATTCACGGGCCAAAGATGCTGAAAAAGCAGTAGTACCACTTCGTGATGCACTGCTTGATTATAATTTCAATGATCGTTTTGTTAGCGAGCTGAGTACCGCTTCGAGCGCCGTTACTTGGATGAAGGACGATACAATCGAGGTTGTATCCGATGTGTCAAACATAACGTACGATAAAAAATTGAATGAGTCCAAAAAATCGACTGTTGCATATTTCACTACCGATTACAGTGTTTCGCCGGATTTTCGTGTCGTCAAAGTGTCAACACATGTCAACGTATTCCCTAACACTGAAGAGTTGAAAAATTTGCAATTCGGCATCTATAAAGATACGTCAGAAGTGAAAAAAAATAAAGGCCTAAAAACCAGCACGTTGAATTCCTTGTATCGTAATAATGTTGTTTATTCCTATACATTGGATAAACCAACCAAAACGCCAGAAGAGGCCGCTAAATTATGGGCAGAGGACTCAGGTAAACGCTTGAAAGCAGCCCTGGATCGCGGCATCAAAACCGTGATCAAAATCGCCATCGATGATATGGCAAACGCTTCGACTTCGGTCGCGGTCGGTAGCAAAGTGCAACAACCCAAACCGGGCAGTTACTCGGTTACGGTTGATGACAGTGTTGTTAAGGTAACACGTGACGCTTTTGGCACATCGAACGCCGCCCCCAATTGAGTCGGGACCAATAACGCTCATGTTGGAAATAGCGCGCTGAACGGCGCGCTACTTTTTTACTCACAACCTGTTTAGAAGTACCATGATGAATCGATACGTGAAAACTATATTGTTAGTGTGGATGGCAAGCTTGGTGGCAGCTTGTATGCCTAAACCCGTGAATTTTCGCGCGAGCTATATAGCACCAAATAGTACCATGCGAAAACAAGCCACCGTTGCGCCCCAAGCCAAACTCTGTTCTGTACAGATCAAGGAGGTTCGCGATGAGCGCGACACGGGTAAGACACTTTCTGATAATGCGTGGATGCACATTAACGACGGCGACGTGACTGGCTGGATACGTAGCGGCTTAAAAACCATGCAGTCAAGCAGCTTCGATGTCACCGAGTTAGTGGAGGATGAAAACAAATTGGTTCTGTCGTTGCAAACAACGCTACGCAAGGCTTATTTGTCGACTATTGCGACTTCGAAAGCATCTACTGTCGTAGTCTCTTACGAGATTGCTGATAAAAATAACACGGTCAAGGCACAGGGCAATTTGCGGGGTAGTGACACCAGCATTAACTGGAATGGAACTGAGCAAGAGGTGAATGAGTCGTTTAATCGTTCATTAACGTTTGTCTTACAACAATTGCGCGATAAGCTAAGCGCGAGTTGTCACAGTTACACAAAGGAAGCGGGTTAAAAACATTGCTGCACTGACACAAATAAATGGGCCACAGCTTCCTCTTTCGCAAAAAGCTTCAACCAGGCTGGTTTTAGTTGGGATAAAGTGGAGACCGCAATGGCTTCATCATTATTTGCGGTTAATTCGGTTAAAATTGTTGAATAGTGGTCTATCACCTTAACCCTCCCTTCACGTTGTGAAGAGAGGGAGTCGAATGTCGAAATGAATCGAAACTATCGATCTTTCCGTTCAGTCACCGCAGTGTTCTTCAAACTCAAAGTCTGCGCTTGCTTTTGCAACACCGTCATCCGGGTTTGATCGTACAAACGGGTATCCAATAGCACGATATCGCCGCTGAATCCGTTGTCGTGCAGCACACGTTTATCGATGGTCAGTGGCAATTGTTGCTTACCGGTTTCCAGCCATTGTGCGCTGCTAACGAGCGCAATCGGTGTTAGCTGACCATTGCGTTCGCGTTTGGCTGCGATGGCGCGCAGTTCGTAGCGACCGGCTGACACCGTTTCGAGCGGCCAGGTGAGCGTCCATTGCTGCGCATCTTGTTCAATTTGCACTGACTTGCCCCAACGCGCGGTCGCGTGGCCGTAATGAAACGCCGTGCGCACATTGCGTTGCACGTCTACGCCGTTATCGCGCGCATTGATTTGCCATTCGACTTCCCACAAACCGGGTTTGTCACTGACCGGGAACTCCATCAGTTGATCGAGTTTTTGTTGGCGATCGTTATTGACGCTGTTCAACGCAAAACGACGACCATCCGGTGCAATCAGCGTGGCTTTGCTTGTCGTGATTGCAATACGCTGATCGGCTTTACGCAGCTCAGCAACACTGCGCAGTGATTGACTGTTTAACACGGTCTCATGGTCATGTTGTGCATGCAAAACAAATGGACTGTTTTTTTCTTGTACATGCAACAGATAACGTGCGTCCTTTTTTAAGACGACTGTAGTGCGCAGTTCGATGGCGCGATTGGTGGTCGCTTTGCTCAGCTTCAGTTGCAAGCTGCCTGGGTGGGCTGAAAAATCGCCGGCCTGTTTTGCTTGCGCGGCGTATTCAACAACGGCCTTTTCAGTGGCGCTGTATTGATCGATCAACAATTGCTGTACATCAATCGCATCGGCACCACTGCTTGAGATCGGACTTATTTGCAGCAATGCTTCTTCGCCGCTAATTGGCACGCTAACGCCTTTATTCAACTCGGCGCCACTTAACTCACGCCAAAAGGCGCGGCTTTCGATGGCCTCTGGTTTCGCGTGCAATTGCAGCGCATTGTCTTGCTCAAGTGGCAAGGTAACACGCACCGCATCGCGTTGTTGATTTTGCCAATCGGCGATTGGTGCCGGACGTAATGTGGTCGCTTTAAAATCATTAGCATCCGCGCGGCGTAGTGCAACCGTTTGCGCGGCGTGCGCGCTTAAGTTCACCAACGCGGCAGAAACAGCAACGATCAAAAATTTAATCATGGGTTTGCTCCTTTACAGATCGTTGCGCAAAATGACATCAAGACCGAAACAGGCGCGCCGGCTTTGGTTATGGCTTAAGGGTTCGCGACCGGCCATGCGATCTTTATCGTTAAACCAGAAATTGCCAGCACCGCGTTGTGAGGTGCAATTCAGAAAACCATCGGAACAACTGTCGAGCCAATTTTGTGTGGTTTCCAAGCCGAGATTTTCACCGTAACCGCCGCAATAGCTATCGGGGTCCCAAATGGCTGAATCGACATCGGTGCCAACGACAGTCCAAAAACCTTTCGGTAGAGCAGGACGACCACTGGTGCCGAGCAAATTATTGGCGTTGTAATGGGCCATCCACGCAACTTGTTGTTGACGCACGGCATCGGATTTGTAGCCGAGTAACCAGCCCAGCGATTGTTCAAACACATTGCCGTTGATCACGGCATCGGCAAGCGGTGTGCCCAGACTTGACGGTGCCAAGGCATTGACCCAGCGGATCTTGCTGATGATATTCGGATAGCGTGCGTCCCACGTCGGGTTCGACAAGATCCAGCGCATCACATTGCCACCGTTGGAATGGGTAATAACCACGAGATCGGTGATCGCTTGTGACGAAATAAAATTGGTCAGCTGCGTGGCCAAACAACCGGCAGCGCCACCGGTCCACATGTACTGACTGAAATCGCAATTGACGACGACGTATTTGCTGGTGTTCGGCAAACCTTGTCGTACCGAATTGATAAAACCGCTCTGCCAATAGTCCCAGGCATCACTGCGATGATCGCCGGTGCCATGCACAAACGCGACGCCGGTATTGGCGTGTGCAAGACCGACACTGAATAACAAACACCACAACAAATGTTTCATGTTGCCCTCCTCGGTGGGTTGCGAAAAGGGCCTTGTCTGGACAGCATTACCGCCTTCAATGGCGTTGCCTCCTGGCGTACCGCTCCGTGATTTTTCTCAGTTGCAAGGCCGTCGCCCTAGCTGATCGGTGCTCTGTGCTCGGACGACCGATAACTGATAGCACAAGTTTGGTGCTTTGGACTCATCCAAAAGGATGAGATGTGAGCCAAATTGGGGCGATAGATACGATGGATTTGGATGTCCTGACTCACGGCTGATTCAACAACGGCTGCTGATTCATTGACTCGGTACGTCACGGATGCCGTCAGGCCGCCTGCTTTAGTGGCAGCGCTACCTGATTGCGTCGAGCAGGACGGAGCTGATGACGCAGCAATTGCATTTCACCGTGTGCGTTTTCAATGATCGCCGAACACGATTCCACCCAATCGCCGTCGTTCATATACCAAAAACCATCGCGCTCATAATGCGCGGCATAGTGAATATGACCGCAGATCACGCCGTCGTAACCGCGTTTGCGTGACTCGTGGATGGCGGCGTTTTCATAACGGGCAATATAGGCGCTGGCTTTGCTCAAATGTGTTTTCAAATAAGTCGATAAAGACCAATACGGCAGGTCAATTCGCGTGCGCAGTCGATTCAAAAGTGAGTTCAACGTGAGCAGCAATTCATTGAGTTGGTCGCCACAAAAACTCCACAATTTGGGGTATTTAACGGCCGCATCAAACACATCGCCATGCGTGATCCATAACCGTTTACCGGCGTGAGTGATGTGTTCGGCATCGAGTTGAACACGGATGGCGCCGAACACCTCGCCAACAAAATCACGCATCGCGGCGTCGTGATTTCCGGGCACATAGATCACCTCTACGCCTTGTTTGGCGCGTGCCATGATCAGCGCAATGATATCGTTATGGCGTTGTGGCCAATGCGTGCGACGATGCATTTGCTCAAAATCAATGACATCGCCCACGAGGTAGAGTTTTTGATAGTCGTGCTGCAGTAAAAACTGATACAGCGCCTCAGCTTTACACGCGCGTGTACCCAAATGAATATCGGAAACAAACAGCGCTCGCCAGCCGGTGTTTGTCATCATGATGGTGACTCCACATCACTTTTCCTACGGCTCAAGTGTTGTGGCTGTCGATGGCAATTTCATGGCGTGTGAATGATCGTTACGTGACAATCTGAAATGGTAAAACGCTGTATGTGGTTGATGCCGACTACTGGAAAAAGTGCAAATAAATAATCGCTGCCCAGGTAATGCCGCAGATCCACAATGCAAAAAACACCGCGGCTGATCCCATGTCTTTGGCTTGCCCAGACAGCACATGCAGTTCCGAACCGATGCGATCGACCACGGCTTCGATCGCTGAATTCAACAATTCAACAATTAAAACCAACAACACGCTGCTGATCAGCAGTATCAAATCAATCGGATTTCGTGCAACGAAAAACGACAGCGGGATCAAGATCAACGCCAGCATCGCTTCTTGACGAAACGCGGCCTCACTGCGCCAGGCGGCCGCAATGCCTTTCATCGAATAGCCAAAGGCATCAATAACACGTTCGATGCCGCTTTTGCCGGGTTTGCCCATAGTCATGCTCCAAAAAAGACGCGTCTTTATAGCGGTTTCGCCGGTTTGCGGCAATTGCCGTAGCGAGTTTGAAAATGTGACAAACAAGTGACAACGAAAAAAGCAACTATTCTTTGGCTAATATCTCATTGCCCTAATCCCCCTGTGCGTAATGAATTACTTAGGCTTGATCGCTTTGTTACTGAGCTTTGTTGTTGGTGCGCAAACCGACGTGGATCCGTTCAGCCTTGATATCGACGATTTGAAGCAATTGAAAATCAGCGTTGCCAGCGCTCGACCAGAAGCATTGTTGGACGCGCCGTTGATTGTGTCGCGGATCGATGCCAACCAAGCGCGTGAACTCGGCGCCCGCACGCTCGGTGATTGGTTGTCACTATTACCCGGCGTGATCGTGCAAGACAGCGCGATCGGGGTCGAAACCGTCATGATGCGCGGATTGGTTGAGGGCTTTAATCAGAAAGTGTTGTTCCTGCTGGATGGGGTGCCCTATTGGCAGCCAACTCACGGTGATTTTCCGCTGGCGGCCATCGCACTGAGCAGCATCAGCCACGTTGAGGTGATTCGGGGTCCGGGGGCAGTTCTTTATGGCAGCAATGCCAGTGCGGGCGTTATCAATGTGGTGACGCGTCGTGATAGTGGTGCCGAAGGATTACTGCAACTTGGATTGCACGACCAGCATCGCGCGGAATGGTCACAGCGATGGACATTGGGCAAAGGGCAGCTGGCGTTTGCACTCGCCCATGCTGACGATGCCAACTACGACGGCGAATTTACCGAACGTCCGTTACCGCCGGCCTTTCCGCAGGACACTGCGCGGTCGGGTGAAATACCGCGGGACAAACGCATGAACAGCGTGTGGGCACATTTTTTCAGCGACAATACGGATGTGCATTATCACGCGTTCGAATCAGAAAGTTTGGGGCTCGCGGCAGCGGCCACGACGCTCAATCGTTCGACGTTGCGCTATCACGGGCAGCAATTGTCGGCGCAACAGCAGTGGCAAGCGTGGCGATTTTATGGCGATGCCACTCAATATACGTTGCACATTCCAACCGATAAAATCTTTTTGGGTGTAAACGACGGTGAACAACAATTTGCTGATGACGGTCGTGACAACACGCGATTGCGCATCGGCGCACAATGGCAATGGCAATCCAACAACGATACGTGGTGGCTGGCTGGTGTTGAGCGTGAACGCCGCCGTAGTGCGGAATATCAATTGCGCCGTACCGACGACTCATTGGCTGCCGTGCAGATGCCACCCGACCAAATTGTCGAACAAGCGCTGTATGCACAATGGGATCGGCAGTGGCAGGCATGGCGTGCGGTAGTGGGCTGGCGCTATGTCGACAATGAACAATTTGGTCGCGAATGGCTGCCTCGTTTGTCAGTGAATTACAGCGCAAGCGAACAACAAACATGGCGCCTTGTTCATTCGCAAGGCTACAACGCCCCGCTTTTTTTACAGTTAAACGTGCGAATTCCTCCCAATGTTCTGCTTGGAAACAGTGAATTAAACGCAGAAAAAGTGCACAACACGGAACTAGCGTGGAACTATCAATGGCTACAACAACACTTCGGTGTTTCGTACTTTCAATATGAGTTGCAGGATCCCATTTTGCGCAGCCTGATTGCGAATACCGCAACAGTGACTTACACAAATGCGGAAGACATTCAGCGTCAAGGTGCCGAAGTGGAGTGGCAATGGCAGCATGAAAATTGGCATAGTCATATTACTTATGCGTGGTTAAAAGATGGTAACAGTGATCGCGATGCTTTCTCGCGCATTTCGCCCGAACATATATTCAATATCGGCTTGGTTTGGCGTGTGTCGGCACTGCAAGTATCGTTGCGATGGCAACACATTTCGACACGCGCCGCGGCCGATGTAACCAATGCGGTAACCGTACAATGCCGCTACCACGTTGGCGATACGGATTTCAGTATCCGTCTGCGCAATGTGTTAGCCGATGACATGCAAACCGCTGATGTGCAGGATCTGGCTGCGCAGCGATTGGTACCCACTGGTGATCCACGGCGCCAGCTAGATATTGAGTGGCGTTATGTATTTTGAATTACGCGACGCCGCTAGCCGAATTGTTCCTGCCTGTTTTGATATTGACTAGGTCAAACGGTGAATTCGCTGCGATTGTCTTGAATCAAGACTTATCGACTCACGTCTCCCTTCTCGCACGGCCCTGATCAAGTGATGAAACATTCAAACTATTCCTGATCAAGCTTTTTGTTCCAATTGGCGAGATGAATGCGTTTTTGTGCCGGCGACAATTGCTTAAACGCATATTCCGCTTTTAAGGCAGCGGATCGATCCGGAAACGTGCAATAGCCGAGCAAGGTTCGTGGTGGATGCGAACGGGTGTAGCGTGCGCCCTTGCCACGACAGTGTTGTGCGTAACGTTTATTCACATCAACACTGATGCCCGTGTACAAACTGCCGTCTTCGCATTCGATCACATACAAAAACCAGGTGCGCATGAATTACACATGTCGAACGCGCACGCTGCGGCCTTTGATTTTACCGTCCTGCAAACGTCGCACGGCTTGATCAGCAATCGTGTGATGAACGGCGACATACGTGTAAAAATCAAACAGATCGATTTTGCCAATTTTGTCACCGGGTAAACCGGCTTCACCGGTTAAGGCGCCGACAACATCACCGGGGCGAATTTTTTGTTTGCGACCGCTGTCGATGCACAAAGTTACCATGGTGGCGCGCATCGATTGCTGCGCTTTGTGTTGATCGCCTTTGAGCGCGTCGATGTCCGGTTTTGTCAGTTCGTGTGCCAAAAAATCCTGAATATGTTGCAATCGATGATGTTGTGACGGTGCCACCAAACTCAGTGCAATGCCGTGCTGACCGGCGCGACCAGTGCGGCCAATGCGATGCACATACACTTCGGGGTCATGTGGCAACTCGTAATTGATTACGGCGGCCAATTCTTTAATATCCAATCCGCGTGCGGCCATATCGGTCGCGACCAAAATCGCGCAGCTGCGGTTGGCAAAGCGTACCAGGGTCATATCGCGATCGCGTTGCTCCAAATCCCCGTGCAACGCCAGCGCATCAAAATCGCTGCCGCGCAAATCAGCGGCGACTTTTTCGCAATCAATTTTGGTGTTGCAGAAAATGACAACGGAAGCTGGTGCATAATGCGCGAGCAATCGTTTGAGCGCCGCCGGTTTGTCCTTATTGTCTTTTACCGAGAATGCGGCTTGTTCTATCTGTCCGGTGCTGTGCATTTCATCGACACTGACTTGCACCGGTTTGTGCTGAATTGTGCGACTCAGTTCGTCAATCGCTTCCGGATAGGTTGCCGAAAATAACAGTGTTTGTCGGCGTTGCGGACAAAAGCGGATCACATCGTCCACCTCGGCGGCAAACCCCATATCGAGCATCCGATCCGCTTCATCGAGCACCAAGGTGTTCAGGGCTTTCAGATCCAGCGTCTGACGGTGCAAATGATCCTGCAAACGACCCGGTGTACCGACAATGATATGACCACCGTGTTCGAGCGACGCGATCTGCGGTCCCATGGGTGTGCCACCGCATAATGTCACGACTTTAATGTGCGGAATGCTGCGTGCCAGTCGGCGAATTTCTTTCGCTACCTGATCGGCGAGTTCGCGTGTCGGACATAGCACCAATGCTTGTGCACCAAAATAATCAGGACGCAGATTATGCAAAATGCCGAGCGCAAATGCGGCCGTTTTACCGCTGCCGGTTTTGGCTTTCGCGATGAGATCTTTACCTTGCAAAATGATGGGCAAGCTTTCAGCTTGAATCGGCGTCATCTGCGCGAAACCCAAGCTATCGAGATTGGCTAAAAGTGCGGCATCGAGCGGCAAGGTTGAGAAAGAGGACGGGTTCATTGAGACTCCCTTTTTCTATTTATGATTTCAATCAATCGAGACCATCCCTTATCCCCATTTTCTCCCAAAAGGGGAGATTGAGTGTGCATGGGGTGAGGGGAAGAATTCAAAACAAACGCTAAATCTTACTCAACCGGCTTGCCGCGCATTGATTTCACACTGCTGCGGTGGGTTTTAGTTTGCAAGCGTTTTTGTACGGAGCTGGCGCTGGGTTTGGTTGGACGACGTTTTTTGGGGACAACGCTGACGCGCGTCACCAATTCCGACAACCGTTTCAACGCTTCGTCGCGGTTTTGTTCCTGACTGCGATGCTGCTGCGATTTGATCACGATGATGCCGTCATTGGTAATGCGATCGTCGCGCAAATTTAACAAGCGCTGCTTTAAACCTTCTGCCAGTGACGACGCTTTGATATCAAAGCGCAAATGCACCGCACTGGCGACTTTATTCACGTTTTGACCACCGGCGCCTTGTGAACGCACCGCTTGCCATTCGACTTCATTTTCATTGATCACAATAGCCTTAACGGTTTTAGGCGTTTGTGAAACGATCGCTGTGGGCTTGGGTTCGTGCGCCAGTTTGCTGTCATGGTGCACAACGGTGGCCGTGCGTAGCACGGGCAAGGGCAAACGTGGCAGTGTTTGTTTGATCAGTTTTTCAATGGCAGCTAAGTCGCCTTTTTCCTCATCACACACCAGCGACAGTGCTTCGCCTTCAACGCCGGCACGTCCCGTGCGGCCGATGCGATGCACATAATCTTCGGCGACGTGCGGCAATTCATAATTGATCACATGCGGTAACGCTTCAATATCCAAACCGCGTGCTGCAATATCGGTAGCGACCAGCACCCGAATGGCGCCGGATTTGAAATCGGCGAGTGCGCGTGTGCGGGCGCCCTGACTTTTATTGCCGTGAATCGCGGCGGCCGTAATGCCGTCTTTATCCAACTTTTCAGCCAAACGATTGGCACCGTGTTTCATTTTGGTAAACACCAGTACCTGCTGCCAGTTATTGTCGCGAATGAGTTGACTTAACAAGGTGGCTTTGCGCGTTTTGTCGATCATATACGCGGCGTGGGTAACGGTTTTCGCCGTTGTGTTGCGAGGGCTGACTTCAATAGACAATGGATCGTGCAACAATCCCGTCGCGAGTTTGCGAATGTCATCCGAAAACGTTGCAGAGAACAATAAATTTTGTCGGCGTTTGGGCAGCAGCGCCAATACTTTACGAATGTCGTGAATAAAGCCCATGTCAAGCATGCGATCGGCTTCGTCGAGTACAAGCACCTCGACTTGCGTAAATTTGATGGCATTTTGTTGGTACAAATCGAGTAAACGCCCCGGTGTCGCAACGAGTACGTCGACCCCACGGCGCAGCGCCATCATTTGTGGATTGATGCTGACACCACCAAACACCACGCTGTAACGCAGCCCCATGTATTTACCGTAATCACGCACGCTTTCGCCGATTTGCGCAGCAAGTTCGCGCGTCGGTGTTAACACCAAGGCGCGAATATGATTGGGTGACACTTTTTTGTCGCTGCTTAAGCGCTGTAAAAGCGGCAAGGTAAATGCCGCCGTTTTGCCGGTGCCGGTTTGGGCAGCGGCCATCACATCGCGCCCCTGCAAAATAGCCGGAATGGCTTGAGTTTGAATCGGTGTGGGCGCTGGGTAGGCTTGTTCGTTGATGGCTTGCAACAACGGAGCAAGCAGACCCAATTCGGAAAATGACATAGAGAAGCCTAGATAGCAGAAATGGCGCATACGGCGCGCCGAGGACAACAGTATAGCGGCTTCGCTTCGCGTTTACGTTCACGGCAGTCATCAGACTGTCATCAAACGATCATTTGACGATCACGCGTCAACCCGATACTGGCGCCATGAAAACGATGAATGCACTACCTCTTTTACAAAACTTGCACAGCGTCGATGCTCGCGCGTTTCGCTGGTGCAATACGCGTAAACGTCGCGACCAGTTGGCGGCGATAGCGTTGTGGGTTTCGCGTACGGGCGATGGACCGCTCTACGCGATTATCGGTCTGTCTCTGGCTCTGTTAGGCGGCGAAATTGGCCGCCTTTTTTTCGCCTGTGGCGTGCTGGCTTATGCGTTTGATGTGCCGCTGTACTTGTGGATGAAAAATAAGATCAAACGTGAACGGCCGTTTAAAAAGTTGGCGACGCACCACTACATTGTGCCGTCGGACGAATTCAGTTTTCCATCGGGCCACACGGCAGCTGCCTGTGTCTGGGCGGTGCTGGTCACCACGTTTTATCCACCGCTGGCGCCATTGATGTGGGCTTGGGCGGTGGCGGTGGGCAGTTCGCGGGTGTTTCTCGGTGTCCATTATCCCGGTGACATTGTCGCGGGAGCTGTGCTCGGCAGTGGTTGCGCGCTGCTGGCTTTGTCCATCTTGATGTAGGGCGTCGTGATGAAGTTATTGTACGGCGTGCAAGGCACCGGCAATGGCCACATCACGCGCGCCCGCGCGCTGGTGCGGGCGATGCGCGCGGCGGGGATCGACGTTGACGTGCTGATCAGCGGGCGTGAACGTGCACAGCTGTTCGGCGTCGATGAGTTAAGCCCGTTTGAATGGCGACAGGGCTTCAGTTTTGTCATGGATCATGGCCGTATCCGGCCGTTTAAAACCCTGCGGCAACTGCAGCTCAAAACGTTTTGGCAAGACAGCCAAGCGCTCGATTTGAGTCCTTATGATGTCGTGCTGTCCGATTTTGAACCAGTAACCGCGTGGGCGGCGCGACGGCAGCACAAATGTGCCATTGGCATTGGTCATCAATATGCGTTTCAGTACCGCATGCCGACCAAGGGCATCAATATTCCGTCGCGGTTGGTGCTGAAATTTTTTGCACCAGCCAGTATGGCCGTTGGTATTCATTGGCATCACTTTGGCGCGCCGGTCTTGCCACCGATGATCGAATCCGTGCACAACGCGACGACGGTCGTGCCCAACAAAGTGCTCGTGTATTTGCCGTTTGATGAGTTGAATGAGTTGATCCGCTGGCTGCAACCGTTTGTGCATCATCAATTTTATGTTTATTGCGCCGTGACGGCGCCGCGTTCGCACGGGCACATTCATTTGCGTCCGTTTTCGCGTGACGGATTCAAGATCGATCTCGCCGAATGCAGCACGGTGATCACGGGTGCCGGTTTTGAGTTGCCGTCCGAAGCGTTGGTGCTGGGCAAACGTTTGGCGGTGCGGCCATTGCACGCACAATTTGAGCAAGAAAGTAATGCCTACGCATTGGCGCTGATGAACCGCGCGGTGGTGCTGCATCACTTGCACAAAGCCGGACTGGATGAATTGTTTGCCCAATCACAACCGGAGCCCGTGACCTATCCCAATGTCGCCGCTGCTTTTGCTGAATGGTTACTGACCCATCGCGATGATGCCGTGATTCATCTGGCGCGCGAGATGTGGGATAAAACGCAGGGACTGCCTAAAATTTCAGCAGAAAACGGCATCATTTGGACGCCCGAGAATTCGCTTGTGTAAGCGAAGGTGCCTCCCTATAATGCCGCCCCTCAGCCGCGGGGTGGAGCAGCTTGGTAGCTCGTCGGGCTCATAACCCGAAGGTCGTAGGTTCAAATCCTGCCCCCGCAACCAGATAAATGGAAAGGCCCTCATCAGGGCCTTTTTGTTGGGCGTCGATCAACGTTGATTAAAACGTGTACAATACGCGCGTTTTTGGCTGACGCCGACCGCAACGTCGACTACGCTTCAAACCACACCGCCAGGATGGCAGTGACCACAGAGAAAGAGGACTTTCTCGCATCGGTACAGAATTTTCCGATGGGCGCATGCGCCCATTTTTTATTTCTGCGTTTTTTTAAGCGTTTTAAAATCTAAGTCAGATATGGTTGATAAAGTTTCGCTAACACAACTCATCAAACCGGCCGTTGAAGCGGCGGGAATGGAGTTTTGGGGCCTCGAATTTATTCCGGGCCGTCGCTCTTTGGTGCGCATTTATATTGATCACGCCGAAGGCGTTGATGTGGAAGATTGTGCGCTGGTCAGCCATCAGGTGGCTGGCGTGATGGATGTGCACGATCCGATCAAAGCGGCTTATCGCCTTGAAGTGTCATCACCGGGTTGGGATCGCCCGTTATTCACTGCTGAACAATACCCGCGTTTTGTCGGTGAACAAATCAAACTGCGTTTGATGATTCCACACAATGGCCGTCGCAATTTTATCGGCAAACTGGTCAGCACCGATGCTGACGGTATTTCACTGGAGCTGGACGATGGCAGCAGCGTTCAACTTCGTTTTTCCCACATCGAAAAAGCCAACATTGCGCCTGATGTCGAAGCGCAAATGAAATTGAAAAGAGAGTGAGGTGGCCTCGTGAATAAAGAGATCCTCAATGTCGTCGAAGTTGTTTCGAACGAAAAGGATGTAAACCCGGATACCATTTTTGAAGCGCTGGAAGCGGCAATCGCGACGGCCACCAAAAAGAAAAATCCGCAACACGATATCGATGTGCGCGTGCAAATTGATCGCAAAACCGGCGATTACAATACGTTCCGTCGCTGGGAAGTCGTCGCTGACGATGCCCCGATGGAATTCCCACTGCGCCAAATGACCTTGTCGGCGGCGCAAGTGGACGAACCCAATAAAAAACTGGGTGAATTTGTCGAAGAAGAAATCGAATCGATCGACTTTGGCCGTATCGCGGCGCAAACCGCCAAGCAAGTGATCGTGCAAAAAGTGCGCGAAGCCGAACGCGCGAAAGTGCTCGGTGCGTTTTACAGTCGCGTTGGTGAACTGATCACCGGCGTCGTCAAAAAAGTCATTCGGGGTGACGTCATCCTCGACTTGGGCAACAACGCCGAAGCGATCATCACGCGTGATGAGCTGATGCCGCGTGAAACTTTCCGCCCCGGCGATCGTGTCCGTGCCTATTTCTTCGCAGTGAAACCGGAAGCGCGTGGCCCGCAAATTTTCTTGAGTCGTACGCGCCCTGAAATGCTGATCGAATTGTTCCGCATCGAAGTGCCAGAAATTGCCGAAGAAGTGATCGAAATTCGTGGCGCTGCCCGTGACCCGGGTTCACGCGCCAAAATCGCTGTGCGTTCAAAAGACAAACGGATTGATGCGCAAGGCGCCTGTATCGGTATGCGCGGCTCACGCGTGCAAGCCGTGTCGAACGAACTTGGTGGCGAGAAGATCGACATCGTGTTGTTCGATGACAATATCGCGCAATTTGTGATCAACGCAATGCAACCGGCCGATATCGCGTCGATTGTCGTTGATGAAGATTCGCATGCAATGGATCTGGCTGTTGCCGATGATCAGCTTGCGCAGGCGATTGGTCGTGGTGGTCAAAACGTGCGCTTGGCCAGTTTGTTGACAGGCTGGACGTTAAACGTGATGACGAAGGCCGATGCCGACGCCAAACACAACAAAGAAACCGCGTCGATTTCCGAATTGTTTGTAAAACATTTGGATGTCGATGAAGAGCTCGCCGAAATTTTGATCAGCGAAGGTTTTTCCAGCCTCGAAGAAATTGCCTACGTGCCGCTGGCCGAAATGCTGCAGATCGAAGGTTTTGAAGAAGATCTGGTCAACGAATTGCGCAAACGCGCCAAAGACGCGTTGTTGACGCAAGCGATTGCGACAGAAGAAAAGCTGTCACAAAATGAACCGGCTGACGATCTGCTCAATATGGATGGCATGGATAAGCATTTGGCGTTTGTACTTGCCAGCCGTGGCATTTGCACGATGGAAGATCTGGCCGAACAATCGATTGACGAATTGTTGGACGTTGAGGGCATGACACAAGAGCGTGCGTCACAATTAATCATGACGGCGCGTGCGCCCTGGTTTGCTTAAAGCCAAAGCGCCTTAAGCGGGAGAATAACGATATGGCTGAACTAACCGTCGCCAAACTCGCGGAACAAGTTGGAACACCGGTTGAGAAATTGCTCGAACAACTGCGTGCGGCCGGCATTACCGCCAAAGATGGCAACAGCGCCGTTAGCGATCAACAAAAACAAGATCTGTTGTCGCACCTGAAAAAAGAACACGGTGAAGAAGCGGCAGGCGCACAGCGTTTGACGCTGAAGAAAAAATCGGTGTCGACTCTAAAAGTCAGCACCGCTGGCGTAACCAAAAACGTGCAAGTTGAAGTGCGCAAAACCCGCACGTTTGTGAAGCGTTCGCCTGAAGAACTCGCCGCGATTGAAGCGGCAGCGAAAGCGGAAGAAGAAGTCAAAACGCCGCCTGAAGTTCAGCACGCGGCCGAAGAAGAAGTCCGTCGCCAGGCCGAACTCAACGCCAAAAAACGTGCGGAAGAAGAAACGGCCAAGCGCGCGGAAGACGATGCCAAAAAACGCGCGCAAGAAGAAGAAGTGCGCCGCGCGGCGATGGAAGCCGCCAAAGCGGAAAAAGAAAAATCACATCAGTTGTCAAAACCCGTGGCGGCCAAACCCGCCGCCGGTGGCAACAAAGATGGCGGCAAAAAAGACGCGCCCAAAGCCGCACCCAAAGCGGGCGGCCGCGAAGAAGACGATCGCAAATCACACAAATCGGCCGGTCACAAACACAGCGAAAGTGTTGTCGCCAAACGCCGTGGTGATAATGATTCACCGGCATTGAAACGTGGTCGTATTCAAGACATCGTCATTGACGAAAACGACGAAGATTTTGGCAGCGTGCGCGGTGGACCGTTTGGTTCACGCAAAGGCAAACGCCGAACACCACAATCGATGCAACAAAATTTCTCCAAACCAACGGCCCCTGTAGTGCGCGAAATAGCAATCCCCGAAACGATCACAGTTGGTGAATTGGCCCAGAAGATGGCCGTGAAAGCCGCTGATTTGATCAAGACGCTGTTTAAAATGGGCGTGATGGCCACGATCAACCAGGTGCTCGATCAAGACACCGCGATTTTGGTTGTCGAAGAACTGGGTCACACGGCGAAAGCCACCAGTGAAAACGAGTTGGAACAGCAAGTCATGGCCGAGTCGCTCGGCGGTGAGTTGCCGAAAAAACCTCGTCCACCGGTCGTGACCATCATGGGTCACGTTGACCACGGTAAAACCAGTTTGCTCGATTACATTCGTCGCACCAAAGTGGCGGCCGGTGAAGCGGGTGGCATTACGCAGCATATCGGTGCGTATCACGTTGAAACGCCGCGCGGTGTGGTGACCTTCCTCGACACACCGGGCCACGCTGCGTTTACTGCGATGCGTGCGCGCGGCGCCAAAGCCACCGATATCGTGGTCTTGGTTGTTGCGGCCGACGACTCAGTAATGCCACAAACGATTGAAGCCATTCAGCACGCGAAAGCGGCTGGTTCACCGATCGTGGTGGCGGTCACCAAAGTCGACAAACCATCGGCTGACCGCGACAAAGTGCGCAATGATTTGTCGCAATACAACATCATCTCGGAAGATTGGGGTGGTGATGTGCAGTTCGCTTACGTGTCGGCGAAAACCGGCGAAGGCGTTGACACCTTGCTTGAAAAAATTCTGTTGCAAGCCGAGGTGTTGGAGTTACAAGCACCGAGCGATGGTCCGGCCCGTGGTGTGGTGATCGAAGCGCGCTTGGACAAAGGCCGCGGTCCAGTGGCAACCGTCTTGGTGCAATCCGGTACGTTAAAACGCGGCGACATTTTGCTGTGCGGCCTGCAATACGGTCGTGTACGTTCGTTGCTGGATGAAACCGGTAAAAATGTGAACGAAGCTGGCCCTTCTATTCCAGTGGAAGTGCTTGGGATGGACGGTGTGCCACAAGCCGGTGACGAAGCCACGGTGGTGGCTGATGAACGCAAAGCACGTGAAGTCGCCTTGTTCCGCCAAGGCAAATTCCGCGACGTGAAATTGGCCAAACAAAAAACCCGTTTGGAAGACATGTTTGCCAACGTTGGCGATGGTCAAGCCCAAGTGCTCAACATCATTGTCAAAACCGATGTGCACGGTTCAGCCGAAGCGTTGTCTGATTCGTTGACGCGTTTGTCGACGCCGGAAATCAACGTCAAAGTGGTGGCATCAGGCGTGGGTGGCATCACCGAAACCGACGCCAACTTGGCGGCCGCCTCGAATGCGATCATCGTTGGCTTTAACGTGCGTGCGGATGCGGCGGCGAAAAAAGTGCTCGAAACGCACAATGTTGATGTGCGCTACCACAGCATCATTTACGACGTCATCGACGAAGTGAAAGCTGCGATGAGCGGTATGTTGTCGCCAGAACGCAAACAAAACATCGTTGGTTTGGCGCAGGTGCGCGATGTGTTCAAACATCCGAAATTTGGTTCGATCGCCGGTTGTATGGTCACCGAAGGTATTGTCAAACGCTCGAATCCGATCCGCGTATTGCGCGATAACGTTGTGATTTTCGAAGGCGAACTCGACAGCTTGCGTCGTTTCAAAGACGACGTTAGCGAAGTGCGTAACGGCATGGAATGCGGCATCGGCGTCAAGAACTATAATGATGTACGTGTTGGCGACCAAATCGAAGTATTCGAAGTGGTCGAAGTTGCTCGTACTGTGTGATAAATCGGTTGTCAGTTATTAGTTGTCAGTTGAATGCAAAAGACTGGCAACTGGCAACTGGCAACTGGCAACTGGCAACTGGAATTTTCATGCCTAAACGAGATTTCTCCCGCACCGATCGCGTTGCGACTGAGTTGCAACGTGAATTGTCGTCATTGCTGCAACGCGAAGTCAAAGATCCGCGTGTCAGTTTGACAACGGTGTCGACGGTTCGGGTGTCAAAAGATTTACAAAACGCCAATATTTACGTGACGTTTTTGACGCGCGATACGCCTGAAAAAATTGCCGAATCGGTTGATGTGTTAAACAACATGAGCGGATTTTTGCGCAGTCAACTGGGCAGTCGTATGCGTTTGCGCATCGTGCCCAAATTGGCGTTTCACTACGATGAGGTGCAAGCGCGCAGCCAGCGTTTGAATTCGCTGATCTCATCGGCGGTTGCCAGCGATCAGGCCCGTGCGCCCGATGTCAAAGCGGATGACAGCGAAGAAGAATAGCAAAGCGTTGTCAGTTTTCAGTTGCCAGTTGTCAGTGGTGGATCGGCAACGTTAACCGGCAACTGGCGACTGACAACTGATAACACATATGAACCAACCTAGACCGCCCAAACTTCCTAAACGCGCCATCTCCGGCGTGTTATTGCTCGACAAAATTATTGGTGTTTCGTCGAATCAAGCGTTGCAACGCGTCAAACGTTTGTATCAAGCCGATAAAGCCGGCCATACCGGCAATCTTGACCCATTAGCCACCGGTTTGTTGCCAATCTGTTTGGGGGAGGCGACCAAGTTTTCGCAATTTTTGCTCGATGCTGACAAGCGTTATTTGGTCACCGGAAAACTCGGCGAACAAACCAACACTGCTGACGCCGAGGGTGAAGTCATTGCTCGCTGTGACGTCGATGTCACCGAAAAACAATTGCGCGCTGCCATCAATAACTATATCGGTAAATACTGGCAGATCCCGCCGATGTATTCGGCGATCAAAAAAGACGGCAAACCCTTGTATGTGCTTGCGCGCCAAGGCATCGAAATAGAGCGAGACGCGCGCGAGATCGAAATTTACGCCGCTGAATTGTTGTCCTTTGATGGCATTCATTTTACCCTCGATGTGCGCTGCTCCAAAGGCACGTATATTCGTAGCCTAATCGAAGACATTGCCGAATCGTGTTGCAATGTCGCGCACGTGACGATGCTGCGTCGTACCCAAGCTGGCATTTTTTCTGCCGAGCAAATGCACACCTCGGACGCCATTGCCGAATTGAAAGAACGTGAAGGTTTGAGCGCGATTGATGGCTTATTGTTACCGATCAATTCCATGTTGACGCATTTACCGGCCGTGCAATTTCCGGCACACAGTGCCCGCTATCTTCGTCTCGGCAATGCCGTTATGCAGCCCGGAGCCCCGAGCATCGGCTTGATGCAATTGCTCGATGAAAACGGCGAATTTATCGGTGTCGGTGAAATGGATAGCGAAGGTCGTGTGCAACCGCGTCGTCTGGTGCAGCAAAATCACGAATAAGGAATATTAGGTGTCATTCCGTGCGCAGCGAAGCGGAGACACGGAATCGCTTGGAGGAAACGAGCCAGTGTTTGTGTGGCTCTGCAAATTATTTTTTGAAAAGTATTTTTTTAGGGAGAAATCGAATGAAGTTCACATCAGCTGTGTTTTTGTGTCTGCTGTCGTTGTTCGCGCACTCTGCCGAAATCGGCTTCGGCACCTATGGCAATTGGTGTGGCCTCAATCACCCGGCCGATCCCAGCACCGCCCCCGCGCCAATCGATCAACTCGACACTAGCTGCCAACGCCACGATCAATGTTATGTCGACAAAGGCCAATTTAATTGTGAATGCGACGCGAATTTACAAAAAGAAATCAGCGACGCACTAAAGGCCAATCAATACCAAGGCGAAAGCAAACACTTCGCGCGCACGGTCCATCACTATTTCAAAGGCTCACCTTGCAACGGTACCCCCAAAAGCAAAACCGGCCCAACCAAAGTCATTCAAAATATTTTCAACAAAGGCAAAACAGTGGTCGGCAAAATCATGCCCGGCGACAACAAAGATAGTGCGTCAAAAAACGGCGACAACCCAACTACAGCACCCATTGCACCCTTAACAACCACGCCGTCTCCGGCCACGGATGCAACTACGCCGGATGAAAACAAATCACCCGTTCAGGATGATAGCAACGGATAATAAGCTGAGTTGATTGTTACTCAATGTCATCTCACTTTGGCTAGAGGACAGTCCAATACAACCCAAGCAGCCTCAAGTGGCAGTTTGTTGGTTCGGTATCAGCCTTTGTAAGGAGTGCTTGCTTAGGTAAAAAAATTTATGTTACCGTCCGCACCGATTCAAGAGGCGACTACAAGACCTCTGTATTACAGATAGCTGCGTCTGTTTTATTTTTTTGTCAATCTGGGGAACACCATGTCTCGGCCAAGTTTGTTGCTGCGGCTTTTCGCTGCCATCGTTTTATTCTGCTCGATATCCCTATCCGCTTTCGCCGGCGAACAAAGCGGAAAAATCACCCGTTTGTGGGTGCGTTCCAGCGACGGCCTCCATTATTTCATTCTCGAAGGTACGGGAACCAACAAACCCGCCTGTGCCCGCAATAGCTATTGGATGATTCGCGATGAAAACAGCCAATCTGGACGCGATCAATTCGCGATGCTGTTATCGGCTTTTGCCAGCGGCCAACGTATAAACGTTAGCGGACGTAATACCTGTTTGCGCTGGGGCGACGGCGAAGACGTCGAGTCCATAGAATTTGTAAATTGACATTGGATTATGGGACGAAACTGCGCAGATGAAAATAGCACTTTTGTCGTTGGTGGTGTTGATTTCAGGATTGGTTAATGCTGCCGAAGTTTGGCACAGCAGCACGATCAAATCAGTGTATCCCTTATCCGATGGTAGTTTCGTCATTACGTTTACCACCGACGAAGCCAGCTCCACCACTGACTGCGCGATCAACCGTGCAATGATTCAATTTGCCAATTAAGAGGGCACAATGAAAAATCTCAAGTTTTCATTCTTACTGGCCATCGGTCTGATCGCCAGTAACGTGATGGCCAGTACATTCACCGCCAAAATCAAAGAAATTCTGGTCTATTCCGACGGAAATCTGGTGTACGTCTACCCGGAAGGCGGCGTGCGTTCCCCGCCAACTTGTCATGGTTTGAATGGTGATTACACCAGCTTTTTGATGAGCCGAAATATGGCGAAGGAATATTTGAGCACACTGCTTGCCGCTCAATTGGCTGGCAAAACCGTGCAGTTCACCACGGCGGGTACCTGCACTGATCAATCGGTGTCGGATACGTTGCGATATTTTTCAGTACTAACAAATTGATAATGAACATAACGTGATTGTCTGACTGAAGTGTTTTCACAAACAGTCACATCAAAGCAAAACAAGAATTCATTGAATTAAGGGAACCCGAAATGGTTACAGTGCGCCGAATGGTGGCAGCTTTTTTGATAGCACCGATGTTGTTGATATACGGCACGGCTACGGAAGCGATCATTGATGATAGTGGAGGTATTACGCCGGGTGTTCCGGTGTCGATCAGCTACCCATCGAGTTCCACCAGCGGCGCATATACAGTGTCATGGGGCGCTGCGACTTCTGCTGAGTTTTATGAGTTGCAAGAAAGTAAAAACGGAGCGGCGTTTGTCAAGATCGCTTGGGTGGAAAGCGGCGATGTCTTATCGCAGACCTTTACCGGCAAAGCGGCGGGCAGTTATAGCTATCGTGTTCGTGCTTGCGCCGATCTGTGCAGCACATTTCGTACGGGTACAGCGCTGACGGTGTCATTACCGCCGGTGATTTCATCGTTTTCAGCATCACCGACGGCGATTGGTGCGGGTGGCAGTTCAACGTTAACGTGGGCGACGACGAACACAACATCGTGCACGTTGGCCGGCGCGGCCGTGGCGACGTCGAGCAACAAGGTGATGTCGGGGATCGCGGCGACCACGACGTATACCTTGAGTTGCAGTGGAGCCGGTGGTTCAACGTCTGCGACGACGACCGTCACGGTGGTCCCGCCACCAACGATTGCGAGTTTTAACGCCTCCCCCACGCTGGTCACGCAAGGCGGCAGCTCGACGTTGAGCTGGTCCACCAGCAACGCCACCAGCTGTACGTTGGCGGGTAGCCCGGTAGGGGTGAACACCAGCAAAACCTTTTCGAATATTCCGTGGACGACAACGTATACCTTGAGCTGCTCCAGTGCCGGTGGCTCGGCGTCAGCCAGTGTCACCGTCACGGTGCACCCGAAGATCACGTTGTTTACGGCGTCCCCAACGCAGATCGCGGCGGGTGGCAGCTCAACGTTTACCTGGACGGCCAGTCACGCCAACGGTTGTACTTTAAACGGTACACCGGCGACTTCACCGTTTACCGTTAACGCCATCAATGCCACCACGACTTACACGCTGACCTGCACCGGTGCGGCCGGCACCACGCCGGCGACCGCCACCACCACGGTGACGGTAGTGCCGCCGCCGACGGTGAGCATAAGCCCCTCGCCAGCGACGATCACGAAGGGCGGCACCAGCAAACTCAGCTGGACCAGCACCAATGCGACCAGTTGCTCGATCGACGGTGTGGCCGTCAGCGGCTCGAGCAAGGATTACAGCAATATCCAGAGCTCCAAGACCTACACCCTCAGCTGCACCGGCACTGGTGGTACGCGCACCGCGTCAGCGACCGTCACGGTTGTCCCACCTCCGACCGCTCCAACCAATCTGCAAACACAAGCGAACTCACAACGCGTCTGGGTGTTGATCCATACCGACGTGCCATTTTTGGTGCCGAGCTATCTGGCCGCCGGTGAAGGCAGCGCGACGGTCTCGTGGAACGCCGTAACCGGCGCCATCGAATACCGCTATCGCGTGTTTGTCGATGGCCAATGGAGCAACTGGATCTCGGTGGGCGCCAACACCTTTGCCAACGTCAGTAATGCCGGCAGCGGTGACGTGATGTTTGAAGTCGTTGCCTGTGACGCCTACGGCTGCAGTTCCACCTGCGACAGCAGCGGCTGCACGCCTGTCGCGACCAGCACCACCATCGTGGTGTCAATGTGGCAAAACGTTGGCCTGTGCGATCCGATCACCGGCAAACAAAAACAAAAATGCATTGATGGTCGCTACTGCACGGTGGACAGCATTCGCGAACTTGAAGGCGTGTGTTCACAAAACATTAAGCCCTGCGGCACTTAAACACCACAAATGATTTTAAGCCCTCCCATTGCAAAGGGGAGGGTTGGGTGGGGTTCTGTTTTACTTAACCGAACTATCACAAACCAAATTCAAAAATATTTTCAGGGAAACACCATGAAAACATTCAACACCGGATATTGGCTCAGTGCGGCTACTGCAAGCGTGCTGATGGCAGCGGTCGCGCACGCCGCGACCTGGGATCAAAAAATCGCCGAAGGCGCGCATCAGATCCTGATCGGCGATTTCAACGGTGACCAACACAGCGACGTGTTGTGGCAAGCCAAACGCCCCGAAGATGAACACACCGCGATCTTCACCGCAGTGACCAGCGCAAACACGCAGCGCTGGAAAGACGGTCACTTGAGCAAAGTGTGGAGCCGTAAAGACGTTAACGTCATCGTCGGTGACTTCAACGGTGATTTAAACAGCGACATTCTGCTGCAATCGATCACACCGGCACTGACCAGCGAACTCATCATCACCGAAAGCAGCGGCCATATCGGTGTGCCGATGCAATCGATCGGTGACTGGCATCTGGGCCTGCGCTGGGACAGCAACAGCAGCCGCGCGATCGTCGGCGATTTCAACGGCGATGGCCGTGACGATCTCTTTTTGCACGGCAAAGACAAAAACCGTCATGGTTTGGCGTTAGCGAACGAAGACGGTCAATTCCAAAAACTCGAATTCGATTTCGACAATCACCTGCACAACCTCGATTGGTCGGACAAAAACACCACCTTAAACACCGGTGATTTCAACGGCGACGGCAAATATGAACTGTTGCTGCAACCGACCCAAAGCGACGGCCTCGTCAGCACCGTCGGCGGCGATTACCAACAAGGCCCACTCGCGACCATCACACAACAATGGTCAGCCCAACATTTAGGTTTCGACTGGAGCAGTCGTCGTCACCGTGTTGTCGTGGGGGATTTTGACGGCAACGGCAAAGACGATGTGTTTTTGCTCGGCACCACCAAAATTGACGCCAGCGCGTATTTAACCGCCAGCGAAAACCAATTCGACACCGTAAAAGAACGCATCGAAACCATTCCGAATCTCGACAAACTCAAAGACATTATCGTTGCTGACTTTGACGCCGATGGCATTGATGAATTGTTATTGATGTTTGATGACAAACAACATCCGTTGATGTTGTTGCTCGCCGATGGTGCGCGACGGGCGCGCTTGGAGGCGTTGTTTCGGTTGAATGGATTGTTGAATGGCAAACAGACGTTGGGGTGGTTAACAGGTGTTGTGGCATCAACGCCAATCACGCCGAGTAAATCGTTGGCAAATGCTGCAGCAGTGCAGCAATGTGATCCACAAGATTCGGAATGCGAAGAGATTGACTGTGAATTGTTTCCAACCTCTCCCGCTTGCACGACACCACCACCGAGTCCATACAACGAGAGTATTTCAACAGTGACGGAATCGGCATATCCGGCTTATTCTGAATTTGGTATCGTCAACGGAACGTTTCGTGTTGATGAATCCGGTGCAGCCACATATGCTTATCCCATCACGACACTACCGGGAACCGGCGGTGTAGCGCCAAAAATTTCGCTGAACTACAACTCAAATAGCGGCAATGGCTTGGTTGGTGTCGGCTGGAATATTTCAGGCATATCTACGATTACGCGTTGTCGCAAGACAAAAGAAACCGATAGCGTTGACGGTTCGACCAATTTTCTAGATGGCTCGATTAATTTTGATGCCAATGACGAGTATTGTCTTGATGGTCAACGCTTAATTCTTCGCGAAGGTAATCGTACCAGTGGCAGTGGGCCCTGGAAGTTTCGCACCGAGATAGATAGTTTTGCACAAGTCACTGCAACGGGCGGTACCTTTGCTGCACCAACGCAATTTACTGTGGAGCGAAAAGACGGCTCGACGAGCACCTATGGCGCGACCAATGACTCCAAATTAGAGCTAGCAGCTGCTGACAGTGGTAGCCCTATTGTTGGCAAAGTAATGACCTACGCCATCAATAAATACAGTGATAAAGCAAATAACTATATTCTTTTTGATTACACCGAAATCAATGGTTTGCAGCGGCTTGCTGCTGTTCGCTACACGGGACACGAAAACAGCAGCCCGACACATGCTCCTTATGCAAAATTACAATTTAATTATGAAGCACGAGTCGATACTGCGGGCAACACGACACAAACGGATGCCCGCACGCACTACGCTTTTGGTGGCAAAGTTGTTACGGATGTGCGCTTAAAATCCATCGATAGCATTGATGGTAGTACCGTTGTGCGCACAACGAAGCTTTCTTATGCGCCATTTGGCCGCAGTCCGTTGTCGAGATTGGAGTTCATTCAAGAGTGTTCGGCGGGTACCTGCCTACCGGCGATTCAGTTCAAATGGAATGTAGGATTAAATCGATTCGAGACCACGTTTCGTGGTAACAACGGTGATGATTTCACACACCGCTATGCGGGCAGTCGTATGGCTGATTTTAATGGCGATGGAAAGGCAGACCTCGGTTGGGTATTTACGAACGCCGATCGCAATGAGTTCTGGTTTCGTACGGCGTTATTCACCCAATCGGGCAGTGATGCGTATTTTTCGACGTCCACGGGTGAGGGCGTAAGGTTGCCGCACAAAGATGCGCAAAGTTTCCATCTACTTGATTACGACGGAGATGGACGCACTGACATTATGTCGCCCCGGTGCACGGATGTTGATCAGGGATGGTTGGGTTACTACTGTGATGGTTACGGCGGTGGCAACTGGGGTGTGTCACTTGCTTCAGCAACAGGTACTTTCACCCCCCCGGTGAATGCAACCAATGGTGCGTTAAATCAAATTGATACCGGCATTCCGTTAACCAACAGCCGGTACGCTCAAGTTGCTGACTTTAATGGCGACGGTCGTCCAGACATTTTGTACCCGGTTAATTCAAGTCACGCGGCGATTGCGTTTGGTGGCATTCATGGCATCGGCGGTCACGTTTGCAAAAAACCGGAGAGCGGACGGCCATTTTGTTTTGCTGAGCCTATAACGGTAAGTTTGTCGTTGGGCAGTAGTGGATTATCTGTACCTGGCAGCTCAGAATCCGCATTGGCTGATATCAGTTCATTCTCGTCAGTGGATTTTAATGGGGACGGTTATTCTGATTTGATGCTTGATGTCAAGTATACCGGCACGCCAACAAATTGTGACCGTAACTGCCCTGGTCAATATTATTCACATTTAAAGAAGCGTGCACTCGTTGCTTACAAAACGGATGCTGGCGTACTGGCATTTAAAACCTATGGTGCAGTAGATATTCTCAATGCGATTGATGCAGGTGAAGCGCATCTTAGTAAACTTGCTGATTTCAATGGTGATGGACTAATTGACCTGTTTCGTGGCGACAAAATTTCCGATTCTGAATTCCGTTGGTATATTTCACTGAATAAAGGCGATGGTTTCTCCGCCTGGAACACAAGTTATTTCACAACGGTTGACACCGGCATCCATCCGATCGACTTGAACAACGATGGTTTAGCTGACATTGTTTACTCGACTGCGCACGATGTTAATAACACTCCGTTTCTTGTTCGTTTTCAAAATGGTGACGGCACTTTCATGCCAGCCATGTATAGCTCATGGGTGGCGCGAAGCCACGCCAATTATCGTAGCTCGATATTCAATGATTTTGATGGTGATGGCATTATGGATGCGGCTTACCTCACGCATCGATACAAGGACGAATACGAGACCCATGATCAGCGACTGGTTCTTTCGCAGGATAAGCACAAGGCGCGAAATACGATCAGCGAAATTGTCACCGGCGCCGGTAATCGTACGGTTCTGGAGTATACGGCGCTGACGCGAGGAAGTTACACCAGAGGTACAGGGGGCATATCAATTGATTACAACAAACATTCAGCGGTTTTTGATTTGTTTTCGCCGATGTATGTTGTGTCATCAGCTCGATCGTCCTCGCCATCAGCGGCTGATAATGCCGACAATGTTAACAAAGATGCTATGGCTGAAGTGCGTTATCACTATGAAGCCTTCCGTATGCAAGCGGGTGGTCGTGGTGCACTGGGTTTCAAGAAAATCTATTCCTATGACCCTGAGTCAAGAGTTGAAACCGAAACGGAGTACCGCCAAGACTTTCCTTACATTGGCATGGCAAAAAATACAATAAAGCGTTTATTGACCGGAGCTGCGCAAGCGGGCGAACGTTTTGGGATGAGTCATGCTGGTTCGAAGAACATTAGCGAATCCAGTAATACCTTGGCGAAGCAAGCAACGGCACTTGGCGGCTATATGCCATACGTTAGCTTAACACTCGACAAAAACTATGAACCCAATAGTGGCGCATTAGTCGCACGCACACAAACCACCATGGCGTACGACACTTGGGGAAATGTTGACTGGATCACAGTAGTCAACCAAGACAGCAACGGGACGGCGCTACAAACGAAAATAACCGACAACGATTTTCCAACGGACGCCGTTAATGGTTTCCTTGGTCGGCTGCAATCGGCGACTGTAACGGTAAGACGTCCGGGATTTACTGAGGAAGTGCGCAGATCGGCTTTCGAGTATGACAACAACAACAAACAATTGACGGCGGAGATTATTGAGCCAAACGACATCAGTTCCGCTAAGACGTACTATCTAAGAACTGAGCATAAGCTTGATATCTATGGTAACCGTTGGAAAACAATAGTGCGGACTCACGACAGTGTTGCCAGCACAAGCGCTTACTATATTAATCGCGTTTCGACTGTCGAATACGATAGTAAAGGGCGTTTCATCGAACGCAAGTTCAATGCATTTGATCAGAAAGTTGAAGAAGTAATTGAGCGCAACAAATTCTATGCCCCTACAAAAGTGAAAGGCTTGAACGGTGTAACGCTCACGTCTGAATTCACTTTAAACGGACGCCTAAAAAAACAATCGGACGATACCGGCGTTGTCAAAGAAGTTTTCCTGGAGAAATGCGGCGGTGGAATATCATGCCCGAAGAGTTGGCATGCTTATCGCACGCGCACGGTTAACAACAACGCACCGGATAGTGAACAATATTTCGATGTGCTTGGACGCGAAAGTTTAAGTGTTGCCGAAGCGATGGAACGCTCTGATGGTGACAAGATTTACAAATCCACAGAGTATGATGTTCTGTCGCGTGTTAAACGGGTTAGTTTACCTTATTTCAACAACGCTAGCCCTGCCGGTTGGACCGTCAATAGTTATGACGCCATCGGTCGTTTAGTGTTAGTCGCCAACCCTGACAATACGTTTGCGACCAATAACTATAGTGGATTTGAGACGACATACACAAACGAGAAAGGCCAAGTTAAAACGGAAACGCGCAACTGGCTGGGCGAATTAGTCTCGGTCGTTGATGCCAATTCCAAATCAATTAGCTATAGCTATGATATAGCTGGCCGACTGGATACGATGACGCGTGTCGGCAAAAGCGATTTGCAAAGCGACCTGACTTACGACTATCTCGGGCGCAAAACACGCATGTGGGATGCTGATAAATCACCGGTTTCCGGCAGCTTTTGGTCTTACGATTACAACGCGCTCGGCGAGATCGTGAAACAAACCGATCCACGCGGCTATGTCACTCAAAATACGTATGACAGTCTTGGCCGCTTGGTAAATCGCCTTGAAAAAAGCAGCGACAGCGCAACTGACTCTTTTTCCAATACCAACTGGACATTCGATAACGAAAGCGCAGCGCCGGGTACCAGCAACTCACGCGGACAATTGACACAAGAAGAAGATACAAAAACCGGATACAAACGTGTCCCAGGTTATGACGGTTTTGGACGAGTCACAACCGTAACTACCACTATCAAAGACGGCGAAAAGGAAAATACCTGGAGCGAGCAGATCAAATACGACACGCTGAATCGCGTGGATTGGACGATCGATGCAACGGGGCAAGGTGTAAAACTCAAATACACGCTGCGTGGGTTTGTTGAGGAGAAGCAGGATAAAAATAAACCGGAAATCATCTATCAATACATCGAGAAGATGGATCACTTTGGCCATGTGGTAACAGAAAAAGCCAGCAGTGGTGCGTTGGTAACCACACGCAAATATTATCCACAGACCGGACGTCTGCAAAATGTTTTGACCACCGGCAATGGGCAAACATTGCAAAATCTAAATTACGATTACGATGTATTAGCCAATTTGAAATGGCGTGAGGACTTTTCGTCAGGCCGAAACTTGCGCGAGACTTTCGATTACGACAATTTGAATCGACTCATCAAGATCAATGATAGAACGTATGCAAAATACGACGACGAAGGTAACATCACACAAAAAGCGGATGTCACCGGCATCGATACCGGTAGCAGCTATCAATATGAGCAAACCTGCAATGGTGTAAAAGCCGGGCCACATGCTGTCTCGTCAGTTGAAGGGCACAGTTATTGTTATGACCGTAATGGCAATCAAGTCAGTGGTAAAGGGCGCACCTTAAGTTACGCCAATACGTTCGACTTGCCCTCACAGATCAAAACCAACAAGCACACGACGGATTTTGTTTATGGCCCGTCACACCAACGCATCAAGCGGGTAGACAGCAACACAACAACAGGTAATTCGACCACCTATTATGTGGGCAACGTCGAAATCATTAGCAAAGGTGGCAAAGTCGAATATCGCCGTAATTTGGGCAACGCTGTTGTTAACAACGGTACCGTCAGCTATCTATTGACCGATCATTTAGGCAGCACACATCGCATAGTGAATTGTAATGGCGCCATTCTGCAAAACATCAGCTTTGATGCCTTTGGTGACAAACGCAGCGCCGAAACCTGGGACAAATTGTACGCTGATTTCAGCAGTGTCGCGTCCATGCCGCGCAGCACTGAATGGCTCTTAAGTCCGCTATCCAATAGTCGCACTTTTCATGGCTATACCGGCCATGAGCAGTTGGATGAACTCGGCTTGGTGCACATGAATGGGCGTGTTTATGACCCGCATTTGGGCCGCTTCTTACAAGCCGATCCAGTGATTCAAGCACCAACCAATTCGCAATCACTGAACCGATATTCGTACATCATCAATAATCCGCTTTCGGGTGTTGATCCCAGCGGTTTCAGTTGGTGGATGACAAAAGGACGGAAGTCCATTGGGATTATTGTGCTAATCGTTGTCAACATTTTGTGCGACGGTTGCGCTTGGTATGAGTTGGCGGCGTGGGCAGCTGCTGCCCAAGCTGCAGTCACCTACTTCCAAACCGGCAGTACCAGTGCAGCGTTTAGAGCGGGTGCAATCGCGTTTATCAGCTCGGCTGTTGGCTCCCAACTCGGTACAGCCGGTGATTGGACAACTATCGGAAAGAGTGCTGTCTTTGGCGGCGTGATGTCTGTGCTACAAGGCGGCAAGTTTGGACACGGATTTGTGTCGGCTGGGTTTACACAATGGGCGGGCGCGAATTGGATACGAGGCATGGGTAACAAAGCCTCGCAAACGGTTGCGCAGATTATTGTGGGAGGCACAGCTTCTGAACTGAGCGGTGGTAAGTTTGCGAATGGGGCGACTACTGCGGCGTTTCAGGCGATGGCAAGATCCGTTGCCGATAAATTCGGCGACGCTAACGATACGCCGCAAGCTAAAACCAAGAAAGTATCAGTAATCGTTGAAGAACCAAACCCAAATGACGCGAGCAAAATAAATAGGAAAGGTATGTCTGGACATTCTGCCATGGCGATGAATGATGAGTTCTGGGACTATGGTCCAACACCTGGGGACGGATCTAATCTTTTTGGATCTGCAGGACAGCCTTGGTGGGATATTTTTGCCAACCCTCAAACAGGAAATGCAAGCTACGCAGATGCCTTGGGTCTTATTACAGCAGAGGGGTACAAGGTTTCGGTTTTTTCGATTAATGTAAGTGCAGAGCAGGCCGCCATTATTGAAAATTACTGGAATGAGTTATATGCAGATCCGGGCACTTACCAATTTGCGCTAAAGCAATGTACGACTACAGTCGTTGATGCGCTAAATGCAGCAGGGCTCGGCAACTTCTCTGCCATTCTGCCTAGCACGCTTGCAGCACAACTTAGGACCGCCGGTTGGAAAGAGGTAATATTTGACGCTAGCCCCTTAAAGCGGAGTAATGACTAAATGATGATGCGCAAAAAATTCTCTCAACTGTTTACTTGGCTATGCGTGTCTGTTGGCGTGAGTGTAGGAGCTTGTCAGGAGCATTGTGAAGTGAAAATACTTTGGCCTGGCTCGAAAGAGTACGAGAGAAAGGTGTTGCATTTCAAATTCTCTCCAAATGATGCATTAGCTGCAATAATCGCAAACACCAAAAACCATAAGTATAAATATTTCCATACAAAGCCTTTACTGTTGGCTGATGATTTCTACATGTTTTCACTGCCGCATAAAACTGCAGAAATTGAAATAAAGGGGTTTTATGTAAATGCAAACTCACTGAGAATTGAATATCGTGAGTCAAGTCAAGTCAAGTATGGAAAGAGATTTTGTATTGAAATGAGTGACTACGAATATATTGAAGTTATAAAAGACTAACAAGTGGATAAAAGGCAGTGGATAAAAGGGGTCACACTTTAGCCACCCCAGTCAACAGGGACGAGTTTTTTTAAGCTCGTCCGTTTAACAAGCTCTTTTATAATTCAGATCCGTTCTAATGTGTTTTTCGCACACTTCGAATTGCGTTTAGTTGCGGTGTCGGTTTCATGAAACCGCACCAGTCACACTTAAGGATCAAGCAGGATGGTCGATAAAAGGGGTCAGAGCCCTTTGTTATCACGAACATGGAAATCACTATTCAGATTGGGTTTCATTCAGCGAATCTTTAAAAAATTCGCCAGTAGGTGAATTGTGGTACGGGTTGGCTGGCACTGACACTGAAGCCCAGCAGCTAACGAGGATGCCTGATGCTATTCAGCTTAGCGTAGGTTTCTATAGCTTTGCAGGTCATTGCACAGTCACTCGCTATGGCGATGGATTCTTTGGATGGGATGCGGTACGAGAATATCCGAGACCAGAATTGAAATTCTTTTTCACCCTGAAGGGAATGTGGCTAACTCAAATGGATACACCAATGCGCTCGGAGTTAATCGACTTCGTTAGTGGAGCCGGTTGGTCGTTCGAAGGGTATCGTGGGTTCGGAGGGGGATTCGCAGGTTCATATACCTCCCCGCAAACAGCCATAATGCTCGGCGTGGGTACGGGGTTCGCTGCCGGTGCTACCCCATTGAGTTATACACAGGAAAAACCTGCTTTCAAAGTAGATACGTCATGGTAGCGTTTAGCAAATTTTCAATTTATTTAAAAATATTGTTAGCGCTTGTGATTGTAGGAAATTTCTTTTACATCATTATATCCGATGGAAGAGTGAAAAATAATGTTTCATATTCTGAAATTGAAAGTAGTTTTCACTACGTTGTAAATTCAAGTGGATTGATAGCTAGTATGTCTGAAGTGAGATGTTCTTACGCAAAACGGTCTTGTATAGCTCGAGGCGATGCTGCTGAAAAATATTCGAATGTACGCGAAAAGCTGCTTAACTCATTCAATAAGAATGGGTGGAATCTTATTAAGGACAATAGCTCTATCGAGTTGCAGGAGGCTGAGTATTGCAAAGGGACTTTGATGGGTAATTTTAGTATTGGGATAAGTAAACAAAGAGAGAAAAGGGTGTATTTCTCTGTATATGTTACCTATGGTATGAGCCGTGATTCCGCTGAGCAGCAGTGTGGGCCCCAAAAGGGGGGTGGCCACATTCAATGAGTAAGTGCACCATATGCTTCAGTATAGGCCTCGTACGGCGTTTTGTAATTTAAACACTTGCGAGGTCGATTATTTAATCGTTTTTCGATAAAAGGGGTCAGAGCCCTTTGTTGCCCGCTCCCGCCAATCCGTGTTAGCTTGCAGCGACATGGGTAAGGTGGGAGAGGGCGATGCCGCGCAAGCCAAGGTTTGTGTTGCCGGGTGTGCCGATGCATGTGGTGCAGCGGGGCTTGAGCCGCGAACCGGTGTTTTTTGAGGATGAAGATTACCGCGCGTATTTGGCGTGGTTGCGGGATGGGGCCAAACGTTATCGTTGCGCTGTGCATGCCTATGTGTTGATGACCAATCATGTGCATGTGTTGGTGACACCCTCGGATGTGCAGGGCATTACGCGCATGATGCAGTTTGTCGGACGGCATTATGTGCCGTTTATTCACGCCAAATATGGCAGCAGTGGCACGTTATGGGAAGGGCGTTACAAAGCCAGTATGGTGCATGCAGAAACGTATTTGTTTTATTGCATGCGCTATATCGAATTAAACCCAGTGAGAGCCAATATGGTGCGTTCACCTGCGCATTATCGCTGGTCGAGTTATCGCGGCAACGCGCAGGCAAAAGAGGACGATCTACTAACGCCACATGCGTTGTATTCAGCGTTAGGGCGCGATAGCGAAAGTCGCGCCGAACACTATCGATCGATGTTCAAATCGGTTGTTGACGATGTGGCAATTAACGATATTCGTGCCGCCTGGCAAACCGGTACACCATTGGGCAATGAAGTGTTCCGCACAAAAATCGAAACCAAGCTCGGCCGCAAAGTGGGGCAAGCGTGCCGAGGGCGTCCAAAAAAGATTGTTGAAGGGCATCGTTAACGACCGTCGGCTTTGCGATGAATTAATCATATGCACTGACGGGAAATATCATTGCACTGTGGGGTAAAGGGGAAAGCCAGAACTCCTTTAAAACCTTCACGTGTGCGTGCGATTTTCTGGCGCAGGGCAATGCTTCTAACTGCGATAGTTTGCGGTGGGTTATATAAATTTAACATATATCGGTGATTACAATGAAAAATGCGATCTTGATTGGCTTGTTGTTGGCCTTTTTTTCGCAGTCCAGTTCAGCGACTCGTTACGATGTTGAAGCGGAGGTTGGTCGTATTCGATATCACGAAGCTACCAATATGCTAAATACCAATTGGTCCAAGATTGTTTGGTTCGAACTGAAAAATCCCAACATCACCTTAGTCAACTGTCCAATCTATGAAGGAGGTGTCATTATCTCTATCCCGGAAGGGAATGATGTAGCAATTTCAATGCTGATCAGCGCAAAAATGGCAAACAAGAAGGTACTGGTAACGATTGACGATGCTGTAAAATTTCCTGCAAATGAACGTTGCAAATTGCAGTACATAACAATCCTTTGATAAATGGGATCACGCTCTCTGTATTCGCAATCCACTTTCCTGCACATGAGTGAAAGTGGCGCACTTTTTATGTGTTTGGGTGATGAGGTTTTCTCGTGCAGCGCAGCATTTGCCAGCTGAGATCGGTAAATTTAAATTTTAATTTCACATTTTTTAACTATGGGATCTGTAATGTTCAAGAAATTATTCTTCAGCACGCTTCTTATCGGTGGTTTGTCTACACCACTCATGGCTGAAACATTCGAGGAGGCTGCAAAACCATGGAATTACAAAACATGTCCGTCGGCGAACGCTTCCAAGGGGCGTAACTGGGGTCACCGCATGGGAGGCGATAGAGAGCGTAATTTCTTTTTGTTGGGGGAAGGGGTTGAGTGCTTTAGAAGCCTTGTTGAAAATTCAAGACCGGCGTTGTTGGCATCACTGTATGGTGGGTACCCAATGGCCTCTGATCCGACGCCTGCAACACAATATCACCCGCGTTTCACGAGCTTGGAATTTGATATCCATGAAACCAAAGATCATGTGCTGGTGTTGTCGCATGATTCGCACCTCTATGACAAACGAATTTCACGTTACACGTATGCGTACTGGAAATCAAAATTCGATATCCTGACGGTGCAGGAAGTATTGGACGAGGCTACAAAAGCCAAACTTGTGAAACCGCTTGCGCTGGATATAAAAAATATCTATTCCGATACCGCGCGTTTTACCATGCTGGAAATGTTGAAAGTGTATGTAGCGAATACGCATGGTAGAACATGGCCAGATGGCACGCCTGTGGTTTGGTCTTGGAAAGGACCGGCAATTCTATTGACCAAAGATACCGATGCTTTTAAATCCAATTTTACCCGCAACTCGAAAATTACCTCGATCGCGGCATGGTGCGCTGAGCTAGACGTTCGCGGGTTTTTCGGGGTACAGAATTACGACGGAAAAAATCTGTGTGCAAAATATCAAAATGCCCCAATTGACGAGGAGCAACCGGACAAAGAGGAAAATCCTACGCAGTATCCTGATGACGATATTCCCGATGAGCCTTGTATGAGCGCGATTAAATGCGACATCGAAGCGCGCTAGCTAAACGGTAGGTTAAAGCAAGCGTTTGCCAGGTTCCTGTTACCGTTGATGATGCGGTCAAGCTCCCGGCAAACAAGCGTTGCAAGTTGTAGTATCCGACGATGTTATGATCAATCGATAAGTGGGAATAGACCAATGAGG
>JAYSCL010000022.1:0-58530 GCA_041914905.1 Enterobacterales bacterium
AAGAACAAACCAATTCCCCAAAAAAAATGCACCACACGGTACAAAAAACGCGCAGAAACGGTAACAAAACCATTGCCGCAGGTCAATTTTTTTACGGTGATGTGCGAGCCGACTAGCGAAAACATGCCATGCCATTGGAAAAGAAGACGCGGCCTAAAGGCCGACTTACGAATTAAAGACGGCGGGTGTGAACGGGATGACTGTCACTGTAACGGCTGATTGCCCCAACTCATTTGAAAGTGTGCGCCACCGCTCGGTGATGACAACAGTTTAAGTTGGCCTCGATGCAATAGGGTGAAGCGGGCCATCTCAATACGAACTCTTAACGTCAAACTGTTTACGGCGATGGTTGTAATTCTGGGTGCATGTGTTGAAGACGTAGCGTCATTTGGGCTAGTGCATCGCGCTTGGCTTGTGCTTCGGCAATGGCGGCGGCACTCATGCCATGTGTGCGCATCGTGTCGAGTTGTTCGTCGAGCACTTTTAGGCGTGGTGTGGCGGCGGTGACGAAGGCCGCTTTCAATTTCATTTCCTGACGTTGCTCGTATTGATGATATTGCGCTTCATCGCGCAATTCATCGGCAGTTGGCATTTCCTCGTCAATTTCTGAACGATCGATGGGCGGTGCACGTTCGTCACCGTGCACGCGTGCGTTGCGCAAACTGTCGATGGCGACTTCATCAAACGTCACGATTGGGGTTTCAACAGCGGTGCTGACGGCCGAAGCACTTGATGCGATGGTCGGCGTTTGAGTATTCGCTGATGTGCTGACGAATGGCGGTCGAGTCTGCGAGATTAAGCCGGGTGTTGGTTGTGGCCGTACGCCTCCAATTACGGGCCTGTTTGTCACGGGCATGTTTGCCCAATAAGTCGCTATCGCGATCAGAACAGTGAGTAACAATAAATGCCATTTTTTAACCATGTGGCAGTCGCATCGTGTTGGTGAGTGGATCGTATTGGCGCCATTTGGCGTGAACGTGAATAGGGGTTGTTTGGCGGCGTGTGACCAATGCCGTTTGCAGTTGAGTTAATACTTTTTGCCGCGCCACTATCGCGGACACTTGATAGCGCACGCTTTCACTGTCGGCTTCTTGTGGTGCTTGCTGTCGTTCGTCTACCCAGATCAATTCCCAGCGATCGCGCTGTGGCACTTTCAGTGGTCGATTGGGCTGATTCACCGGCAAAATCAGCAACAGCGAATCGCGCCACGACACACCCGGCGCATTAATCACCCAATCGATGACATCGGCGCCGACATCGTCCACGTTTTGGGCGTTGCTATAACGTTGCATGGCCAGCGAAAAATCCAGGCCATTGGCCAGTTCGGTGTAAAGGCGATCGGCGGTGGCTTCGTCGGCAACGCGAATATGGCGTCCTCGAGCTTGCGTCACGCGCATAAACTGATCGCGATGTTCGGCATAATAGGCGGCAATTTCTGCTGCGGTGATTGTTTTGGCCATGTCACGTAAATACGCCGTATCATCGTGTGCATCGGCGGCGATGCCTAATCGTGCAAAATATTGATCTTTTACGTAACGCGTGTGAATGGCATGTTGCAGTTGCTTCAATGTGGTGGGTGCCACGCCGGAGTGGTGATGAAGCCAGTACAACCACGCACGACGCGACAGTTCACTTTGTGCAACGGTGTGCAGAAACGCACAATCGCCGTTGTGCAATGCCATGCGTCCCTGCACATTTTGTTGTTGATATAACTCGGCAAGCGTAATCGACACGGTGTGCGTTGCTGCCAATGTTGCGCTCAGCACCGGTGTGTTTCGCGCTTTTTCGAGCGCCGCATCGGGTAAACGGAATTCCTGTCGTGTGCCGAGTGCGAGCCGATCGATGAGCGTGTTGCGATCACAGGCCCACCATGCAGGTTGCGAAACAGGCAGTGCGTATGATGCGGCAGAGTCATCGTTCTGTTGTCGCGATTGAAACAAGTACATCGTGGTTGCCAAAAACTGCTGAGCGATCACTTCGCGATCGGGAAAACCAACACGCGCTTCGCTTTGCAACAGCGTGGCTTCACCAAACTGCTCGACGGCCAAATCGGCCAGTAGCTGATTGTCGATCAGCAACGACAGCGTGTTGCTGATCGACCACTGTGTGTTGTCGCGCTGCGCTGCGCGGTGCAGCAATTCAACGGTTTCGACGCTGTAAGCGTGCTGGCCAATTTGCACGCCAACTTGCGCTTGTGCCGTTAACGCAAGCATCACCAGTACAAGCGCAGTGCGCACCGTTTGTCGCGACATCATGGCTATCCATTCGCTGTATCAGAACCGCAACGCGGCGTGATCGAGCAAGCGCACAATCATCGCAATGGCGTGCGGTACGACTTGTCGCGCGACATTAACGCGATCTTGATGTGCTGTTGAATTCAGCACAATGCCGCCATTGCTGTACGAAAACGCACCGCCTTGCGTTAGCAGCGGACGGATCTCGCTGCTGGCCGGATTCAACGCGGCAAACTGATTCAGTGCCGAATTGACCAACGTAAAGTCATTGAGGCGTTCGCTGTCGTAATAATCGCGTACCCACGATTCCCATCCAACGTGATTCAGATCCGATGTTGTCCATGTGTGATGCGGTTGCAACAAATCGGTGGCGTGGAAAACAAATCCCAATGTTTGCGCGGTAGGACGCGCCCAAAATTGGTTGTACCAATATTGCGCGAGATTATCGATTGGTTGAAACGGTATGTTCTGAAAATCGGCATACTGATTTTTGGTGGAATAGCTGCCTTGGCGATAATTGGCTTCGGTAATGCTGTAGCTGTTGTATTTGCTCGACTCACCCCACAACCAACTCATTGAACCTTTCATGCCACCGGCACCGTCATCGAGATGATCGTTGACGAGCCACGACGCCGCCATATCGTCGATCGTGCCTTTGACAGTTAACTGGCTGTAGTTGTAACCACCAATATCATTGCCGTGGGCATCGCTGCCGCGTGTGTGATTTTGAAAATGCCAGTATGACGTGTATTTGACGATACCCGATCCCAAACCCCACACCGGTGCTTGCTGACAATCACCGGTGATCGCGCCGCAAATAAAGGTGTCGGCAAAATCATCGACGTCATAGGCACCTTGCCCCAACACCTGCGCGAATTGATCGATGCTATAACCCGCGCGTTGCGCAGCAGCAGCCAAGCGCGCGTATTGCGTGGTAGAAGGATTGGCTTTCATGTAATTGACCGCATCAATCACAATGCGTTTATGCGTTTCCTGCGTAAACGCGTGGGCTGACGTTGTTGACACGATCACCATGGCACAGCAAAACAAGCGAACTAAACGCATAGTCACTCCTGATAGTGAGTAAGAGAATTCGCTCATCGGTGTGCACTGATCATCAAACGTCTGTGAGGCGACGTTTTCTCAATCGACAACAGAACAGCCATCGGCGATCCAACGTCGCCGAAACTAAGTGGGGCAGATGTCAAGTCGATGACAAAACGATGAACGTTGCACAGCCGAACGTGTTTAGCACGGCAATCGATTGGCAATCCTGACAGTGAAGCGCGGACAAAACCGAATTTGGTCAATGAAGTAATCTCGTGCCGACGGCTTTCACCGCAGCGCTAGTGATTCGCTCCTAAATCATCGCCGGCCACGTAGTGTCGACGTGAAAAATATATACTCCCGTCATCAATCAATTCAGCGGAAACGATCACGGTTAAGTCAAACATAACAGACAAATCCGTGAGCCTTTTTTATGGTGCTACGGGATCGCTTGATTTCCGAAACGTATCCGATGGTTTTTTACAACGATCTGAACCGTTCAGCTGATCGCCTTTCAAAATTATGGATCAACTGCTCGAAATTGCGCCCCGGTGTTTTTCGGTGCAATTGCAATGGCCCAGAAAAGGACTTTAACCAAGTCGAATGGCTTTTCACATGCTGTAATGTCTAATCGTCATTCTTTGGGGTTCGCTCATGCGGTGGGCACTATTCTGTGTTTTTACGGTGTTGGCGGTGCTATTTACCGGCGTGCTCATTCAACAGATACGACGACGTGTGCGATTGCAACCGGCACTGCGTTGGCGGCCGAATGCGAAAGAAACGGTGACCGGATTTATCACTGATTTTCTCGATACGTTGGGCATTGGTTCATTTGCAACAACGACGGCACTATGTCGTTTTTGGCGCATGGTGCCAGATGAACAATTGCCCGCAACGTTGAACATGGCGCACACGTTGCCAACAATCGCTCAAGCATTGGTGTTTATTGGTTTGATTCCAGTGGAACCGTTGACGTTGCTCAGCATGATCGCGGCAGCCGGTGTCGGTGCTTGGTGGGGCAGTGGTGTGTCGCAGCGACTACCGAAACGGTACATTCAACTGACGATGGGGCTCGCGTTAGCAACGGCGGCCGTGATCATGTCGTTATCATTTTGGGGCGTGTTACCGAGTGGCGGTAATGAGTTGGGTTTATCCGGTGCCAAATTGCTGGTCGCGGTATTGGGCAATTTTGTGTTGGGCGTGTTGATGACGATGGGCATTGGCTTGTACGCGCCGTGCATGATCTTGGTCAGTGTGCTCGGCATGAATCCGCTGGCCGCGTTTCCGATCATGATGGGATCGTGCGCCTTTTTGATGCCGCTCAGCAGCATGCGATTTGCACGTGGCGATCGCTGGCAACCCTCGGTGGTGGTAGGCATGGTGCTGGCCGGCGTGCCGGCCGTTTTGTTAGCCGCGTTTGTCGTCAGGTCTTTGCCTTTGGAAATATTGCGAGGCGTGGTCATCGCAGTGGTGTTGTACGTGGCGTTCAGTTTATGGCGTGACGCGATGCGGCCGTTTGCACCGACAAGTGCGGCCGATCCAATCGGCTGAGTGTTGGGCTAACGTGTGTTGACAAAAAGCGCCGATCGCTAGCACTGTGACACAACAATATTGGGTACGCTATCTTGGATCACACACGTCAGCGTGACTTGTTGACGTAGGCAAATAAAAAAAAGCAAACGTCGATAAATAGAGATCCGGATAAACATCATTGCCAATAATGGGAGTGTCGTTATGTGTGGATCGATTCAAGAAGCAGCACGTAAAAAGTTGCGACGCATTTTGACGGACATGGGCATTCCGACGCACATCATCGCCATGGTGTTGGGCGAGCCGGTGGAATGGCCCAACGAAGACGCGCCGTTAAAAAATTTAATTCGCAATTCGCCTTTGGTGGTGTACTTGAATGACAACGGCAAGCCCAGCGCGGAGATCATGCGCTGGGGTATGTTGCCGCAATGGAAACGCGACAGCGGCGATACGATGCCGTTGATCAATGCACGTTCAGAAACGGTGTTTACTACGCGCAGCTTTAAGTCGGCGGCGCGCGAACGTCGCTGTGTGGTTTTTTGTGAAGGCTTTTATGAACCGCGCGTGGACGGATCGTCTGCGCCTTTTGCACGCTATTTGTTTCGATCGGCGCAGAGCGAGTTGCTCGCCATCGCTGCGATTTGGTCACCGTCCGAAACCGACAACGCCAAAGAGGTGTGCCTGCTCACGACCGAACCGAACGGCACCGTGGGCTTGATTCATGATCGTATGCCGGTGTTGCTGGACACTGACGGTATTCAACGGTGGTGCGATCAGCACAGTGACAACGATGTGTTGACGGCATTGCTGCAGCCTGCACCTGACGATTGGTTGGTGGCAACGCCGGTGGAGAAACCGCGCAAAACGTCGCGCAAAGGTTGATAACGGCGGCGGCTTAGCAATGTATCGAATGACAATCGTCGTGCCACCAAAGATTTAGCAACACAATTTCAGAAACCATCACAGCGGTATTACCGTAAAATGCACGACGTTGCCTGGATCATTTTTGAGATGGCTGCTCAATAGCTGCTCCGAAATAGCCTACAAATCAAACCATCCCTCATTCCAACCTTCTCCATTCAAGGGAGAAGGAGTTTCACTCCCTCTCCTCGCGAAAGCGGGGAGAGGGCCGGGGTGAGGGGAAGTCCGCTCGGCAACATTTGGGTACTTACATGTGATCGGTATTTCGGAACAGCTATTTAGTTAGGTGCACAGTGGGTCAGCCCCATTGCCTGCTACTTTTCACACACGAGAACTCATATGAAACGGATGTGGATTACCGTATCGCTGACATTTTGTCTGGTTCATACGGCGCTGAATGCTGCAGAAACGGCCTCAAATAGCCTGCCACCGATACGCACCTTAACCGCCGAGCAGTCGATCGCCGCTGCGGCCAATTACAAAAAATATTGTGTGTTGTGTCACGGTGAAGAGCGTCAAGGTTATGTCAACGATCATGCGCCATCGCTGCGCAGCAAAAGTTTATTTGAATCTGGCATTCCGCATGCGGTATTGCGCGCGCTGCAATATGGTCGTCAAGGTACCGCCATGGCGGGTTATTTGGATGAAGTCGGTGGGCCGTTAACACTCGATGAAACCTGGGATCTGATGTACTGGTTGTTTGAACAATCCGGTGCGCAACGGGCACCATTGACCACGCAAGCCGTTCAAGGCGATGTCACTCGCGGCGCACAGCTTTATCAAAAAGAGTGCAGCACCTGTCACGGTGAAAAAGGCGAAGGTATTAACGCACCGGCGATCGCCAATCCGTCAGCACTAACGCATCACAGCGATGAGTTTATTCGCTACGCCATTCAACACGGACGTGACGGCACCGCGATGCCGTCGTTTGAGAAAAAATTAACGGCCGACGATATCAATAGCCTCACCGCGTTTTTGCGCAGCCGCGCCGACGGTTGGACAACTGAGCGCATCGTGTTGCACGCGTTACCAACACCCGATCAATTTGTGATTAATCCGAAGGCCAGCGATCCCTCGTTCACGTTAAGCGATGACATTTATGTTTCTGCGACGGATTTGCACAATGCCGTGAAGGCAAAACAACGCATGGTGTTGCTCGATACACGCGTACCCTCAGTGTGGCAAACCGCGCACATCGAAGGTTCGTTTCCATTGCCGTATTATTCTGATTTCGACAAAGTGACCGAAGCATTGCCCAAAGATGTCATGATCGTGGCGTATTGTTCGTGCCCACGCGCCGCGGCCGAAAGCGTGATCGGTGAACTGCGCAAACGCGGCTACAAACGCACTGCGGTTCTGTACGAAGGCATTTATGGATGGATGAATTTAGGCTATCCGCTGGCGCGCGGAACGGTGAAGCAATGAGTGACAGCCAATTCAGATGTCCCTTGATCAATAACGGCGCATTTTTTTGAGACCGAACAGGATTCGTGACACCAAAATAGCTAACTCAAAATAGCTAGCTCAAAATGGCTAGCGGTCATGTTGATTGGATTTTTTTTGGGTGTAGCGATGAGGGTGTTTCGTGACGATTTGCCAGATGCTGTGATCATTTACGGATTTCCCTTTTCGGTGCTGCTGACCACTTTTGGGCTTTACCGGTTTTCCAAACAAGTTAAAGGTAAATGGCTCGTCTGAGTTTTTCCGGTTAATCGCGAAACGCCCTAAGCGGGCGATGTTCTCCCCCAAGTGGCTTGGGTGTATAGCTTGTTTCGTCTTCTATGCTAATGAGTACGCGCGGTTCGGCGCGTTTTCATTTGTGGTCGGCCGTTCTGAGTCGGCTTCTACAAGGCGATGGTGCTGATGTCATTGTTTTCGCATTCTGTCATGGGTTTTATCCAATGGCCGCGTTTGGCACTGCTGCTGTTGGCGCCAATTGGCGGTGTGATGGCGGGTAATGGCAACGATGTGTTTGAGTTGTCACTTGAAGAATTGATGCAAGTGAAAGTCAGTGGTGCAACGTTAACCGAAGAAGGTTTGCAACGTGTGCCGTCGGCGGTCACGGTGTTTACACGTGAACAGATCCGGCGCCTGGGTGTCGATAATATTGAAGAGTTGTTGAACTTGGTGCCGGGCTTTCAGCGTTATCGCCAAGGTGGTGACGGACTCATTTACACCTTTTCGGCACGTGGTCGTCGTATCAATAGCGGCGTCGGTGAGATTTTAACATTGGTAGACGGTTTGCCGATAACCAGTCCACGCGTGGGCAACAATGCCAACACACTGGCCGGCGTCGCCGCCGAAAATGTTGAGCGTGTCGAATTTATTCGTGGCCCGGGTTCTGCCATTTACGGCAGCAATGCGATGATGGGCGTTATCAATATTGTGACGACGCGTTTTCGCCATGAAGCAAAACTGTTGACCGGTAGCTTCAATCGCAAAGCCGGCGAATTGTTGTGGGCAGGCACGTGGGATGAAGTGTCGTTGGATCTGCACACGCGTGTCGATCATGACGATGGCGATCGTTTTATTGTTCACGATACGTTTTCGCCGGCATTGATCACAACCAGTGATGCGCGATCGTTGGCGGATCTGTATCTGAAATTCAAATGGCGTGACACCGCATTTCATTTTCGGCGCGGTACGCGCGAGGTGGACCAATTTTATGTGTTTGATCTGCTGTCGAACGACATCAATCAAACACAGTCTTCTCGCAATCAATATGCACTGACACAAGCATTCGAGTGGGGGCCGATGCACAGTCAGATCATGTTGTCGGCAACGGATGATCATCAGGAGCAGAGTGCCCAATTGTTGCCGGCCGGTGCATTGGCCGCCATTAGCGATCCCGCGAGCAGCGAACCTTTGCTGGCGCGCGCGGTGTTTGAATCGAGCAAAATACAACTGACCTGGCACAATGATTGGGCGTTGGATGATGGCAGTGTTCAATGGGGCGCTGATCTGCGCCGCATCAAAACCACAAAAGCCATTGCGTACAACAATTTCGATTTGCACGATCTCGCGAATGGCCTGTTCCCGGTGCGCTACTATGATGAAATGTTGCCAACGACGGCGCTCGAAAAGCTCAGTGAGCGTGACAATATTGCGTTATATGCACAGTATCTGCGACCCATCACGGACAGCACCGATTTAACACTTGGCGTGCGCTGGGATGACTACCAGGAGATTGGCGATCACGTCAGTCCGCGCGGTGGTTTGATTCATCAGATCAATCCGGTGCACACCGTAAAACTATTGTACGGTGAAGCCTTTCGTGCGCCGTCCAATGGCGAATTGGATCTGATCAATAATCCCGTCATATTGGGCAATCCCGATCTGAAACCCGAAACGGTCGCGACCTGGGATCTGATCTGGATGGCAAACTGGCAGCAGCTGGCCATAAGTGCCGGCTATTTTCGCAATCACTTTGAAGACTCGATCATCACGGTGCCGTTGGGCAGCGTGATTCAGTATCAAAACGCCGAACAAGGCCCAAGTCGCGGCGTAGAGTTGGAGTTGAATTATCAATTGAACGAAGAATGGTTACTGCGCGCTACCGCAATGCATCTGTTCACGAAACCCGATAATGCCTTTCGCGAAGCCGATGATATGTTTTCGTTATCCTTAAGCTGGCAACACGATGTTTGGCGCGCTGGCGTGACGGCGGTTCATCACGGCGAACGCGAGCGTGCGATCAATGCCAGCAACAGCACACGCACCGAATTGCCTGCGTATTGGGTGTTCGATGGCAAACTTACCTACCAAGTCAATCCTGATTTTGATGTGTTTGTGCAAGGTCGAAACTTGACCGATAAAACCTATGAAACACCACCACAGTCCTACACGTTAACGCAAGGCACGATCAATCGCGGGCGTGAATTGGCGTTGGGCATTCACTGGACGTTCTAGCAACCACAGCGTTTGCAATCGTTGTTTTGATCGGTTCAACCGATCTTTGGCATTCTGCCGCATCAAATAGGTAAACAATTCACATTGTTGATCACGGCAGCGATCTGTCACTGTCAAAACCTATCGCGTACAGACTGTAAATCAGCAAGGAAGACCGAATGAATCGGTGCGGAAAAATGTTCAGCGCCATCGCGCTGTGGTGTTTGGCTAACACGGTTTTTGCACAAGTGGACTGGCCGGCTTTATTGGCGGCGGACAATGTTGAGGCGCTAGCGCCCTTGATGGGAGCGCGCGAAGGACAAATGCCGATTAACGGTCGTGATGGTGTGGTGCCATTAGTCATCGCTGCGCAACGCAATGCGGTACAAACGGTGACATGGTTATTGCAGCAAGGCGCCGACGTTGATGTGCGCTCCGCCAGCGGTAGCACCGCGTTAGCCATGGCGGCGTACTACGGTCATCTTGACGCGATGGCGCGATTGATTGACGCCAACGCCGATTTGGACGCGCGTTCTCCCAATGGTTATCAAGCGTTGGATTGGGCATTTGAAAATCAAAAAATGGACGCCGCGAAGCTGTTGTTGATGGCGTGGGCAAAGCGTCACGCCGCCTCAACGTCGGAGCGACAACTGATTGATGCGATTGCGCGTGGCGCGGCGTTATCGCATGACAAAAAGGCGGCGTATACGTCGTTTCCGTTGCTGCTGGCGATTGCCAATAACAGTGAACAGGCGACTGAATGGTTGCTGCAGCAGGGGTTCGATCCCAATCAGCAAAATGCCGCGGGCTACGCACCGTTGCCATTCGCTGCCCGGCTAGGTAACGAAGCTTTGGTCGCGTTGCTATTGCGTTTCAAAGCCGATCCGAATTTAGGCGGAAAACGAGGTCATGATGTTGCTGGCGCATTAAATCAGGCCGCACGCGGTGGCCAAGTCAATGTTGCACGTCAGTTGTTGTTGGCCGGTGCCGATGTTAATCGTGGCAATGCCAAAGGGATCACGGCGCTCTATATTTGCGCCGTCAACGACAAAGACAGCGGAGATTTTACACAGTTGTTGCTTGAGCACGGTGCACTCGTGCGGCAACGTGCCGATGATGGTTACGATGCGCTCGATGTTGCGCATGAAAATCGCAATCGGATGGCAACGAAACTCATGTTGCAACATCTCTTTGAACAGTCACTCAATGATGCTGCATTAATCAAACAAGTCAACGCGTTTGTCAGCGATGCGACACAGCCACTACCGCCGATCAGCGACGAAAGTGCCGCGCTGTGGTTGAACGCGCTCATCGTAGCTGGCAACAAACCCAATTTTAATCGTGTACTGGATCAACTATCGTCATCGCCGTTGAACATCAAAAACGGTTCGGGCCATTTTCCATTGAGCGTCGCTGCGAGCTGGGGTGAATACGATATGCTCGTGCGTTTGTTACAGCGCGGTGCATCCGTGAATCAGCACAATGACAATCGCTATAACACAACCGCGTTGATGGAAAGTACGCGTGATGGCCAGGTAGCGATTGCCCGCGAACTGTTAACAAAAGGTGCCGAAATCAATGCGCTGGATAAACATCAGGACAATGCATTGAACTGGGCCGTTTATTTTGGTCAGCAACCGCTCGTGCAGTTATTACTGGAGCATGAGGCCAATTTCAATCAGGTGGGGCAGCAAACACAAGACAACGCACTCGATATTGCCAAGCGGCAACGTTTCGCAGAAATTGTGGCGCTACTTGAAAAAGCCGGTGCCAAAGCGACGAAATAATCAGACAATCAGCCAGCGTGGTTTACCAAAACCACGCGACCACAAAAACTCCGATCATCGTAAAGGCTAAGGCGATTTTGGTCAGCAGGCCAATCATGGTACCGATCCAAGTCGCCCAGCCAACTTGTTGTGCTTTATTGTGATCGCCGTGCGCGATGAGTTCGCCGACAACAGCTCCAAAAAAAGGGAAAATCAACACGCCCCATAAACCGGCAACGACGCCGAATATCGATCCTAACGTAGCACCAATGATGGCCGCTTTAGAGGCACCAACTTTTTTGGCACCCAGCGCTGACGCTACCCAGTCAACGACAAACGATAACAGCATCAACGCAAACAAGAACCCGATCGTACCAGCACCGATCCGTTGATAATCTTCGATCCAAGCGGCCAGCCACATGCCGGCAAACAAGAACGTTGCACCCGGCAAGAGCGGAAACACAATTCCGACGATTCCGATCGTCATCAGCAAAAAGGCGAGAAGCCAAAAAATAGTATCGGTCATTCACTGTCCTGTGATGAGGTTGCTTGGCAACAACGATGGTTGCTTAAGGCCTTTTTTTTGCCGCGCCTTTTACTTTTGCGGCAGGCAATACTTTGGCCGATTCTTTCAGTAATTGTTGCAATCGCTCAGGATCATCCAGTAATTCATCAATGACCGGATAAGGTTTTGCGCCCGGATACGGTGGACGTTGCGGCACTTCTGGCGCCAATTTTTCCGCCGCGCTATTGGGTTTGATAAACAGACTGTTATCGCAAGCAAACGCGATTACTTTATCGTCGAGATACAGACCGTATTCACCAAACATTTTTTTGTAACTGAGACGGCTGCCAAGGCCTGATTGCTCAACAACATAATCGACAAAACTTTTATCGGTGGCCATTTTGGTGTCTCCCTGCCAAAACAAAAGCAATTGCAAAAAATCCGGCTATTCGCTATGCGATGTACAGGTTTTGCGACTTTCCTATCAAAATGAATTCGCGCTAATGTAGCAGGCATGGATGAAGAAGCGGACCAGCAATGTGCCGCATGTTATCGCAAAATTTAATGAGTGTGAGTCAGAGAAGGCCTTTGTCATGTCACTAACCCCCGTTGTCATTGTCTTGCGCGGGTTGACGCGTGAGGCCGGCCATTCGCGTGATTTTTGTGAAGCGTTGCAGTCGGTTGATGCAACGCTTACGCCGCATGGCATTGATTTGCCGGGAACCGGAGCGTTTTTCGCGCTAACGTCGCCCGATACGATCGATGGCATTGCGCAACACGTTGCACGCACGCTGCAGGCACACGCGCTCGCACAATCGCCGCTGTATATCGTTGCGCAATCGATGGGAGCGATGGTCGCTCTGGCATTGGCTGCGCGCAACGATGTGCATGTGATCGGCATGACGTTAGCGAATACCAGCCTGCGCCAATACAGCCGTTTCAGTGAACGCTTACAAGCGTCACAGTGGTGGTCATTTGTGTCGTGTGTGATGCGTTGGAACAACCTCGCCGTGCGTGAACAGCGCATCGCTGCAATGGTGAGTCAGCAACCGTTGGCCGCCGAAACGCTCGCGCAGTTGATCGCCATACAACAGGCTCATCCGGTATCGCGCGCAACGTTGCTTGCACAGCTGCGCGCCGCCATAACCTTTGCGGGGCCAGCGCAACCGCCAGCGCCGGTGCAGGTGTTGTGCAGTCAACATGACAAATTGGTTGCGCCGGTGTGTTCACGGCGCTTGGCACAACAATGGCAATGCCCGTTGCATGTGCAAAACCTGGCCGGACATGATCTGTTGCGTGATGCACCACAATGGTGTGCCGAACGGGTGCATGCGCATGTGGCCCAGATAAAAAACGCGGGCAAAAAATAACCCCGGTGCGAGGCGCAACCGGGGCGATATAAAACCGGATTGGGGAAGCCGGTTTCAAATCCCGCCTCAGGAGGGAATCGGGCGGGATAGAGCACTCGTCTTGAGCGCTCGGGTGATATGACGCCTGAACTTCGCGTTTGTTTCCGTAATCGGTTGTAAGCAGATGTTAATGCACTGCAACAACGACATGAATGAACGCGCCATGCAAGGCAAACCAATCACGATTCGCGTGGCTTGTACACCATGTGTGTTGAGCGGTGTAATTAATTCACACCGCGATTATCATCGCCTTAATGTGCTTCATCCCAATTTAGACCAACACCCACTTCGACCAGCAATGGTACTTTTAACTCGGCTGCACCGCTCATCAACACTTTCAGTTTCTCTTTCACCGTATCAACGGCGGACTCATGTACTTCAAGTACTAATTCATCGTGAACTTGCAGCAACAATTTTGCCGGTACATTTTCGGATAATAACCACGCGTCTACTGCAATCATGGCGCGTTTTACAATATCCGCTGCAGTGCCTTGCATCGGTGCATTAATCGCTACCCGTTCGGCGCCTTTGCGTCGGCCTTGATTGCTCGCGCGAATTTCCGGCAGGTATAAACGGCGGCCAAACAGCGTTTCAACATAACCGTGCTCGTGCGCAAATTTCTTGATGTCATTCATATACAGTTCAACGCCGGGATAGCGCGCAAAATAGCGATTCATGTACAGCTGCGCCGCTTCGCGCGACACATCGATTTGGCGTGCCAAACCAAACGCCGACATGCCGTAAATCAAACCAAAGTTGATCGCTTTGGCATGACGGCGTTGATCGTTCGTGACTTGATCGGGGGCCACTTCAAACACTTCGGCAGCGGTGGCGCGGTGCACGTCCATACCTTGCGCAAAGGCGTTCAGCAAACCGGGATCATTGGATAAATGCGCCATGATACGCAGTTCAATTTGTGAATAGTCTGCGGCCATCACAACATGATTTCTGGGGGCAATAAATGCCTGACGGATCTTGCGCCCCTCTTCGGTACGGATCGGAATATTCTGCATATTCGGATCAGTTGAACTCAGACGGCCAGTGGCAGCACCGGTTTGGTTAAACGAGGTGTGCACACGACCGGTTCGCTTATCAACCAATTCTGGCAACTTGTCGGTGTACGTGCTTTTTAATTTGCTAAAGCCTCGGTGTTCGAGAACGAGTTTCGGCAGCGGATAATCCAGCGCCAATTCTTCCAACACTTCTTCATTGGTTGACGGCTGTCCGGTCGGAGTTTTAGCAATAACCGGCAACTTCATTTCTTCAAAAAAGATTTGTCCCAACTGTTTTGGTGAGGCTAAATTGAATTCGTGTCCGGCCAGCGCAAAGGCTTGCTTTTCAATTTCGGCGATGCGTTTGGTCAATTCAGCACTTTGCGTGCGCAGCTTCGCCGCGTCAATTAGAACACCGTTTAACTCCATACGTGTCAGCACATCGATCACGGGCATTTCGATGTCCATCAACACCGATTGCAGTTTGGGTTCCGCTTGTAAACGCGGCCACTGCTGCTCATGCAAGCGCATCGTAATATCCGCATCTTCGGCAGCATAACGTGCCGCTTGTTCAACATCGATTTGATTGAAGGTCAGCTGATCTTTGCCTTTACCGGCAATATCAGTAAACGCAATGTTTTGATGGCCCAGCAACTTTAACGCCAGCGTATCCATATCGTGGCGTGTGCCAGCGGCATCCAGCACGTAACTTTCGAGCATGGTGTCGTAGGCAATCCCACGCAGTTCAATGCCATAATTTGCTAGCACTTTTTTATCGTACTTGATGTTATGGCCAATTTTTTGGCGTCGTTCACTTTCAAGCAGTGGTTTTAATGTGGCTAATGTAGTGCGCCGATCGAGTTGTGCTGGCGCGCCAAGGTAATCATGAGCCAGCGGGATATAACACGCACGGCCACCGGGTACCGAAAACGAAACACCGACAATTTCAGCTTCGAGTTCATTGAGACTGGTGGTCTCCGAATCGTAGGCAAACAGCGGCACGTTGGAGAGTAAGGTAATCCACTCATCAAGCTGTGCGACGCTGACAATCGTTTCATACTGGCTGCGGTCAATTTGAACCGCGACCACAGCGGACTCGCTTTGTGTTGGTGCATTGGTGTTGGCATTTTTCGGGGCGCTAACGGCATTGTTACTGACGCCGGTCAGCACTTCTTTTAGCCACGTTTTGAATTCCATATCCGCATACAGTTCGCGCAATGCTTCTTTGTCGGCGGCATTCACCTGCAGCTGATCCAGTGTAACCGGCAATTCACAATCGCACTTAATCGTCGTTAGCTGTTTTGACAGCGGTAATTGCGGCAGAAAGTTGCGTAAATTGTCGCCCACTTTGCCTTTGATTTCGGCCGCACGTGTCATGATCTGATCGAGTGAACCAAATTCATTTAACCATTTGGCGGCTGTTTTGGGTCCGACACCGGGCACACCGGGCACGTTATCCACGGTGTCGCCCATCAGCGCCAAGTAATCCACGATCAATTCTGGCGGCACACCGAATTTTTCGATTACTTCTTCGCGCCCCATGATCGTATCGGTCATAGAGTTGGCTAATTTGACATACGGTGAAACTAACTGCGCCATGTCTTTGTCTGATGTCGAGATCAGTGTGTCGAGCCCGCGTTCGTGCGCGCGTTGCGCCAACGTACCGATCACATCATCGGCTTCGACATCCGGGATCACGAGCAGTGGCAATCCGAGTGCTTTGATGATGTTGTGCAACGGTGCAATTTGCACGCGCAGTTCATCCGGCATCGGTGGGCGATTTGCTTTGTATTCGGCATACAAATCATTGCGAAAGGAGCGACCACTGGCATCAAAGACGACAGCAATCGGTGAATTCGGATATTGTTGCAACAACTTTTTCAGCATTGCGACAACACCGTATACCGCCCCCGTTGGCTGCCCTTTGCTGTTGGTCAAAGCAGGCAAGGCATGAAAGGCGCGAAATAAGTAAGACGAGCCATCTATCAGTATCAGTGGCGCGGAAGCCGTCATCGGTGTGCACTCTATAATGTCGTGTAAGGCTAGTTTACCGGAGTTAACCAGCATGAAAAGTTTTATGGCCTGTGTTTTGTTTACGGTATCGATATCAGCAATTGCGGCTGAGCCGGTGCAAGAACGCCCACAAGTGACGCCTCAGCCGTCACCGGTGCCCGAGGTGGTCATCCGCGATGGCAAAGACAAAGACGGCAATCCAGCACGCGAATGGCGCGTCAACGGCAAAGTGCTGGCCATTCGCGTCCAACCCAAAAACGCGCCGGAATATTATCTGGTTGATCCCGATGGTGATGGTGTTTTCGAATATGGCCCTGATTTTGAAAATGAGGGCATGGTCGCACAATGGGTGCTTTTTCGGTTTTAGATACACGGGTGATCCCCTCCTCAGAATTGGCAACTCCTGACGCAACCGGGTAAAGTGGCGGCGGACAATCGCACCCTTCAGTGTTTACCCCATCGAATTGAATACGCGCCCAGTTTCGGGCCTGTGCTGATGTCATTCCTTTTTTGTTTGCTACCCGAGTTCAAGGCTCGGGTGGCTGTTGTCTTATTTTGGAATCGGGATAGAGTAAATTGAATGCCTTTCTGTTGATTATTGTGGCTTTTTTTAGCGTTTCCCTGCAGGCAGAGCCCATCCGTTTTGGTAACTATGAATACTCCGTAACGGCCCCTGCGCCTTGGGTGGTGCCCCTAACCCCTACACTCAAACGTGAGATCGCGACCGACAGCGGTACCGTAATCGTGCTGTCGGATCAACAAACGCACTTTGTGCCGCAGCAGTCTCCGGAAAACTACTCACATCTGGTGATAAGGTTTAATAACAGCCAGGCGCTCAGCGATTTCAATTCGTTTTCGATACCATTTGATCCCAGCTATCAGCAGTTACAAATTCACCATATCAAGCGGCATCGTGATGGGAATGTGCAATCGGTGCTGACGCCTAGCAGCGTCAAAATTATTCATCGCGAGCAGCAGCGCGAAGTCGGTTTGTATCAAGGTCAGGTCGACGCCTATTTTGTCATTGAAGATTTGCGCAGCGGTGACACGCTTGATTTTGCCTACTCGATCATTGGCGAAAACCCGTTGTTCAACGAACATCGATTGGCGTACTTTCCATTGCAATGGCAAATGCCGATTGATCATTTACGCGTTCGAGTGGTTGATGAATATGAAAAACCATTGCGATATAAGGTGCTCAATGGTCAATTGGAGCCGGTGATCACTCAACACGAAAAGCGTCGTGAATACGTCTGGCAACATGACAAGATCGCGCCATCGATTAATGAAAGTGACGCGCCTGCGTGGTACAACCCAGCCATGCGTTTACAAATCAGCGATTTTGATTCCTGGCAAAGTGTCGCGCGCTGGGCCAACGCGCTGTTTGTGATTCCGGAGAAATTGCCGACAGAATTGTCTGTGTTATTGGCTCAATGGAAGAAGAAAAGTAAAACCCAAGCCGAGCTGGTCACACATATTCTTCGTTTCGTGCAAGAAGATATTCGTTATTTTGGTATTGAAGTTGCTGTCAATGCCTACAAACCGTTTCCACCTGAAGAGGTATTGAAACGTCGATATGGCGATTGCAAAGACAAAGCGCTCTTGCTGGTTACGCTGTTGCGTGCGGCAGGCATAGAAGCCTACCCTGTATTGGTCAATTCGCGAGTAACGCTTCGTCTTCCAGAGTTTATACCGAGCGCAGGTGCATTTGACCATGCGATAGCCACCGCGATGCTTGATGGTAAACAGCTGTGGTTAGATGGCACAGCTCGTTTTCAGTTTGGTCGACTCGACCGCCTTGGTTTCTTCGATTACGGCCATGCATTGGTTGTCAATCAAAACAGCACGCAATTGCAATCGGTGAGCAACCCATTCCCATCCGTGTCCGGTATCGATATCGAACAGAAATTTTCTGTTAATGAGAAAACGGGTGCGAGCAAACTCCGCATCGAAACGCGATACAGTGGCACAGAAGCGGAGCGGCTGCGGTATCAATTGTCTTTCAATAAAGAGCAATATAGCAAAGACATTGCTAACTATTACGCTCGCTTGTACGACGGTTTAACGAATGAATCGCCGATTAATATCGCGGATGATCATCAAGAAAATGTTGTTAAAGTTATTGAGGAGTATCAACTCAGTGGCTTCGCAAAAATCGACGAGCGTACTATTCAAATTCCATTGCGCGCCACAGAGCTTTCGCCATTTAGTGAAATTACCAAGCAACCCAAGCGTTTATCGCCGCTGGCGATGCACTTTCCGTTTGTTGGTGTGCAACGCCAAATTTTCCTCATTCCACCTCATACACCCTTGCGTGTCGACGATGCCAATATTGAAATCGACAGCCAAGGCTTCGGTTACACGCGGAAAATCAATGATGACGGTTCAAAACTCGTGGTTGAGCATCGCTACGAAGCGAAATTGGCGGCGATAACACCGGAGCAACTCAGTGCTCACATCGAGGCTCAACGCAAATTGAGCGAATCGTTGTGGGCCGAAGTCACGCTTCGTAGAACGGCTTCGCAAGAATCGCAACAACGCTTGAATAACCTGATTCAAGGTTTGATGAAAAATAGTCAGTAACCGGATTGAACACGATGTCTTCTCATTACTTTTTTCGACTTATTGTACTTGTGGTTTCGTTGACCGCTTGTGTACACACACCCGATCAACTGTATCAAACCCGTCTTGTGGCGCAAAAAATACCGCCTGATGCCAATCAGGTCGCTCAATTGGATCGTCTTCTGTTGCAGTCCGAGCGTTTTGCCGATCGTATTTTAAAAGCGAATACCCTGCTGGATAACGCCACCAAGGCGGCACAAGCTGGCCAGCCCTGCGCACAGTATATGCCGCTGATTGAGCAAGCACTGCAGCAACATCATACGAGTTTGGTCGCGCATAAAATGGCGATTGATTGCGCGAAATCGATGGCCAATACAGCGTTGGCGAACGCGCACGAAAAACAGTTCTCATTATTGCTTGACCGCATGCGCAAGAATGGCAATGGTGAGGATGCGTTTCATGCCATTCAAGTGTTCAATTTGCGCGATGTCGACGCCTATTTGGCACACGCGCAGTTGCGTCAACTTTCCGCGTATTTTGATCTGACGACGGTGTACCGCCAAACTCAGCTAGTCGTCGTTGCCAACACAGAGCAGGGCAAACAACAAACGCTCCATTTTGATCTGCAGACGTTTTTTGAAAATTATTTGCGCCGCCCCAATACGGAGCCAGCGACCTATGTGATCGAGGGTATTAGGGCGTTGGCCGATTCCGGCGATAGTGCGGCGATGATCGGCATTGCTGATTATTTGATTCGCTTTGGCGATGAGGATGTTAAAGCGACGGCGATCGATTTTCTGGAAAAGGCCTCAGCTCAAAACAATGCTTCGGCACAGTTACGTTTGCATTGGCGCTTTGCGCAAGGTAAGTACACGGCCGTCGACAATGATCGCGCCTTGTTGGAATTGACCAAGGCCGTTGAAGCGGGACACGCCGCTGCCGAGGTTCGCATGGCACAACTGTACGACGCCGGATTGTTAGTAAAGAAAGATCCGGCTATTCGCGACGCGTTGCTGAAGCGCGCCGAGGCACGTATCGGTGTGGCAGACGCGCGGGCGCAGCTAGCCTTTATCTATCTAACCGAGAAGCCCTCACCTGAAGATCACAAAGCGCTGGTGCATTGGTTGAGCAAAGCCGCTGAGACCGGCGATCCCGATGCGGTGTCGGCATTAGCCAGCGTCTATCGCGATGGTGTTTCGGTTACCGCCGACAAGAAAAAGGCCTTTGCGCTGTATCAACAAGCCGCTGATCTCGGTTTGCCGAGTGCACAAACGCAGTTGGCATTGTTTTACTTAAGCGGTGATTCGGTGGAAAAAAATCCGTCACTGGCGTTGGATTGGTTAAACAAAGCGAGCAAACGCGATGCCGCCGCTAATTTTCTATTGGCAGCGTTCTACGAAGAAGGGTATCTGGTTGAAAAAAATGTCGCTCGCGCCGAATACCTGACCGCTGAGGCCGCACGCCGTGGAAGTAGCAAGGCCATGTGTCATTACGCGACGCAATTGCGAAACAAAAAGCCCATGGATTGGCCTACTGTCGAACTATGGTATCTGCGCGGCCTCAACGCGGGCGCTCCGTTTTGTGCGGTGGGATTGGGCTCTGCTTATTTGTTTGGCTTTGGCCCAGCGAAAAATCCGCAACAGGCCATTTATTGGCTCACTGTCGCGGCCGACAATCAACAGACAAATGCATTTGCAATGCTTGGCATGATGTATGAACTGGGAATGGGCGTTGCCAAAGACCCTAACAAAGCCGTCGAATACTATGAAAAAGGCGTCAAGTTGAACCATGTCGGTGCCATGTTCTTGCTCGGCCAATTGTATGCAGACGGGGCCGGTGTGGCGCGCAATGACGCAAAGGCTTTGCCGCTGTTTCAAAAGGCCGCCGAGGAGGGACATGATGATGCTCAACTCTATTTGGCGCGTTTCTACCGTGACGGGCGCGGCCTGCCGGCCGATCGCAATGAGGCGGTGAAATGGTTTTCATTGGCGGCAAAGGCCGGTAATAAAAAAGCCCAAAACGAATTACGCTTGTTAGGGGTTGATTTCACAAAGTTGTAGTAACTGCTCGTTTACGAGTGCCAGTGGTGGCTTTGCTGTTCTTGTCTTGCGACTTAGCACGGTTAACCGCCACTGGCAAAGGTTATTCACAGGACATGGTTTACTGTGGATAAATCTGTAGATTTCTTTTGGAATGGTTCCACGCGAATGCAGGGCAATTGTTTCACAACAAATATTAAGGCATATTTATTTAATTAATTCATATAGTTATAAAACACTTCTGAGAATAAGCTATAGATTGCCAATTTCTTGTCACGCTTTCCTATTTGTGTATAACTTAGCCGTAGAGTCACCTATGGCACGTCCTTTGCTGATGTCATAGCGACACTTACTGATCTTTCCCGCAACCATTTCTAACCCGCGATTGCGCTGTGCGTAACTGAGCTATTCTTGTCCGCAACAGTGTGCGCTGCCCCACGCGATGGGCAGTGGATCACACCAAATCGGGGTATGAACGATGCGTGGGCTGATGTTTTATGCGGCCGCTATCCTGTCATGTGCAGCCGACGCCGATACGTTGAAAGGCTGTTATGAACAGTGGGAACCCTATATCCAAGAAGAAAATGGAAAGCACCAGGGTTTTGCTGTGGAGTTGCTGCAAAAAGCGTTGGCACCCATTGAACTGCAACTGACTAAAGCATCCTACGCTCGCTGTGTGTCTGAAGCCAATGCGAACCATATGGATATTGTTTTTTTTGCCACGGCAGAAGAAGTGCCCAATTTCACGTTCAGCAAAAAAGCTTTGGCGTTTTGGACGATTGCGGCTGTTGTGCATAACGATTCGCCGATCAAAACATTTACGTCGCTTACCGCGTTCAACGGTATGCGTGCAGGTTTAGTTGAAGGCTATGTGTATAACGATGCGATCGACAAGTTCAAAGGTTGGAACGTCGATCATGTAACCGATGCCGAAGCCAATCTGAAAAAACTGGGCGCCAAACGATTGGATGTAGTCATTGAAGATGTGTTGTGGGCCGAAGCGATGCGGCGCAAATATCAACTGCCGATCACCGTTTTAAAACCCTATATTGAAACCACGCGCAATGTGGTCGGTTTTAATCCATCACATGCGCATCTCGCGGCAAAAGTGGACGCATTTATTGAGCAGGGTTTGAAAGATGGCTCACTCGACAAATGGTTTATGAGTGTCACTGGCAAAACCTACAGCGAGTTGGACAAAGTCGCCAAATAGGTGTGGGGCGCGCCATCATCATGGCAGCACATGGCCACCATTGTGGTGTTCAAAACAATCCCGTAGCAACGATCACGCCGCACTCAATTTGGCATAGGCCAACACCAGCCATTTGGCGCCCGCTTTCGGGAAATTCACTTGCACGCGCATTTGCGGACCGTCGCCTTCATACGCGAGCACCGTGCCGGTGCCAAAGCTGCCGTGTGTCACTTCAGAACCGAGTGGATAAGGATACGCAGGGTTCACGGTACCGCCACTGCTGCGCTGAAAACGGGGCTGTACAACACTGCCGCCGAGGCGCACTTCACGCGTGAGAACGGTCGGAATTTCTTCCACAAAACGCGACCAGGTTGAATAAGTTTCGCGACCATACAAACGGCGTTTTTCGGCGCGCGTCATAAACAGTTTTTCCATCGCCCGCGTGATGCCGACATAGGCGAGACGACGTTCTTCTTCGAGGCGGCCGGGTTCGTCCATCGACATTTCGTGCGGAAATAAACCTTCTTCCGCGCCGGCAATAAACACCAACGGAAATTCGAGTCCTTTGGCCGAATGCATCGTCATCATTTGCACGGCATCGGCGTGTTGGCCCGCCTGAGTTTCACCAGCTTCGAGTGCGGCATGCGTTAAAAACGCCGCCAGTGGAGACATGCCTTCGTCGTTTTCATCGGGTTCAAATTCGCGTGCAGCGTTGATCAATTCGTCCAAGTTTTCTTTGCGCGCCAGTGCTTTTTCACCGCGCTCGGCGGCGTACATGGCGGCAATGCCGGAATCGCGGATCACCGCCTGCATTTGTTCGTGCATCGGCGCTTCTTTGCCGTGTGCATCCAGATCGATGACCAATTGCAAAAAGCCTTGCAGTGCCGCACTCGCGCGTGGTGCCAAGGCTTTTTCGTTCAACAATAACAGTGAGGCTTTCCACAGCGACATTTGATGCATACGTGCGCGTTCGCGCAAGGTTTCCAGCGTTTTGTCACCAAGGCCGCGCGGCGGTGTGTTGACGACACGTTCAAACGCCGCATCATCGTCACGATTAAACGTTAATCGTAAATACGATAAGGCGTCTTTGATTTCTTGACGTTCGAAGAAGCGTAAACCACCGTAAATGCGATACGGAATGCGGCGGTTGATCATCGCCTCTTCGAGCACACGCGACTGCGCATTGCTGCGGTACAAAATGGCGCAGTGGCTATAGGCTTTACCACCGTCGACCCATTGCTCTATACGTTCTGCAATAAAACGCGCCTCTTCTTGTTCGTTAAACGCGGCGTACAAATAGATCGGATCGCCTTCGCCGGCTTCGGTCCACAGCTCCTTGCCCAAGCGATCATTGTTGCGCGAAATCACGGCATTGGCGGCTTTCAGAATCATCGATGTCGAGCGGTAATTCTGTTCCAGCTTGACGATCTCGGCGCCGTTAAAGTCCTGCAGAAATTGCTGCAGGTTTTCGACACGTGCACCGCGCCAGCCGTAAATCGATTGATCGTCATCACCAACGGCGGTGATGTCCGTATTGGGGCCGGCCAACATTTTCAAAAACTGGTACTGAATCGTATTGGTGTCTTGAAATTCATCAACGAGCAAATGATTAAAACGCGTTTGATAATGCGCCAATAACGCCGGTTTTTTGCGAAACAACTCCACAACACGCAGCAAAAGTTCAGCGAAGTCGATGGCGCCGGCCACACGGCAAATCTCTTCGTATGTTTGATAAATACGCAACTGTGTTGCCGTAAACAGATCGCCGTTCGCTTTGATATCTTCAGGCCGTTCGCCTTCGTCTTTGCGGCCGTTGATCCACCACTGTGCCTGCTTCGCTGGCCATTGTTGTTCATCAATATTGAGGCTGCGGATCGCACGTTTAACCAAACGCAGTTGATCGTCGGAATCGAGCACTTGAAAACTTTCGGGCAGGCCGGCGTCGTGCCAATGCGCACGCAATAAACGGTGACACAAGCCATGAAAAGTGCCCATCCACATGCCTTGTGCTGGGCCACCCAACAGCTTTTCGATGCGATGCCGCATTTCGGCGGCGGCTTTATTGGTGAACGTTACCGCCATCATTGCGTGCGGCGACAAGCCCATTTCGAGACAAAGATAAGCGATGCGGTGCACGAGCACGCGCGTTTTGCCGGAACCAGCGCCAGCCAATACCAACAGCGCGCGCGCGGGGCTGACCACGGCGTCGCGCTGGGCGGGGTTCAGGGATTCAAGTAAGGTAGTCATCATGGCGGCATTTTAGCGGGTTAACGCAGGTTTACACACGATGAAAGTTTTGCAACAACAAGCCGTGCTGCTTGACAGCGATACCTTGGGGCGTGATTTGTCATTGCAGACATTGTTTGCACTGCTACCCCAGTTACGCGTGCACAACGCAACCGCAGCGCATGAAACCACAGCACGTTTACAAGGGGCTGAAATTGCGATCAGCAACAAAGTGTTTATCGGGCGCGAACAATTGTTGAGCAATCCGCAACTGAAATTGATCGTTGTGGCAGCAACCGGAACCAATAATGTTGATCTGCAAGCCGCCGCCGAAGCGGGCGTCACCGTGTGCAACGCGCAAAATTACAGCACCGAATCGGTCGCACAGCAGGCGCTGACGTTGTTGTTGATGATGGCGACCCAAAGCTGGCGTTATGTCAATGATGTGCGTCAGGGACGCTGGTCGGCGCAAACACAATTCTGTTTGCTGGATTACCCTATCGTGACGGTGAATGGTATGACACTGGGCATTGTCGGGGCTGGCAACAGTGGACGCCGCTTTGGCGAACTCGCTGCAGCATTGGGTATGCGTGTGCGTTTTGCGCAGCTGCCACAACGGCCATCCCATCCGGATAAAACCACACTGGCGAGTCTGCTGCCCGAATGCGATGTACTGTCGCTGCATTGTCCGTTAACGACGGATACCTATCAGCTCGTCAACGCTGATCTGCTCACACGCTTAAAACCGGGAGCGATGCTGCTGAATGTGGCGCGTGGTGGCTTGGTCGACGAACACGCGGTGGTGGCCGCACTGCGCAGCGGTCATCTGCGCGCCGCTGCCGTTGACGTCACCAGTGTCGAACCACCGGCGGCGAATCATCCGTTTATCGACCATCCACCGCCCAACCTGCTGGTGACCCCGCACATTGCCTGGGCCAGCATTGGTGCACGGCAGCAATTGTTGCAGCAGATGATCGAAAACATCGTCGCCTTTGTTGCCGGTACACCGATCCGCGTGGTGCGCCCTTCTTGAAGCAGCGGCGATTCAATGTTTGACTTTTACCAACTCGATCGCCAGAATCGGGTCCGCATGGCTCTTGGATAGTGGCGTTGTTTCGCGCGCTCACGTGTACGTAACCACCGCATCTGAAGATTCGCGTGCAGACTGACGGAGTTTTTTCCGTCTACCGTTAATCTTTTTTTGGATATACGCAATATGGCAACTGGTACAGTCAAGTGGTTCAACGAAACCAAGGGCTTTGGCTTCATTTCTCCGGATGGTGGTGGTGAAGACCTGTTTGTGCACTTCTCGGCGATTCAATCGGCTGGTTTCAAAACCCTGAAAGAAAAACAAAAAGTAACTTTCGACATTACGCAAGGCCAAAAAGGCAAGCAAGCGTCGAACGTTAAAATCGCTGAGTAATGCTTAGCTGATTTAAAAAAACCCGGGCCAGTCCCGGGTTTTTTATTGCTTGCGATTTGTCGTTACACACCATCAAGCAGTGCCTGTCACCGCTTAACCGGCCTACCGCCCACTTATCATTTAACGGATACCCACTTGCGCAATTTTCACCACACTGATTCGCACGAGCCCATACCTTGCGGCTCACTGCGACAAGGAGAACGACAATGCAATTTAAAGGTGAAATCGCTGGTTTGGTATTTGGTTTGATGGGAGCGGCGTCGGGCGTTACCTGCGCGTTGACGGCGCTGCTGGCGCGCACACCGATCAGCGGCATCTGGTTTGGCGTATTCGGTGCGACCATCGGCATTATGTGCGCGTCAGCGGGCGTTGCAATTTATTATGCCGAATCAAAACGCCGTCAACGCGACGCCGCTAACCATTAATCGATTCAGCAGCCCGCTGGTAAATACTGCTGCAGCGTGCTGCGCACGGCGTTGTACATCTGACGTTGATCGTGACGCGCGATCGGCAAATCGGAAAATACGGGAAAATCGTTCACCAGCTGATGATCGATCGCCGCCAACAGCATCAAAGCGGTTAACCAGGCACCGGCAAAACTGGCGTGATTGCCATCATCGGCATGCAACACCAGATCCGGTTGCGATTGCTGGACACGTTGCCACGCATAACCGATGGGCACCACACACGCCGGCGCGCGGCCGGCGATGTCACGATGCAACGCATAAATGCGATCGACTTCGTCGGCTTCCTCACGTCGCGCCCATTCTGGAAACAACATAGGTATTGCACCGGCGTCGCGCACGGCGCGGATCCATTTTTCGGCTTCGAGTGTTGAATAGTGATAACGACCGCTCATGCTGTATTTTTGCGCCTGCAAAATCACATGCGTCCACGATCGGCTTGTCAACACGCGCTTTGTGCGGCGATTGTTCCAATGCTCATCAAGAAACGCGCTGTCGGGCGCACGTTCAACAACAATTTGCGCACGCGGATAACGCTGTTGCAATAACGTCTTCAATAAATGCGGTAAATCATGGCGTGCCGAATGACTGTTGCCAATCATCAGCACGGCGATCGCAGAGGGTTCAGCTGGCGCCGGTTCTACCGCTTTATTGCTTGCGTCTTCCTGCGCCGCGCTTGCAACACAGACGACCATGAAAAGACCGAAGATCCAGCGTTGCCACATGATCGATGCTCAACTTCACAGATTCAAACAGTATAGCAACCGCACTTTTTTGTTCACGGATGGCTTCTTAAGCCAGCGCCAATGTCGAGCTGACACGGCACAGTTCATCATGTAGCTGTTGTACATTCCGCGTTTTACTCGTGATGTTTTGGCTACCCAATTGCTCGACAAATTCGCACACTTTGTATTGCCTTGCCTGGGTTTCGTAGGTGTTAATCCAATGTGTTCGTGCTTCACGATGTTGTTCGGCAATGGGCCACACACCTGGCCGTGGACGCAGATGCGATGTAACGCCAATGCGCCAGGGTTTGGCGCTGATGCGGGCACGAAAACAATGCTGTTTTTGACACATCAGCTGATACATGGGATCACTCGCCAGCGCGGCGAAACAGGCCTGCATGTCGGCCGAGCGCGGGTCGAAGGTCTGATGCATGATCAGCACACGCGCACCGGCATAGGTTTTGTACAAACGCAAATGCCAGTGTGGGTGTGCGGTGGAAAATGCTGCGACACGCTGACGTATCATTGCCCATTTGCCACCGCGAACGGCAATGTTGATTTTTAGGGCGATTTCAGCGAGCACATACGACAGCAGCCATGCGATTAGCGCGACACCGATCGCTTGTAACGGTGTCAATACAGTGATCGCTAATATGACGACGAACAACATGAGCACCGCCAAGGATCCAAATCGCATAGCGCGACTGGGTGAAACGTCATCATCAATATCGACAAACGCGACATCGGGCACATTCAAACAACGTGCACCGTAACTGTTGCGCGTGATCACAACATCGTCGTGACGCGCGATCACTTCTTCGCGAATGGGTACACCTTCGGCGCCGTTATACGCGACTTTGGGTTCGCGTTTGGGCAGTAATTCACCGCGTTCAATTCGTGCCACCGCGTCAGCGACTCGTTGTTCGGCATGTTGTTTGGCCGCGTCTTCACTGTCCACCGACCAACCAAATCGCCGTACCGTGATTAATTTGCCGCGACGACGAAATTGTTGCGATGCTTCAGACCAGTAACTTGGCACAATCATGTTGATTCACTCGCGTTGTCATTAACCATAAGGCGTGTTGTCGTGACGCTTGAACGGGTACAGCAATTGTCCCCACCAGGTTTCTGGCGGTTGAAATTGGGTTGTGCCATAACGTTGCGGCCAATAGTTGGGCAGATGGAACGTGCCAAACAGACGATCGATAAACGCGAGAAATACCGCGAAGTTTTTGTCGATGCCTTCTTCATCCGAGGTGTGGTGCCAGTGATGAAATTCCGGTGTCGCGATCACCTGTCGTAAAAACGGCCAACGATGATTGACATTGGCATGAATGTACACGGCATGAAACGACACAAACGTGATGTAGGCATACACGGCCGGTGCTGAAAAGCCGAGCACAAATATCGGTATAAAACCGAGACAGCGATTCACCAGCACGTCCACAATGTGTGAGCGTGAGCCGGCCAACCAATCCATGTGCAAACTTGAATGATGGATCGCGTGAAATTTCCATAGCGCCGGGATCTGATGAAAGGCGCGGTGCACCCAATAGCTAATCAGGTCCACAAAAAACAAGATCTCGATAAACTGCAGCCACAGTGGCTGCGCACGCACATAATGCTGGAAATCAAATTCGACGAGCCAAGCAAACGCGATTTGCACGGGGATCAGTGTGGCAAACGAAATCAATTGCACACCGACATGGCTCAAAAAGAAGTGTTTCAGATCGGTTTGCCAACCGAGACGAAAGATTTTCTGCTCGCGCAAGGTCCATAAGCGTTCCATCGGAATAAACACCAGCGCCAGGATCAGCAGTTCCAATAAAAAATAGTCGAGGCCAGCCGTGAACGGGCGCGCATGGTTGCTAAGCGGTTCGGCTTCGCTACCGCCTAACAATGTTGCGACCATCGCGAGCATCATCGCCACGCCACCGTGCCATTTTGAGCGCAACCAAATGGCACTTAATAGGCCGCCGACAAACGTCAGCACGATCACGATCTGCAAAATGAGACGCAGCCACACCAGATGTTGCCGATAAAACGGTAGCGCCTCTTTGACGACCAACAGATCCGGAAACAAAAAACAAAATTCGGCCAAAACGGCGACAACGCCAAGCAAACCGGCGATGACGCCGACACGTTTACCCCACTGGGCTTGGCTGGCCGACGATAAAAACAAGCTGCTCACAACGATCTCCCTGAACGACAGCGAAGCGGCGGTACTGTAGCAAGAGTAGGGATTGTTAAACAGCGCAATATAACTGCCATTTGCCTGCCGCCAAACTGTCATCGAACTGTCTTAGGCTGCAGGCTTTGCCTGACGGCTGGAGTATGACAATGAAAATGGTTCTGCGAATTTTGGGTGTGTCGGTGTTGGCACTGTGTATTGCCGCTTGCGACGATGGTAAAGACGGTGCTGCGGGAACCAATGGTACGAACGGCAGTAATGGCAGCAACGGAACCGACGGTACCAACGGCACCGATGGCAGTGATGGCGCCGGCCAGATCATTGCGTTGCAACGCATCGGCCGCAGCACTCCGCAGGGATTTAATGTCGGCGCGGCGGAGATCGTCGATTACGATCACACCAACAAAGAAATCTTCACGATTAACGCACAAAACGGTGGTGTTGATGTTTATGACGCCAGTAACGTCAGCACGCTGGCAGCGGCGACACAAACGCTCAACTTGAAACAAATGTTGGTCGACAACGCTATTGTCGCCAACACTACTCTGGTAGGGGGCGTAAACAGCATTGCGGTGTTTGGCAATAAAGTGGCGGTGGCGGTTGAAGCGAATCCAAAAACCAACACCGGTTGGGTTGTCATTTTGTCGGCCACCGATCTGAGTTTTCTGCACAGCGTAGCGGTTGGTGCTTTGCCTGATATGCTGCGTTTTACTCCGAATGGCAGCAAAATTGTCGTGGCCAATGAAGGTGAGCCGGACGTCGGTTACGTTAACGATCCGGTCGGCAGCATCAGTGTCATTGATGCGACCACGTATGCGGTGACCACAATCGATTTCAGTGCGTTTAACAGTGGTGGCGCGCGCAACGCCGAATTACCGGTTAACAAAATGGTGTTGAGTGGTTACAACGCCAGCGTGGCACAAGACATTGAGCCGGAATACATCGCGGTGTCCGATGATAATCAACGGGCCTACGTCAGCTTGCAAGAAAATAACGCGATGGCGGTGGTTGATCTGAACAGCAACAGCGTTGAAAAAATCATTGGTCTCGGTTTCAAAAATCACAGCATTCCGGGCAATGAAATGGACGCCAGTCAGCAAGACGGTGTTAATTTAAAAACCTGGCCAGTTTATGGCATGTACATGCCTGACACCTTGCACACATTCGCCTACAACGGCAAAACCTATATTGTTACGGCGAATGAAGGTGACAGCCGTGAAGATTGGTTAAACGGCATCACCGACAGTGTCGCCTGCTTGGCAGGGGCGTACTATTTCAAATCCAAATGTCGCGATGAATTGGCCTTGCGTGATCTCGCCGATTCCGATCTGGTGCTTGGCACCGCGTTAAGTGGATTAACGACAGACAACACACTTGGTCGTTTGAAGTTTTCGTATCGTGTTACCAAACAACGCAACGGCGGCACCACGATCAACAGTGTCTACGCTTACGGCGGTCGTTCATTCGCCATTTGGGATGCCAGCAGCGGTGAACAAGTATTTGATTCGGGCAATGCCTTTGAACGCATTACGGCACAACGTTATGACACGCTGTTTAATCAAGATCACAATGGCAGCTTGGCCGGCGACAAACGCAGCAACAGCAAAGGCCCGGAACCGGAAGCCTTGGCGCTCGGCAAAATCGCCGGTCACACCTATGCCTTTATCGGTTTGGAACGCATGGGCGGCATCATGGTGTTTGATATTTCCAATCCCTTCGCGCCCGCTTTCGTGCAATACGTCAATGATCGCGATGTGACCAAATCACCGGACATCACCAACGCGGCCAGCGGTATGGATCTGGGACCAGAAGGATTTAAATTTGTTAGCGCCGAAAACAGCCCCACGCAACAACCGTTGCTGATTGTTGGTAACGAAGTCAGCGGCAACACATCGGTTTATGGCATCACGGTGACGGCGTTGCAGGATTAAGTGAAAGAAAAAAATGGCCACATAACGTGGCCATTTTTATTACAGGTTAAGGTGTAGCGTGAACGGTCAAATTAAGGCTGGGAGAGGTGAAGGGTAAAAAAATTTACCCTTCACCTGATACCAACTTATTTTTTGTTTGTGCGACGTTTCAACAGCAATAACAGGGATGCCACTACTGATAACAATGGTAAGCTGCCGCCACCATCAGACGAATCATCGGATTCGGCGTTTGTTTTGACGCGCTTCAAGCAGGAGTATTCCGCTTCGGTGCTTTGTGCACAACGCATCGGCAAAACCAGTTTACCATCTGCTTGCAGAATGGCATCTTGGACCAAATACGCATCTTCCGCGACGATTGCCCTTCCTTCATTACCAAATGCACGGTCAATATCACCGTTGCTTTTTAGTTTTGCCACATAGGTGTAAGAAGCCGCACCTCGGTCGTTCAACTCATACGTGTCACCAGCAACCAGCAATTGGTCATTTGCCAGTTCGTGAACAGACCACAGCGCGCCTTCATTCTCTTCCGATGCAATACCGCCGCTTCCGAAAGTTGCATCCAATGTGCCAGATGGGTTAACCCGCCCAATCCAAGTGACGGAACCATTTTCTGCATCACCAGCGAGATAAATTTTTTGATTCTTTCCTGTAGCAATCGTGAAAGCTGAATACCCTTCGAGTTCAAGTGCTCCAGTCCCGCCAAAGCCTTCATCGAGATCACCATTTGCGCTGTAGTGATACAGGGTTGTTGTCCAAACCAATTCGTCCGGGTTTGGGCCGGTTCCTATCAATGATGTGACATAAATCGAGTTGTCGGCAGCAACAGCGATACGGTTTGGCGTGTCACTCAATAGCAACAAGCCTTCATCGGCAAAGCTTGTGTCGAGTGTTCCGTCACTGTGATACCGTTCAATATAAGATTGACGATTTGTGCGAGAACCATCGGCATTACGATCGTATCGAACACCTGCAATCAGAATGCGTCCCTCACCCTGTGCAGACGAATCTTGTACGGCTACATAATTTGTCGTTGCAGGCTGCACAATTAATCCGGTTCCGTTATATGTCGTATCCAATGCCCCATTGGATGCAAATCGAGCCAGAATTGGAGTGCGCGTATAAGCAATCGTAGGGTCGACATGTGGATTGCGGCGATAACCAGTCGCAACAACTTTTCCATTGCTATCCAGGGTTGTTCCGAGGAAAGCGAAATAATAATCCGTCGCACCGTTAATGAAGGGGAGTTGCGAAACATAACTACTGTCTAACGTGCCATTGCTATTAAATCGTAGGGCGCCGGAGGTAACGGCGTTTGTGCTAATTTGGTTGCCGTAATAGGCCAAATAAAGTTGACCGTTGCGCTCACCCAAACCATTGACAGCACCAACTGAAAAATCAGCTTTCTCAATTTTGACAACGCCGTTGTTGCCAAAACCTTTGTCGATAGCGGCCTCCGTTACCGGTTTTGCTTTCACCAATTTCTGATGCTTGGTAATGCCGGCACCATGGTGATCGCCCAACATGACGTATTCATGGCCGAATTGGACCAATCCTTTTTCAACCGTCACATCGTCGGCCGCTGCGAATACCACATTACCCAGCGATAGCAGTGCTGTCGCCACAAGTGATCGTTTTAAAGACATGGAATTTCCCTTGAACAAAGATGAAACCAAGCGCAATGGATATCCCGTCCAGCCGGCCAGGCTATCCTCGTTTTAAAGCGGGGCATAAATACCTGAAATTACCGCTTCCGTCCATATTTCCCGACAAGAGTTTGGCGGAAAGCGGCCATTGTGTCTCCGTACCGATTTAAGAAATAAGAACCGAGATGGCCACTAAAGTAGGCATCTCGGTTGCAAATTAAGGCGTCGCGTTAGCGGTCAAATTAAGGCCAGAAAATGCCTTGAATGCTTTCAAGCCAATATACCAAGTGCCGGCTTGTGGATTGGGCAAAACACAGTTTTCGGTATTGCCGGTTTTGTAAGGGCGGCAAGCGTAATCATTGGTGTTGGGTTGCGCACCAAAGCGTACGTACATATCGGCATCACCGGTGCCGCCGCTAATCGACACGTTCAATGTGTTCGCGCATTCTGGAACGTCAATGGTGAAATACGTCCAGCTGTTCAACGCGCCTGCCAACGCCGTTTTGTTGACGCTCACGGTGGTGCAAGTATTCGGTAACGTGCTTGGCAATGAAGTCAGCAAAACCGTGGTCACATGACCATCATCACCAATAATGACCTGATACAAACGATCAAATTCGGCTTCGCCAATATCGGCGCCCGGATCTCCACCCAATAGCCGAATCAATTCCGGTGTAGTATCTGAATGACCAACGACCAGCGTCGTATTACGTGCATTTTTTAATTGTTGCGCGAAGGTCGCCAGTTGCGTTGCATCGTAACTTTGTACGGGCAAAATAAGCACCGATGCGAGCGGTTGCGCCGTTTGCTGGGTGCGCACATAGTTCGTACTGTAAATGGTTTTGATGCCGACTTTTTTCAGCGTGTTGGCAATATTTTGCGCACGTTGCTGACCTTGTGCCGTTAAGGCTGGATCGGTACCGGCACTTTCTTTTTCAGCATGGCGAGTCAAATAAATGATGGTATCGGCGGCGATGACCGGCGACAGCATGCTGATCACCAGTGTCATCGCCACGATCGGTAATGGTTGCAAAAGTTTTTTCATTGTTGGGTTCCCTCGTTGTAAAAAGACAAACAGCGTCAACACAAGACGCGTTGACTCTGTTGAGGCTATTACAGCGGGAAGCTTGCATCCATCGGAGTTTTGTAGACTTGTGTATCGAAAGTCTTGATTTTGGTAGTGAATGTCACGCTCGTGCGCTCGAGCAAATGAGATCGCCCTTCAATAGCCATCATAAAAATGGCGTTAACGTAACGTGATATGACTAACGTTCCCGAAAAAGTGTCGGCGCATCGGGTAATTCCGCCAGATCCAATTCGAGTTTGGTGCGACCTTCGTCTGCGAGCACGCCAACGGTAAACGCTCCCCAAGCTTTTAAATGCAATTGCGCACTGCCATTTTGCGCTTTGACGATCGGCATAACACTGGGAAACGTATCGTGCAAAAAAAACTGCACATTGTTTTCAAGCGGAAGTGATTCGGGTAACGAACTGAGCGACAACTCAATCGCAAACCACCCGGGGCTTTGCTGCAACGGTGTGACTTTGGCGGATAATTTGCGTCCATTAAGTTTATCCATACTCTTGCCGCCGAACACGCCTTTCCACGGATCGTTGGCGGTCGTACCGCGTGCAATCGACAAGCCACCCAACACCGTCGATGCATTTTTTTGTGACCATAACACGACTGTGTCGTCCGCAATGGCGGCGCGTTGATTGGCTTCGCTGACCGACGCATTGAGTGCTTGCAGCTTCATTTCAAAATCACCGATCTTGATAAAGCTGGCGTGTGGCAATAACAACAAACCAACCCCAACACCTAACCAGATCAAGGTTGTTGTGTTCAACGCATCGTTTAGCGGTGTGACAAATCCAATCCGCCATAACGCACAAGCGAACACAAAAAGGGCAACCAGATAAATGGCCGTAATGACCCATCGACGTTCGTGATTGGTTTGTGGTGAGTCCATGCGGTTTCCCTCTCGTTGTCCACGCTTGATCGGTGCGTATCAGCACGCTGATTTACAGCGGATTATGTTCCGATCGATGACGAATGAGAAGTCGGTGACAGGTTGTCACCGATCTGTGTGGTCTATTAACGCGCTAAAACGTTTTTTTAACCGTTACCACCCAATGATGACCCGCGACATTGTAATCGTTAAGCGTGTAGTAATCGGGGTTGGCATTGGTCCAGCTTTTTGCGATCTCAACGCTGTAGTGATCAGGAAACCAATACGCTGCTGCCACTTTGAAATCGGTGTACGATGTGCGGTGATGTTCAAAACCCGTGTCCGGGTGGCGGCCGCGTGCTTGTTTGCGTCCGGCGTGGAGCCCAAACCACCACGTATCATTCCATTGTGTCGACGCCGCCAGATCGAGGTACCAGCTGCCATCGGAATTCGGTGTGCCAAACGCGTCGGTTAGCGAATAATTGAGTTTTGCGCTGAAAGATTTCCAACCGATATACGCAAAGGCTTCCGTCGTATGCGGCTCATCGACCGCCGGTGTCTGTTCAACATAACGCCCCGGAAATTGTAATCGCAATAGTCCGGCTTTCCATAAACCATGCTCGGCAAATCGTTGGCGATAGGCCAACACAACGTCCACTTCCACGCTAACACTATTGCCCGGATACAGCTCGTTAATCCAATTGATGGTCGTAAAATCGAGATCGGCATAAAAACCACTGCTGTCGATGTATTCAAATTCGGTTTGCATCGACGGATTGCCAACACTTTGGGCAAGACCGCGACCGACATAGTTATTGGTCAACAAGGTATATCCATTAAAACCGGTGTCATCGGCTTGACTTGTTTTGGGTAAACACAAACATCCCAGCAACGCCATGAACAAGATGGATTTGGTAAGAACAGGCATCATCAACTGACTCCGAAACTGATTGGCAAGCGTGACAATAGTGCGTTGGCGGCACTGAAACTATCGGATTCTTGCTCATTTGTTCGTGCCGCGTGCGTTGCAAAGACGGCAGCGAGTGGATCAGTTTACGCCATCGTATACCGTTCATCAGCCGCTTACCGGAAACAGTGTGATTCAACTATTTATGTGTGCGTACAGCAAAGAGCCAGTTTAGCTTGCGCGATTGTGCGGTGATGATTAGGGTGACTCCATCTTTGTTGTCTACGCACTTATCATGTCTCATATTGCGATTGCAGGCGCCGGTATTGCCGGCCTTGCCTGCGCCATCAATTTGTTTCGTCTTGGTCACACCGTCAGTGTGTTTGAACACGTCAGCGATCCCACGCCGGTGGGTGCCGGTTTGTTGTTACAACCGAGTGGGCAGACGGTGCTGGCCAATATGAATTTGTTGGAGCCAGTACGTGCGCAAGCCGCGATCGTGCGCAGCCTGCAAGGCTATAGTCGGCAGCGGCGTGTGCTCGATTTGCATTACGAACATATCGATCCACACTGGCATGGTTTGGGTATTCATCGCGCTAGTTTGCACGCGGTGTTGTGGCAGGCGGTGCAACAATTGTCGATCCCGATTCGACTCGGTACCGCGATCACACAATTTACATCTTCAAAGAACGGTGTTCACGTTGTTATTGATGATCAGCTTGAGTCGTTCGATGCACTGATCATTGCCAATGGCACGCGTTCACAATTACGTCAGCAACTGACGATTGCGCAACGTTGCACGCCGTATCCTTGGGGCGCGTTTTGGGCGGTGCTCGATCACGATGCTTGGCCCTATCCCGAAATTTTAATGCAACGTTATCGTGGCGCGCAGATCATGCTGGGCGTGTTGCCAACGGGAAAAAATCCGCGCAATGGCAACACGTGCTACTCCTTGTTTTGGAGTTTGCCACGCGCGCAATTTGGAGCGCACGCCAACCTAATATCGTTGGTCGCTGCGATTACGCCGATATGGTCCGACGTTGCACAGTGGTTACAATCGGCGCCCACGACAACCATCGCGATCGCAGAATACGCCGATGTGCGGATGTCACAATGGCATCAAGGGCGTGTGGTCGTTGTCGGTGATGCCGCGCATGCGATGAGCCCACAACTGGGACAAGGTGCCAATTTGGCACTAATTGACGCGCAAGTGTTAGCGCAATGTCTGCAGCAACATCAGCACATCACCGAAGCCTTTGCACATTATTCAACACGACGGCGCGCGCATTTAAAATATTATCAATTTGCCAGCAATATCATGACGCCGCTGTATCAATCGGCGTGGCCCATCGGTTGGTTGCGCGATGCCGGAACCGTGATTGGGCGCCATATACCACCGCTGTATCGCCACTATCTATTAACGTTATGTGGTGCCAAACAAGGATTGTTGGACGGGCAAGCACAGAGTGACCAGTTGTAGTAAATGGGCAGCAGCAGGTGTTGCTGCCCACTCACCGTTATCGCGTTACGCGTGATTCAGATTAACGCTGTGTAGGTATATCTTTTTCTGAAATGCCCATCGGATTTTCTTGCAACGAGCCATCGCTGTTTTTCGGCTGTTCCAAACGCAGATTGGCATCCATCGCGGTATCGATTTTTTCAAAACCGGGACGTTGACAATAACCGGCGCGAACTAAACGCGTATTGCCAAATCCGATATTAATGCCGTAACCACCGTTTTCCACCCATTCTTTCCAATGACCAGCGCCTTCTTTCAAATTGGTCAGTTGCCATTCCATGCCATCATGACCGCCATCGCGATTGCCAAACGGCCACTGAAAATCACCGTGCATAAAAATCTGATCACCTTCTTGTGCCGCAACACCATTCCAATCGGGGTAGGTATCTGATACCCACACATAACGTTGCTGCGTGCCCACCACGCCGGTGGCATAAAAACAAATGCCTTGTGTCGCCCACTGTGCATGAGCAGGGCTGGCATCATTAAAAAAAGTAATTTCCCAACGATTGCCATATTGCACCAAGTCTGGCAAATGCGGCGCACCGGCTGTGGCAATACTGCCACCGGTGATCATCAACGTGGCGACCATCATCCTTACTGAATTACGTTGCATAGCGTTCATTTGACAAATCTCCATATGAAATAAAAAAGAAACACAAATCACCGTGAAGACAACCGATTTGCGCCCGCCACGATAACCCAAAAACAAGACGAAGCAATCGCCCGCTTGCGGTAAGGCGAATGGCGGCGCAAACACAGCACAGAATGTCAGGGTGTCAAGATATCCTGATCGAATTCGCGCACAATAATTGCAGATGTCCGTGAAGCCACTGCCGCAATTGAGGGTCAGATAAGCTGGATAAAAAACGCGGCGCTATACAAATGACCAGGCCAGAATATGGCTGGTTTTTTGACCGTGTTGCATTGTGATGTCGCGCGACTGCGTCGCGCGCAATTTACGCAAGGCTCGTTGATAAGACGGCAGGTTATCGGATTTGGATACCAATGTTGTGAACCAGCGAACTTGATGTTGGTATGGTGCGCTGTCTTTGATCATGCGATGAATAAACGCTGCTTCGCCACCTTCGCAGCACAATTCATGATGCTGGCCGCCAAAATTTAATACCGGATCAGTCGCCGCATGTTGTTTATGACGCGACAAATTGCGCCATTTGCGCTGTGTGCCCGCACTGGCTGCGGCGGTGGATGCATGAAACGGCGGATTGCAAAGACTGACCGTAAACTGTTCGCCAGGCAAAATAATATGCGTAAAAATCGCGAGTGGATCAGGCTGGTGTCGCAATGCAATCGCGGTGGCCAACCTCGGGTTGTGATCGATAATCGTCTGCGCCGATCGTAAAGCGCTGGTATTAATATCGGCACCGACAAAATGCCAGCCATATTCATGGTGGCCAATTAAGGGATAAATCAGATTGGCGCCGGTACCGATGTCAAGCGCATGCACGGCATGTTGCGGTCCAATCAACTCCGCAAGATGGTGAATATAATCGGCGCGACCGGGCACGGGCGGGCACAAAAAGCCGGGTGGGATATCCCAAAAATCGATCGCGTAATACTGTTTTAATAGTGCCTTATTTAACCACTTAACGGCTGCTGGATCGGCGAAATCGATGCTGTCATTGCCGTAAGCATTGGGTTTCACAAATGCTGCCAATGCCGGCTCGATGGTCATCAACGCAGAGAAATCGTAACCATCACGATGACGGTTGCGAGGATGCAAAGTAGAACGCCGAGGACGCTGTTTCACGATATCAATCATCACTTCAACTGATGCGCAGTGTAGCGAAACTGATCGCGCTGTTGCGAAATCAATCGCGTTGCCAGTGTCCGTGTATTTCCGCTAGGCTGTACTGGTTAATCTTTCTGGGAAACTATCATGCAACGTTTACTGGCTGTTGTGCTGGTGTGTGTCATTTCAGCGTGCGCCAACGAAGCGACACTAATGCGTCCCAGCACACAGCCTCCACCGCAAGCCCGTGCCGGTGAGGCCAACATAACGTTTATGCGGTCCAGCAGTACGCTGGCCGGTGGTAACGTTGCCGCGGCGATTTATGACGTGACCGATGGCACGCCGCAGTTTATCGGTTTGTTACCCAATGACCGCAAACTGGCGATCGCCACCAAAATCGGTAAGCGACGTTTTATGGTTTACAGTGCAGAAGCTTCTGATTTTATGGAGGCCGACCTGATGGACGGTAAAGCGTATTACACGATGGTAACACCGCGCAGTGGCGCAATGAGTTTTCGCTTTAGCTTTCGCCCGATCCGCAATACATCCGTTGGCGAATTTTCGTTCGCGCATCCCAAATTTATGCGTTGGATCAATGACACGGTGCGTGTCGAGAACACCGACGGCGCCATAACGTGGGCAACACAAAAGAACGGTGATGTCATCAGCCAGATGAAAACCTACTGGCCACAATGGCAAAACAAGCCGGCGTCCGAACGCGCTGAGCAAACCATTAATGCCAGTGATTTTGCGCCAAACTTTCAGTGAACTTGTGCCATTCTCTTTACCACAACGGTGATCGCCACAACGTGTTCGGCACGAGGACCATGCGATGAGTCAACAGCGGTTTTCTTCGATCAACGACGCCGTCGATCGGGTACTCAATGCGATCGATGGCGATATTGTGCTGGGCATTCCGCTTGGTATTGGCAAGCCTAATCATTTTGTCAATGCGTTGTATCGCCGCATGAAGGCCGATCCATCACGACGGCTGACGATCATGACGGCATTGTCGTTGCAAAAACCGGCGGGCCGCAGCGATTTGGAAAAGCGCTTTCTGACGCCATTTGTTGAGCGTGTTTTCGCCGATTATCCCGATTTGGATTATGTGCTCGATCTGCGTCGCGGCGACTTGCCGGACCATATTCGTGTGCACGAGTTTTTTCTGAAAACGGGGGATTACCTGCGCAATGATTTGGCGCAGCAAAATTATATGTCGACGAATTACACCTTTGTCGCGCGCGACATGGCCCTGCACGGTGTCAACGTCATTGCGCAAGCCGTTGCCATGCGTGAGGACGAGCAGGGATTGCAATTGTCCTTATCCGGCAATCCCGATTTGACGTACGAACTGCATGAACATTTGCAGCGCTTGCCCGCCCACAACGTTGTCACGATCGCCGTGATCAATTCCCATCTGCCGTTTATGGGCCATGACGCGATTGCACCGAAAAATTTCTTTAACTATGTGGTTGACGATAACCGCGGCCACCACGCGTTGTTTGCGCCGCCGAATATGAAAGTGTCGGTGCAGGAATACGCGATTGGTTTGCACGCCAGTCGATTGGTCGTTGATGGCGGTACCTTGCAGATCGGCATCGGCGCCTTGGGCGATGCGATCGCACAAGCGCTGATTCTGCGACAACACCATAACGACGACTATCACGACATGTTGCGTCGTCTCGGCGTTGACGATACGGCGGCGCTACAACCGCTGCAAAAAGGGTTGTACGCCTGCACCGAAATGTTTGTAAATGGGCTGCTGCGTTTGCTCGATGCCGGTGTCGTGAAACGTCAGGTGTTTGATGATGTGGTGTTACAACGTGTTTACAGCAGCGGTTTGATTGACGATACCGTCAGCTTGCACACGCTGGATGTGTTGCACGCGCACCAGCGGATTCACTCGCCGTTGACAGCAGATGATCTGCTGTTTTTGCAACGCTTTGGCATTGTGCGCGATGACGTGAGCTGGTTAGACGGTCAATTGTGGCGCAATGGCGTTGCCTATTCGGCCGATATTCAGTCAGCGGCAGCGCGCGATGAGTTCACGCGCGAATTATTGGGCGAGCAGTTGCAACAAGGTATTTTTCTGCACGGTGGTTTTTTTCTCGGGCCGCGCGATTTTTACCTGCGCTTGCACACAATGACGGACGCTGAGCGCGCCCGCATTGCGATGACGCGCATAGACTTTATCAATCAACTGTATCGTGAACCGGCGTTGGCGACTGCGCAGCGTCAACACGCGCGATTTATGAACACCGTCATGATGATGACCCTGCTCGGTGCAGCGGTTTCGGATGGTCTCGATTCCGGACAAATCGTTTCCGGTGTCGGTGGCCAATACAATTTTGTCGCGATGGCACATGCCTTGCCCGATGCACGTTCGATTTTAATGTTGCGCGCTACCCGTGAAAGTGGTGGCGAGGTGCAATCCAATATCGTCTGGCAATACGGTCACACGACAATTCCGCGCCATTTGCGCGACATTGTGATCACCGAGTACGGCATCGCTGATCTGCGTGCGCAACCCGATGCCGAAATTGTTAAACGTCTGCTCGCGATCTGCGACAGCCGCTTTCAAGACGAGTTGATGGCGAAAGCAAAAGCCAATGGCAAACTCGACGCTGACTATCAGATCCCGGCGCGTTATCGCAAAAATCTACCGGAAATTTTATCGGCGCAATTGATGCACGAATCAACGCGTGCTTTGTTACCGGATTTTCCGTTCGGTACCGATTTCACCGCCGATGAATTGGCGTTGATCGACATCCTGCAAAAAATGAAACAGGCCAGCGAAAGTCCACTGGAATTGGTCAGTGATATGCTCAAAGGGCTATTTAGCGATCGCGAAATTCCGGAAGCCTATGCGCAGCGCTTAGGCCTCGATGATGTGCAAGGCATGCGCGCCCTGCTGTTGAAAAAACTGTTTGTCGGCAATATGTAAATTTAGCCTTGCCACACCAACGCGACCCATAACGGCAATGTCAGCACACATAACAATGTGGACAGCAGAATCGCGGAGCTGACAATCTCAGCGCGATCGCCGTTATTCTGCGCAACCGGAAAGGCATTGATGCCGACCGGACAGGCCGACATTAATACCAGTACGGCGGTCAGATCGGCGCGGAATAGAAACACAAAGTGACACAACAGAAAAACGCTGGCGGGCAACACGATGGTTTTGCAGATCACCGCCAACAGGGTACTGCTTAAATGATTGAGTCGCAGACCCGATAGCGACGCCCCCAAAACCAACAAGGCGAGCGGCAGGGTCGCTTGTCCCAACATCTGCAACGATGCTTCGATAAATTCGGGTAAATGCCAGCCAAAATAGTTGAACAACAATCCGCTCAATAAGCTGAGCACAATCGGATTTTGTACGCTGCGCCGCAAGCCGTGATGCCAAGCGCCTTTGCGATGTGGCGAAAAGGCACTGAACACGTAATACAACAAAAACACCAGCAGGCTGTGAAACGCGATCACCGGAAACGCAAAACGCAGACTATCAACGCCGAGTACACGTGTCAGCAACGGCACGCCGATAAACACATTGTTGGAATAGTTAGCCGCTAACGCGACAACACTGCGATCGGTATGGCGAAAGCGAATAAAAAATAGCATCGTAAACAACACAACGACCGGCAAATAGAACGTTAGCAGTGCCGTGCGAGGAATCTCATCGGGAATACCGGTTTTGTAAGTGCCGGCGAACAACAAACAAGGAAACAACAATTTGGCACAGACATCACTCAAACTCTGTTGCCAGCCAGCGCTGAACCAATTCCGTTTGCTCAACAACCAGCCAAACGACGTTAATAGAAAGAGTGGCAGCAGCAGGGTCAGTATGGCCATTGCGAAGTACACAGTACGATGATCAGCGGGCACGATGCCTGTCCGAGTACCGTTTGTAAACGGAATCAAACATATTTACCAATTGCTCTACCGCGATCGTTTGACGCGCTTGGCAAAAACGGGCCTACTGCTGTACTAAGGATGTATAAAAGCAGACAAACACACCATGCTGAAACTTAATGACGTGAGCAAAACCTATCGCGGCGGCGTTCACGCCGTCAGTCACTTCACGGTTGAACTGAAACCTGGCGTCATTGGTTTGGTCGGGCATAACGGCGCTGGTAAAACCTCGTTGATGCAGATGATTGCGACGTTGACCAAACCCAGCAGCGGTAGCATTCATCTTGATGGTGTGGATATTGTCAAAACACCGCAAGCAATGCGTAAGCGCTTAGGTTTTTTGCCACAAGATTTTGGTGTCTACGACAACATCACGGCGCGTGAGTTTCTGCGTTATTTCGCCGCCTTAAAAGGCGTTAGCGATCGGCAGAAAGTTGATCACCTATTAGAGTTAGTGAACTTGCATGAACAAGCCGATCGTGTTGCCGCCACGTTCAGCGGCGGCATGCGGCAACGTCTCGGCATTGCGCAGGCGCTGATCAATGATCCCGATGTCGTGATTGTCGATGAACCCACCGCCGGACTCGACCCAGGTGAGCGTTTGCGTTTTCGCAATTTGTTGAACGAAATTGGTTTTCACAAATTGGTGATTGTGTCGACGCACATCGTGTCGGATGTTGAAAACATGGCCAGCCAATTGTTGTTGATGGATAAAGGTCAGCTGCAGGCTTTTCTACCGCCTGAACAATTGCTCGCGACTGCGCGCGGCCGTTTATGGAGCGGCCAAGTGCCAGCGCACGATTTTGAACGCGTTCGCCAACAATTTCGTGTGTTGCATGCGCAGCGCAATCACGATCAGATTGATATTCGTGTGGCGCATGATGGGCAGCCGTTGCCGTCGTTAATGGCCGCCGAGCCCAGCCTTGAAGAAGCGATCATGTTATTCAGCAGTCAATTCACCAGTGCAACGGTGGCGTAAATGTTGAACAGCATCCTGACCATTGCACTGAATGATACGCGGCTGCGCTTGCGGCGTTGGTCAACCGGCATTTCATTGCTCGCCGTTATTGCAATGACGTGGTTGGTGATCCCTGACCCGGCCGTTGGCATGGCGTTGATCTCGGTCGGCGATGCGCGCTTGTTATATACCTCACAAACGATTGCGCTGGGCAGTGTCACGTTTGCCGCTTTATTTATTGGTTTGGTCGGTGTCTATTTGGCGCGCGGTCAAAGTCAGCGCGAAATTTATAATGGTGTCGGCGCGTTATTAGCGTCACTCCCCGTCAGCACACCGGTGTTGGTGTTAGGCCGTTGGCTGGGTGCATTGATTTATTTGATCAGTCTGTGCACAACCTTTCTGTTTACTGTCTTGATATTGCATGGCCTACGCGGTGAAGCTGCGTTGGAACCGTTCACCTACATCAGCATTTGTTTCGGCATACTGTTACCGGTGTGCGCCTTCGCCGCCAGCATGGCCGCGTTGTGTGATGCGATTCCCGTTTTGCATCGACGCACCGGTGACGTCGCTTATTTTTTATTTTGGACAGTGCAATTGTCGGTGATTGGCCAGTTTTTCGATACACCTGGCAATGCTGAACATTTGCTGATGTTTGATGGCAACGGCTTGATCACGATTATGTGGCGTTTGCAGCAGTTGCTGGGGGAACACATCAGTGTTGGCCTAAGTGATTTCGACACCAGCCAATCGCCTATTTTATTCACAACACCGTTCTGGACGCCGGCGTTACTGAAATGGCGAGTCATTGCATTTTTTGTGATGTGCTTGCCCATACTGCCAGCAATGTGGTTGTTTCATCGTTATGATCCGGCCAAAGTTCGCCAGCAAAAAGGTCAAGCACATAAAACCTGGTGGCGTCGCTTAAATCAGCTCGTCAATCCCATCGCTCGTGGTGCTGGTCAGCTGCTTCCGTACACCGCGACATTACCAGCGCCGCTACGCACGGTGGTTGTTGAAATTCTCTTGACGATCATCTTGCATCCACTGTTGTTGATTTTGTTGATCACCATGTGGATTTGGCAGAGCTTGGTGTTATCCGAAGCGGTTGAACTAGTTCGCCTTGGCGTGTTGGCCTGCATCACCGTATTGATTGCCGATATCGCCGCTCGCCATCGTGAAACCGGCAGCGACAAGCTGCGTTTCGCGATCAGTCATTTGCGTGAAAGTGGTATGTGGGTTGAATGGTTGGCGGCATGGGTTTTAGTCGTATTATTTGTATTGCCGACCTTTTTGCATTTCGTCACATCATCGCTTTTACAAACGTTGGCGTTGTTGGTTGCTACCGTCGTCATGGCGAGTGCAGCAACGGTGCTTGGGCACATAACGCGTTCCGGTAAAACCTTCACCATCAGCGTGTTGTTTTTGCTGTACATCGTGGCCAATGCCGGCAGCATTGCAATGCTTGATTTTGCCGGCGTGCGCGGCAGCATCACATCGTCGGCGCTGCTTGTTCACAGCTTCATTGCATTGACATTATTGCTTCTGGTCGAAGGCGTGCGACGCTGGCGCTTGCTGCACGATTAAGTTCAACCATGAACACAAGGAGTGATCGCATCAATGCCCAAGAACAACGTCTGCTGAAGCAGCGCTGGTGGATGGCAACATTGGTGTGCGCTGGCATGTTGTTTATTGTGTTGCTGTTGGCTTTAACGGTGTTGCAATTTGACGTATTACCGACCATTTTGCGCAACGGTCCGATTTGGTTTTTGTTGCCATTATCGTTATGGTGGTTATGGTTGCTGCGTCGCCAACCGGCACGCTGCTTGGCATTGTGGCGCGATCTGCGTCAGCAGCATGTGCAACCATTTAGCGGCATCGCTCATTTACAGCAGCGGCGCGCGCCGGGTTTGTTCGCGCCCGTGCATGAAGAATTGTGGCTGGCCGATTGGCGTTTTGATTTGGGGCATTTAGCGGATGTGCCGCGTTGTCATCAGCGCCAGGTGAATATTCGCTTCTCGCCACATGCCCTCTGCTTGTTGTCCGTTGAACTCAGCGCGGACACGGAAAATGACACAACAAATTGGAGCGTACGTGAACGTCAGATCCTGACCCTGATGGCGCAAGGTTTGTCCGACAAATTGATCGCGCGCAAATTGGCGCTGAGCCCTGGCACGATTCGAACCTATAACACGACGATCTTTCGCAAACTCAACGTCAGCGATCGCAATGCGGCGATCTTGGCGGCGCGTTCCCACCACTTGCTCGATGTCAATTGACAGCGATTGACACGTTTTCACTTCACCACCTTCGCCCAAGCCTGTCATGTTGTTCTGCCTGATGACGGGAGAACAACATGGCAACAAATCGTTTTGCAGGGCCGTGGACATTTCGCCAAGGCTTGTTGGTGTTGATTGGATTTCTGCTGCTGTACGCGTTATTGAACGTTATTCATATGCAGATAGTCGCGCACACGATCGGTTTTTCGGCCTATCTTGGCCGTGGGCAAACACAGCCCTCGCCCTGGTTTCTATTGTTTTCGCAATTGATCAAAGCGATGGCTTTGCTCGCGGCCATTTGGTGGCTGGCGCTAAAACGTCTGCGTTTGTCTTGGCAAGTGCTTGGTTGGCGCCGTTGCGAAAGGCGATGGTTGGCTTGGGCTGTTATTTTGGCCATCGCCGGATTTGCGCTGCGTTTATTGTTGTCCAAATATTGGATTACGGTTTTGCCCGGCTGGGCCAAATTCCTGCATTCGTTGTATGTCTGGCGAACCGATCAATTGTTGGCAACGGTGAGTCTGATGGTGATGACAATTGTGATCACACCAATAGCTGAAGAAGTTTTCTTTCGCGGATTTCTTTTCCAGTGGATGGCGACACATCGACCACTGTGGGTCGCCATGCTATTCAGTTCGCTGATATTTGGTGCATCACACATTGTGCCTCCACAAATGATCAGTGCGGCGCTGATGTCACTGCTGATTGTTTGGTTGTATTGGCGCAGCCAATCGCTGTGGCCAAGCATTGTCTGTCATGTGTTGAATAATGCGTTTGGTGTGGTGCTTGGCATGCTGCAGACAAATTAATGTAGTGCGTTGGTGATCGGCCGTCGAAAAATTATCGGAGTTTGGCCGACTGCGGCGAACAAATTGTTTGAATCGTTGCCGTCGAGACAATGAATAAAACGGGCGACCAAAAGGCCGCCCGACAATAACAGACCCGTGAATTATGGCGGGGTTAACACCGCAGTGTCATCGCTTGCCGGATGACGATTGAACAAGTAGCGTTGTTTGATCGCGTTTTCAATCGGCAACGAAAAATATTTTGCGAGTACGTTGCCCAGCCACCACGAGCCCAGCACCGCTGGAAAATACCACAGGAAATACCACGTCTTGTCGCTGCTCAATTGTGGGGCGTAATGCACAATCGCAAACACGACGAACATGTGCACCAAATAAATTTCATAACTGAGTTGCCCCATGCGCGCGAGCCAGCCAAAACCTGGTAACAAACGCAAACCACGATCGTGCGCACGCCAATGGCAGGCGAGCACCAGCATGGCGCTACCGAGTACCAATGGCCACATATAAAAATCGCGGATCAATTGCCACATAACGCCACCGTAATACATCGAGCACACGAGCAAGATCGTGCCGACAATAAATAACGTTGATGTCATGCGTTGCCGCAGCGACGTAGTCCATTGCAAACCTTGGCGTGCCAACAACGCCGTCAAAACGCCCAATGCCAACGCGGACATGCCGGGCAAATAGGCTTTTTCTTGCCAGATCTCGTTGTGCTCCAACGCGGCGCGTGTGAACGGCAAAGAAATAAATAGCGCGATCAATACACCAATGAATAACCAGCGAGGTCTCAATGTCAGACACAGCAACGGAAAAAACACATAAAACGTTTCTTCAATTGACAATGACCACAACACATCCCAACCACCTGGCAAATAACCGTAATGACCTTCGTACCAATTCAAGTACATGCCAAACGCTGAGGCGATGGCGGCGCTTAAACTTTGCTGCGACTCTTCGATCGTATAAAACGGAACTTGCAAGCCATGCAGAGCCGATAAGACCGCAACGATCAGTAGCAGACAGGGAATAATACGGGCGGCGCGACGAATATAAAACGCTTTTAAATCGAGGTGACGCACATCGCCGTAACGTTGCAGCAACAGCTGTGTGATTAAGAAACCAGAAATGACGAAAAATAGAAATACGGCCTCATAGCCGTTGTAATTGATCGCCGCATTCAGCCGCGACGGAAAATAATCGGCCAACAAGGTGTGCTTCAGTGGGAAGCGCAAACCGAGGTGATGAACAACCACCAACACGATGGCCAGACCGCGCAACAAATCGATACCGACGTTGCGCGGTGCTTCGGCGGAAAGGCGTTTTGTCAACATAACGTCCGATGTGCTAACTCAAAAAGGCGCGCATGATCGGGCGTTGACTTACCTTTCGCAACCGGTATGTTGTAAATGAATTTTCGACAACGCGTTAACGTGGCTTAATAGCGACAGTATTGACCAACGTTTCTTCGCGATCACGGGGCGGCGCAATACCGAGCCATTCCAACATGCCCAAATCGTTACGGCTCCACCATAAATACGGCAATGAAACACGCTCGGGGCTGACGTCAAAACCGGCGTGCTTGATCATCGCCAAATATTCATCCGCCGTGCGCTGCACATGCATGGGATGGCGAAACAATAAGCGAATCATCCACGAATGAATGTATTTGCGGGTGGATTCGGCCAACAACAAAACACCACCCGGCTTTAACACGCGATAAAATTCGGCAAGCGCGGCTTCTTGCGCAACAATGTGATGCAATGTTTGATGGCAAAACACCATGTCCACACTGTGATCAGCCAGCGGCAACTGTGCCGCATTGCTGTGGTGAAACGTGACAGGGACCGAGCACTGTGCAATCGACAATGCTGCCCGTTGGCGGGCATCGGGATCCGCATCGACGGCGATGATCTGTTGTGGCGCAAAGCGGCGTGACAACTCGATCAAGGATTTGCCCTGTCCGCATCCGACATCGAGAATGACCGGATAACTGGCCGCGCGTGGCTGCAATAGGCGCTCCAAATCGTTCAATGCACGTTGCAGCACGTGTACATACCAAGTTTGAGTTGCCAAAAACCAAACACCAAATCGTGTTTCTTCTACAAAGGCTTGTTCGGCCGACGTCATCGATAAAGTACTCCCCGCAAAAAGGCGCGCATTATGCCAGCCGGACTGCGCCGGCGATATTGTGATCAGCGTGTCGTAACGTTTGCGAGTGACGAAATAACCCGATTCTATCGGATTACCAGGTCTTACCATCAGCCGCAGTGGGAGCACCGAATGCGCCGTGCAAAGGCTCATTGTTGACGCGCCATCCGTTTTGACGATTGGCCAACGCGCCTCGGTCATTTCATGCAAAAGTGCCAAGCGCGCGTAGTAATAACGGTCGCAGGTCCGGCGCGCATTAAGCGCTTTCACGGTCGTCAGGGCTGAAACGACGGTGACGAATTTCGCTATGATTAGGCCTGAAGGTAGCCAGCATGATGCGAGCGGTATGAAATACGCGGATTTACGAGATTTTATTGCGCAACTTGAACAACGTGGCGAATTAAAACGCATCACGGTTGCGGTGGATGCCAAATTGGAAATGACCGAGATCGCCGATCGCGTGTTGCGCGCCGGTGGTCCTGCGCTGTTGTTTGAAAACGTCAAAGGCCATTCGATGCCGGTGTTAGCCAATTTGTTTGGTACCGCGCAGCGCGTGGCTTTAGGCATGGGACAAGAATCGGTCAGCACATTGCGTGATGTCGGCGAAACCTTGGCCTTTTTACGGCAACCGGAACCGCCCAAAGGTTTGCGTGAAGCGTGGGATCAATTGCCGCTGTGGAAACAGATCCTGAATTTGTCACCGAAAGAGAAATCATCGGCACCGTGTCAGGATATTGTTTGGCAAGGCAACGACGTTGATCTGGCACGTTTACCGATCCAAACCTGTTGGCCAGACGATGCCGGTCCGTTAATTACGTGGGGGCTGGTGATCACTAAAGGCCCGCATAAAGAGCGACAAAATTTAGGCATTTATCGTCAGCAAGTGATCGCGCCGAATAAAGTGATCATGCGCTGGCTGGCGCACCGTGGTGGCGCACTCGATTTTGCTGAGTTTCAAAAAGCGAATCCGGGTAAACCGTTTCCGGTGTGTGTAGCACTTGGCGCTGATCCGGCCACCATCTTGGGTGCAGTGACACCGGTGCCGGATAATTTAAGTGAATACGCGTTCGCCGGCTTATTGCGTGGCAGCAAAACCGAGGTGGTCAAAGCACTGGGATCGGATCTGCAGATCCCGGCGTCAGCGGAAATTGTGCTCGAAGGCGTCATACATCCGGGCGAAATGGCACCGGAAGGACCCTTTGGTGATCACACCGGCTATTACAATGAAATTGAACAGTTCCCGGTGTTCACGATTGAGCGCATCACGATGCGTAAAGATCCGATTTATCATTCGACGTACACCGGCCGCCCACCGGATGAACCGGCCATTCTGGGCGTCGCGTTAAACGAAGTGTTTGTGCCGATTTTGCGCAAACAATTTCCGGAAATTGTCGACTTTTATTTGCCGCCCGAAGGTTGTTCGTATCGCATGGCGGTCGTCACGATGAAAAAACAATACGCCGGTCATGCCAAACGCGTGATGATGGGCGTCTGGAGTTTTCTGCGTCAATTTATGTACACCAAATTTATTATCGTAACCGATGATGATGTTAATGCGCGCGATTGGCAGGATGTGATGTGGGCATTAACCACGCGTGTCGATCCGGCGCGTGATACGTTAATTGTTGAAAACACACCGATTGATTACCTCGATTTTGCCTCACCGGTGTCGGGCCTTGGTTCCAAAATGGGTATTGATGCAACACATAAATGGCCTGGTGAAACCGCACGTGAATGGGGACGAGCGATCACGATGAGTGATGACGTCAAACAACGTGTTGATGCGCTCTGGCCGCAGTTGGGATTGTAATCGTGCCGCATCAAGTTGTGATTCAGCCACGTGGCTTTTGTGTGCAAGTGAATGACGGTGAAACGATTCTCGATGCGGTGCGCCGCGAAGGTTACACCGTGCCGTACAGTTGTCGGCAAGCGGTGTGTGGTGTTTGTCGCGGCAAAATTGTCAGCGGTGAAATTGTCTATGCCGATGACATTATTTTGTCGGCATTGTCCGATCGCGAAGCTGAGCAGGGTTACGCGCTTTTTTGCAGCGCCGAATTGAAATCCGATCTGGTGGTGGAGTGGCATGACGTGTATGCACCGGGTGAAATCATTCCACGCAAGATCAGCGCCACCGTGCACAGTGTGGTCGCGTTTAACGCCGACACATTTCATGTGCGTTTACGTTTGCCAAGCTTGGATACGCCCCATTTTTACGCTGGCCAGTATTTATTTATCGTGATGCCAGATGGCGAACGCAAACCGTTTTCGATTGCCAGCGCGCCAAGCAAACGACCCGAATTGGATTTGCATATTCGGGTGATGGAAGGTCATGCCGCCGCTGATGCGGTGCTCAAACACATTCAAGCACGTTCGGTGATCACACTTGAAATGCCATTTGGTGCCGCGCATTTGCGCAGCGATGAACGCCCGCTATTGATGATTGCCGGTGGCACCGGGGTCGCGCCCATGCTCAGTGTCATTGATGAGTTGATCGCGCAGCATTCATCGCGTCCTGTGTCGTTGTATTGGGGTGCACGCGATGTCACGCAGTTTTATTGCCACGCTGAATTATTGCAACGCGCACAACAACATCGCGCACTGGCCTATCATCCGGTGTTGTCGGTACCTAATTCGGCGTGGCACGGCGCCTTGGGTTTTCCGCATCAGCTGGCTTTGCAGCAACACCCCGATGTGTCGGCCTTTGATATTTTTATTGGGGGCTCACTTGAGATGGCCAAAGCCGTGTCGCAAGCCTGCTTAAGTCACGGCGCCCGCGCTGATCGTATTTTTTGCGACTTGTTGGATTTGCAAAAAGAAGGGATATAAAAAAAGGCGGTTATGAACCGCCTTTTTTTGTCCTGCACACTCAATTTTTTAAATAACGCTCGATAATTTCATTGTAACGACCCGAGGTTTGGATCGTGTCGAGTGCCATATCAAACTTGTTGACGATATCGGGATTGACGGTGGCTTTGCTGAACATCAGATGCACTTTGCCGGCGCCGACACTGACGCCGTTTTTGCTGACCTGATCGGCGACATTTTTGCGGCGAATCACGGCAGCGGCGACAAACGGATCTTCAAGTAAGCCATCGATCTTGTTATCAATCAAATTGGCAAAATGCACTTCGCTCATCGACGCCGAAGTGAACAATTTGCTGGCCTGACTGTTGTCGAGCAACTGATTGATCTCCTCGCCATAAACATAACCATCGGTGATACCGACGCGCATCTTTTGTTTCCGGACCAGTTCATCCACTGATTTGCCTGCCCATTTGTCTTGTTCGCCGGTGCGGATAAACAACGCAAAACTTTCTTCGCGATAGGGTTTCGAAAACAGTGCAAAACTTTCGCGACCGCTGTTGCGGGTGGCGCCGGCAAGCACATCAATTTTGCCTTCGCGCAGCTCACTGATCAGCACGTTCCAATCTTTTTGTTCAAAGCTGAGTTCGCACTCTGCCAATTCGGACATTGCGTGCACCAACTCAACATCCAGACCGTGCACCTTGCCTTCCATATCGGCGAATTGATACGGCTCATAAGGGTCGTAACCCATACGTAAGGTACAAGTGGGCGTTGCGGCAGTGGCAGCGGGTTCGGCAGCAGCCACTTTCTCTTCCGGCGGCGGCGGTGCGTTGCAGCCGGCGACGACGATCGCCAGCAGCAACGCGATAGAACGAAAGGGACGACTAGGCAGTGAGGGCATTGTCATGTTTTAAACCTGCGTCTCGTTAAGCGGACGAGATTAAGCCTAGCCCAAAACCGGACGAATTAAGACTTTTTCTTGATTTCTTTCTGCAGGCGCTCGCTCGGATCTTTGCTGGCATTGGCCAATGCTTTTTGCGCTTCGTCGGTCTTACCCATCAGCGTGTACAGCTCGTTCATTACTAACCAGCCCCAACCTTCGCTGGGCGCGCCTTTCTTGTTTTCGGCGACGAAAAACTGCTGCAACGCCTTTTCGCCTTCACCGTAGCGAGCGGCAAGTTTGCCTTCGACAATCATATTGGCGAAGTGAAAGTAAGCACGTGCTTCGCTGGGAAACTTCTTGATGACAGATTCGAACTGTTGCGCGGCTTCAGCGTATTTTTTCCGTTGCATCAACAAGCTGCCGAGATCGATGGCGAAATCGACGACCTCGGGTTTGGCCTCGGCGGCGCTTTGCAGTAAACGATAGGCCTCGTCCCATTTTTCTTCATGGGCAGCCACCTTAGCGGCAAATGCCTGGCCGTAGGCGGGATCGACTTTGGCGGTTTCGGCTTGCAACGCTTTGGCTTTGTCGATGCCCCCTCCGGCAATACCCGGCGCGTTCAAAAAGAACGACATCGCCAGCTCGCGGGCATCCCAGTAGTCCGCTTTCAGTTGATACGCTTTTTGTGCGTGCTCGCGGCAACCGCTGGCGAGGCCTAATTGACTGAAAACGCTGGCTTGCTGCGCATAACGGCAACTCGCCGACGCGAAGTAATAATGCGCTTCGGGATCGTTTGGTGCTGAGTCAACGGCTTCCTCAAGCATGTCCACGGCGTCTTCGTCTTGATTTAATCGCATCAAAGTTCGGCCAAGGTATTTCTGCGATTCAGCGATACGCTGCTTGCTGGCGATCATTTTTTCGAAGCTGGTTTTCGCTTCGGCGTATTGTTTGTTGTCGAAGTGTTTGACGCCATCGTCAAACAGATCGGCCTGAGCTGAGGCCGTTATGGCAAGAAAACACAGCGCAACGTATTTCATCATTTCTTTCCTTGTGCAAAAGGGTAGCGACGTCAGGTTGGCGCAGGATTTTACGCAATGTGTTCGCGCCAAATGGACGAGAGTTGTAACGGCATTTTTTGAGCGATTTAGCCGCTAAAAAGACCAAGAAAAAAGCCACCGCAAGGGTGGCTTCTTGTGACTGAACGCTGGCTTAAGCGTTCAAGATCGCGTTCTTCAATTTTTTCATCGCATTTGCTTCAATTTGTCGAATACGTTCAGCCGAAACACCGTATTCATCAGCCAAATCCTGCAATGTGGCTTTGTCATCATCGAGCCAACGACGTTTCAGGATATCGATGCTGCGCGTATCCAAATCTTTCATCGCACTCATCAACAATTCTTCTTGATGCACCTGGAACTGACCTTCTTCGAGCGCGACGGCCGGGTCATAACGGTGATCTTCCAAGAACGCCGCCGGTGTGTATTGTTCATCATCGCCGGCGTCGACCGGCGCATCAAAGCTGGAGTCGCGTGAATACAAGCGCGCTTCCATGCGTTTGACTTCTTCGACTGGCACATTCAATTCACGGGCAACCGCTTGTGTTTCTTCATGGGTCAGCCAATTCATGCCGGTTTTTTTACGGCGCAGATTAAAGAACAATTTGCGTTGCGCTTTTGTGGTCGCCACTTTGACAATGCGCCAGTTGCGCACCACGTAATCGTGAATTTCGGCTTTGATCCAATGCACCGCAAATGACACCAAGCGCACACCGTGATCCGGATTAAATCGTTTGACGGCCTTCATCAGACCGATATTGCCTTCCTGAATCAGGTCGGCTTGCGGCAGGCCATAGCCGCTGTAAGAACGCGCAATGTGCACAACAAAACGCAGATGCGACAGCACCAACTGGCGGGCCGCGTCGAGGTCTTCCTGCTCTAGATAACGGCTCGCAAGGGCACGCTCTTCGTCGGCGCCTAATAACGGAATCGCGTTCACGGTCGTGATATAGGCATCAAGGCTGCCGGTAGCAACGACGGGAACCAGATTCATGTTCTTGCTCATGTTAACCTCCAGATAAGCCCCCAAAAGAAGGCTTGGCTCAAATTTAGCACTCTGGCCTTGAGAGTGCTAGCGCCTGAGTATAGTTCCTGAAACCGCTGCCAAGATCAGCAAAGAGAGTGTTGCAAAAGGTGTTTGGGTAAGTTGGTTACAATCGTGTAACCAAGGCGTCCGTCCTTGCGGTGATTATCTTCGACTACCTTTTTGTGGGGCGCATCGCCCGTTAAAACACCCAAAATGAGGCTATCGAATGCTGGAAAAACTGTTTGGCCTGCGTGCCCACGGCAGCACGGCCCGCACCGAGGTGATGGCGGGCTGCACCACGTTTCTGACGATGGCCTACATCATCTTTGTAAACCCGTCGATTCTGGCCAGTGCGGGCATGGACCATGGCGCCGTCTTCGTCGCGACCTGTCTGGCCGCGGCCGTCGGTTGTTTTTTTATGGGGTTCATTGCCAATTACCCCATCGCGTTGGCGCCGGGCATGGGCCTCAATGCATTCTTCACTTATGGTGTTGTGCTTGGCATGGGCCATAGCTGGCAAGCCGCTTTGGGGGCCGTGTTTGGTTCGGGCCTGTTGTTTTTGCTGCTCAGCGTGTTCAAGGTGCGGGAATGGGTCATCAACGCGATCCCGCGCACGCTCAAACTCGGCATCGTGACTGGTATCGGCGCTTTTCTGGCCATGATCGCGTTGAAAAATGCCGGCATTGTTGTCGCTCATCCCGCGACGTTTGTGACTCTTGGTGATCTCAGCGCGTTTGCGCCGCTGATGAGCATTGTCGGCTTTTTTCTGGTGGCGGCACTGACGGCGCGAGATGTGCGGGGCGCCGTCATGCTGGCGGTGTTGACGATTACCGTGCTCGGCATCGTGTTTGGTGACGTCAAATTCAGCGGCATCGTATCGGCACCGCCGTCACTCGCACCGACGTTTTTGCAATTGGATTTTCGCGGCGTGCTCGATCTCAGCATGATCAGTGTGGTGTTTGCATTTTTGTTTGTCGATTTGTTCGACAACACCGGCACACTGATTGCGATCACGCAACGTGCTCAATTGGTTGACCAGCATGGCAATGTCGAACGTTTGGGCCGCGCTTTGATTGCTGACAGTCTGGCCGCCGTGAACGGTTCCTTGCTTGGGACATCAACCACCACCAGCTACATCGAAAGTGCCGCTGGCGTTGCCGAAGGCGGTCGCACCGGATTAACTGCCGTCGTCGTCGGTATTCTGTTTTTACTTGCGATGTTTTTATCGCCACTGGCCGCCATGATCCCGATCTACGCCACCACCGGTGCCATCTTTTATGTGGCGATCATGATGTTGCAACATTTGAAAGAGATTGATTGGGCCGATGTCACCGAAGCTGCACCCGTGACCGTTGTGCTGTTGCTGACGCCGCTAACGTTTTCGATTGCGCACGGCATTTCGCTAGCGTTTATTACCTACACGTTTAGCAAAGTGATCTGTCACAAAGCAAAAGATGTCAGTGTCAGTGTGTGGATTTTGACGATGTTGTTCGTCGCGAAGATTATCTTTCTGGATTGAGATTACGACGGCTCCGTAATCAAAAAGAACGAGTCAGATAATTCAGATCAACAGATCACAAATCGCCGCCAACTCACTTTTGCCGTAGACAATTTCTTCTGGTGTGAGGCCGGACAGTTCGTGCGGAAACACGAGCCATTCGTCACTTTGCTGCACATAGTAATGCGGTTTTAAACTGACCTGGGTGTTATGCGGTTTATACCAGGGGCAGGCAATGCGAATATCGCGCGGCGTATTTTTGCGCGACAGTTTTTCTATTTGGTGAATCAGCGCTTCAATACTGCGGCCGGAATCAAACACATCGTCAACAATCAACAAGGTGTCATCGGCATTGGCGTTTTCGATCAAATAATGCAAGCCATGCACTTTGATTTCTTTCGACTGTTGATTGATGCCGTAATACGACGACGTGCGCACGGCAATGTGATCCGTTTTGACCTGACGAAACTCAAAATACTCTTGCACCGCAATACCGATCGGTGCGCCGCCGCGCCAAATGCCAACAATAAAGTGGGGGCGAAAGCCGCTCTTGTACACCTGATCGGCCAGCTTGAAGGAGTCGATCAACAATTCCTGTGACGTGATAAAGCGTTTGGTACTCATTGATAGTTACCGCTGGCCAACGCGAATGCTTCAGTATAGATCAGCGTGGTTCAATTTCTTTCAAATGACGGTTCACAGACAACAACGAACCACCCAACCCCAGCAAAGTGCCAAAACCAAGCAAGCGCATCACTTCTTCACTGCCGAGGCCGCTGACACGAAAATCGGAGCCATAAAGCCCCGCCAATTCGGTGACCGGCGTATCAAGCCAGTACAACGCAATGACGACCATTAACCATGCGAGTGCGCCGCCAATCAAACCGAACCAGAGGCCGTTGTATAAAAACGGCCGACGAATAAACGCATCGGTTGCGCCGACCAATTTGAACACTTCAATTTCAGCGCGCCGGCTTTGAATCGCCAGACGAATCGTGTTGCCGACGATCAAGATAACGGCGAGTGCCAGCAACACCGATAACACAATGACGGCACGTTGACCGGTTTGCATTAAGGCCTGCAATTTACGCAGCCAATCCATATCCAGTTGTGCCTGTTCCACTTCGGGCAACGATCGCAAGCGCGAGACCAAAAAGCCAGCTTGTTCCGGTGTTTTATTGCTGGCATTGGGCGTGACCAGAATGACAGCCGGTAAGGGATTGTCGTTCAGATAATTGAGTGCATCACCAAAACCGGAAGCGGTTTTGAATTCAGCCAGTGCTTGTTCACGTGTAATGTAATCGGCTTTGGCAATCGCGTTGTCGGCGCTTAAGCGATCACGAAGCTGGCGACCAGCACTTTCGCTGACTTTGTTTTGCAAATACAGCGTGATTTGCGTGCTGTCGTCGATACTGCCGGCGACGCGCTGGCCATTTTTTAAGGCCACCTGCAGTGTTGCGGGTAACGCCAACGCGACACCGATCACCAGTAATGTCATTAACGCATTTAATGGCGTGCGCCACATGTCGAGCCAGGAACGTTTGGCATCATCGCGGTGGCCGTGAAACCATAACGTCAGGCGCGACATGATTGTCGGTTGACTGGCGCGTGCACCGGAAATTGGATCAGCCATGAGCGACTCCCATGCCATCCTGCAATAGAAAACCGTTCTTCAGTTGGACGACGCGTTTTTTCATGCGCTCGATCAAACGCCAATCATGTGACGCGATTAGTACGGTGCAACCCACTTGATTGAATTTTTCAAACAAGGCCATGATCTCGGCCGACAATTCCGGATCAAGATTACCGGTCGGTTCGTCGGCGAGCAAAATCGGTGGCTTATTGACCACGGCGCGTGCGATACCCACTCGTTGTTGTTCACCACCCGACAACATAATGGGCAATGACTTTTCTTTTGATAACAATCCAACCATATCGAGTGCCGCGCGCACACGCTTGCCAATTTCGCGGTGCGGAAACCCCGCGATGATGAGTGGCAACGCGACGTTTTCATAAACGCTACGATCAAACAACAAACGGTGGTCCTGGAAGATCATGCCGATCTGACGACGGATGTACGGTACACCGCTGGCGGGTACTGCACGCAGATTTTGCCCGCCGATCCAGACTTGCCCCTGTGTTGAGCGCTCCATCAATGCGACCAAACGCAACACGGTGCTTTTGCCGGCGCCGGAGTGTCCGGTCAGAAACGCCATTTCACCTTCTTTTAATTCAAACGAAAGTTTTTTGAGCGCTTCATGACCATTCGGGTAACGCTTGCTGACGTCCTGAAATCGAATCATCGTGTTGTCTTGTTGTGGTGGAATTATTTT
>JAYSCL010000023.1:0-1462 GCA_041914905.1 Enterobacterales bacterium
GGGCAAATGCGTTTGCTGATTGTCGTCGATAAGCTGCTGACAGGTTTTGACGCGCCATCGGCCACGTATTTGTATATCGATAAGCAAATGGTTGATCACAATCTGTTTCAGGCCATTTGCCGGGTAAATCGCTTGGATGGCGAAGACAAAGAATACGGTTACATCATCGACTATAAAGATCTTTTCCGCTCTTTGGACAAAGCGATCACAGACTATACCCAAGGCGGTTTTGATGGTTATGACAAAGAAGACGTAGCAGGGTTATTAAAAGATCGATTGACACAAGCCAAGCTGGATTTGGATAACGCACTCGAAATGGTGCGCGCGCTGTGCGAGCCGGTGAAAGCGCCACGCAACAGCGAGGATTACATTCATTATTTTTGTGGTGCTTCGGGTTCTAATCAGGATGAGTTAACCGAAAAAGAAGCATTGCGCGTCACGCTGTATCAGTACGTAGCGAAACTGTTGCGCGCTTATGCCAATATCGCCAACGAAATGCCAGAAGCGGGTTACAGCGCAAAAGACATTGAGGTCATTCGAATTGATGTCGCTCACTTTGAAAAAGTACGTGATGAGGTCAAGTTAGCCAGCGGTGACTTGGTCGAAATGAAGCGCTTCGAACCGGCCATGCGACATTTGCTGGATATGTATATTCGTGCTGACGACAGCGAAGTGTTGATGGATTTTGAAGATTTGGGTTTGATCGAGTTGATTGTTCAAAAAGGCGCGTCAGCGCTCGACAACCTGCCTAAAAATATCCGTTCGAATCCCGAAGCGATGGCCGAGACAATCGAAAATAACGTACGCAAAACCATTATTGACCAGAATCCTGTTAATCCAAAATATTACGAGCAGATGTCGGTGTTGTTGGATGAACTGATTGTGCTTCGCCGCCAGAATGCCATTGACTATCAAGCGTATTTAGAACAAATCAGGGAATTATCGCGCAAGGTCATTCACCCTGAGCAAACCGCCACTCGTTACCCTGCGTCGATGGACACCAATCCGAAACGCGCGTTTTACGATAACTTCGGTCAGGACGAAGTACTTGCCACCAAAATTGACAGTGCGATTCGTTACACGAAAAAAGCGGATTGGGTCGGCGACCGATTTAAAGAACGCGAAATTGCTAATGCCGTGCGTGAAGAAACGGCGGGTTACGATGTGGATATCCAGAGTGTGATGGATCTGGCGAAAGCACAAAAAGAGTATCACTGATGTCGGATATTGAAATTGGCACCATAGCGATGCAGGTTAATCGTAAACCGATTAAAAACTTGCATATCGTTGTGCTGCCGCCGGATGGACGAGTGCGGGTGTCTGCACCAAAAAATATGACCGATACGGCGATACGTATGGCGGTGATTAGCCGCATACCTTGGATAAAGAAACAACAGCGCGATTTTGCTAATCAACCGCGTCAATCTGACCGTGAAATGGCCTCCGGTGAATGCCACTTTGT
>JAYSCL010000023.1:1562-54603 GCA_041914905.1 Enterobacterales bacterium
ACTTTAAAGCGCTAATGGATCAGTTTCTGCCGGATTGGCGCGAACGAAGAGAGCTGTTGAATCGCTTGCCATTGGCGCATAACAGCCGGGGTTATTAGCCAACCAAACAATGTTGGCACAAAGGCAATTCGGTTGTTAGCGACCGAAAATCGGTGTTGGGCATTCGGGCATGCCGTATTTTTCGCGTATCCGTTTCAGTTTTTGATGGATGTCAGCGCGTTCGTTTTGCTGTTGCCAGCGCTGTGAAAACGTTTTATCACTGAGCACGCCGGTGGCCAAATAAAACGGCATGGGGCCTGACAAAGCAATTTTGGTGACAACCGGTTCTTCGTCGTGGGCGGTTAAATGTTCAACGTGTGTCAATCCGGTGATGTAATCGACGCGACCACGACGCAACTTTCCCCAATTTTGCACAAAGCTGTCGACGACTTCGATGTTATGTTCAGCAACGCCCAATTCCCGCAGTCGGTGATAGCTGCTTGAGTCGCGCACTGAACCGATGCGATGTTCGCGCGCCAGCGCGGGCAGTTGCGTTAGCGATGTCGGTGTTGGCGACGAGGCGAGTCCATACAACCACGTTTGCGAGCAAAATAACGCGGTTAACCACTGAAATTTGTTTTCGCGTTCACCGCTGCGCACGATGTTCGCGATCATGATGTTGGGCTTGGTGTCGACGGTTAACACGGCGCGTTGAAACGGTATGAATTGAAAATCGACCGGAGTACCGGAGTCCTCCAAAAACGCCTGCGTCAACTCAACACTGATGCCAGTGGGTTCGCCTTCAGCGGACGGGTAGGCATAAGGATAAAACGGTTCGCTGTACACCAGCAGGGGGGCCGTGGCGAGACAGCACTGTGACAGCAGCAATCCAACGAACAGGGCGCAGCGCACGGCAGGCAACATCGAAATGCTCGCTCATCTTGAACCATTAATCTGCTTGCAGTGTAGGTGACTGCGGCGTCGCCACGGTGATTGATGTTGGGGCATGGAATCACCGAAAACGGTTGATTTACACCCTGTTACATCCGGTTTCGAACCGACACTTTTACACTGTTATAGTTAACCAACACAGTATCACACGGGCATCAATCGGAGGTGTATCGGCATGCAAGAACCTTGGCAGGGCGAATTGCCCATCTATTTACAGCTGCGTGACCGCATCGTCGCGATGATTCTCGATGGTGAACTACTGGCCGGCGACGCGATCCCGTCCGTGCGCCAAGTAGCGGCGGACTACCGCATCAATCCCTTAACTGTTACCAAAGCTTATGAAGGCTTGACCGAGGAAAACATCGTGGAAAAACGTCGCGGCTTGGGGCTCTTTGTGACCGACGGTGCTCGAGAACAACTGCAAGTCAAATTGCGAGATCAATTTTTACAAGAAGAATGGCCGCGCGTGCTGAAACGCATTCAGCAACTCGGTTTGTCCACTGATGACTTATTGCGCCGCGAAGCGCAACAGGAGGCCTGAACCATGACGCAATTGGTCAGTGTGCGTGGCGCCACCAAGCGCTTTGGTCAGCACGCCGTGCTCGACAACGTTGATTTTTCTATTGAGCAAGGACGCATCATCGGTTTGATTGGACCTAATGGTGCGGGCAAAACGACGTTGTTGCGCGCGATTTTAGGTTTGACCGATGTCAGCGGTGACGTCAATGTGCTGGGATTTGATCCTCGCACACAACGTGATGCCATGATGGAAAAAGTGGCGTATATCCCGGATGTCGCGATTTTGCCGCGCTGGATGCGCGTGCAACAAATTGTCGATTATGTTGCGGCGGTGCACCCGCGCTTTCAGTTGCCGCGTTGCGAGGCGTTATTAGCTAAAACGCAGATCCCGCGCCATGCCAAGGTGTCGACGTTGTCAAAAGGCATGGTGGCTCAATTGCATCTGGCGTTAACGCTGGCGATCGACGCCGAATTGTTGATTCTCGACGAACCAACGCTCGGTCTCGACATTTTGTACCGCAAAGCGTTTTACGACTATTTGCTGGAAGACTATCACGAGCGCAATCGTACAATTGTGATCACGACGCATCAGGTCGAAGAGATTGAACACTTACTCACCGATGTGGCGTTTATTGCCAACGGCAAACTGGCGTTGTGCGCCAGCACTGAAGATATTGCGACGCGCTTTACCGAAGTGCTGGTATCCCGCGAAAACGCCGATTCTGCGCGCGCGCTCAAACCCTTAAGCGAACGCAGTGTATTTGGTAAATCGGTGATGGTGTTTGAAAACGTCGCACGTGAACAATTACAACAGTTGGGTGAATTGCGAACACCGGGCATAGCCGACGTGTTTGTCGCCAAGATGATGGAGGCTCGTTCATGAATCTGAATAAATTCAAAATGCTGGTGCAGCGCGAGGTGTGGGAGCACAAAGCGCCGTTGATCTGGACGCCGTTGATCATCAGCGCGTTGTTTATCGCTCTGTCGGTGTTTGCCTATATCGCCGCGAACAACCACCTCGATAATGTGCAGAGCAGCGGTATTGGCTTTCACTTAGAAGACGGTCGTGTCTCCGCCGATGAGCTGGTCGAAAAAGTTAAAAACACTCCCGTCGAAGAGCGCGAAAAACCAGTAGCCGTTTGGTTGGCGGTCATGAAAGCGCCATTTGACCTGTTGCTGCTGTTTTTGCTGCCGTTTTACTGCATTGCAGCGCTGTTTGATGAACGCAAAGATCGCTCCATTTATTTCTGGCGTAGTTTGCCGGTTTCAGATACCGAGTCTTTGTTGGCGAAATTGACAACGGCCATTTTCATTTACCCGGCAACAATGTTGGTGGCCGCTGTCGCGCTGCAAATCACGACGCTGTTGTTGGCTAGCATCGCTGCAATGAAATGGAATTTGCCGGCGTGGGAACTGATTTGGCGCCCCAGCAATTATTTGTTCTACATCGTTAACAGTTACACCGATTACGTGTTGATGATGTTGTGGTCACTGCCGTTCCTTGGTTTGTTGATGTTAACGGCCACGGCGGCGCGCCGTCCCTTTGTCTGGGCCATCTTGCCGTGGCCATTGATTGTACTGGTCGAAAAATGGGTGTTCGATACACAACACATCGGTAGCTGGATAGCGCAGCGTGTACAAGGCACATTTGCGATCGTGTTCAACGACACGGCAAAGCTGGCGGGTGACGAGGGTATCAAGCTGAAAGGTGTTGCCGACAGTTTTGGCGATTGGCCTTCGTTACTCAGCAGTGGCCAGTTCTGGTTCGGCATTGTGCTGGGCGTGTTGTTGTTCGTCGCGGCATTGCAAGTGCGTCGTCGTATCCAGGACGTGTAATAGTCTTAGCGCAAAAAACAAGCCGGGCTTGCCCGGCTTGTTGCCTTCTGGATCATTTGTGTCACAATTTGAGGCATTGATGGACGCGTGAGCGGTCTTTATGTCTCAGTCTTTTGCCTCGCCGGAGTTCACGCAATTTGTTGCGCAACTGCCGGAATCACAACAACAAGAGTTTTTTACCCTCGTCAAACGCCTGCAACAGCTGGGCGATGTGTCCAAACTGGACAGCGATGAACGCGAACGATTACTCGACTTTGCCAATGCCTTCGCCGGTCAGCAGCAACCATCGATAACACGCCGCGAACACACGACAACGGTTGATCACGCCGCAACTGTTGATCATCCACCCACATCACCAGAACGCAACACGCCGGTTTCTACCCAATTTTTGCGCACGCCGTTTGTGGCATTGGTTAAAGACACGTTGAATGCCGAGTTGTGTCGACACGGCGGCAGTTTGGCCGATGCGATTGGTTACGCTTTTCGCCACAAATGGTTGCCTGAGCAATGGAAAGACGCGCAATTTTGCGAACAATTATTCCTGAAATACAAAATGGAAATCGAATCCCACAATGCCTGGCGCGCCGATCTGGAAGCCGTGCATAAAATCAATGAAGACAAACGTTTGGCGGTTGGACTTGCGTGGTTTAATACCATTTTCCGCTTACAACAATTACTCGATGATGGCCTCGATCTGGACCAAACATGATCATACGAAAAGTCAATCCGCTGGGTGACAGTGCGCTGCTGATCGAATTAACCGCAACCGAAAACGAACCCTTAACGCCAATCATTCATAGTTTTTGTGAAGCGATTGCCGTGCAACAATGGAATTTCGTGCACGACGTAATGCCGGCCTTTACCTCGATCTGTGTGCACTATTGTCCAGTGGCGTTGCAAGCCAGTGAATGGGATTTTGTCGAATGGCTACAAACATTGGAGCAACTGCCATTGGCATCGTTTGCGCCACCGTTTACGACCACGCACACGATCCCGGTGTGTTATGAGGATGAGTTTGCATTGGATCTCGCCGATGTTGCCAACGCTTGTGGTCTAAGCAAAGAAGCGGTAATCGAATTGCATATTGGTGCCGAGTACACCGTTGCGATGCTGGGTTACGCACCCGGATTTCCGTATATGCAAGGTGTGCTCGATGGCATTCGCGTGGCGCGACGCGCACAAGCACGTGCACAGGTACCACAAGGCAGCGTTGCGTTAGCTGATGCGATTTGTGGCATTTACCCGCAACAATTACCCGGTGCTTGGCAGGTCATTGGGCGTACACCGGTGTCGTTGTTTGATGCCAAACGTGAACAACCCAGTTTATTGCAACCCAGCGACAAAGTGCGATTTGAACGCATCACGTCGGCGATGTTTGCGGAGTTGCAAGCATGATCACAATTGAACGCGGCGGACAATTATCAACGGTGCAAGATGCGGGGCGTTTTGGTAATCAAGCCTTGGGTGTTACGGTCGGCGGTGCCGTCGATGATGTCGCCTTAAAAGTGGGCAATTGGTTGGTCGGCAATGACGGAAATGCTGCCGCCATCGAAATGACGTGGTTGGGTGCGCGTATTCGTTTTCATCAGGACACCTTGATTGCCTTAACCGGCGCCAACGGCGAAATTCAATGCGGTGGCGCCGCGGTGCCAATGTGGCGACCGGTGTGGGTACGCAAAGGCAGTTTGTTGTGCATAGATCGCATACATGATGGTGCGCGCATTTATCTGTGCATCAATGGCGGGTTTCAAGTCGAATCCGTGTTGGGCGGTTTGGGTACGCACTTAAGTTCCAAATTCGGTGGACACAAAGGTCGCACGCTTTCAAAAGACGACGTTTTAAACACCGCAGCACAAGCGACGGTGTATCCTCATTTATTAGCGTGCATTAAATCACCGCGCGTGGACTTTGCGGCACCGCGTTGGCAAGTATCGGTGTGGCGTGATTGGAGCATCGCACACGAGCAGCAGATCCGTTTGTTGCCGGGCATTGATCAAGTCAATTTGGGCATTGCAGGCATGCAGGCATTGCATGCACAAGGGTTTACTGTGCAAGCGCAATCCGATCGGCAGGCGCTTAAAATTGCCGGCCCTGATCTGAGCGCCAGCAACTACCAGTACCAGTCATCCGGCATGTGTTTTGGTGTGGTGCAATTACCACCCGATGGCAAACCATTGGTGTTATTGGCTGACTATCAAACCACGGGCGGGTACCCGGTGATTGGTGTGGTAGCCAATGTCGATCGCTGCCGATTGGCGCAATTGATCCCAGGCGACATCATTCGATTTTCACCTATCACGTTGGCTGAAGCGCATCAACTATTGGCCGCACGCGAAAAGCATATGCAGTCTTTATTGAAAAACCTGCGTTGGCAATGGGCGAATGGTTGAACTGTACGACATCCGTTTGTGGATGATGTAGTGATGCCATTCGCACAGTGAATTGAGATTGTGTTAAATAATCTTAAAAAGTCGAGGGTGAAATTTTCAGCTGATTGTGATCGACGTTTAACTCGCCAATCAACAAACTGCTGTCGTAGTGATATCCGAAAAAATCTGACAGTGCACGGTGATATAAACGTCACTCTGTTGCAGCGTAATGACTAATCGTTGGATCTTGTGCAAACAATAGATGACGGTCTTTTTAATTCACCATCAGTGACGTTCTTTTTCATCCTGTTGTCATCCTCTTTTTTCATGCTGATGCCAGCGCTTCGTTTCTGTGGCGATGCGCACATTCATTCAAGGAGCATGAAAAAATGGCAATGTTACGTGTAATTCTGCTGAGCATGTTGGCGGCTGTGGCTATTGTTGATTCGTCGGTTGCGGCACCCCCCACACAAACCTATGTGTCGGCTGAACAAATCATCAGCAGCGATGCGCGCGTTGCGCGCACGATTCGCTCGTTTAAACGCGATGGTTATGTTGAGGCTGGTCGTGTTTATCATCAAGTGATGTATTTTGTGGCGCCGACGGAAGACTACAAAGCAGGCGAATACATCATCACGTTGCGCAAATCAGCTGGCAACTACTCTTTGACAACGTACTACGCCGATGTTCATGTCGAAATCATGGCCGATGTTGAAACGGGACGCTATTTTGTTGGCCGTTTATGGACGGAAGAGTCGGTAGTCTATTAAACCAACGTGAATTGAAAGCGAGGGAGTGGCACAAGCCGCTCCTTCGTCGCCATTACTCTTTGCGCTTATAACTGTGCTTCGATGGGCAACCAGCGTGCGAGGCGAGCCAGTATTCGGCGTGACCACGTGGTGAACGGTTCGTCGTGATACAACGTGTCATGACTTTGCCAACGTAAGCGGTGGTGCTGTAATTGCACATGAAAACTGTAGTTCAATTGCGTGGCCTGCCCAAATAATTGAGCGATATGGTCAGCCAGTGCGGTGCAATTGATGATGAGTCCGCATTCGGTGTTAATCGACAACGAGCGCGGGTCCAAATTCAATGAGCCAACAAACACGTGGCGACGATCAAACACATAGGTTTTAGCGTGCAAGCTGGCATGGGACACGCGCAAACTTCGCCATGATGTGTGCACATTGGTGACCGGTTTCAACTCAAACAGTGCGATACCTGCTCTGAGCAACGCACGGCGATATCGTTCATAACCGCCGTGTACCAGTGGAACATCGGTGGCGGCCAATGAGTTCGTCAACACACTGATGGCGACGCCATTTTGGCGCAACTGTCGCAGCAATTTGACACCGCGCCGACGAGGCACAAAATAGGGCGACACCAAGATCGCTTCTGAGCTTGTGGCTCGCAACAATTGAAACAAACGCGCACTGGGCGATTGCTGGCGCCGTGAGCGCTGAGGGGCACAAATTTTATCGGGATGGTCGGCAACAAATTCGCTTTGGGCGGGCAGCCACGCATGACTGTTTTGCCACCGTTGCTGAAACTGGTGTACCGTGGTTTGCCATTGCACCGGATCAGGATGCCGTTGTGATAACCACCGTTGTAGTCGCTGACGCTGTTTCTGAATAAATGCCTTCGCTTGCGACCCCGGGTGTAATTGCGCGATGGGCACTGCACTGGGGTGTTGCCAAAATGCTGTGAAACTGGCGACGGCCTGTGCTACCACGGCGCCGCGTGTCATCACGTCCAAATCAAAAAAATTGACGCCAGCTGGCGCATCAAAATACGCATTACCAATATTGCGGCCACCCACAATCAGCGTTTTTTCATCAACAATCATGACTTTGTTGTGCATGCGTCGACCCAGATGACCGTGATCGAGCAACAAACTAAAGAAGCGCGACAGCCGCGGAAAGCGACGACCGGCAAAAGGATTGAATAAGCGCAAATCAAAATTCGGGTGCGCACTTAACGTCGCTAACAGATCTTCACGTTGAAACACATCAATGTCATCGAGCAACAGTTGTATCTGCACTCCGCGATCGGCGGCGGCACACAGCGCTGACAAGAATAAACGCCCGGTTTCATCATCGTGCAACAAGTACGTTTGCACACAGACGCGCCGCTGTGCCTGTTCAATCAGCGCAAGACGCGCGGCAAAGGCTTCGCGATTGTCGGGGAGCAATAAATGCTCAGCGTCACACACACTCACAATAAATCGTTCATCCACAGGGTTGCTGGTGAATTCTAGCAAGCTCGGCTACAGTGCTGGGCAAATTTAAGCTCGAGGAGAAAATCGATGTATCGATATGGTTTGTTGTGGCTGGTTGCGATGGTGGCGCAGGCCGAAAACACATTGATTCATGTGGGCAAGTGGCTGGATGTGACACAAGGCAAGGTGGTTGATGCGGCCACTATCACGGTGCGTGATGGCAAGTTTGCTGCGATTGAGCCGGGCTGGAAAGCGGCGACGAATGAACAAAAGCTGATCGACTTGAAACGCTACACAGTTTTACCTGGCTTGATGGATATGCATGTGCATTTCAATGGCGAAATGTCACCGACGAGCTATTCCGAAAAGTTTTTTATGAATCCGCCCGACGTTATTTTGCGCAGCACAACGTATGCGCGCAAAACACTCGACGCCGGTTTTACCACGGTACGTGACTTGGGCGCTAGCAATGGCATTAGTATCAGTTTGCGTAACGCGATCGACAAAGGGTGGATCGTTGGGCCGCGCATGTTTGTCGCTGGAAAATCGATAGGCACTACCGGCGGTCACGCGGATCCCACCAATGGTTTGAATGATCAATTGCGCGGCGATCCGGGACCGGACGACGGTGTGATCAATGGTGCCGATGATGCACGCAAAGCGGTGCGGCAGCGTTACAAAGAAGGAGCCGATCTGATCAAACTGACCGCCACCGGTGGTGTGCTCAGTTTGGCGAAAAACGGACAGAACCCACAATTTTTTGATGACGAATTGAAAGCCGTAGTGGCCACTGCCAACGACTATGGTTTCACCGTGGCGGTGCACGCGCACGGCAAGGATGGCATGTTGCGCGCAGTCAAAGCCGGTGTCACCTCGATTGAGCACGGTACATTTATGGATGAGGAAGTTATGCGCGAAATGAAGTTTCGCGGCACCTGGTATGTGCCAACCTTATCGGCCGGCGTTTTCGTTGCTGAAAAAGCCAAAATCGATGGTTTTTTCCCTGACATCGTGCGACCCAAAGCGGTGCAAATTGGCGCGCAGATCCGCGACACGTTTGCCAAGGCACAAAAATACGGTTTGAAAATTGCGATGGGCACCGATGCCGGTGTGTCTGCACACGGTGACAATGCTCGCGAGTTTGTGCTGATGGTCGAAGGCGGCATGCCGGCGATGGCCGCCATTCAAGCTGGAACGATCAACGCCGCTGAATTGTTACGCAAGAAAGAAGAACTGGGCAGTATTAGTGTGGGCAAGTTCGCCGATTTGATCGCCGTTGAAAACGATCCGGTAAAGGATATACGCGAGTTGTCCGCCGTGAAATTTGTGATGAAGCAAGGTGTTGTTTACAAAGGACCTTAAGTAACATCGCCCGCAAGCGGGCTCCAACGCGATAGGGTGTAGGAGCTTGCTTGCGGGCGATTTGGTTATAGAAAAATCAAGTCGAATAAATCAATGCACGTTTGCGTAAATAGCCGGGAGCTTGTGTTGTGGTGACACACGAGACGATATCGCTGCGTTTAAGCACATAAACCTGATGTTCACCTTGCTCGCTGTTACCAACGTTGCGAAACAATAATGTGACGTTTTCGTTGTCGGGAATACGGCGTGCGGAGCTCGCGTAATTGCACAGTGTGTCAAGCACTTCGTCCTGTAATTTCACCACTTGCTCTTGCCAGCGCTTGCCTTGTTCAGCGCGAAAATTATTGATTGTGGTGCGATAGCTTTCGCGGGACTTTCGCAGATTCTGCCGCGCCTTCTCCAGACTTTCCATCGCTTTAGCACGTGCGGCTTTATCACTCTGACTGGTTTTTTCTTCGAGTTCCTGAATCTGCTCTTCCATGACTTCGACTTGTTTTTCATGTTCTTGCTGCGCTTTTTGCAAGGCGCGTAATTTGGCGCGCAGTGCGTCACGTTCTGCCTTGCTGGCGTGGCTGGATTGCACGGCCATTTCAACACCGTGCATTGTGCTTTCGATAATCGATTCCACATACTCTTCGATATCGCCAATACCCATGTCGTAATCACCATCGTTGTCGTCATCCATGGCGATCATTGGCGCCGTCGCCGGTGTAGGACTCACGGCCACAACGGGCGCTGCCGGAGCGACGGGCGGTATGGGTGCCATGCCCATCCAATGACGTGCATGATTGCCGGGTAATTCAATCGTGAACAACATGCCTTGATTGGCCAAATACATGCCTTCAACGCCGGATTGACCAAACATCGGATTGAACGATTTTTCTTTTTCACCCCCGAGTGCGGTTTCAAAAATACGTGTCAGAATTTTCACGTCTTTTTGGATCGCGCTGTAATCGGGCGCATTCGCCGCGTGGGTGATACCAATGGCAGTCAGTGCCATCACCGTTAAACTGAAGCGTTTCATAATTCCTCCGGTACTGTGGTTTGGCGAATGCTCGCCTTCAGGGTGTTCAGCTCGGTCTGTTGCGCGCTGTACAGACGTCGCATGGCTACTTGATTAGTGCTGATGTCTTGTTGGCGGACGGTTTGCCAATAATTCACCAGTTGTTCATAACCATCACGCGATTGTTCGCGCGTGATGTTCAACGCGGCGGTCAACAAACGTTTGTCACGTTCGGTTTGCGCTAGCTCCAATTCCATAAAGCGATTTTCCAATTTGGCTTGCTGCAATTTGCCAAATGTGGCCAGTTTTTCATCGAGTTGAGCCTCGCTGATACCGGTATTGAGCGCGCTGACGGGGGTAGGTTTGCCAAACGTCATGTGCACACCGTGTTCATCGGAATGCACAGACACTTGCGCCATCACCATCACAATTGCCAAGGTTGATGTGGCCAACGACAGCCAATTGAGCCACGGTGTTTTTTGACTCGGTGGCGACGCAAATTGGGCTCGTGACCATTCCGGCACTTTGTCATCGCGCCATTGCCTTGCCATCGACTGCCATTGCTGTATTTGAGCCAGATCGCGTTGGCATGATGGGCAATGCGCTACATGTTCGGATACCGCTTCACGTGTTTTCGGATCGAGTTTTTCTTCGAGTAACTCGGTCAGCAACACCCCAACTTCTTCACAATGCATGTTGCAACTCCTCGGCGCCGCGCAATTTGCTCAGCGCACTGTATAAACGGGTTTTAGCGGTGTTTTCAGGAATGCCGATCTGCACCGCGATCTCCTCAAATGTCAGGTGCTGAAAAAATTTCAGCTCCACCACCATGCGTTGTTCCGCGGATAACTGCTGCATCTGTCGATTCAACGCGGCGCGCAATCGCTGTTGTTCGGTGGCCTCGGCTGCGCTGCGATGATCGCTGTGTTGTTCGTCGTCAACTTCGGCCGCCGAGTGCAAGGGATTGCTGTGACGGCGGCGCAAAAAGTCGACACCGCGGTGGCTGGCGATCCGCAACAGCCAACCGACGAACACGCCGTCGCCGCGGTAATTCGGCAAATTCCGATACACCGCCAAAAACGCCTCTTGCGTGAGATCAAGTGCATCCTGGCGGTTGCCACACAAACGCAGGCTTAAGTTAAAAACGCGCTTTTCGTAGCGCCTGACCAGCTTGAGCCATGCGCGTTCAGAGCCTTGCAGCGCGCGTGTTATCAAGTCTTGGTCTGTGTCGAGTCCGAACATCATGGGTCTGATTTGTTGTTGTTAACGTTATTGTCGTATCCTGCCGGCAAATAGTTTGGTCGAGAGGATAGTTTTTACGATCCTTTGCTATAACAATGCCGGTAATTGGCCTGCCGATGGCAGGATCGCCTTTCGGTTTACGTATTTGACAGGTTGAAAAAGGGCTGAGGATGAGCATGAAAAACAAATATTGCCAAAGTTGCGGTATGCCGTTGGTGCGAGATTCCAAACACGGGGGTACCGAAGCGGATGGTCGCCAAAGTACGCAATATTGCAGCCATTGTTATGAGTTGGGGCAATTTAAACAACCAGAATTGACCGTGACGCAAATGCAAGCGCTCGTCAAAGCGAAATTGTGTGAGATGGGCTTCCCTGCAGTGTTGGCGTGGTTTTTTGCGCGTGGCATTCCCAAATTGCATCGCTGGCGGTCGGTTAACTGAGCGGTGTTAACTCTGGTTGGTCCAGCTTAAGCGGCAGCGTGTGCGATGTTCGAACTAAAAGAGTTTGCCCTGGCCGAATCAATGTAAAGCAGCGATCTGTGCGTCTTCTCGCACAAGTGCGTTGAAGGTTTGCGGCTAGGCAATCGTTTTGCCGTGTTCTAAGCTGGCTGGCATGATCCTGATCAAAAGGAGCGCATGGATATGCGTTGGATTTCCTTCCTGGCTCGATTTTTTCTGCTTTGCTGTTCTGTTGTGTACTTTCCGCAATCCTTTGCCGCTCAAGGATCTCAGTTAGCGACTTTCTCCGGCACCAATGGTGTCGAGGCTCAGATCCTCGATAATGGCGGCATCAATTATTGCACCGGTTGCCACAGTGTTGCGGGTGGCCAAACGCCGTATATGGAAACGTACGCCAACATGACGGCGACGCCAGCGATGTTTTATCCCGGCTGCACCGCCGGCGGCACGACCGTCGCCGCGTGTGCCAACGTGCGCGGCAATGACGAGTCCATGCCTTTTGGTGGGCCGGCGTTAAGTACCACACATAAAAATTTGTTATCCGAATGGATCGCTGACGGTACGCTCAACTCCTCTACCAGTTCTTATATTGATAACACCGCAGCCACCTCGGTCGGTAAATACGGGGCAACGTTTAACGCTGAGGTGAATGAAAATGGCGTTAGCACGACGTTTGAATTTGAATACGGCGTCGGCACCGCATTTAATTTGGAAATTGGCTCGCTAACCGGTAGTGGGACCGGCGGTGGTGGTGCTACCTATGGCACCGAATCCATTTCGCAGGCGGTGACCGGTTTGACGTGCGGAACGAATTATCAATACCGCGCTCAAGAAACATCTGATGATAATTATCAGGATACGACCGCCACGTCATTTACAACGTCAACGTGCCCAACGGTGACCACGATTCCGGATGACACCATCACGGAAGACGAGAACTTCAGTTACGACGTCGGCAATACCAACGTCACGACTGAAACCGTAACCTATAGCTTGGATGCCACATCGCTTTCGCGTGGCATGACCATCAATTCATCAACGGGGCTGATTTCGTGGAGTGCGGCGAATGTGCCGGATGCACCCGAGGTCAATACCAATTATTCAGTCACGGTTACCGCGTCCTATACCGTTTCGGGTGGTACCGCGCCCGACGACAGCGACACCTTTACGATCACCGTTACGCCCGTCAATGATGCGCCGGTATTCAGTACGGCAGGCACCACCACCGCTACCGAAGACACCTTGTATTCGTACGACGCCAATTACACGGATACCGAAAGTGACACCGTAACGTTTAGTTTGCAAACGGCACCGAGTGGCATGTCGATCAATTCGTCCACCGGTGTGGTGTCGTGGACACCCACGAATGCGCAAGCTCAGCCAGGTGTGAATGTTCACGCGGTCACCATTCGCGCAACGGATAACGGTACGGTCAATGGATCGCCGTCGACACAATTCACCGATCAGTCATTCAATATTACGGTCAGCAACACAAACGATGCGCCTTCGTTCACGTCGTCTCCAACGACAACGGCCACCGAAGATACGCTGTACACCTATGACGCGGATGCCAGTGATCCGGAAGGCAATACGTTAACGTATTCGTTATTTGATGCACCATCCGGCATGTCGATCAATGCTTCCACTGGCGTCGTGTCATGGACACCCACCAATGCACAAGCGTTGGCGGGTTCACACAGTGTCACGGTGCGCGTCACAGACAACGGTGCACCGAATTTGGCCACCGATCAATCGTTCTCGATTACGGTCAGCAACACCAACGATGCGCCGACATTCGACAATGCCGGCACCACATCGGCGACCGAAGACTCGCTGTACAGTTACGATGCGAATGCGACGGATATTGATGGCGATACACTGACGTATTCGTTAACGACATCGCCGTCCGGCATGTCGATTAATTCAAGCACCGGTGTTGTCAGCTGGACACCCACCAACGCGCAAGCGCAATCTGGATCGAATGTTCATGATGTGACCGTGCGCATTTTTGACGGCACCGTCAATGTCGATCAGTCGTATCAAATCACCGTCAGTAACGCTAACGATGCGCCTTCGTTTACGTCGTCACCAACGACTACGGCGACTGAAGACACGCTCTATAGTTATGACGCCGATGCCAGCGATATTGATAACGGCGATACGTTGACCTTTAGCCTGACGGCGGCACCCTCTGGCATGTCAATCAATAGCGCAACCGGTGTAGTCAGTTGGACACCGAGCAATGCTCAAGCGTTAGCGGGTAACGACACACACAATGTCACGGTACGCGTGAATGATGGCTCGGTCGATGTCGATCAATCATTCAGTATTACGGTCACCAATACCAATGACACACCGAGCGTCACATCAAATGCGCCCACAACGTGCATCGAAGATCTCGCCTGTGATTTTTCGCCGGGAGTCAGTGATATCGATGGCGACACGCTGTTCACTTGGGCGTTGATTAATCCCCCCAGCGGTATGTCGATCAATGCATCAACGGGAGCGATTACCTGGACTCCGACCAATGGCCAAACAACATCCGGTTTGGTGACTGTCACCGCAACCGACGCCGGCTTGTTGACAGGAAGCGCGAATTTTACGATTGCGGTTGATGGCATAAACGATCCGCCGCAAATCACATCGTCCGCGATCACCACGGCAACGGAGGACACGCTTTACACGTATGCCGTTGGCGTCACCGATCCTGACGATTCAAATAACGGTACCGATTTGACATGGTCGTTGTTGTCCGCACCGGCAGGTATGTCGATTTCCAATGTGGGTGTGATTTCGTGGACACCCACCGAGGGAGTTTTAACGTCGGGAACCGTTACGGTGCAGGTGGCCGATGGCGGCCAAAACGGTGCTTCACCAGATACCCAATCGTTCACGATTACGGTTACTGCCGTGGACGATGCACCGTCAATTACCAGTTCAGCGGTCACCATCGCAACCGAAGACACGTTGTATTCCTATGATGTCGACGCAACCGATCCTGAAAACGCCTCGCTGACTTATTCCCTCACTTCGGCGCCGGCCGGCATGACGATTAATGCGTCGTCCGGTGTCATTGCGTGGACACCCACCGAAGGCGTTAGCAGCAGTGGCACGGTGACCGTCAGTGTTAGCGATGGTGGCTTGAGTAACACTCAATCGTTCACGATCACGGTCACTGCGGTTAACGACGCGCCCGTCATTTCGAGCTCGTCGATTACGACCGCAACACAAGGTGTTGTTTACAGCTACGATGTCAATGCAACGGATGCAGAAAGCGGCACATTAACGTTTGCGTTGACCACATCACCCGCTGGCATGGCGATCAATGCCAGCACCGGTGTGATCACGTGGATCCCCACCAACGCGCAGTCTTTACCGGGCAGCGATACCCATAATGTCACGGTGTTGGTCAGCGACAATGGCACTCCGATGCTCAGTGATTCGCAATCGTTTGTGATCAGCGTGACCAATGTGAATGACACGCCAACCGTCACCAGCAACGCACCCTCGTCGTGCACTGAAGATGTGGCCTGCAATTTTGTACCGACCGCAAATGACATTGACGGCGAAACCGTGTTTGTCTGGTCGCTGACCAATGCACCAACGGGCATGACCATTAATGCAGCGACGGGGGCAATTACGTGGACACCCGTCAACGGTCAAACCAGCACCGGTACGGTGACAGTCAATGCGCGCGATGCGGGCAATTTAACTGGCTTGACGAACTTCAGTTTCAATGTGACTGCCGTCAACGACGCACCGCTAATTACGTCGACGGCCGTCACTACGGCGACCGAAGATTCGCTTTACACCTATACGGTAATTGCAAGCGATGTCGACGACAGCAACAACGGCAGCAATTTGCAATGGAGTTTAAGTGGACAGCCGGCGGGCATGACCATTTCAACTACCGGTGTGATCACATGGACACCGACCAACGGTGTGACCTCAGCGGGACCCATCACGGTCACTGTTGCGGATGGTGGAGAAGACGGTGCCAGTGCCGCCACGCAGACTTATTCGATTACGGTGGGATCCGTAAATGACTCACCAACGGTGTCGCCAATCTCGGCGCAATCCGTTACTGAATTGTCCAATTTGGTGGTCATTGTTGGCGCCAGCGATCCGGATGATGCCAACGATGGTAGTGGTGCACTGCAATTCAGTTTGAGTGGCGCGCCAGTCGGCATGAGCGTCAGCAATATCGGTGTCATTTCTTGGACCCCGGGCCAAGACACCAGTGGCATTTATAACGTGACCGTTATCGTGACGGATGGCGGTGAAGACGGATCGGTGCCGGCGTCAACCGCGTTTGCAATCACGGTTAATAAACTGGATGTTGATAGCGACACGGTCGCCGATTACCACGATAACTGCCCATTGATTGTGAACACCGATCAGTTAAATACCGATGGTGATAGCGAAGGCAATGTTTGTGATCTGGATGATGACAATGATTTGATTCCAGATGAGATCGAAGTGGCAATGGGACTGGACCCGCTTGATGCTAGCGATGCGACTGATGATCTCGATAACGATGGTTTAAGCAATGTCGATGAATATTTGTTGTGCCAAGCCAACAATGATACGGAATGCGCCACGATGGCCCTCGACAATGTGCCGCCTGTCATCACCACTAACGGCGCATTGGTCATCAATGCCTCGGGTTATGTGTCATTCGCTGGCGAAAGCGCAACGGCAAGCGATGTACACGATGGTGACGTGGCGGTGACGGCTGATTTTCGCAGCCCATTCCGTCCGGGTCGTCATATCGTGACGTGGACGGCAACCGATGCAGCGGGCAATACCGCGACCGAAGATCAGCAAATTGATGTGTTACCGCTGGTCACCATCGATGCGAATTCCGTGACGGGTGAAAACCGCGCCGTGCAACTGGCCGTGCGTTTGAATGGTGACGCGCCAACGTATCCGGTTGAAATCGATTACACCGTCGCTGGTACTGCAACAAGCGCCGATCATGATGCGGTTAGCGGTCGCGTTACCTTGAACAGTGGCGACACGGCGTACATCGCGTTCAACACGTTGAGTGATGGCAGCACGGAGAGTGATGAGACCGTTGAGTTCACGTTGTCAGCGGTATCGGCCAATGCTGTGTTGAGTGCCGATCTCAAAGGCACCGTGACGATTGTCGATCGACAAGTGGCGCCGAGTGTGGTGTTGCAAGTTGAACAAAACAGTCTGATGACACAACAAGTGTTCAGTGACGCAGGTGTTGTGACATTACGGGCGATGGCCAGCGATCCGAATGGTGGTAATCTGACTTACAACTGGAGCAACACCAGCAACGCGCTCGGCATTTTTGCCAGTGGCAATACCGCAACGTTTGACCCGTTGTCGATCGCCGCGGGCAATTACACCGTGGCGGTCACCGTTAGCGATGGCATCGCCACCGTCGAACGCGAAACCGTGATCTCAATCGCCGCAACTACGTTGGTGCTCAGCAATGTCACCGACACCGATCACGATGGACTCGATGATCAAACCGAAGGCTTGGCCGACAGCGACGGTGACGGCGTTAGCGATTACCTTGATCCGGTGTTGGCGCGTCATCAGCTCAATATCACCAACGACAATGAAACCGATCGTTTCTATCGCTTGATGGAAACCGTGCCGGGCCTTCAACTCAGTGTCGGTGATTTAGGCTTGGCCGCGCATCGCGTTGGCGCGCGCCTCAGTTCGCTTGATGTGCTGGATGCCGACGGCAACGTGGTTACGGATGCCACGTTCCAATTGGTGGGTGAGTTGTTCGATTTTCGCGTCTCGGGTCTCAGCGACGTCAATCCGAGTGCGATGGTGATGATTCCGTTAAAGACCGCGATTATGCCGGACAGTGTTTATCGCAAATTTATCAACGGACAGTGGCAACACTTTGATGCCCAAAACGGCGACAGCATTGCCACGGCGGCGCTCATCAACGGCAAATGCCCGCGTCTTGATGATGCAACCGCCTGGGTCACCGGTATCAACGCATCGCATGTTTGCTTGAAACTGGTGATCCGAGATGGCGGTGCAAACGATGGCGATGGTGTGGTCAATGGCGCCGTAGCCGATCCCGGTGGTTTGGCTGTGATCAGGAACAAAGCCGAACCGCAAGCGCCCACCGAAAGCCAAACTGGCTCGGGCCACATGGCGTGGTGGACTCTGTTTGCGATGATGATGTTGTTAATGATCCGACAACGCGCAATTCAATGGCGATCGGTTCGCCTTAACCAACGCCCAACACGGAGAGTGCGCGAATGAAAATAAAAACAATAATGATCGTGGCGATGGTGTGTGGCAGTACATGCAGTAAAGCGGAAGAAGAAATCGAATGGTTTGCCGACGTTGATATCACTGGCAGTCACGACAACAACGTTGGCAAAGCGCAGAAGCGTCGCGACATCGCTGAAGAATACATTGGCTCCGCCAATATCAGTGCTGGCATGAACTGGGAAATCGCACTAAAACAGGCGCTTGCCGCCAAGGTGATTGTCGAAGCAGAAACGCATGAAACCGTCAAAGGTTTGGGTTACACGGCTTACGGCGGCGAATTGAATTATCGTTGGCAATTTGCCCTCGGATTTGGCGCACCGTTTTATTCGTTCACGGTGCGCGGGTTCGAGCGCAGCACCGATTTTGAACAACGCGACTTGTCGCAAACGACGATGCAACTGCAAATGAGCAAGCGCTTAAGCGATCATTTGACGTGGACCATTGGTGTTGAACATCGCGAAGAAGAATCTGACGGCACCGTCTTTGATACTAAACAGGCACGTTTGTTTAATAACTTTGACTATTTGATTGATGACGATTGGTTGATGTATTTCACCTTGAGTTATATCGATGGTGATGCAACATCAACAGCGCAACGAGTTTATTGTAACGGTCTTACGGCAGATATCTATCCACTCAGAGCGGCGGCAACAGAAGTCGAAGCCGATCTCGCTTTTGAGGATGCTTTTTGTGGCGAATGGCTTGCTTACAAGTTAGATGCGAAATCCGGAACACTTGTAGGTGGATTAAACCGCACGTTAGATCATTCATCGTCTCTGGATTTGTCCGTTTTGTATGTCGATACATCTGCAACGGACGATGATGTCGAAGATATTGACTATCAACGTACAGTCGTGCGCGTCAGCTATTTGGTGAGGTTCTGATCATGAATGCCAAAATGTGTTTTATACGTTTTCGCATAATTCAGTTTTTGTTGCCGGCACTGCTTCTGTCGTTGTCAGGCTGCAAAGAACGCGGCGATACCGAGCCCACACCGGTCACGATCGCCAGCGAAGAACCTGACAGTTTTTTAATCGTGCCTGATTATCAAGTAGGGCTCGCGGCGGGCAAATACAGTTTGGTAGCAACCGCGCCAGCTGCGGTGGCCGACAGTTATCGCATTGACGTGACGTTTGATGATGGCACACAGCAAACATTGACGGGCAGTTGGGTGTCCGCCGGTGGCACTGACGATCCGAATGCGGCGGGCAATATGGCGCATGAATTTGTCATGAAAAAGCCCGGCGGTATTCGTGCTGAATTGACCAGCAATACGGAAGTGGCGCCCAAACTGTTTATTGTGCGCAACGCGTTTGTGGTGGCAAAGCAAACCTCATCGGCGGATAAAAAGTCGGTGATTGAACTCGCCAATAATCAGATCAACAGCGAAGCCTACGCCACCGCGTACTACAACAAAGTGGACCCGAATAACGAACGAACAACATTGGCCGACTGGAAGCGGAAAAACGGATTTGATGCCGGTGAACATGTTCATGTGGTGTTTCGTGATGCCAAGGATCTTGGCTATGGACGCAATATGCACGCGCGTCGCAATGCTGACGGTTCGTTTGCGATTTTTGTTGAAAATTACATTGTGGCATTGACCCCCGGCGATCCGCGCAATTACGGCCCTATCAATGTTGAAGCCGCAATTCGCGAAGATCGTCGTTTTCACGTCGGCACCAATGCGATCGAATTCAGTCCAATTGATCAAGATAATCCAACGTCACCCAAGGTCTTGAAGTTTTTTACGTTCAAACCGGAATCGAGCGATCCCAACGCGACACAAAATCGTTTGCTGAAAGCCAATCTCGATGGGCGCGGTGAAAAGTTTGTGCCGGGCACCTGTTTAACGTGTCACGGTGCGCGCATGTTGCCGTTGAATGCCGATGGCTCGTTCCCGGAATTTACGCTGCTGACCTCGAAGCACAATCAAATTGAAGCCGAGTTGGTTGAGTACGCGAACGCGGACGGTTGGCGTCGCGCCGATATGGAACCGGGCATCAAAATGTTGAACGAATACGTGACCGAATCGTACAACGGTCAAAAAGCGTATGAAGATACGGTGGCAGGAAAATGGCATGCCGATTTTTCCATCGCGTTGGCTGAAGGCCGATACGGTGGCGAGGGCATGCCGGACAATACCTTTAATTCGGCTTATGTGCCGGCGGGTTGGCAGCAAACGCCGAATCGTCCCGAAGGTGTCGAGCTGTTGTACAAACGCATTATTGAACCGCACTGTGTCAGTTGCCACGCGTTACAAGGCAATGAGGTGGGCGAGAAAATAAAAGTGGCGGTGAACGGTGAAAACATCAGCTTGGCCAATGCCGTTAATTTCTCCAGTTACGAAAAATTTATCGCGTATGAATCACGCATCATCGACTATGTGTTCAAACGTGGGCTGATGCCACTCGGTTTGCGCAACTACGAAAACTTTTGGCTGAATGCGGATGACAAACCGGCTTTGTTGGCCAGCTTTTTGCCGTCATTTGATTTGTACGTGAATGGCAAAGTGCAAACACCGGGTCGACCGGTTGCGCGTGCCGGTGCCGATCGGGTTGTCGTGTCGCCAGTGCAGCTCGATGCCTCGGCCAGCAATTTTGCGACGACGTATCGCTGGCAAATCACGTCAACACCCACCGGTGCAGTGGCTAGTCTGGACAACACGGCCATTGCCGCCCCGACACTCACCGCCGACACCAATGGCGACTATGTGTTGTCGCTGACCGTCAGCAACAATCGCGGTGAAAGCAGTGATGACATCGTGGTGACAGTCGATAATACCGCCACGGATCAACGCACGCTCACGTTCGTTGATGATATTCGCCCGATTTTGGGCAGCGCCACCGATGTGCAATGTTCCAGCTGTCATCGCGTGACGTCGGGCACCTTCAACGAGCTGTTGCGTCAGTTCCCGGGCATTCCGGTGATCTACCAAGACAGCAATGCAAACCTTTATCGTGACGTGCTGGCACGGGTAAACTTTGCCGACCCTGAAAACAGCCGTTTGCTGCGCAAGCCGACGTCGCTGCTGCACGGTGGTGGTTTGCAGCTCGATCTGAATGACGAGGTGGAGCGTGCGAAGTACATCACAATATTGAACTGGATCCGCGAGGGAGCTCCCTGCGGTAACCATCCAACCCTATGCCAATAACGTAAGATGAGTAACAGTGCGATGTTTCCATCGTCTGTTTGCAAGTAACTGAAGGAGTGCTGACGATGTCGTTATTTCAGGATGAGCAACGCCGATTGTTTTTGCGTCGGGCTTTACAGGCCGGATTATGGGCAAGTGCGGGGAGCAGTGGTTTGATTGCTCCGCTGGTGTATGCCTTGGATCGTTTTCCATCGCAATTACCAACGGGCAAATCAGTGCACTCCTTGCGCGGTGATGTCAAAGTTGACGGCAAAAAAGCCGATGAAAACACGTTCATCACCGCCAGTTCGGCCATTGAAACCGGTAGCAGCAGCTACATCATTTTTGCCATCGGCAAAGACGCGCACATTTTGCGCGAAAACAGCCGCGTGCAGTTTTCCAACGGCCGCGGCACGGTCAGCATCAAGGAAGAAGAAAACGTGCTCGTTGATGGTCTGCGTTTGCTGACCGGCAAATTGTTGTCCGTGTTCGGCGAACGTCGCTCCAGTCAAAAGACGTACAGCCTGCGCACCACAACGGCCACGATCGGCATTCGCGGCACCGGTGTGTACGCCGAATCGGATCCGGACGTCAGCTATGTCTGCACCTGCTACGGCAAAGTGGAACTGCGTTCGGAAAAAGATCCCGAGCAAAAAGAAGACATCGTGTCGATGCATCACGATGCACCACGCTACATCGCCGCCGACGGCAAAAAGCTGATAACGCCGGCCCCGATGAAAAATCACACCGACGAAGAGCTGATGTTGATCGAAGCATTGGTCGGGCGCGAAGCACCGGTATCGTCGATTGGCGGTTATAAGTCACCGCGCAAAGGATACTAATCCAGTCATCACCACAACGGCCCCATTGGGCCGTTGTCGCTTTTGCCTTTCGATTTACACTACAATCATTTGCAGCTGTCGTTTGGACGAGTTCATCTCGGACCAAGTGGCCGCGCCTGTTTACCTAAAGTACTGTTCACCACGCCGTACCACGAAAAATAACAAGGATCGGTTTTATGCGTAATTTGGCCCTGCTGTTTCGTCGTATCAGCCCCTCAACCTGGCTACGCCTCACCATCAGTTTTGCGTTGTTGATCATCATGCTGGCGCAGGTGGTCGGCAAAATTAATTTGCCGTTTTTGCAACGCATCGAGCGCAATGCCTATGATGTTCATATCAAAGCGAGCATGCCGGGATCGGTCGATGATCGCATCGTCATTGCCGATATCGACGAAAAAAGTTTGCAAGAAATTGGTCATTGGCCTTGGCGTCGTGACAAATTGGCGGAACTCGTCGACACACTGTTTAAACATTACAAGATCAATGTGCTCGGATTCGACTCCGCCTTTCCGGAATCGACCACCAGCGATGCGGTAGCGGTGTGGGAAAAATTGGCGCAAGGACCATTGGCCGAGAATCCAGATTTTTTGGCGGCGCGCGAAGAGTTATTGCCCAAAGTGCAATACGACGAAGCGTTTGCCAAATCGATCCGCAATCGCAAAGTGGTGTTGGGCTATGTGTTCAATCAAAATGCCAAAAGCAAAATCAACCGGCTGACACATGAGTTTGCTGAATTGCCGGATGATATGCGTCATCAACTGCCCTTACCACAACCACTCGGATACACCGCGAACATTTCAATTTTGCACGACAACGCGCTGGGTGCTGGTTTTTTTGACAACCCTGAACTCGATGAAGACGGTATTTTTCGGCGTATTGCCTTGGTGCAAGAACACGACGGCAAATTGTATCCGTCATTGGCATTGTCAGTAACCAGCATGGCCATGGGCGGCATCGCGATGGATGTTGACTTGCGTGAATCGGGTGACGGATTTCTATCCATTGCAGGCGTCAAGTTAGGTGACTACTCGATTCCCGTCGATGCGCATGGCGCCATCTTTGTGCCGTATCGCGGCTACGAACACAGCTACCCGTACTTTTCAATCAGCGACATTCTGAAAAAAGATGTGCCACTGGAAAAACTGAAAGGCAAAATCGTGTTGATGGGCACCACATCGCCGGGCTTGCAGGACATGCGTTCAACACCGGTGCAATCACCTTACCCCGGTGTTGAAGTGCATGCCAATGTTGTCGCCGGCATCATGGACGGTCGCATCATGCATTTGCCGGACTATATGCCGGGTCTTGAGGGGATTTTGTTGTTTGTGATCTGGATCATTGCCACGTTGGTCTTTCCGCGTTTGGCGGCCGGTGTCGGCACATTAGCGGCGGCGATCTTGGTTGTGCTCGTGATCAGTTTGCGCAGTTATATGTGGAGCATTGGGATTGTGATGCCGGTCACGGCGTTGGTGCTGATGATCGTCGCGCTGTTTGTGTTGAACGTAGTATTTGGTTATTTGCAAGAAGCGCACACCAAACGTATGTTGGCGCGTCAATTTGGTCAATACGTGCCACCGGAATTAGTGGCCGAAATGGCTGAAAAACCGGGGCAAATTACGTTGGAAGGACAGGCGCGTGAACTGACCGTTTTGTTTTCGGATGTGCGAGGTTTTACGTCACTGTCCGAAAAAGTTCCGCCCAAAGAATTGGGCCAGCTCATGAACGAATTGCTGACGCCGTTGACGCAAGTGATTCACAAACAGCGTGGCACCATCGACAAATACATGGGTGATGCGATCATGGCGTTTTGGGGCGCGCCGCTTGACGATCCGAAGCACGCTCGTAATGCCTTGTTTGCCGCGATGCAAATGCAAGAAGAGGTGGCGCGCGTCAACATTGATTTCGCCAAAAAGAAATGGCCGGAAATCAGCATTGGTATCGGCCTAAATACCGGCGTCATGAGTGTCGGCAATATGGGCTCGCAATTTCGCATGGCGTACACGGTGCTCGGTGATGCCGTGAATCTCGGCTCACGTCTTGAAGGTTTAACCAAGCTTTACGGCGTTGCGATAATCGTCAGCGAAAGCACCAAGGCGGCGGTGCCAGAAGTGGCCTTTCGCGAACTCGATCGCGTGCGGGTCAAAGGCAAAGATCAACCCGTTACAATTTATGAGCCGCTGGGTTTAAATGATCGTGTCGATCCCGAGATCAAACAGCGCGTACTGAAATTTGCCAATGCGCTAACACAATACCGCACGCAGCATTGGGATATTGCCGAGAGTCGTTTGCTGGAACTGCAAAAAACCGAACCCGATCACGGCCTGTACAAACTGTATCTGGAACGCATTGCGTACTACCGAAAAAATCCGCCAACACCCGATTGGGACGGTGTGTTCACACACCTAACCAAATAATCAACAGGGCGCTTTTTGCGCCCTGTTTGTTGTGTGGCAAAAGAAGGGGGGAAATTCCCCCTTCGTTGTTTCAGCGCTGACTACACTTGTGGTGATGCCAACTACACAGATCTGATCCGAGCATGCGAGCCATATTTGGGCCGGCAATCGCCCTGATGAATCGATTGCGTTTTGGTGCGAAACTGGGCGTGGTCAGCGCCTTGTTTTTGCTGCCGTTGATTATTTTGGGATTTGGTTATCTCAGCGTCGCCGTCACGCAGCTGCGCGGCGACACGGCCAAACTCGAGGCCGCCGAAAAATTACCTGCGTTGCTGCACTTACATGCCCGCTTTGGCGATTATCTGACGGCGGCCTATGCCGTGCGCGCCGGCAACAACAGCCAGAATGAGGCCGCGCGCTTACAAGCCGCTGACGCGGTGCGCGAGGCCGCCAAACAGTTGCAGGCACAATTCGACGACGAAGTTCTGCAAGCGGATGTGGTGAAGTGGAGCGAGCAGTTTGCGCAACTGAACGAACAGCCAGTCGGCGGTGTGCGTGATGTGTCCGAACTGACGCCGATTTACAGTCCCGCTGCGCGTCAGTTGGATGCGTTGTTCGACACGCTGTCGGAGCGCGGCCAACTGTTGTTTGATCCGCAACAGGACAGCTGGCATTTATCGAATTTGGTCACCGCGCGTTTGTTGCAGGTGTTGAACAGCGAACAGCGCATTCGTTATTACGGCAGCTATGCCCTGCAATTGCCGACCATTGATTCGACAACGTTTGATGTGCTGTCGGCCGAGCTGGATGATTTGTTCGCGCGCCAAACCTTGGAAATGGACGCCATACGCGCCGCCTTGCCGGCATCGCAAAGTGACACCTTGCAGTACGTCGATACGCTGCTCAATGCGTGGCAACAACTGCGTGATCGTTTGCAAAATGACGTTGTCGAAGCCAGTGATATCACCATCACGTTTGCACAATGGCAGCAACAAAGCAGCGACGATGTTAACGTCAGCTATCAAGGTGCCGGACACGTAGCCAAAGCACTGACGGCAATGCTGCAAGCGCGCGTGAACGCACAGCGTGGTGCGATGGCATTGGTATTGATACTTACCATCGCCAGCGGCTTGACCGTGGCGTATTTGTTTATGGGGCTTAGTTATTCGGTCAAATTAACGTTGAGCAGCTTTCATAAAGCGACACAGCAATTTGCCGACGGCAATACCCGTGTGCGAGCACCGGTGTATTCACAGGATGAATTGGCGGAACTGGTGCGCGCTTTCAATGACATGGCCGAATCGGTTGACGCCTTAGTGCGTGCCGTCAAAAGCACCACACAAGAAGTGGGTGAACAAGCGGATGCCGTGCGTGCGATCGCGTCTCGCACCGACCAAGCTGCCGGTGAACAACAACGGCAAACCGAAATGGCAAGCAATATCGTCGCGAACATGAGTCAGTTAGTGCAGCAACAAGAACGCACCGTTGATGCGACCAATCAAGCCGTTAAAATTTCAACCGATGCCCTCAATCGTGCCAACTCCACGGTGTTGGAAGCGGTCAGCAGCACGCGGGGGTTGGCCGACGAAATCGCACGCTCAATGGCCTCTATTGAAGAGTTGGCCGAACAAAGCAAAAACATTAGCAATGTGCTGAACGTGATTAAATCGATCGCCGAACAAACCAATTTGCTGGCATTAAATGCCGCAATTGAAGCCGCACGCGCCGGCGAACAAGGTCGCGGTTTTGCCGTTGTCGCCGACGAAGTGCGCAATCTGGCGCAACGCACACAAACCTCAGCAAAAGAAGTGGATGAAACCATGCTGCGTTTATTAAACGGCATCAGTGAAACGGTGAATGCCATGGCGCGTTCACAACAACGCACCGACGCGGCGATCAGCGGCTCCGCCAACATCGAATCAGCATTGCAAGCGATCAATCATGCCATCGCTGATATCGCGACACACAATCAAAACAATATCGCCACCGCGACCCAACAATCGCGCTATGTCGATGAAGTGAATCGCAACTTCTTACAAATACGCGATGACAGCGCACAGGTCGCCAAACAAGTTGAAAACAGTGTAAATGCCAGTCAGCGCATGACGTTGATTGCAAATCAGCTACGGGATCTGTTGGCGAAGTTTCGGGAGTGATGGGGTTTGAATCAACACTCAAAAAGACTAATCACGAATGACACAAAGGACACGAAGGAAAACAATAAAGTAGGGCGCAATAACCGAAGGGCATTGCGCCGACTTCAACGAACATGGGGGCGTTATCACAGATAATCGCAATTGAACGTGAAGTTATTTGCCTGTATGCGGTTAACAAATCAAATAGTGCCAAATAGGCGAAAGAAAAATGTTTAAATCCGAAAGATTGATGGAGTTTTGATTTTGTCTGGTGTTGCGAGTTGTAGAATACGGCGCAATGCCCTTCGGTTATTGCGCCCTACGCTTGCTGATAGGCTTTTTTAGCGAATAATTTTGATACTACCCGAAATGCTTACAAATTCTTCTTTGGTTTCTGATGTGTAGTTACCACCACACACAACGGTCCAGCGGTCGGAACCAAAAGATATAAATTCACCATGGACTGCAGGAAGCTCATAACTGAAAAAATATGATCCATCGACATTTTGGGCGACGTCATAAACTTTTATTACGTCTCTTGACGAAGCCATAACGGATGAACGCATAGACTCCATCAACGTTTTAGGTGGTAGCCCATCAAGAAAAGTGAAGCAAAAATAACCAATCAACAGCTTCTCTCCGACTTCCAACTTTCCGTGATCAACCGAGAACAGCTCAAAGGGGATAGGCGTTGGTAATTTTTCTTTAAATATCGTAAGTGCTTTTTTAAGCGCCTCGTCAGATTTGTCTACTGTTAAGGGCGAATTTTTGGGAAAGGTTGCAGAAAAATTTAACACCTTGCTTTCGAAAGTGACAAAATGGTCAGCAACGGCATTCTCACAAAGCATGACAATAATTATGGCCAGGAAAATCATGAATGCCGCCGGGATCTTGCTCACCATATTTTCTGAATTCGCCATCATGTTCTCAGTTGACGTAGCAGTAAACGTAGGGCGCAATAACCGAAGGGCATTGCGCCGAATTCAACGCGAAGCCCAACGGAATCTCACTCGTTGTCAGCGTGTTGGGCTTCGCTTCACTCAACCCAACCTACAAAATCCTTGATGGCGATTGGGTTGTTCTTCTAACGCAAAAAACACAAAGTCTTTTTTCTTCGTGTTATTGGTGAACTTTGTGTCTTCGTGTTGATTCTGCTTTTGCGTTTTTTTAACCCGTTTGCAACCCCGCCATCGTCAACGTCAACAACTGCACACCATTTTTATCGGCGCGGATGATTTTGGCGTTGTCGTGCCAGTCACCGAGCACAACACGTTGTCCGTTGCTGAGTGGGTGTACGGCGGGACGGTGGGTGTGGCCGTGGATGACGTGAGATACGCGATGGGTGGTCATGGCAGCATGCAAGGCATCGGCGTTGACATCGCTGATGTAATCGCTTTTGTTCTGTTGCGATTCCATGCTTTTGCGGCGCATTTCTTTTGCGATTAGACGGCGTTCGGCCAGTGGCTTCATCATGAATTCGCCGCGCCATTTGCTGCCGCGCACGAGGGCGCGAAACTGTTGATACGGTTTGTCGTCGGTGCACAGTTGATCGCCGTGCAACACCAGTGTTGGCGTGCCGTACAGATCGATCACGGTTTCGTCGTCAAGAAGAAGGCCCTGGGTTTGGCCGGCAAAGGCATCGCCGTATAAAAAGTCGCGATTGCCGCGTTGATAGTACAAACGAATGTCGCGTTGCGTGATTGAACGCAGGGCGGATTTTACGCGCACATTAAACGCATCATCGTCATCGTCACCGATATACGCTTCGAACAGATCGCCGAGCACATAAACGGCGTCGGTATCGCTCGGCAGTGATTCGATAAAATGAAAAAAGAGGCGCGCGCTGTCGCGGGCCTCTTCGCACAAATGCACATCAGAAATAAAATACGTTGCCATTGTCTGACTATTTGACCTGAAAATTATTCGGTTACGGTGACGCGTTCGATCAGAATATCTTCGGCCGGCACGTCGGCGTGATAACCCGAACGTGTTGTGCGCACGGCTTTGATTTTGTTTACCACATCCATGCCGTCGGTTACTTGGCCAAACACGCAATAGCCCCAGCCTTGCGGTGTTTCGCTGCTGAAATTCAAAAAGTGATTGTCTTTGACATTGATGAAAAATTGGCAGGTGGCCGAATGCGGTTCGCCGGTGCGGGCCATCGCGATGGTGCCGGTCAGGTTTTTGAGGCCATTATTGGCTTCGTTTTTAATCGGGTCTTTGGTGGGTTTCTGATTCATGCCCGGTACCATGCCGCCGCCTTGAATCATGAAACCGTCGATCACGCGGTGGAAAATGGTGCCATCGTACTGGCCGCTACGACAGTAATCGAGGAAATTGGCTACCGTCACCGGTGCTTTTTCGGCATCCAGAGTCAGCGTGATGTCACCAAACGTTGTGTGCAGTGTAACCATTGTCAAATCCTCGTGCGGGCGTGCTAAAGCCAGACAGAAGTCTAGCCGGTCAAAATTAGGGCGGCTATGATACTCATCGCCCGCGTAAAGGATTAGCACTTTTTTAAGGCGTCCGCCGGTTTTCCCCCCTTCATTCAGAGCAATTCACTATGTTGCAGATTTTCAACACCCTGACGCGCCAGAAAGAGGCGTTCAAACCCATCGTGCCCGGCAAAGTCGGGTTTTATGTGTGCGGCGTTACGGTGTATGACTACTGCCATATTGGCCATGCCCGGACTTACATTGCTTTTGACACGGTCGTGCGTTATTTGCGTTTCAGTGGCTACGAGGTGACCAGTGTTCGCAATGTGACTGACATTGATGACAAAATCATTCGTCGTGCCAATGAACGCGGCGTGGACTTTGTGTCGGTCGTGAATGAGTTCACCAAGGCAATGCACGATGATTTTGCGCAGCTTGGTATTGCGGCGCCGGACAAAGAACCGCGCGCCACGCACACCATCGACGGCATTATTGCCATCACGTCGACGTTGATTGCCAAAGGCCATGCCTATGCCACGGATTCGGGTGACGTTTACTTTGCCGTGAATACGTTTAACAACTATGGCGCACTGAGCCGGCAATCGATTGACGATCTGCAATCGGGCGCACGCGTTGAGGTCGGCGAAATCAAACGCGATCCGCTTGATTTTGCACTGTGGAAAGCCGCCAAGCCGAATGAACCCAGTTGGGATTCGCCGTGGGGCAAAGGCCGGCCGGGTTGGCATATTGAATGCTCGGCGATGTCGAAAGCCTGCCTCGGTGAACATTTTGACATTCATGCCGGGGGCAGTGATCTGCAATTTCCGCATCACGAAAACGAAATTGCGCAAAGTGAAGGCGCCAATGGCTGTACGTTTGTAAACACGTGGATGCACACGGGCATGGTGCAAGTTGACGCGGTCAAAATGTCGAAATCGTTGGGCAATTTTTTCACGATTCGTGATGTGTTGAAAGCGTACGCGCCCGAAGTCATTCGCTACTTTTTGGTGTCGGCGCATTACCGTTCGCAGATCAATTATTCGCAAGAAAACCTCGACGTAGCGAAGTCGTCATTGGAGCGCTTGTACACCGCGATGCGTGGCTTGCCGGTGGTGACAACGCTGGCCGGTGATGAGTGGGCTCAACGTTTTGTTGCGGCCATGGACGATGATTTCAACACGCCGGAAGCGATGGCCGTGTTGTTCGACCTTGCGCGTGAAATCAATCGGGTCAAAACCAGCGATGCCACGATGGCCGCGCAACTGGCGGCACAGCTGCGCCGTTTGGCGGCAGTGCTCGGTTTGTTGCAACAGGACGCGGAAGCGTTTTTCCAAGCGTCCGCCGGTGATGACGGTGCCCGCATTGATGCGTTGATTCAAGAGCGTCTGGCCGCGCGCAAAGCCAAAGATTTTGCGCGTGCCGATGCGATCCGCAAACAGTTGGCGGACGAGGGCGTTATTCTTGAAGATAACGCGCAAGGCACCAGTTGGAAACGCGTGTAAACGCACGCTAATACGAAGGGGGCGAGGCGATTGGTCGCCGCGCATGGCAAGGCGGACGAACAGTCTACACTTGAACGATGATCTTATTGTTTCGAGTGCTCGGATTGTTTCGCGTCCGCCTTTTTTTCGGCTTGTTGTTACCGCTCTCGTCGGTGTGGGCGAGTTTGTCGCCGCACCTTTTTGTCGACTTTGAACTAACGCCCGATCTGACACCGCTAGTCAGTGAAGTGCGCGACATCATGGCCTTGTATAACCGTGATGTGTCCAAAGCCGACCAGCGCGTGGAGGAATTGTTGGCGCGCCTGCCGACCGACACACCGCCAAGTTTGCGTCGACAATTGCTGAGTCTGTTATGCGGTGATGAACGGCCCGCGCATGAAGTGCAGCGCTTCAAAAAAATTGTTGACGCGACGTTTAAACAGATCGCTGCGCCGGATGCGCTCGATCAAACCCTGCATCATATGTGCGATGCCAGTTTTCAATTTGCCAACAATCGTTACGAAGAGGGCTTTCAGTCCTTGTATGAGGCAGAACGGATCCTCGCCAAGCAGCCGAATCCGCTGTACCAAATAGATTTGTTGATTGTACGCGCCTACTGGATCGGTTCACTGGGTGATGCACAAGCTTCAACCGAATTGCTGTTGAAAGCGATTGCCATTGCCAAGCAGGAACAGCTACCTGAAAAAATCCCGTTTGCTGAGCTGTATTTGGCACACAATTATTCGGTGACAAATCAGGCGGATGTGGCGCGCGATATTTATCAGCGTTTTTTGCAGCACGCCGAGCAACACCAGCACACCTCGAACCTGCCACTGCTGTATCACAGTCTGGCCGCTGTGTGCGATCGACAAAATGAAGCGCAATGCGATCAGCAGTTATTAAATAAAGGGCTTGCCGTTGCTCAACAAAACCACGATGAGGTTGCCGAAGTGTATTTGTTGTTGGCCATGGCGACCTTGCATGCGGAGCAACGTGATTGGGCATCGGTTGATCGCACGTCACTGCAGGCCGAGCACATGGCAGAGAAACTGCAGATTGACGATTTGCTCTGGCGGGCTCGCATCTACCGCGCCATGATCGCCATGGAAAATCGGCAGTATCGTGACAGCGAAAAATGGCTGAATGGTGCGTACAAGTATTTCGAAATCGGCAATTCGATTTTTGATCTGGTCATGATTAACGGCCTGCAGATTGAACTGGCCAAACGCGAAGAACAATATAAGAAAGCGTTGGATCTGCATGAAGTCAGTATCAAAATTTACCGACGAATGTTTGAACGCAATAACTCGGTGGCTTTGGCGCGCCTGCGTGCCGATTACGATCTGCAACGCATCAGTCAGGAAGCCGAAGCGCTAAAGGCCGAAAACGCACAAAACGAACAGCAGTTGCAGCAGACGCAGCAAGCCCACCGGGCTCAAATCGGCTTCACCATTGTGTCGATTTTATTGTTGCTGGTCGTGGCATTGGTGGGCTATCAGCAATGGCGAATGATGCGGCGTATGCGCGATTTGGCGTTGACAGATGAGCTGACCAAATTGCCGAATCGTCGCCACATCACAAGTTTTGGCGAGTTGCTGTTTGCACAGTCCAAATCATTGCAGCAGTATTTCGCGGTAATTCTGTTTGACATTGATCATTTCAAACGGATCAACGATAGCTTGGGGCACGCCGCTGGTGATGCGGTGTTGCAGCAGCTGGCAGAAAGTGTTCGCAGTATTGGTCGTGCCAACGATCGCCTTGGTCGCACGGGCGGCGAAGAGTTTTTGATGATCATGTCGGCGGCTTCGCGTGAGACCGCTCGCCTGATGGCTGAACGCATTCGCACACAAATCGAGCACACGGATTTTTCGGCGATTGCGCCGCAGTTGGTTGTGACCGTCAGTGTCGGTGTCAGCGTGTACGACGCACAAGACAAAAGTCTGGCTCAGCTGATTGAACGTGCTGACATTGCACTGTATCGCGCAAAACAATCGGGCCGCAACCGTGTTGAGGTGGAATGGAGCGGTGGGGATTGATTACGAACAAGAGGGCTGAGAAGAGAAACGCTGAGGATAGCTACAAAACGAAGCACACCAAGCACACCAAGCACACCAAGAACACAAATCACATGAATCAATTCTTTTCATCGTGAGCTTGGTGTTTTTCGTGTTGACGTTGATGTTTTATTTTGTTCTGCAAGCTCTAAGTGAAGTCGGACGCTGACGCAGATTCTCGTGCGCGAAATTACTTCCTCAGTGGTAAATATTTGCGCAACACCGCTTCGATTTCGGCGGCGATAAACGGTTTGGTGGCGAAATCATTGCAGCCGAGTTCGATACAGCGTTCGCGTTCACCGGTTAAGGCGTGGGCAGTTAACGCAATGATCGGAATATCATAATGCTGATTGCGGAGTACGGTGACGGCTTCGTAACCATCCATACGTGGCATTTGCATGTCCATAAAAATCAGATCAATGTTGTACGCTTCACGTTTGCCCACACGCGCGACGGCTTGCACACCGTCGACCACGTGTTCAACGGTTAAACCAAATGCTTGCAACAGACGAATGGCAATTGTTGCATTCACGGTGTTGTCTTCGGCGAGCAATACATGACCGAAAAATTGCGGTTTATCGGCGGGCTTGTCGGTTTTGTGAAGGTTGGGTGCTGTTTGCGTATTGCTGTCTTGGGCTATGGCGGTTTCAAACGTAAACGAAAACGTGCTGCCGCGGCCTATTTCGCTGCGCACTTGAATGTCACCGCCCATCAAATGGGCAAGCCGTTGCGAGATGTAAAGCCCCAAACCGGTGCCGCCGTGTTTACGCTTCATGGTTTCATCCATTTGCGAAAACGCTTGAAACAAGCCTTGCATTTGCGCGGGCGACATACCGGGGCCGGTGTCACTGACCGCGATCGTCCAGCGCACGTGATCAACGCGTGATTCTGCGGCTTCAATTTGCACTTTGACGCTGCCAACATCGGTAAATTTGATCGCATTGCTGAGCAGATTGACCATCACCTGGCGTACGCGTACACCATCGGTCAATACTTTGGCTGGCACCGGATAGCGCACATCGGTGTTCAGTAAAATGTGTTTATTGTCCGCGCGTGCGCGCAGCAAACGCACGGCTTCATCGACAATGTCGGGCACGGACATGGCTCGTAAATTCAGTTCGAGCTGATCGGCTTCAATTTTTGAAATATCGAGAATGTCGTTGATGATGCCAAGCAAGTGGTTGCCACTGTCACGAATGATGCGCAGATGCTCTTGCCGGGTTTCTGTGTTGCCATCGTTGGCCAGCAACAAGTCGGTGTAACCCAGAATGGCGGTCATCGGTGTGCGGATCTCGTGGCTGATGTTGGCCAGAAATTGGCTCTTGGCAACGTTGGCGGTTTCGGCCGCTTCTTTGGCTTGTGCCAGTTCTTTTGTGCGTTGTTCAACTAATTTTTCAAAATGCGCCGATGCGGTGTACAGCAATTGCAAATAGGTGCCAATGATCGCACTTAAAATCAAACCGAAAATCAATACGAGCATGGAGCCAATACGCTCCGACATCAGAATAATCGGTTCATCAATGGTCAGCAAATATTCGCGGCCACCGTGATAAAACGTTTCAATCCGGCGCAGGTGTTTGGAACTCGCGGCTTGTTCAATCGACGGTGATTCAAATTGCCGCGGATACATCGCGACCAGTTGCGGCTTTTGATTGGGTATCGCTGCCCAAAGGCCAATCAGATAGTTGTTGGGCACGTGTTCGAATAAGGCATTTTCAAGCAGGCCTTTTGGGTTGATGATGAGCTGCAGCAGACCATCAGGTTCGCTAGCAATGCTTTCGCTGTGCTCTTTGTAAAACGGCAACATCGCGAAGAGAGCTTGATCATTTTCGCGTGTTTGGATCAAGTTGATCGGCAATGAAAATTCAACGCGTTCACGCGAGCTGGCTTTTTGTGCCATTTCGCGCCGCATTTGTTGTGAGTAAATATCCAGCCCCAATACCGACGCATGTCCAGCCAAGGGTTCGATGTATTGCAACGGAAAGTAAACGTCGCGCGCAAGGGCTCGAATCAATGTGCCATCGCGAATTTCGCGGATCTCGTAACCGGGGTATTGTGTCTGCTGTGCTTGCTCAAAGGCTTGACGCGTGTTGCTGTCGACTTTGGGAGCCCACTGAAACGCGATGATTGCTTTGTTGTTGTGGCGTACGCGCATGGCAAAGCGTTGAAATTCATTGGCATCAACAAATTGTGAGCTGGCGTAAAAGGCTTGCATCGTCAGCAATCGTTCATCCATCGCTGAAAAATCTTTTTCAATGCGTGCCATTATTTCCGCGCGCGTGGCATCACTCTGAGACAGCGCTTGTGACGTTTCTTGGTTGCGAATGTAAATGTATGACAACACGACTAACACGGCGCTGGCCATGACCATTACTGAAATCCACAAACGATGTCGCCATTGTTGACGTTGTTCCTGATGTGCCCAAAGCTGGGCAAATGGCAATAAGGCGATGACACCGATCGTGTCGCCAATCCACCACGTTGAAAACGCCGTGCCGATTTGCGATACCGGAATGATCTGCAGTGTCACAATCGAAATGGTGCCCCACGTGGCATTGGTTAAACAGGCAACGGGACCTGCGAGCAGTACCTGACGCAACAAATTGGCGGCGTTTTCACCGGCTTGTGGAAACGACGTAAAGCGACGTAGCAACCATACGCCGAACGTGGCTTGCGCTGCCGCACCGATACCGATCAGGGTGCCGGCAACCCACGCGGACACGTCGGTATTAGGGGCATAAACGAGGGCATTAAACGTCATTGAACCGAGGACAATGCCAGGCCAGCTACGCGATCCCCACAGCGCCGCCGCCACCAGTGCAATACCGGCAGGTGGCCAGATCGGCATGACCATCGTGGGTGGCAAGGCGAGTACGCGCGCAATAGCGCCGCCAGCAAAATAGAGGGCTGCAATAAACAGCGTGAGCAGAAAGGTACGAAAAAAGGCGTTCACTTCAACCAGCGCGGGCGGGATTTGTTGCTAAAGCATAGTTCAGCGGCGCCACTCATTTGAGTGAGATCGGGTAATCCGAAAAAAAACTGTCGACACCCCAGGCCCGCAAACGACGGGCGTCGCCAACATCGTTAACCGTCCACGCCATGACGGCGAAACCAGCAGATTTGATCGTTGCGATCTTGTCCGCGGTCATCAATAGCGCATCGACATTGCAGCTGATCGCCTCCAACTCTGCCAACAGAGCGAGCGCACGCGAAGTGTCAAATTGGCGCTCCAGCAATAATCCGCGTGGCAAGTGCGCGGCGTACTTTTTAATGGCACGCAGACTTTGCAGTGAAAAACTCGATAGCAATAGCGGCAAGCGTTCAGCAAAACGACCTTTTGCAATGACGTCGGCAACGGCCTGTGCCGTTTTCGCATATTGTTCGGGATTGGGTTTCAGTTCGATGTTGACGCCCATGTCGCGCTGCGCACAAAAATCCAGCACCTCCGTCAACAAACTGATGCGAGTGCCCGTAAACGATGGCGCGAACCAAGCGCCAAAATCGTGGTGACGCAGCTGGGTCAACGTCATGTCAGCGGCGCGGCCGTGTCCATTGCTGGTGCGATCGATGCGGTTGTCGTGCAGTACGATCACTTCTCCGCTGTGGCAAAGTTTGGCGTCCAACTCAACAAATCGCAGGCCGTGGTCAGCGGCGGCTTTGAACGATGGCAACGTGTTTTCCGGCGCCAACGCAGCCAAGCCGCGATGACCAATCACGTCAGGTAATGCAAACGACGGTTTCATGGTTGGACTAATCGCAAAGGAGGTGAGATGAGTGATGCACTAACCATAGCCGAGTGGCGACGACGTCGCCAAAAATGTTGTTTATGACAATCCTGTTAGTCCTCACTTTCACCTGTTACCGCATGATTTGCGAGGCGAGTTGACAATTTTGTGACGTGGTTAATTCACAGCCAAAAATTCGCTGCGATGCAGCGTCAAAAAGTCAACACCTTAGCCTGTGGAAGCTTGTTCATTATCCGAACAATGGCTTGTAAGTAATTGAAATAAAAATAAAATTTAATAATTGCTCAAAAAACGAACAATTCAACAACAAGCCCCGAAGCGCAAGGCTCAGCGCCGCCTTTTGGCAAGTTTTCACCAAAGTTATCCACAGAAGTTGTGGAAATTTGATGACGAGTTTGTGAAACATTGGCGGCAACGTTTCACACCCATTTCAGCCTTGTTTCACCGCCATTGACACGGTGTAGGTTTTGCCTTGTTTTAGCTTGTCGTAGTTGCCAAATACTTCGATAAAGCTGCGTTTAATGAAGTCCCGCAGGCCGTTGATCGTGACCACGTACAGACGACCGCCGGGTTTCAGATGATGAAGCGCGTCGTAGAAATACAGATAGAACAGTTCATTGCCGGCTTTGGCAGGCAGGTTTGACACGATGACATCAAATTGACGATCGCCCACTTCTGACAAGCCATTGGACAAAAACACTTCGGCATTGCTGATGTGGTTGGTCGCCAGATTGCGGCGGGTGTAATCGACGGCGACATAGTCCTTGTCGATTAAGGTGTGAAAGCCCTTGGGGGCACGTTTGGCCAGCGCCATGCCCAGCACGCCGTAACCACAGCCAACGTCGAGGCTGCTCTCGTCTTCGGCGATGTCGATGTAATCCAATAGCATCACCGAGCCATAATCGAGCTCGCGCGGCGAAAACAAGCCATAGGTCGTTGTGAAGGTAAAGTTGTGTTCACCGACCTTGGCATCAAAGTGCAGGTCTTGGCGATAGCGTTGAGCGAGCGGGTGAGTGGACGGCATAGGCTTTGCTCTCCGGTAAAGGCGGCGCATGCTACCATGCGCGCCCGCAATTCCAAGCCCCTTAAGCCCGTTACCGCCATGCCAGAACCGCGTTTGTACCGCGTCATTTTTGAAAATCAAGGTCAGCACTATGAGCTGTATTGTCGCTATGTTTTTCAAAGTGAGATGTGGGGTTTTGTTGAAATTGAAGAGTTGGTGTTCGGTGAACGTTCATCGTTATTGGTGGACCCGGCCGACGAAAAACTGAAAACCGAATTTGCATCGGTGAAACGCAGCTATATTCCATCGCATGCGATCGTGCGCATCGACGAAGTCGACAAACTGGGCGATGCGCGCATTACCGATGCCAAAGGTGAAAACGTCACGCCGTTTCCGCCATTTGCGCGTCCTGGCAAAAAGCCTGAATAAGCGAAGTTGTGATGAACGTATTGTTTTTTCATTGCCGTGCCGGTTTCGAGCGTGAGTGTGCGCAAGAGCTGGCCGAAGTGTTTGCTGATTACCATGTCGAGCTGGAAATAGCGGCCGAAGAAAATTCGGCGTATGTGATCGCCACCGGCAACAGCGCCGATGTGCGGCGTATTGGCGATGAACTGCATTTGCACGATTTGATTTTCGCTCGGCAATGGTTTGTGGCGCAGCTTGTCGAACTTGATCCGAAAAATCGGGTTGACACGATTGTGAAAGCGCTTGGCAATCGATGTGGTGTGCGCCTGTTGTTGGAGTCACCGGATTCCGATCCGGGCCGTGAGCTCGCCGGTTTGTGCCGCGCCATTCGTGCACCGTTGGAACAAGCGTTGAAGAAGCAGGGCTTGCTGAAAAGCGACCACCGTGATCAATTGCACGTTTGTTTTCTCGACGGTAGCACCGCTTATGTTGGTTATGTGGAGTCGAGCCGCGCTAGCATCGAAGCAATGGGCATACGCCGTTTACGTTTCCCGAAAAAAGCCCCCAGCCGTTCGACGTTAAAACTTGAAGAGGCGATGATCGAGTTTATTCCGCACGAAGAACACGGCACTCGTTTTCGCCCGCGCATGAGCGCCGTTGATTTGGGTGCTTCACCGGGCGGTTGGACTTATCAATTGGTCGAGCGCGGTTTAAATGTGATCGCGGTCGACAATGGCCCGATGGATCGGGATCTGATGCTGACCAAACAAGTCGAACACCTGCGCGCTGATGGCTTTATGTATCGCCCCAAAAAACGCGTTGATTGGATGGTTTGTGACATGGTCGAAAAGCCCGCACGTGTGGCTGATCTACTGAGCAAATGGTTGACGCAGGGCTGGACCAAAGAAGCCATCGTCAATTTCAAATTGCCGATGAAAAACCGTTACGACGATTTGATGCGTTGCCTTGATCGCGTCGCCCGCGAACTCGAGAACCATCGATTCGAGTTTGAATTGCGCGCCAAGCACTTGTACCACGATCGCGAAGAAGTCACGGTGCATGTAAGGGTGTTGTAAAGCGGTTGCAGGTTCGGGTTGCGGGTTCGGGTAATATTTTTTTTCCCGCAACCCGAACCCTCAACCCATAACCAAACAAATTAAATCAACGATACCGTAAGAATCCCATTATGTTTAATCTTATCCGCCCCATTCTTTTCTCTATGGATGCCGAAAACGCGCATCATTTTGCACTGAACAACTTGAAGCGCATTGAGCGTAGCCCCTTGCGCGGTTTGTTCGCGCAAACCTTGCCGTCAACACCGACGCAGGTATGGAATTTGACGTTTCCGAATCGGGTGGGATTGGCGGCAGGGCTCGACAAAAACGGTGATTATCTTGATGCACTGGCAATGCTCGGTTTTGGTTTTATTGAAATTGGCACCGTGACGCCGCGCCCACAAGGCGGTAATCCGCGTCCGCGTATTTTTCGTTTGAAAGAAGCGACCGCGATCATCAATCGGATGGGCTTTAATAACCAAGGTGTTGATTACCTGGTGGAGCGCGTCAAAGCCGCCAAGTACCGTGGTGTGCTTGGTATCAATATCGGCAAAAATTTTGACACGCCGGTCGAAAAGGCCAACGACGATTACATCGCGTGTTTACGCAAAGCGTATGCCCACGCCAGTTATATCACTGTCAATATTTCATCACCGAACACCAAAGGCTTGCGCGATCTGCAATTTGGCGCGGCGCTGGATTCATTGCTGCAAACCGTGAAAGCCGAACGGGATACCTTGGCGCAGCAACAACAAAAACAAGTGCCGTTGCTGCTGAAAATCGCACCGGATCTGGACGAGGCTGATGTTGTCGAAATCGCCGATAAATTAAAACGCCATCGTTGGGATGGTGCCATTGCAACCAACACCACGTTATCACGAGTTGGCGTCGACGGCTTGCCGCACGCGAACGAACAAGGCGGCTTGAGCGGCAAACCGGTATTTGAAAAAAGCACACAAGTACTGCGTTGGTTCCATCGCGAAGTAAACGGTGCTTTCCCGATTATCGGCGTTGGCGGCATCACGCAAGGCGGCGATGCGCAAGCCAAACTGGACGCGGGTGCAACACTCGTGCAGATCTATTCCGGATTTATCTATCGCGGCCCGAATCTGATTAAAGAATGTGTCAATGCATTGAATAAGTAATATTTGGTTGTCGGTTGTTAGTTCGGGTCGCGGGAAAAGGAAAACACACCGATAACCCGCAACCCGAACCAACAACACGCAACTGCTTTAGCTCAATTGTGCAAACAAAAAGAAAGCGTTCACTGCTGCTTACAACACAAACCGTCAGCTGCCGGTTGACCATTGTGCCGCTACTGAGTAATTTCCACCTGCTTTGGGGCGCTACAGGTTCGCGTTGTGATTCGTATCGAAGAACTTCATAAACATTATCAAATGGGCGACAGCGTGATCACGGCGTTAAATGGCGTGTCATTGCAGATCGACGAAGGCGATTATGTCGCCATCATGGGCCCCTCCGGCTCGGGTAAATCGACATTGATGAATGTGCTCGGTTGTCTCGACAAGCCTGACAGTGGCCACTATTGGCTCAACGGCGAAGAGGTGGCCAATTTGGATGATGATGCCCTGTCTCGTGTACGCAATCAGCATATCGGCTTTGTTTTTCAGAGTTTTCATTTGCAGGCGCGTAAAGACGCCATTGAAAACGTCATGCTGCCGCTACGCTTTGCGCAAGTGGATAAGCAGCAAGCGCGTCAACGTGCCATTGCCATGTTGGAACGTGTTGGCCTCGGGCATCGTGCCACGCACAAGCCACATGAATTATCCGGTGGTCAACGCCAGCGTGTGGCGATTGCGCGCGCCCTCATCAATCAACCCAAAGTCATTTTTGCCGATGAACCTACCGGCGCACTTGATTCACAAACTTCAGTGGAAATCATGAAATTGTTTGGTGAACTCAATCAAGAAGGGCAAACAATTGTGTTGGTCACGCATGAAGATGATATCGCGCGTCATGCCAAACGAATCGTGCGCATGCGCGATGGCAAGGTGAATGATGATCAACGTCGCTAAACCAACGCTGATAAAACAAGCGGTGCTGGTGTTGATCGCCGCGTTGTCCGCATCGGCTCGCGCCGATGACTTACTGATCACCGGCCAAGTCGTGGCGTCCAATGCGCAAGTGTTTGTCGCACCGCGCACGGACAACTGGCAACAACAAATTAAATGGATGGCACCCGAAGGCGCGATTGTCAAACCGGGTGATTTGGTCGTGTCGTTTGATAACAGCACCTTATTGTCGGATATTCAACGCCGCGAAGTGGAGTTGACGCAGGCCGAACAAAAGGCCAAAGAAGATTTAATGAAATTGCAGCAAGAGCTGATCGATGCTGAACACCGCTTGACGCAAGCCGAGTTACTGGTCAAAAAGGCGCAGCTCGATGCGAACGTGCCCACCACGTATCTGTCGCAGTTTCAAGGTGATCAATATCAATTTGAATTGTCACGTCAACAGCGTTTGTACGAGCAAGCCAAAATGACGCTCGAGAACAAACGCACCACATTGGATGCCGAGAAAAAGAAGCAGCAACTCGAAGTACGCCGCATTAAACAAGAGTTGCAGCGTCGCCAATCCGATGCCGAAAAAATGGAACTGTTCGCCGATCGTTCCGGGCCAGTTATATATGGCACTCACCCTTGGGATGATCGCAAGCTAAAAGCCGGCATGTCGGTACAGCAGGGCTGGGTGGTGGCCGAGGTGCCGGCAACCGACAAATTGGAAATCGCCGCTTATTTGAACGAAGTCGATCTGCCACGGTTGAATCAGAAAAACGAAGTCGAACTGCTGTTTGATATAGCCCCTGAACAACGCATTAAAGGCCGCATCACGCGGGTGGGTTTACAAGCCGAGAAAAAAGAGCAATGGAGCGATTCGCGCTACATCGAAGTGCGTGTGCAATTGCTGGGCGATGCGCCAATCAGCTTGACACCTGGCATGAGTGTGCTGGTGATTGCGGCGGCCTCATCATGAAAAAATTCGGATTGATGTTGGCGTCGTGGTTGGTAATAAGCGCTTGTGATGCACCAGCACCGCAACGTCACAGCGATGCCGAGCGCGTCACGCACAGCAACACGGTAACGGCCAGTGGTGAACTCACGTCCGAAGACACGGCCGAATTGGGCCCACCATTGCTGAAGTTTATGCGCGGCTTGAAAGTGTCGTTTATGGCCGAAGAAGGCAGTGACGTCAAAAAAGGGCAGCCGGTGCTGGGGTTTGATAATTCGCAACAAAAGCAAGAGTTGCTGACCAAACAAAGCGAGTTGGCCACGGCACAGCAAAAACGGCAAAACACGTTGCGAAGCGACGAAGAACAACGTGAGCTGATCCGTTTGCAGGCCGCCGAAGCCAAAATGAAACAGCAAAAAGCCGTGCGCAAACTCGAATCCAGCCAGCAATTGGTCGCGCGCATTGAGATCCAAAAACTCGAACTGGATCTGCAAGTCGCCAATGATGAAGTGCAACGCACTGACTCCTTGTTGCAGCACCATGAAAAAGCGATGACCGTGCGCCGCGCGTTGGCCGATGCCGATGTGGCACGTTTGCAGGCGGATGTTGATCGCGTTCAGGGGGAAATCAAGCGCTTGATGGTGCGCGCACCCAAAGACGGCTTGGTGGTGCATAAAAACAATTGGGAAGGCAATAAGATCTCGGTTGGCGACAGCGTGTCATGGGGACAAAGTATTATTGAAATTCCATCGCTGGATAAAATGATCGTGCGTGCCGAAATTAAAGAAGTGGATGCTCGTGCTGTGCAAGTAGGACAGAGCGTCGATATTGTGCTGGATGCGCAGCCCGATAAAACGTTTTATGGCAAAGTAAAATCGTTGGGGCAAGCTATTCGCCCGCGATCACGTGAAGAACCCACGCCGGTATTTGACGCCATCATTGCGCTGGATGAAATTGACGCGAGTGTGATGCGGCCGGGTATGGCCACGCGATTGACGATTCATACTGGCGATGCCAAGTCGCGTTCGGCTTTGGTGGTCGAAAAATGAAAAAGAGTGTGATGTTACTGTGCTGTGCGGTTCTCGCGGCTTGTCAATCGTCCAACGAGCACGCGTACTTGAGTTATACCGCGCAGGCCGACACGTTGACGGTGGTAATTCCCGTCGCCGGCGAATTGGTGGCCGAAACCGAAACGCCGATCTCCGTGCCCTCCGATGTCAGCGAGCCACAAGTGTTGGCTTGGTTGGCCGAAGAAAACACGGTACTGAAAAAAGGGGATGTTGTTGCGCGTTTGGATGCCGTGAAGTACACGCGAGAAGTGGAAACTCAACTGCTGAAACAAGAAGAAGTCGCGCAAGCGTTGAAAAGCAAAAACGTGGTACTACACAATGAACGACGTGATATTTTGGCTGAATTGATGTTGGTGGATAAAGAGCAGACGTTTGCGCAAAAATTTGCGATTGAAGATCTGCGGGTTTATTCGCGTAACGATATTATCGACAAGCTGGCCAACGTCGAATATATCGGCGCACGTCGCGATTACCAACAATGGCGCCAAGGGCGACAAGAGAAGAAAGCAAAAGGTGAACTCGAGTTGCTGCAGTTGGAGCGCCAACAGTCGCAAACCAAAATGGACATTGCCAACAAAGTGTTGTCGCGTTTGGAGGTGACGGCGCCGCACGACGGTGTGTTTGTGTTGGTGTCGAACTGGAACGGTCGCAAACCCACGGCTGGCGAGACCATGTGGCCGGGGCGCAAGTTTGCCATGATCCCCAAATTGGATGTGATGCAAGCGCGCGTGCAAGTATTGGAGTCAGAAGCCTTTGGCCTGAAAGAAGGTTTGGCGGTGCAGCTGTCGTTAGACGCCGATCCGTCGGTCAAATTGGCGGGTACGATTGCGGCGGTGGACAGTGTGGCCAGCGCGCGTGAAGAAAATAATCCGGTCAAATACTTCGGCGTGACGGTGAAATTGGCGCAGCAACTACCGGATCAGCTGAAACCCGGTGCTCAGGTACACGGACATATTCAAGTGCTGCAAAAGGAGCAGGTGATTAGCGTGCCCGCGCAATCGTTGCAACTTATCGGTGACAATAATTTTATTTGGGTTGATAGCGATGGTCACATCGAAAAGCGTGAAGTCAAAACCGGCCAGCGTTCGTTAACGCGGGTTGAAATTGTGGAAGGTTTGCAGGTTGGTGAGCGCGTGTTATTGCAACCGCCCGAAGAAAAGTCAGGTAGTCAGTCATGAGTTGGTGGGATTATTTGCAGCAGGCGCTGGAAGAGCAGCGCCACCATAAATTGCGCACCTTGCTGACACTGCTCGGCATGATCTTCGGTGTTGGTGCCGTCATCGCGATGCTGAGCATTGGCGAAGGCGCCGAGCGTGAAGCGTTGCAAATGATAGATGCGATGGGGCTGCGTAACCTCATTGTCGAAAGCAAGGAACTCGACGATGAACGCCTGAAAGAAATGCGCAAACATTCGATTGGCTTGACCGTACAAGATCTGCAAGCGGCCAAGGATACCTTGCCGTTTGTCGATTACATCAGCGCGGAAAAACAGGTTAAAACGTATCTGGTGTTTTCTGAGCAGGCGCAGGCCGATGTCGGTGTCATCGGTGTCACGCCGAGTTATTTTGCGCTGTCTAATTTTATCGCAGCACAGGGCCAGTTGTTCGATGATGATGATAACGAACGCTATGCACAAAAAGCGGTGCTCGGTGCGCAAGCCGCGGCCAGTTTATTTCCGCAAGGTGATGCCGTTGGCAAGTTGGTCAAAGTCAATCACGTGTGGCTGCGCGTAGTCGCTGTACTGGCCGATCACGAATTGAAGAAGAGCGAATTCGAAGGCGTTAAACTGGGCAGTGAAAAAACACGGATTTTTGTGCCGTTACAAACCGCTTTGAAGCGTTTCAAATTCAAAACGCTGGAATCCGAACTCAGCGCCTTCCGCTTGCAACTGCAACCCGGCGTCGATGCCGTTGCCGCTGCCCGCACGTTGACGCATTTGCTCAATCGTCGCCACAATAATGTCGATGATTTTGAAATTGTGGTACCCGCCAAACTGATGGCGCAGCACCGCGAGACGCGGCGGATATTTACGATCGTAATGTCCTGCGTGGCCGGCATTTCCTTATTGGTCGGTGGTATTGGCATCATGAACATCATGCTCGCCAGTGTCTTGGAACGAACGCGAGAAATTGGTTTGCTGCGCGCCATTGGCGCGACCCGACGCGATATTCTGCGCCAGTTTATTGTCGAAAGTTTTACCGTCACTGCAATGGGCGGCATTCTTGGCATCGCGCTGGGGTTTGCGCTCGCCGCCGTTATCGCCTTCTTTGCCGACTGGGCCTTCGGTTTTTCGTTGATGGCAATTGTCTTGTCGGTCGGTGTGTGCGCATTGATCGGCATCGTGTTTGGATTGTACCCGGCGATCAAAGCCTCGCAGCTCGATCCGATTGTGGCGTTGCAGCGTGAATAGTCGTGTTTGTGTGGGATTTCAAACCAAACGCGATGCGCAAGGCATTCACATGACGAATCACACCGTGATACAGCGCATAACTGATCACGAAGGTTACCGTCAGTACCAGCACATATTTGTAACCCCAATGCCAGTCGTTTGCGATCACAAAGTAGCCAACGATAACGGTGATGGTCTGGTGCAGTATATAAACCGGATAGCTGGCGTCGCGCAGATAGTGCAACGTCGGTGAATCAAACGACAAATAGCGTTTACCATAACCAATAAACGTCAGCAGCCACAGCATTGTGAATCCGTTAGCCAGAAACGCATCGGCGTTGGTGTCATCTTGCCAGAGGTCGAACGCTTCACCGACAAAGATAAGCGCGGTGAACAACGCGGCTGACAGCAATTGCTGACGCCGTGTTGTCATCAGCCATTGCCATAGGGCGGCGTTGCTGGCTAAGTAAATACCGATAAGGGTGAACAGCAAGTAGTGGTTAAACAAATACCAATCCTGCACCAGGTTAAGGGTTTCCGGAAACAATGGTTTTAAAAATGCTTCGTTGAGGCCAAGCAATAGCGAAAAAAGATAAAGCCAAACTGGATGGGCGTGATTGGCACACACTATTTTTAGTGTCGACAGCAGTGGTAAAAGCAAGAGACTGTAAACAAACAGATAAGCAATAAACCACAAGTGATGCCAGGAAAAATTGCCGGCTGGATACGGTTCAAACTGCAAGACGCGTTGCACAATAAAATCCAGATAGCCGCCGTCAAACTGATGATTGACGATGCGCTCGATGTAGATTTGTGGCGGCACAATCACAAAAATACCGATCACCAATGGTAACAACAATTTTTGACTGCGCTCGATTACGGCCTGCCACCGATCGCGCCGTTTGCAAGCAAACACCAGACTGGCGCCAGCAATGATGAATAACAACGGCATGCGCAAACGGTGGGCGATGTCCATCGGCATCTCCAACACCAATGCCGTCACGTTATTTTCGATATGCCAACCCCAACCCACAAACATCATGCCGGTGTGAAAGAAAACCAGCACGATGATCGCGATGACACGCAACCAGTCCAAAAAATAATATCGTTCATTTGCCATGATAACGGTGCCCATAATGAATCTGGCGCTACCGTAAAGTGGGCGGTGTCGTTGGGCGAGTCTTTTGGGGTGAGCGGGGTGTTGGGCGAGGTAAGCGGGCCGCACTGGTTTGCACCGTTCAACAAAACAGGCTTCGCGTTGAGTTTGTTCTTGTTTTTTTACCCCAGTTTTGCAAATACATCGTCTTTATAACGGCGGCTCATGCGCAAGGTCTGGCCGTTTTTTAGGGTGATTTCGTAGTCGCCTTTGAACAGCGGTGCCATCTGTGCAATGTGCAGCAAATTGACCGCTGCCGATTTATGAACACGAATAAATTGCTGAGGCGGCAACAATTGCAACAGATCGTGCAGGGGTTTACGCAGGCTGTGCGACGTGTCTATGCAATGCAATTTGACGTGATTGTCGTCGCTTTCGATCCAGACTATGTTTTCAATGTCCACCAACAGCAATTTTTCTTTTTGTGGAATCAATAATCGTTGCAATGGCAATTGAGTCGCCGTGGGCGGTGCAGCAACTTGGTCGTTAACGCGCTGCCACATGCGCAGAAAACGTGTCTTGTCGTAAGGTTTCAGCAAATAGTCGACGGCATTCAGTTCAAATGCTTTGACGGCATGTTCATCGTACGCGGTCACAAACACAACACGTGGTGCGTTGGGGCCATCCAATTGAGCGGCGACATCCAGGCCATTGAGTTGCGGCATATGAATATCGAGCAAGGCCAGATCCGGTTGCTGTTGCTGAATCAGCTCAAACGCTTGCACGCCGTTACTGGCTTCAACAATGTCATTGCGGCCATCCGCTTCCTGCAGCCAACGCCGCAGTTTGTCGCGCGCAGGTGCTTCATCGTCGGCGATCAGAATTTTCATGGCTCAGCTCGCGATTGAATCGGCAGCGTTATCGTGACCTGCACTTCATTGCCAATTTGTTGCTGCGTTAAATGCGCGTGTTCGGCGAACAGCGCCTGCAATCGCTCTCGGCAATTGCGCAAGCCAATGCCTTGCGTGGCCGCTTGCCATTGGCCGGTATTGCAGACAGAAATCGTCCAGTGGTTGTCAATGCGCTGCGCGCTGATGGTGATGTGAACGATGGATTCGGTCGATTGCAAACCATACTTGAAGGCGTTTTCAACGAGTGGCTGCAGGATAAATGGCGGGACCAACAATGCTCGACACTCGTCGGCGATATGCCATTGCAATTGTGCGCGCGGGGCGAAGCGCTGACTCATGATGTCGGTGTAAAGTTGCAACACGCTGAGTTCTTCGTCAAAACGAATCAGATCGGTTTGAGTGCTTAGGCTGGCGCGTAGCAAATCCGCCAATTGGTTAAGGAGATGATCAGCCTTGTTGGCATCGGTATGAATGTAGGCCGAGATCATATTCAATGTATTAAACAAAAAATGCGGTTGCAGCTGTGAACGCAGTTGCGCCAGTTTGCTGTGCATTAAGGCTTGCTGTGTCGAATGCAGTTGCTGTTGTTGCTGCCGCCACATTAAGAAGCTGTAAATGCCGAACAGTACGCCAAGCCACAACCCGATCAGCAACAGAATTTTCAGCGTTTCGTAAGCCCAGGTTTCGATCCATGGCGCGTGATCATAATCGTACTGCAATAGACCATAAACACCATGACGAATACTGTAAGTCGCTAACACAAAAAAGGTCGAGGCCAGCGGCAGCCAACGCAGATGGCGCCAAAACCATTTAACCGGTTGCGCTAAATAACGTTGTTGTTGTTCGGCATAGTGCAACAATCCGGCGAACAGCAGAGAGCCCACCAGCGCCGAGCTACCCTCCCATAACAGAGGCTCCCACCACTGCACGGCACGGTCATCCCAGTGGTCACTGACGGCGATGACGATCATCAGCAACCAAAAGCACAACCACACCAGCAGCAGCACATGCCGCAGTGTTGAAGGCCAGGAAGGGAGAAGCGGAAACATAAAACGCATAAACCAGTGTGAACGGTTTAGCGCGTCTTAGGCAATTGGCGTTAGGGTTGTTGTTTCAAATAAAAGACCGCACACCGCAGGAAATCGACGGGACTGACAATGCCGACAATGTCTTTGCCGCGTGTCACGCACAGAATCGCGTTTTTGTGGGTCAGTAAATGATCGGCTGCGTCTACCAAGGTGTCTTCTTCGCTGAAACAACGACCAACGGGTTCCATGATTTCACTGACAAGTTTTTCAGATTCGACGCGTTCGAGTCGTTTGAGGCCAATTTGATCGGCGATATTGAGCGCGACTGTTAACATCGCCCGTTGTGTCAGCACACCGACCAATTCGCCGCTGCGCGTTATGACGGGAATATGGCGGACACCGCGCTGTTTCATGATCGCGCGCGCGTCGGACAGCGGGCAGTCGTCAAACAGTGTGATCACGTCACGGGTCATCAAGTCGGCTACAACACGCATACGCAAGTCCTGAGCAGTGAACTTAAGTTATAGCAATAAAAAACCCCGCGAACGGGCGGGGTTGTATGAAATACGAGAATACCTTACGTAGTACGCATCCCTTTTTTCAATAACGGGGTCAGCAGCATGATTGCCAAACCAATGCCTACGCCCCACCACAACAGCAGATCAAACAGCTCGGCGTATTTGGCCAGCGCTTCGGCCACATTCAACGTGCCACCTTCTTCAATCTGGATGGAGGACAGTTTGCCCAGTTGGGCGGCCAACACCTCGGAATACGACGTGCCAAGAAACCAGCCTCCCATCATCAGGCTTAACACGCTGCTGACAGACAGCTCGCTGACCGCAGCCAAACCGATGGGGGCGACGAGCAGTTCGCCGATTTCCAATACAAAATACGCGAGCACAAACCACCAGATACCGGCCATGCCATTTTGTTCGGGATGCGTGGCGCTGTACGCGAGACACCAGAACGACAATCCGGTGATCAAAATGCCGAGACCGGATTTGAACGGCATGCTGGGGTTCAACCCTTTCTTTCCCAGATAGGGCCACAACCAAGCCAGCAAGGGGGACAACAACAGAATAAAAAACGAACCCAAACCTGTGAGTTGACTGGCAGACCAATTGACGCCCAGCGCGTCACGATTCATCACGCGATCAGAAAACAATAACCACGAACCGTAGGTTTGTTCATACAGTGTGTACAGCACTAGGCTCGATATAATGAAAAAAATCACCATTGTCATTTGGCGACGCTGCAACGGCGTGCAGTGTTTAACCATAAACCACGCGATGCCAAACGCCAAAGCAACGGTAACGATGTGCATCGCCAACAACACTGGACTAAAACCCAATAACGGCATCACCAGAGAATGCATTTGAATTAAAAACCAAACGACGACAACACCCACGACGGAGCCGACGTAAAGCAGATGTTCAACCGTTAAACCAGCGTACACGCCGCGCTTTAATTTGGCCGGGTCTTTGGGTTCAGCATGACCGTGCAAATATTTTTTGCCCCAGACAAACGTGAGCAACCCCAACACCATGCCGATACCGGCCAAACCAAAACCGTATTTCCAACCATACGTTTCGCCCAAATAACCCACGGTAACGCTGGAAAGCACGGCGCCCAAATTGATGCCGGCATAAAATAAGGTAAAACCGGATTCGCGCCGTGGATCGTTAGCCGGATACAGTTTGCCGACAATCGTCGATATATTAGGTTTTAAAAAACCAACGCCAACAATGATCAAACTCAAGCTCAGATAAAACACCTGCAATGCGCGATCGTCACGCACAATTTCGCCATTGATGCGTTGTGCTTCATGGCCTTCAAATGCCATACCAAGATGACCCAGCACCAGCAAAATGCCGCCTAATAAAACGGCTTTACGCATGCCCAAATAACGATCCGCCAATAAGCCACCGATCACGGGCATTGCATACACGAGGCCACCGTAAGCACCAATCAGGTTGTAACCCTGATCATCGGTGAACAAATGGTATTTGATCACATACAGCAGCAGCAGCGCTTTCATGCCGTAAAAAGAAAAGCGTTCCCACATCTCGGTAAAAAAACAGATATACAAACCGGGCGGATGGCCCAAAATAGTTTTCTCTTGTACAACGCGGCCATCTGCGGTTGTTATGTTTTGCATGGCGTACTCCTGATTGCTGGCGGCAGTCTAGCGATGCCCCTTTAGCCTCGCCAGCGTTAAAATGCCCACAACGCGTGACGTGACGATAACGTCATGCGTCGCAGTGAGCAGGGGCGAAAAGAGAATGATGGTGATTGAGCAGCGATTGACGATTCCCGGTGCGGATCTGTGTTTATTTAACCATGTATGGTCTGATGCCGAAGCGCACGTAATTTGGCCGCAATTGCAGGCACTCGATTGGCAACAAAAGGCGATACGCCTGTTTGGTCGCGACGTGATGCAACCGCGTTTGGTCGCATGGTATGGCGATGCCGGTGCGAACTATCGTTATTCGGGTGTCGACAATGAACCGCTGCCGTGGGCGCCGGTATTACTGGCAATTCGCGACAAAATTGAACCGTTATGTCAGGCGCGCTTCAATTCGGTGTTATGCAATTTTTATCGCAACGGTCAGGACAGTGTCGGCTGGCACAGTGATGATGAACCGGAACTCGGAGCAAAACCGATAATTGCGTCAGTGAGCTTCGGCGTGACGCGACCATTTTTATTGCAACACAAAAAAGACAAATCCTTGCGATTCAGTGTTGAGTTAACGAACGCGTCGTTATTGTTGATGCAGGGCGAAACGCAGAAAAATTACCGTCATGCGGTCTTGAAGAACAACAAGGTTGTTGATGCGCGGATTAATTTGACGTTTAGACAGATTTTGAAATGACGGTTGCGGGTTCGGGTTGTGAGTGGCGGGTAAAAGCATTTCGCTGTTTACTCGCCACCCGAACCCACAACCCGCAACGTTTTTACTTGATACCGTGTGTCAGTTTCGCAACCAACGGTGCGATCACAAACAGCAGGACTCCGGCGCCGATCAGCGCCCAGAAACCAAAGGTGTAACCTGAATAGGCCGATGCCACGGTCATGCCGCTGTCGCCGCTGACGTGACCGGCAAAAATTCCGGACAGGTTATTGCCAATACCGGTTGATAAGAACCAGCCACCCATACCGAAACCAACCAATCGGATCGGCGCCAATTTCGTCACCATCGACAAACCAATCGGCGACAAGCACAACTCACCAATGGACTGGATGACATACACCATAAACAAGGTCCAGAACGGAATTTTGCCCGCGTCGTTGACCAGACTCGACAACGCAAACATCAACAGCAAAAACGCCAGGCCATTAAAAATTAAACCCAAACCAAATTTGCGCGGGATCGACGGATTTTTGGATTTCATGATGACCCAGATCCACGCAATGATTGGGGCCAAGGCAATGATTGCCAAGGAGTTAACCGATTGGAACCAGGCGTTCGGAAACACAAATCCGCCTTCGCCAAACAGATCACGATCAACAATTTTGTCAGCGAGGAAGGTGAACGAGCTGCCGGCTTGTTCGAAGAACATCCAGAACATGATGTTGAACGTGAAAATGATCAGCATGGCGATGCAACGATCGCGTTGCACTTTGCCTTCGCGAAACGCTTCGACCAACAACATCGCACACAGTGCGACGAACATGATGCCCAGGAGCCACGCCAAGACGGTCGACGCCGGCAAGGTTTTTTCGAAATCAACAACACCGGCACTCAGTACGGGGGCGATCCAATCGACGCTGATCAACAGCTTGGCGATCACTTCAGCGAAGCCGCCGCCCAACACATAATAAACGCCAGGAATCGCGACGAGCGCGCCGAGGAACACATACAAAACATTTTGTTTGCCCGAGTTATCTTGGGGCGGACGGCCGACATCGCCCAATTGGCGACGACCAAACCAGAACCATACCAAGCTGAACAACATGCCAATACCCGATGCAATAAACACCATTTTGTAGGTTGGCATCGCACTGGTACCAAAAATGGATTCGGCCAAAATACCGGTCAAAATCGGCGAAATGAAACCGCCTAAATTGATGCCCATATAGAAAATGGTAAAACCGGAATCGCGACGTTCGTCACCAACGGCGTAGAGCTTGCCCACCATCGTCGAAATATTCGGTTTGAACAAACCGTTACCGACAATAATCGTGGACAAACCAAATTTGAAAATTTCTTCATTCGGATACGCGATCATAAACAGACCGGCCGACATGATCACCGCACCGAGCAGAATCGAACGTTGATAGCCCAACACACGGTCCGCGATATAACCACCGAAAATAGCAGCGGCATAAACCAGTGCCAGATAAGCCCCGTAAATACGATTAGCCGGCGCTTCGCCAGTCGCATCACCGCCATAAAATTGCGCAACTATATAAAGCACCAAAGCCCAGCGAATGCCATAAAAAGCAAAGCGCTCCCAAAATTCCGACATGAAGAGCATCCACAATGGTTTGGGATGTCCCCCTAATTCCGGGAAATTTGGCGCTACAGGATTGCTTGCCTGAGAGCTCATTCCGTTCTCCTATCTCGTCTCGAAGTCTTTTATCGTTTATGTGTGACGCTACGTAAGCGCCCGCGTGGTTAGCGCTCGCCAAATTACCGGTTTTGCCAATAATGGCAATGGTAAGAATCCGATTATCTTTAGAA
>JAYSCL010000024.1:0-53320 GCA_041914905.1 Enterobacterales bacterium
GACACAGCATCAAATCTGGTAACTGTCAGATCAAGTCTGAACTTCTACAATTAATCCAATCTTGGTTAATCGCGTCTTTATTAAAAAATCTAAATCTTCGTGTTCTTCTTATCTTCGTGCACTTCGTGTTCGCTTTTTTCTTTATTGTTCCCGCTCCTGCACAACCGCATTCAATTCAACAATTTGATCGGCACGGCGGACGCGGATTTTCAATACGCTGCCGGGTTTGGTGGTGGCGACGCGTTGCAACAGATCGGTGACGCCGCTGATCATTTCGCCATTCAAATGCGTGATGTAATCATCGACCTGTAAGCCGGCTTTTAGCGCAGCACCATTCGGATCGAGTCCGGTCACTTTGACAGCCGACATTTGCCATGCCGCGTTTGGACTGCGTACTTCGCCCTCCAGTCCGGTGCCGGAAAATCCCAGTGAACCGCGAATGACATGACCGTGTTGAACGATTTGATCAACGATGCTGCGCATGAAATCTGCTGGAATCGCGAAGCCAATGCCTTGTGTGCCGAGTTGCGCTGAATTGATGCCCACCAATTCGCCGTCGGTGTTGACCAGCGCGCCACCCGAATTGCCTTTGTTGATCGCGGCATCGGTTTGAATCAAACGGATCAATCCGCGCTCCAATCGTTCGGTTGCGCTGATAATGCCTTGCGTAACGGTTTGGCCTAGTAAAAATGGATAACCGATCGCCAACACCAAATCACCCACACGTGCCGGTTCGCGTGCGATGGCAATCGGTTTTAACACCACACCATCGACTTTGATTACCGCCAAATCGGTCGCAGCATCGCTGCCGATTAAACGCGCCCGCACGGTTTGTCCATCGGACAATTCAACCGCAATCGCCTCAGCACCGCGCACGACGTGAAAATTCGTGACCACCACGCCATCACTGCTGAGCACAACACCGGATCCGAGGCTGACTTGCATTTTATCGGCACCGTTTTGCGACGGCACTGCCGTGCGCACACTGACCACTGACGGTTTGGCGGCTTGCACGGCAGCGCGATAACTTCGGTGACGCAGATCGTCATCAGCGTTGGTTATCGGCGGTGTATTAGCGGGTGTCGCATTGGTGGGAGCCACCACGTGCAAATCGCGTAAGGCGATAAACAGCAACGCCAACGCGGCGCCAAGCAGCATCGCGCGGATCGTCATTTTTATCATCGTAGTTTTCCTGAACGGAGCGATCCGGTATCGAGCGTACTTGTCTTGATCGGTCTGGTGACGGCGTGCCTCATGCTATTTGATCACAATTAAATAGCTATCGTCCTGACGCACGATATTCAGTGGCAGGCTGCGGGCATTTTTGGCCAACTCTTTGAAATCGGCGAGTGAACGCACTCGATAACGACCGAGACCAACGATGACATCGCCTTTGCTCAAACCGAATTGTGCTGCACGTGCGTTTTTGCTGATACTGACCACTTCAAGACCGGCATCTTCACCGCGTTCCTGTTTCAATTTCAACACAACGCCGTCGAGCAGTTCGTGAACCGATTTACCACTGATACGCTCCTGCTTTGCGTTCAATTTGGCGGTGAGTTTCAGCGGTTGATTGTCACGCACAATATCAAGGGTTACGGTGCTGTCGATCGGCAATAAACCCAGTTGATTGTTCAGATCCACACGATTGCGGATGGGCTTTCCGTTTAAACCGACAATAATGTCATACATTTGCACGCCAGCTTTATCGGCGGCTGAGTTTTCACTGACACGATTCACAATGACGCCGCTGCTTTGATTGATCTCCAGCGCTTTGGCGAGTTCAGCGGTCACATCGTCCGAGCTGCTAATGCCAAGCACGCCGCGTCGCACTTCACCAAATTGCACGAGCTGTTGCATGATGTATTGCGCGACATTGATCGGAATCGCAAAACCAATACCGACATTGCCACCCGCCGGTCCCACAATCGCGGTGTTAATGCCGATCAATTCACCGCGTAAATTCAGCAGCGCACCGCCAGAATTGCCGGGATTGATCGCGGCATCGGTTTGAATGAATTGTTCGATATTTTCAATACCAAGGCCTTGGCGTCCGAGCGCTGACACGATGCCGCTGGTGACGGTATGACCCAAACTAAACGGGTTACCGATCGCTACAACAAAATCGCCGACACGCAATTTATCGGAATCGGCTAATGCAACGGCGGTCAGGTGTTTGTCATCTACCTTGATCACCGCCAAATCGGTGTCTTCATCACTGCCGACAATCTGTGCTTTTAATTCGCGTCCATCAAACAAGGTGACGGTAATTTCATCGGCGCGGCCAATCACATGATGATTGGTCAGGATGTAGCCCTTTTGCGCATCGACAATCACGCCAGAGCCCAGTGAGTTCACTTTACGTGGTGGGCGTTTGTACATAAAACCGAAAAACGGATCGCGCATCACCGGGCTTTCCACGGTGGCACTGGTCGCAATATTGACCACCGCTGGCGAGGTTTTTTCAATCATTGGTGCCAACGTTGGCAGTGGTTGGCCATCGACAGCGGTAGGCAAGCCGGCATTGGTGGCGGCACCGAGTCCCAGCAACAAGCAGGCACCGCGCAAGATGTTGCGGGCCAACGCAGTCAGGTTAAACAGGCGAGTGGTAACAGACATCACAATGATCTCGTGAAAAAGAGGGCCTTAAAAAACAAGGGCACCAACATGGTGCCCTCATCTTAAGGTTTCAAGCCAAATCACGTCACGGAATTAAGCCAAGCAAGTCGCTAAGCAGCAGCGGAATCCGTGTCATCGTAATCCAACACCGCATAATCTTTCGGAATGCCGGACAAATACGGATCAGCCGGCACCGGACAGGCCGCTGCGACCAACGGTACATTGTCTTTGGCTGATTTAACCGACATGCGCTTGGGCGCCTGCCAGTCTGGTTCGCTGCCGGGCGCTGCCGGCAGTTTAACCGCCAGCGATTTGGCGCCTTTGGCCAGGCGATCTTCCAAATCGTGGTGAGCGGTGGACAAACGTGTTAGTTCGCCGCGCATTTCTTGCAAAAACTGCGTCATCTGCTCTTTGTAGTGAGCCAACTCGGCATTTTTTTGATTGATTTCGTTTTGCATACGTTGCACGACGCGGCCAGTTGGCGACGTACGGCGACCCAGCAAGAAAAAACTGACCGCAACGATCAGACCCAATAACGCTAACAGGCGGACGTCCATCACACACCTCATATCCAATTATGTTTATCGCCCCACATGAGCAATGGCTACGTACTCGCTCATGCACAAGCAAAGTGTAGCAATAGAAAATGAACGGCACGTGTACAGGACACGCAAAAACTGTGTGACTTTTTCCCAACGTCACGTGAGAAAATAGCCATACACCGACGTACCACAGAAAAATCGATCGTGTCCGCCACCGAACAACGTTTTGTTATTGCCGGCCCTGCCGGCCAATTGGAAATCAAGCTGCTTGAAACCGACGCGCCCCTGCGGGGTTTGGCGGTGATGTGTCACCCCCACCCCTTGCACGGCGGTACGATGGAAAACAAAGTCGTTTACACCGTGCAACGTGCAATGGTCGACCTCGGCTTTCACTGCGCCCGTTTCAATTTTCGCGGCGTCGGCGAAAGCCAAGGTGTTTTTGATCACGGCAATGGCGAAGCGGATGATTTGAATGCCGTGACCGCTTGGCTGAAAGCGCGTTTCCCGCAGCAAACGCGTCTGTGGTTGGCGGGCTTTTCCTTTGGGTCTTATGTTGCCGCACGCAGTGCCAACGTGCTGCAAGCAGAGCAATTGATTTCAATTGCGCCGCCCGTACAACGCTTCGATTTTTCCACGATGGATATGCCGCGCTGCCCTTGGCTGGTTGTCATGGGCGATGCCGACGAAGTGGTCGCGCCGCAAGCGGTGTTTGATTGGCTGGATCAGCTGTCACCGCCGCCGCGCCAGATCCGCATGGCCGGTGCCGGCCATTTCTTTCATGGCCGCTTGGTGGAGTTGCGAGATCAGCTGACGCAGGCGTTAACACCATGAGCACTGAGTTGTTGCGTCGCTATCGCGATGATGTGGCCAGTGGTCGTCGCAAAGCGGATGCCGCGCAAGAAAACGCGGTGCTCGCGCTCGATCACGTCGCCGCCGCGTTGATTGCCCACAAACCGCCGTCTTTGTTTACGCGGTTGCTCAGCAAAAAAACGGCGCCAGTAAAGGGCTTGTATTGCTGGGGCGGTGTCGGACGTGGCAAAACGTATTTGATGGATCTGTTTTTTGATACCTTGCCTTTCGCACAAAAACAACGTCTGCACTTTCATCGTTTTATGTACTGGCTGCACAATGAATTGCGTCAGCGTAAAGGAGAGGCCGATCCGGTGCGGCAGGTGATCGCCGAATTGGCACAAACCACACGTGTGCTGTGTTTTGACGAATTTTTTGTTAGCGATATTGGCGACGCCATGTTGCTGGCTGCCACACTGGATGCGATGTTCGACAACGGCATTACGCTGGTCACCACATCGAATATTCCACCCTCTGATCTGTATCGCAATGGCTTGCAACGCGACAACTTTTTGCCGGCGATCGCGCTGATACAGCAGCACTGTGCCGTGCTCGAAGTCGATGGCGGTGTCGATTACCGATTGCGCGAATTGCAGCAACACGGTGTTTTTTTGACGCCGGCCAACGATCACAGCGAACAGATCTTGAGCGATCATTTTCGCCGCTTATGCGGCAGCGAACATTTTTCGACACCGCTGGTTATCCATGATCGCGCTATCCACACGCGGCATTGGGGCGAGGGCATAGCCTGGTTCGATTTCTCGGCATTGTGTATGGGGCCGCGGTCCCAGGCCGATTACATTGAACTCAGCAAATCTTTTCATACTGTGCTCATCAGTCAGATACCACAACTGAACGCCAGCCTTGACGATGCCGCGCGTCGTTTTATCGCGTTAGTTGATGAATTTTACGAGCGGCACGTCAAATTGATTGTCAGCTGTGATGTGTCGCTCGATGCGATTTATGTTGGCGAACAATTGGCGTTTCCGTACGCCCGCACACGATCTCGCCTGCAAGAAATGCAAACGGAGAGTTATTTGCGCAAAGCGCATTTGCCGTAACTAACGAGTGACGATTTTTTGTGAGAGCTCGCTTGCGGGTGATGTGGTTTGGTTGCCAGTTGCCAGTAAGATCAAAACCAATTTTTCATTCTGACAACTGACAACTGACAACTGACAACTGACAACTGACAACCTACTGCTGCGCCACCGCTTTACGTTGTGATGGCACAAATTCTTCCACCACGGCTTTCTGCAATAGTGCTGGCGGCACCAAACCCTGCGCTAAGACAAAGTCATTAAATGCCTTGCGATTAAATTGATCCGCGAGCATCAACTGGGCCAACTGACGCGTTTCCATCAAGCGTTGATAACCATAAAAATACGATGTCGCCTGGCCCGGTGCGCGGAATGTGTAGCGTTGCACTTCTTGCACGGCCATGCCTTCTGACAAACCGACGTCGTTCATTAAAAATTGTTTCACGTCATCCGGCGTAATGTGTCCCAAATTGACCATCGGATCCAAAAACGCGCGTGCGGCGCGCAAGGCGCGTGCTTGCAATGCAAACAATTGTCCATCCAACGGTTCAAACGGCTGCATTTCGGCTTCGGCATACAAGGCCCAACCTTCGACATTGACGCTGTTAAACGCAAACACACCGCGCGCGGTCGACACGCCGGCTTCAATCATTTTGGCGAATTGCAATTCGTGACCAGGACGCGCTTCATGCGCTGTCAATGTCCATGTGCCGGCTTGATGACTGAAATCGTCAAACGCTAATGACTTGCCGCTGGCGTCGGGCGCCATGCCGGTTGTTAACACAAATTCTCCGTATTCGCCCGTGTTGCCAATCAAGCGTGGTGGATTCATATGCGGTGCGGGCGACTGCGCATTTTCAGCGGGCGAAGCCAAACGAATCACCGCTTTGCGATCCGGCAGTGACACAATGTTTTGTGCACGCACGACCGATTCAATTTGTCCCAAGCGTTCGGAATACAGCGGCATGACTTGATCGGCAGCCAATTGTTCCGCTTTCAGACGACGCATCACAACGCGGTAATCGGCATTATCCAATTTACGTTCGCTGGCGATCAGATTGGCGGTGATCTGCATCTGATTGCGGATCTCGGCAAACGAGGTCAGCGATTTGGCAATTAACTCATCCGGCGCAATATCAACGCCAAATTGATGCAGATTGTCGGCATACACTTCGGCCGGCAACAAATGCGATTGCCGCGCTCGCGGTGCTATGGTTTTATCGACCCACTGGTTATACGCCGTTAATTGTTTTTCGAGTTTCGCAAATGTTTTTTGCCAACCCTTCAACCCGCTTTTGGCCAGCAAATCTTTTGTACCTTTGAGCAGTTCCTGCGCATTCTGTTGATCTTGTTGCAATTCACCAATATAGGGCCCAATAAGCGCGGTGTTTTGCAAGCGCTCCGTTGTGCGCTGCATCGCCAACTCAGTGATGGGTTGATAGCCTTTGGCGACGCCGGCGTATTTTTCCAGGCGGACTAATAACGTTTTTTGACGTTCTGGTGGAATGCGTGGATCCAATGTGGCGCGCACCACACCAAAGACCAAGCCCGTCAAATCGCTGTAGGGCAGAAAATGGCGACGATTGATTTGGCGGCTTGAGATCTGATCGTTAGCTGCCGTGATCAGAATTTCCAGATCCTGGCGCACGCGACGATCTTTCTCGTCAACAAGTTTGGTCTGCAATGCTTTGACCGCGTTTTGATAGTCAGCAATGAACTCGTCAAACTGATCGTGTGTAAAATCGCTGATCGCTTCGTCATAACCATCGACACCGATCTGGCTCGCATACTCAGGTGAATATTTTGCTTGTAAATTCAACAATACCTGCGCATGGCTATTGCTGATATCCACCCAGCTTTGTTCAGCGAAGACGGGAAAGGTCATGGTCAGCGCAATGGCGCTGGCAATTAAAGAACGGTGCAAACTCATCATCGAGATCCATATAGGCAGTCAGACAAAGGGCTGAGCCTACTGAATTGATCATTGACTTGCACAGTGAAAAAGTATGTCGAAATGCGAACGGCGGATACAAACGCTACACTGTGCGCGTTACTCTAAAGCTCACTGTTATTTATGCGCCCGAAACCTCTCCCGCCCGCCAGCATGTCATTACGCGATGGTGTGGCGCCCAGCCATATTTCTCTGGCACAGCCGGGTTGGGACACTGTGCTGGCGTTTCTATGTGATCGTTTTCCGGCGCAACATCGTGACGTCTGGCTTGCTCGCATGCAGCGCGGCGATGTTTGCACACAATCGGGTGAACGCGTTGATGAAAACACGCCCTATCGTCTGGGAACGCGCATTTTCTATTATCGCGATGTCGGCGAAGAACCGCGGCTAGCGGCAGATTTCACGATTGTGCACAGCGATGAACATTTATTGGTGGTCGATAAACCACATTTCCTGCCCGTTATACCCACCGGAAAATATGTGCGTGAATGTCTGCTATCGCGCTTGAAGGCCAAAACCGGCAATGCCGAATTGAGCCCCCTTCATCGACTGGATCGTGATACCGCCGGGCTTGTGGTGTTCGCTTGTCAACAAGCGACACGATCCGCCTATCAATCGTTGTTTGCGACAAGAGCGGTGACCAAGGTTTATGAAGCTATCGCCGCCAATCGCAACGATCTCAGCTTCCCTTTGACGTACAAAAGTCGCATCGAACGTGACACACAGTTTTTTCGTTCATGTGAAGTCAATGGCGAACCCAACAGCGAAACCCGCATCGAAAAACTCGAAAGCAATGGCGAGTGGGCACGCTATCGTCTACACGCGATCACGGGCAAAAAACACCAACTGCGTTTGCATATGGCCAATCTGGGTATACCGATACGAAACGACAGTTGGTATCCCGTCGTGAAAGAGCCCATTCATGAGCCACTGCCGTTGCAACTATTGGCGCAACAGATCGCGTTTTACGATCCGGTTTATCGCTGTGCGCGACACTTTACGACTACGCAAACCTTGTCACTTGACTGACTGTGCCACCAACGCGTGCTTTGCGACAATGGGCATTGCAAAGTGCGCGCTGGTGGAGGCCGGCGTTTTCTTCTCAATGCGCTTTGCGCGTTGACCAATGTACGTGTTTGATTTTCCATTGGCCATCGTGCAAAACCAGCACCGCCGTTTCCAGTGTCAGACTGTGCACCGGTTTGCTTTTGAATTCACCGGTGATCTCGCTTTCGCTGGTCACTACACATTGGGTATCGCTGCAGTGAATGGCCGATTTTTTGATGGTGGACTGTGTCGCTTTGGCAAATTCGATGTCGGCGGCCAAGTGATGGCTGGCGTATTCAGCTTTGCTTTCGGCGAAGCCCGATTCATAAATCAACGCATCATCCAACAAGAGCGCCAACACCTGTTTTTGATCGCCTTGTTTTAGCGATTGATGAAATTGATTCAGGCCGGTCAGCGCTTTGTCATTCCCGATGGCGCCGGTGCATAAGATCAGCAACAACAAAAAACGCATCACTTACTCCTCGTGCTTGTGATCAGTGGCCTGGTGGCTGTGATCGTGATGCACATCCGTTTTGTGCTCATGCGTGTCCGACGGTTTTTTATTGGGTGTAAATTTCGCTTGCTGCGGCGCTTCATTCGGCATCGTGACAATAACCACTAACTGCAGCTTTTCATTCTTGCTGAGCGTTTCTTTTGCTTGCAGCTGGTTTGCTTTGACAAAGGAAAAGTTCAGCTTCTTTAATGTTTTGCCGTCCAGTAGCGTTGCCTGCACCGTTGCTTTGCTGGCGTCTTTGGCGTTGTTGGCGTGATCGGTAATGTATAGATCCACCGCATTGGCTCCGGCCACCAATTCAAAATGATACGGGCCGGCCATTCGAGTTTGGCCGCCGTGCACGGATGGCATTTTATCGAGCATATCGTCGGTGTGTGCGATGACGGGGTTGTTCAGTGTGGTCACGATGATGGCGGCCAAAAATAATTGCATAAGCTTCATGTTGACTCCTTAATACATATCTTGATTGGATGTTTGTTGCAGCAATCGTTCACACGCTTGCTGACCGTAACGCAAAAATAATGCAGGTGTGATCAGTGTGTCGAGCAATGTCGAGCTAATCAGGCCACCAAATATGACCAACGCTACCGGGTGCAAGATCTCTTTGCCGGTTTCCCCGGCGGCGAACACCAGTGGTAACAAGGCAATAGCGGCCGTGATCGCCGTCATCAATACCGGCACCAGGCGTTCCAATGAACCACGAATGACCATCGCGCGACCAAACTGCTCGCCTTCATGTGCCATCAAATTGATGTAATGGCTGATCTTCAAAATACCATTGCGCGCGCTAATGCCGGCCAAGGTGACAAAGCCGATCATGCTGGCGACCGACAACGGTTGGCCTGCCAACCATAGTGCGATCACACTGCCGATTAATGCGAGTGGAATGTTCATCATGATGAGGCCCGTTAACGTCAAGGAACGATAACGTTGATACAGCACAATGAAGATCAAGGTCAGCGAAATGATCGACAACAATGTCACGCGCAAACTGGCATCACGTTGCGCCTGATATTGCCCTTCAAGGCTATAAGAATAACCGCTTGGCAAGGTCTGTTCCTGCAAGGCTTTTTCAATGTCTTCAACGGTGGCCGACAACGAACGGCCTTGATGATTCGCGGACACGATAATGCGGCGGCGACCATTGTCGCGACCAATTTGATTGGGGCCATCGCGTTCAACAATATCGGCGACGGCAGACAATGGTACATGGCCATTGCGCGCTGGCACCATTAACGAACGCAAACCCGACACATGGCGATTTTCGTCTTTCAGACGCAGTGTAACGCCGATGCGACGATTACCGTCAATGATCTCGGTCACGGTTTCACCGCCCACCATCTGCTCCAAACTCAGTAATACATCGCTCGGGATCACGCCGTATTCGGCAGCGCGGGCATAATCGATTTGTACCGTGATCTGCGGCACGCGCACTTGTTTTTCGATGCGCAGATCGGTAACACCGGCTACGGGTAACAAACGTTGTTGAATTTGCTCGGCGATGCCGCGCAATGTATCGAGATCGTCGCCAAATACTTTGATCACGATCTCGGCGCGCACCCCCGACATTAGGTGATCAAGGCGGTGTGAGATCGGTTGACCAACGTTAGCGGCGACCGGCAACACGGAAAGTTTTTGTCGTATCTCTTGTACAATCGCGTTTTTATCGCGTGTCGTGGTATCGAGATCGACGTCGAGTTCACTGTAATGTACGCCCTCGGCATGTTCGTCTTGCTCCGCGCGCCCGGTGCGCCGACCAACGTGCACAACGCCGGGTACTTGCAAAACCAGTTGTTCGGCAATTTGACCGATCTTGTTGGATTCTGCCAACGCAATGCCCGGTTTCAATTGCATATCAATCGTGACGGTACCTTCGTTAAACGGTGGCAAAAAACTGCGTGGTAATTGCAGCACTGCAATCAACGCGATGGCGAATAAGAGGGCGCTGAGTTGCAACAATGTTGTGGTGCGTGGGAATGACCACGTCAGCAATTTTTCATCCCATGCTTTTAGACGTTTGACGAGCCATGAATCCTGACCGTGTTGGCGTGCTTGTTTGGGCAGTAAATAAAAACCTAGCACCGGTGTGATGGTAATGGACACCAACAGCGAAGCCAAAATGGCGATGATGTACGCTTGCCCCAATGGCGTAAACAATCGGCCTTCGATGCCGGGCAACGCAAACAAGGGCACAAACACCAGCACAACAATAACAGTGGCATAAACAATACCGGATCGCACTTCAAGCGATGCTTCGCGCACAATGGTTAGAATCGATACCTTGCTGTCGATGCGTGATTTTAAGCGGCGCAAAATGTTTTCAACATCCACCACCGCGTCGTCGACCAATTCACCAACCGCGATTGCAATGCCACCCAATGTCATTGTGTTGATCGACAATCCGAGCGCGGTAAACGCCAAAATGCTGATCAGCAGCGACAGCGGAATGGCCAGCAAGGAAATCAACGTGGGCCGAACGCTGGCCAGAAATAACATTAGCACCACCGCAACCATGATCGCACCGTCGCGCAGCGCTTCGGTGACATTGGCCAATGATTGCTCGATGAAGGACGCTTGTCGAAATAAAATTTTGGCCGGTGAAATGCCGTCGGCGCGTGTCGCGTTAAACGTTTGCAACTGCTGTTCAATGGCTTTCGTCAGCGCAAGTGTGTCGGCAGACGGTTGCTTTTGTACCGACAACACGACAGCCGGTTCGGCATTAAAACCGGCGTCGCCGCGTTTGGTGCGGGCGGTTTCGCTGACATCGGCGACTTGTGATAAACGAATCGGGTGCTCGTCTTTGTGTGCAATCACCAAATCGCGCAAATCATCAATTTGACGACTGCGACCTTGATGACGGATCAGAAATTCACTGCCATCGCTGTCAAGAAAACCGCCACTGGTATTTTGACCAAATTTTTGCAAGGCGCGACGCAAATCGTCCAACTCAACATCCGTCGCGTGCAATTTGATTGGATCCGGGGCGACGCGCCATTCGCGCAATTCCCCACCGATCGCAATGACTTGCGCCACACCGGGAATGCTGAGCAAATTGGGCCGCAACTGATATTCGGCGATATCGCGCACTTTCATCATGTCGGCGCCATCACTGGCGAGGCTGATCAGCAATATTTCACCCATGATCGACGCGATCGGTGCCATTTGTGTGTGCGCTGCTGGCGGCAACTGCTGCGTGATCGTCGTCAGTCGCTCGGCAACCATTTGACGATTGCGGTAAATGTCAGTGTCCCAGGCAAACTCGACATAAATCACACTGAGGCCGACACCCGAAACCGAACGTACGCGGGTAACACCGGGCAAACCATTTAACGCCGATTCAATCGGAATGCTAATCAGCGTTTCGATCTCTTCCGGTGCCATTCCCGTCGATTCGGTCATGATGGTCACGGTGGGGCGATTCAGATCCGGAAACACATCAACCGGTAAGCGCTGACCGTAATACACGCCTGCCAGTAACAGCAGCAACGCCGTTATCAACACCAGCAAACGCTGGCGCAAACTGAAATTCAACAGTGCGTTAAACATGCATCACCTCAGCTGCGCCAACAATGGCGCTCCGCTGGTGACCACTCGTTCGCCGCCACGCACACCGGACAACAGCAACACCTCGCCACCATTGAGCGTTTGTACGTGCACCGTTTGAAGGCGAAAAATTTCGGCGCTGCGCTTCACCATCACCGCTTTGCTGCCATCTTCGGCGCGCACAATCGCTTCAGCAGGTACCTTGACACCGTTCTGCAGTAACTCGGTTTCAATTAAAACCTGACCGCTGTCGCCAATCGCAAATTGGGCACTGCCTTCCGTGATTTGAAACAGCAAGGGACGTTGCTGATCTTTTAATTCACGGGCCTGACCAATTAACGTCAGATTGACGCGGCGATTGGCGCTGATGAACACCGCGTTGGCATTGCTCAGTGCCACAAAATCACTCGGTGCCAATGCGGTGACGGTTAATTCGCCGCTGACGACCGTCAGCAAGTGGGCGCCGGCGTTTACCTGTTCACCGTCACGCACATTAATTTGACTGATGACACCGTCGCTGCTGGCGCGTAAAACTTGAGGTTTGCTTATGCTGTTGTTGAGCGCGGTGCGTTCAGCGCGCAACGCGTCAACATCAGCTTGTGCTTGTTCCAACTCTTTACGCGGCAGGGTTTCAGTTAAGGATTGAATGCGTGACCAACGCGCTTCGGCAACACGCAACTGGGTTTCGATGCGTGCCAATTGAGCCGTGGTTTGCGCTTGTTCAGTGGCTGACAATTGCCATTGCAATAGCAACAGCGCTTGTCCTTTTTTCACGGTTTGTCCCGGTGTGGGCCATCGTCCTTTGACGGCACTGACGCGCCCAGGCACCGGCGCTTGCACAGCACCACCACTTTTAGGATCAACGCTGACTTCGGCCGGCAATTTGGCGCTGAACGCGGATTTGGAAAAATCCGCAGGCTGCGTGCGAATACTGAGCAATCGCTGCACGGTTTTGGGAACAAACAAACTGCCGTCCGCCAAACGCGCGGCTTTTTCATCGGCATTGATTAATTTGCTTTGCACCGGTTCTTCGGCGCCATGCGTGTCATCGCCATGCGCATCGACGCGCGGAGGATTCATTAATGCAAGCACCAAAACCGGCACCACGACCGCACGCCGTTTGCCGAACCACCATCCCACCACTAACGCGATCACAGCCAACAACACGGAATACAACCACGATGGCGCATGCCAATGTTTTTCTTCTTCGTGAACTTCCGGCAATGTCCATTGACCGTTTAACAGTTCAGCGTTGTCATCGGTTAGCACGGTGACAACGAGAGCCACTTGGCCAGCGGCTGATTCGGGCACCACGCCGCTGCGATACACGCCGTTATCCACGCGCACCGTTTCCAAGGTTTGATCATTCCACTGCACGGTGACACTGGCATTATCGATCGGTTCGTTCGTCGACCAGTTATCCACATACAACTGCAACCGTTGTTCTTTCAGCATCGCGACCACTTCGACATTTTCGCTGGTTAATTCAATGCGAGGTGCCGCATTGGCGAGTAACGTGGGCGCCTGCTCATGACTGTGATCGTCATCGCCGTGACTCCAAACGCTTAGGCTGATCACGCTGATGATTAAACTTAAAAATAGTTTCATGGTAATACTCCCGATGCCAGCAAATAGTCAGCTTCAGCATCGATAACGGCGCGTTGCGCCAACAAAACATGGATACGGCTCTGCCAGCTTTTTTCACGTGCACGCAACGCATCGGCAAAGGCCATTTCGCCTTGGCGCCACGCTTTATCAACGGCCGCGCTGTGTTCACTTTGCCACTGGGCGATCTGTTGTGAGTGTTGCCAGTATTGTTGCGCTTGTTGTCGCTTTAATTCGGCACGTTGCTGCTGCAAAGGCAGTTGTTGTTGCACGACCTGCAAGTGGGTTTGGGCCGCTTGAGCGGCGTACATCGCTTGCACACGTTCGTCACGATGTTCGGCATCACTGCCCAGCGGAATGCTGAGCCCGATGCCGGTGCTGCTATCAATGACACCATCGAGTTCACTGCGCGTTTTTTTGTACAACAAACGCCAATTCAGATGCCGTGACCAATCGTTTGCCCACTCACGTTGGGCTTGCGCATGTTGTTGTTCTTGTTGTGCCAGTTTCAGCAAAGGATGCGTGTCGGTGGCCGTGGTGATGGTTGGCAATACAACGGTGTCCAAGTTAATGGCAACGCCAGTTTTTGCCTGCAATTGTAAACGCAGATCGCTCAGTTCCATGTCACTGCGTTGCCAATCATTAAGTGCGCTTTGCCATTCGATGCGCAGCTGAGTCACGTCATTGGGGGCTGATTCACCGGCACGCATGCGCCGTTCCATATCGTGCAACAACGCTTCAGCCGTTTCGCTGCGTTGCTGTTGCAACGCGGTTAATTGCCGCAACACCTTTGCCGTGCCAAGCTCGCGATACAGATCCGCACTGGCACTGATTTGGGCCATCAACAATTGTGTGGTCGCGATGGCGGCTTCGACGCGCTTGCTGTGCTGCAGCGCCGACGATGTCCAGATCGCTGGCAAATTCAATTCCCATTCTTGCTCATACAAGGAACGTTCATTGTTGTTGCGTAATTCACTGACATTTAATGACGCGCCATCATTAAACAGGCGACGATTGCTTGCTGCCGCGTGCTCACTGGCGTCAACGCGGCTTTGTGCGCTGATCACCACGGCATCGCGTTGCCAGACTAAGGACTGCAATTCGGTAAAGTTGTTGGCGAGTGACGAGGCGGTCCATGCCAGACACCAGCCTGCGATAAGCGATCGCATGGTTCTCTCCAAAACAAAATTTGAACAAATACGGAGCGGTCTACCCATTTGGCAGACGGATCGAGGGTGGGGAGTTTAAACGAGCGGTGGGCGAATGAGTTGTGACGGACGGCTGATCGGATGAACCGGATCGCGTGTCACCGACGGTGTTGATGGCGTGATGCCAACGTGGCTGAGCATAACTGGTGTTAATGCGGCGCCAACGTGCACACCACAATCGCCGCAATGGCGACATTGAAAGTCGTTGCCAGTTGATTTGGCGGTGACGTTTTCATGTTGCATTTGGGCGTGATGCGCGTGTTCGTGACCATCTTGCTGTTGTGCTGCTGTCAAACAGACAGCCACGTGCACACTGGTGTCGTCAGCGAGACGCGGCACCAGCAAGGTGATCAGCAGAAAGAGAGCAAATATACGCATGGCGATCAGTCTAGCCACGGTGGTGGGCATTTCACAAGCATACAAAAGTCGCCAATGACGATTGTTTGGCAAACATAAAAAAGGGCTTGACCTTGATATCGTGCAAAGCTTCAGCGTTGCTGTCGTTAGATGATGACAAATAACTGGAGCTCAAGATGAACACGTTACACACAGTCCAATTGCTAATCCCAACGATGCGTTGCGCCAGTTGCAGCACGCGGGTCAGCCAAGCGTTGAAATCGGTTCCCGGTGTTGCTTCGGTTGCGGTTAATCCAGCCAACAAGACCGCCACGGTCGGTAGCACCATTCAAGATCTCGATGAGGTGCTGATTACCGTGTTGGCCGCTGCGGGCTACCCAGCAGAAAGACAGCCGCCAGTTGTGGCTTAAATCGTTCGATGCACGGTGCTTGACCTTCACACGCAGTGAAGGTTGAGCGATACACTTCATTTTCAATCCGACGAGGTTGACATGCATTCGTCTATTCAACAACTGCAGATCAGCGGCATGACTTGCGCGAGCTGCGTTGCACATATCGAAAAAGCACTGCAATCGGTCGCTGGTGTGCAACACGCCAGTGTCAATTTGGCCACAGAAAAGGCCGAGGTTGAGGTGGCAGACGGAACACCATTGCCGTCACTGATCGCAGCAGTCGTGGCAGCTGGTTATCAGGCGACGGCGATCTCTGCGCAAAATCAGCCACAAGAGGCCGACGCGCAGCGAGCACTGTTGCGGCAAAAGTATCAGTTGATGGCGGCGGCGCTGCTAACGTTGCCGCTGTTGCTGCCGATGCTGGCGGCGTTGTGGGGGGCGAATGTGGTGTTGCCGGCTTGGCTGCAAGCCTCGCTGGCAACGCCGGTGCAATTTGTGTTCGGTGCCCGTTTTTATCGCGCCGCGTGGCCGGCGTTAAAAGCGGGGCGCGGCAATATGGATCTTTTGGTGGTGATCGGCACCACGGCCGCGTGGGGATTGTCGGTGTATCTATGGGCGATGTCGGCCCATGTGCATGCTTTGTATTTCGAAGCGTCGGCGGTCGTGATCACACTGGTGCTGCTCGGCAAATGGCTGGAGCAGCGCGCCAAACGTCAAACCGCTGAAGCTATTCGTGCACTTGCCGCGTTACAGCCGAGCACGGCACGTGTGATCGAAAACGGTAGCGAAGTGGAACGTGCGGTCAGCGCGTTGCGCCTCGGCGATGTGGTGGTGGTTAAACCGGGCGAGCGAATTGCCGTTGATGGCCGCATTACGAGCGGTGACAGTCACATTGACGAGTCGCTGATAACGGGCGAGAGTTTGCCCGTTAGCAAGACAGTAGGTGCTCACGTCATCGGTGGTTCGATCAACGGTGATGGTCAACTGCTGGTGCAAACAACGGCGCTCGGCGCTGAATCCTTGCTGGCCCGTACGATTCGCCTAGTCGAGTCGGCGCAAGCGGCCAAAGCCCCCATTCAACGCTTGGTTGATCGCATCAGCGCGGTGTTTGTGCCGGTCGTGATGGTGATTGCCGCCTTGACGTTTGGTGTGTGGTTCTGGGTCGATGGCAACATTGAAACCGCAATACTCAACGCGGTGGCCGTGCTCGTCATCGCCTGTCCTTGTGCCCTCGGTTTGGCAACACCGGCTGCTTTGATGGTCGGCACTGGCGTTGCCGCCCAACACGGCATTCTGATCAAAGATGCCGAGGCACTTGAAACCGCACACCGCACAACGGTGGTGGCCTTTGATAAAACCGGCACTGTCACGCTGGGGCAACCGCAATTGCTGGCCGCTGAAGTCATGCAGGGTGACAAAGTGCAACTGCTGCAAATGGCGGCCAGCTTGAGTCGTGGCAGTGAGCATCCGCTGGCCAAAGCGACAATACAGGCGGCACAACGCGACGGTATCACCTTGCTGCCGGCGGATGCGATTAAAGCGCTGCCAGGGAGAGGTATCAGCGGCCGAATTGGCGAACAGCTTTATGTGTTTGGCAATCACCGAGTGTTGGATGATTTTGCGCTGAGTGCCGGCGCGCTCGTTGAGCACGTTAAGGAATGGTCAGCGCAAGGGTTTTCGTGCTCGTGGCTGATTCAACAAACGCCAACGGTGTGCTTGCTGGGGGTTGTTGCTTTTGGTGATCAAATTAAACCGGAAGCAGCCGCCACGATCCGGGCGCTGCGTGAAGCGGGTATTCGCACCGTGCTAATTAGCGGCGACAACGAAGGCGCCGTCGGGCATGTCGCCATGCAATTGGGTTTCGACGAATGGCAAGCCAATGTGCTACCGGCCGATAAAGCCGCTGCCGTTGAAAGTTTGCGTCAGCGTGATGGCGCCGTGGTCGCTATGGTAGGTGACGGTATCAACGATGCGCCGGCATTGGCCGCCGCCGACATCGGCATTGCGATGAGCACGGGCACCGATGTGGCGATGCAAACAGCAGGCATCACGTTGATGCGAGGCAATACTTTATTAGTGCTCGATGCGATCGCCGTGTCGCGACGTAGCTATCGCAAAATTCAGCAAAATTTATTTTGGGCGTTTATTTACAATATCGTCGGCATTCCATTGGCCGCCTTTGGATTGTTGAACCCGATGGTCGCTGGTGCCGCGATGGCATTTTCCAGCGTCAGTGTGGTGGCCAATGCGTTGCTGTTAAAACGTTGGCGTGCTGCGTCAAGGTCATCGTCGTAAGCTCGGGGAGAGAAGACCATGAATATTGGACAGGCGGCACGTGCAACCGGTGTCAGTGCGCACATGATCCGTCATTACGAACGCATTGGCCTGTTGCAACAAGCGCCGCGATCGGCGGCAGGTTATCGCTTTTTTCATGAACACGATCTGGCGGCGCTGCGCTTTATCCGCAGCGCACGTCAGCTGGATTTTTCATTGGAACAAATCGCCGAATTACTGGCGCTATGGCGTAACCGGGAACGCCCCAGCGCCGAAGTCAAAGCGCTGGCACAAAAACACATGGCAGAGCTTCACCAACAAATTCAATCGTTGCAAATGATGCATGATTTTTTACATGAGTTGTCGGCGCGCTGTCCGGGCAATGAACACTCGGAATGTCCCATTCTGGATAAGTTGGATGGTAAATGCTAGCTCGAATAAAGTTAAACAGAATTTAAAATGTATGAGTAATGAACGCGGCAACGATGTCGCAGCAATGAATAAGTTGCCAGTTGCCTGCCAAGTCAGATGCGATTTCCTTTTCTCGCAACCCGCAACCGGCAACTGACCTTAGCACTGCAACGGTCGTTTCTTATAAAAGTCCGCAATTGCCTGAAACGCTTCATCCGAATTTTCAACATACTGAAACAGATCCATGTCTTCTGGGCTGATCACGCCGGCATCGACCAGGGCATCAATATTGAAAATTTTCCGCCAGTAATCTTGCCCGCACAACAAAATGGGCAAACAGGCCACGCGACCGGTTTGGCGCAATGTCAATGTTTCAAATATTTCGTCCAGCGTGCCGAAGCCACCGGGAAATGCAACGATCGCGCGTGCGCGCATCAAAAAATGCATTTTCCGAATAGCGAAATAATGAAACTGAAAACTCAGGTGCGGTGACACGTAGGGGTTGGGGTGTTGTTCTGTAGGTAGCACAATATTCAAACCGATGCTGGGGGCGCCGGCCTCAAATGCACCACGATTGGCGGCTTCCATAATGCCGGGCCCGCCACCGGTAATAATATGACATGGGAAACCGAACGCGCGCTCGCCGTCTTTGACCACGCGATTGGCAAAACGTCGCGCTTCGTTGTAATACACCGACAGTTTTTCCAAATGTTGTGCACTTTTTAAGAGCTGTTTCAAGGCGACGTTATCGGGTTCGGCTTTGCTGCGTTTTTTGAGTTCATTGGCTTTTTCATGTGCGACACCAGCCTCTTCGATACGGGCGCTGCCAAACACGACAATGGTGTGATCGATTTGCGCATTGTCGAGTAAACCATCGAATTTAAGCCATTCCAGCTGCAAGCGCACGGCACGCGTTTCATCGGCCAATAAAAAATCTTCATCGGCAAACGCCAGGCGATAGGTGGGGGAGCGGGTTTGTGCGGTGTCAGTGGTCCGGCGCGAAGCCGGCACCGTTTCTTTCGAAGAAGGAAAAAGGCGAGGCCGAGTTTTTTTACCGTTGCTCATTACTGTTCGTGCAATTATTCCGTTGTCGTAGTTTCATTGTCGCCCGCTTTGGCGCTTTTGTCACGTTCGCATTGCACAATCGGAGGTGGCGGCAAAAACAGTGCCGCCGGTGGCGGTGTGCGTTGTACATATAAGCGATCACCAACGGCAATCGCTGCAGGGTGAACGTCTACTGGCAAGGCAAAGCTGTGATCGCCGGCCAACGCGCTCACACGCAAATGACCGATCACGCGATTCGGTTGTTCGCGATGACGCAACGCCACTGTTTCACCGATGCGAACATCGGGCGCTGTCAATGACAATTGCAAACGTTCGCCGCGCCGCGCCGTGATACGGCCAGCGATACTGTTGGCGCTGTAGTGCTGATAGATCCATTCGTTAGCGTAATTAATTGAGGCCAATACGAGTTGACCAATCGCGGTGGTCGAATACGTTTGCCAAAACGCCTGATCCGGCGTCGCGACGGCTTGCCATTGTGATCCGGCGAGTCGTTCGCAGGCAGCCAGCGTGGCATGAATGTCCAACACGTCGTGTTGCTGATAGCGATGATCACTGATCACAAATTGAATATGCAATTGCGCAAACGGATCGTCCTCGGCCACAAAAGGGCGAGCAAAAAAAGCCTGCACATTGGCCATAAACGTGGGCAGATTATTGCTGTCGACGCGTTGAAAAGCGGTGCGGTAGTCGCGCACGATCACAAATACGCGCAAATCACTGTCATGATCGGCCACGAAGCGGCCCGCACCAAATAGTTGCGCCGCCATTAAGCTGTCTATGCTCGGCAATGGCACTCCACCCGTCAGCACGCGGTTCACGCTGCTGTCGCGATTCACCAATGCGCTGTCAACACGACTGGTGCTGGCATTTTGTGCCGCATGCAGCGCGAGTGGGACGGCCGGCGACGCAGACGGTTGGAACACGACATTGTTATAACGCCACACGTCGGTGGCACCGAGTTCGATCACGTGCTGTTCGGCGCGGCAACAAATTGCCACCAGTGACAGCAGAATTGTGTACAGTTTTGACATCGTCGTTTAACCGCGCTCTGGATAAGCAGCGTATCGGCCGCAGGAGACAAAAATGAAGCGTGTGATTGGCCTTGGTGGGCCATTTATTAAAGCCAATGACCCGGCAGCATTGGCCCAGTGGTACGAACGTCATCTTGGTATTGCTTTCCAATGTTACGGCGACACCTGCTTTGCGCAATTTGCACCCAGCGACAGCGGCTATCAACTGGTCAGTTTGTTCGCTCAAAGCAGCGATTATTTTGCACCCAGCAGCAAAGCGACCATGATCAATTTTATCGTCGCTGATTTGGCCGCGCTGATCGAGCAATTGCAAGCGGAAGGCGTAACGGTTGATCCCAAACGAGAGTCCGGCGAATACGGCGATTTTGCCTGGGTGATGGATCCGGAAGGCAATAAAATCGAATTGTGGCAGCCGCCTGGAAACCATCACAAAAATATCCAGCCTTGACGATCTGCGTGCATGCGGTGCTCAGAATCCTCATTTACTCGGTGTAAACTCCGGTTCTTGCGCTTCTATGCACGCACCTCGTCTGCGCCTGAATCATTTTTGAGATGGTTTCCAAAAATTAACGCGGTTGTGGGCGCAGTGGTGGCCGTAACGGCCATTGCTGCAAGGCGCGATAAACGACACCGTCGCGCGTTGATTGCGACACCATCAAACTGAAATGGCGATGACGGCTGTGCAATTGCAGTGGTTGTGCCGGTGCCGATATCGGCGCTTGCACCTCGCGTGCAAGCGTGATGTGTGGCACAAATTTTTCGTCGGCTTTGCCCAAACGCAAGCTGTTTTTCAATTTTGTGCATTGCCGCTGCAACTGCAGCAATGTGGGCGGGATCGTGTCCGGGTGCACAAACAACACCTGCGGTTTGGCAAAAAAACCGAGCACACCAAAACTCAGTTCAAAAGGTGGCAGCGCTTCAAATTGATGGCCGATTAAACTTTCCAAAGCGCGATCATCGGCGTCGCCCAAAAAACTCAAGGTCAGATGGTAGTTGGCCATCGTGACCCAGCGCCCCTCCATCAATGGGACATGGCGGCACCACTGCGCGAGGTGCTGACAAAATGTCGCATCAAACGTCAGTGCAAAAAAAACACGGTGGCGATGTGAAGTCGAGCTACGCATGGTCAAGGCTGGATCTGATCGGCGATAATCCTTATCTAGTTTACGGAAGTTTGCCGAATTTATGTTATTACCCATTGATGAAGTCTTACCCGAGTTGCTGGCGACGTTGAAAACACATGCGAATGTGGTGTTGTCTGCCGCACCGGGTGCCGGTAAAACCACACGGGTGCCGCTGGCGATTTGGCAATCAAAACAGATGAGCGGAAAAATTCTCATGCTGGAGCCTCGCCGCTTGGCGGCGATGCGAGCGGCGCAGTATATGGCCAAGCAATTGGGTGAATGTGTTGGTCAAACCGTGGGCTATCGTATTCGCGGTGATAACAAAGTCAGTGCGGCGACCCAAATTGAAGTGGTGACCGAAGGCATTCTCACGCGCCAACTGCAAAACGATCCGGAATTGCGCGGCGTCAGCTGTGTCATTTTTGACGAATTTCATGAACGTTCGCTGCATGCTGATCTCGGGCTCGCGCTCAGTTTTGATGTGCAACAAAATTGCCGCGATGATCTGAAACTGGTCGTGATGTCGGCCACGCTCGACGGTGTCACCATCGCAGAACGTCTTGGTGATGCGCCGATCATCAGTAGTGCGGGTCGTCAATTTCCGATCCAAACCTATTATGTTGGTAAACCACGCGATCGCTTGGAACACGCCATTGTCGCCACCACACAGCGCGCGCTGCGTGAACATGAGGGCGATGTGCTGGTGTTCTTACCCGGCCAAGCGGAAATTCGCCGTTGCGAAAATGCGTTGCGCGACGCGGCCGTCAATGCCGTTGTGCACAGTCTGTTTGGTGAAGCCCATCCGGCGCAACAACACGCCGCATTGCAGCCCGATCCAACGGGTGCCCGCAAAATTATTTTGGCCACCAACATTGCCGAAACGTCGCTGACGATTGACGGTGTCGCGATCGTTATCGACAGCGGCTTGGCACGCACCGCGCGCTTTGATCCGCGTCGCGGTATGAGTGGGTTAACAACGGTTGCCATCTCACAAGCCAGCGCTGAACAGCGTAAAGGCCGTGCAGGTCGTCAACGCGATGGTGCTTGCTATCGTTTGTGGCACGAATCCCAACACGTATCCCTCGCGAAATTTTCAACGCCCGAGATCATGCAAAGCGATTTGATGCCGCTCGCACTTGAGTTGGCACAATGGGGCAGTGATGAAACGCAACTGCTGTTTCTTGATAAGCCGCCGGCATCATTGCTGTCGCAAGCGCGTACCGTATTGCTGGAACTGGGCGCATTAGACGCGCGCGAAAAAATCACCGCGCACGGCAAAAAAATGGCCGCGATGCCCGTTCATCCCCGCTTTGCTCACATGTTGATTCATGCCAGCGAAAATGGTTTTGCGGCGATTGCATGTGATGTTGCTGCCTTACTCGAAGAGCGCGATCTGTTGCGCGGTCAGCAAAACGATGTGGATCTGCACAGCCGTTGGCAGATGTTGCGTTTTGGTGGGGCTGGCGATGGCAACGCGCGCGAGCGCGTGAAAGCGCAAGCCAAACGGTTATGCACGTTATTGCACGTCGATGATAGCCTCGTTGATGAACATAAATTGGGTTTGTGCGTCGCGCTTGCCTATCCCGAACGCGTCGCCAAACGGCGTGATGACAAAGGCGAACGCTGGCAAACCGCTAGCGGTGTTGGTGCACAATTGCTGACGCCAAGTGTGTTGGCCAAACAAGAGTGGATCGCGATCGCCGATGTTGACGGCGAAGGGCAAAACGCGCGCATTTTTCTTGCCGCTGATGTTGCGCAAGACGATTTGCGTCAGCATCTACCCGAGATGATCTTTACCGGCGAAGAGACATTGTGGTCGCCGCGCGAACAAGCGGTGATTGCGCGTCATGTGTCGCGCTTTGGTGCGATCGTGTTTAGCGAATCACCGTTGCCCGCTAAAGGCGAGGCGGTGGTCAGCGCCATGTGTCAAGGCATTGCGCAAATGGGCTTGGCCGTGCTGCCCTGGGACAGCGTCAGCACGCAATGGTTGCAACGTGTGCGCTGGCTGCAAGCACAGCAATGTTTGGATGAAAAAATCGATTTTTCGGACGCCGCCTTGTTGCGTTCATTGCCTCAGTGGTTGGCGCCGTTTCTGAACGGCATTACGCGGCGGTCACAGTTGAATCAGCTGGATTTGATGACGGCGCTGAAAAGCGTACTGGATTTTTCAACATGTCAGCAGATTGATCAATTGGCACCAACGCATTTGACGGTACCTACGGGTTCGCGCATCGCGTTGGATTACAGCGGCGAACAGCCGGTGCTAGCGGTGCGCTTACAAGAAATGTTTGGTGTTGAACAAACGCCGCGTATCGCGAACGGTCGAGCGCCCGTGCTAATTCACTTGCTGTCACCGGCGCAGCGCCCATTAGCCGTAACGCAAGATCTGAGTAATTTCTGGCGTAATGTCTATCCCGATGTGCGCAAAGACATGCGTGGCCAATACCCGAAACACCACTGGCCTGAAAATCCGCTCGATGCCGAGCCCACGCGACGCAGTAAAGCGGCGGATGATCGGGCGAAGAAAAAGCAGGCAGAGTGAAATAATGCAACGGCCATCAATGTTGCACTTAAAAAAAGCGGCATTGCATGAGTTCCTCATTCAAAACGATTCCCTCCAACCCCCCTTTTTTTAAGGGGAGGATTGGGGGAGATGCTTTGATCCACATTCAATGCGATTTTGACTGGATAGATGATATGACATGCTGGAATAACACGATGTGTGTTCCAGCATGTCATATCAATGCTTCACGCGTTTATCATATCCTCAGAAATCATAACGAAGTGATAAGCGCACACTGCGTGGTGCTTGTAATGACGTTGGTTCGCCCCAATGCAATTTGCGACGATTATTGCTGCCGTTGTCACGCAACTCGTCTTCGCCATATTCCTCAAGTTGAGTGGCATGATCCGCATCCAACAAGTTAAATATGTTTAAGCTGACGGCCAGATTGCCGTTGGCAATCGCGGTCGTGTAACGCAGCTGAGCATTTAGCGTATTGATCCACGGTGTGCGACCCCAACTGCCACGCGGTGATGGCGCGTTGTTGAAGTAAAAATTTTCGTTCGCGTAACCATCATCACACGTTGGGTGAACACCGTCGGCTGCACATGAATCGCTGGTTAAATTGTGATAGCCAATGCGGTTCAATGGGCGACCCGACGTCGAAAACCACGTAAAACCCGCTGACCAGCTTTCGGTTAATTGATAGCTGCCATACAGTTTGAAGTTGTGACGACGATCATTGGGCAGATAACCAAACGCGTAATCGGTCATTTCGGGAGAATCGAATGAACGTGTCCAACCCGGATCGGATTGATCATTGTCCGAACGCAATAACCCCTCGGTGTTACCTTCGCTTTTTGAATACGTGTAGTTGGCGCTGATGTTCAAATCGCCGATATCACCGTCCGCTTTTAACTCCAGCGCTTTGTAAGTACGCTCCATTTCCGGATAACCCAAATACGATTTGGGAATGGTGTAGGTTTCCAGATCTCCATCACCATCAAAATCGTCGGTCACATCAGCATCTTGACCGGGATTCATGATACGTGCGGTTCCGCCGTTCCAGGTGCTGGGGTGATAACCGGAACAATCGACATCCGGATTGTCGGCACACCAGGCATACACTGCGTAATCCACTTGAGCATCTTCGATTGAACTGATCAAATTGCGATACAACAAACGCGCCGCCACAACCCAGTTGTCATTGAGCTCACGTTCATAACCGATCGCAAACTCATCTTCATACATCGGATCAAGATTGCGAGTGGCATAAACGGCGCCATCGCGAACGGTGCCGTCGGCAATCACATGCGCGCCATACGCAGTACCCAATTCGGCAATGGTACCCGGCACGCTGTTGATGATGGGGTGATACGTGCGCACATTCCATTCCGGTGCCGCCATGCGCACACCGGTATTTTGCGGAACCGGCATGAAATAGCGACCGTAGTTGAAAAATAATTTCTGTGTACCTTCGCCATCAATATCCCAAATGATGCCCACGCGCGGTGCCCATTGATCCTTGACGGCTACATATTCATCGCCGGCGCCGTTAGTGTTGATAAATTCCTCGTTACGTAGACCCATATTCAAGCGCAAACCATCAGCAACATCCCAATGATCTTCGACATAAAACGCTTTCGATTCACCGGACACGCTGGCATGAATGTCGCGATCAATCAGGCGCGCATAAGCTTCGCCAGCAGGAATGGTCAGAATGTTGCCATTGCCTGTGTTGATGACCAGCGGTGTCAAGCGTGGACCATAGTATTCAATCAACGGGTTGTGACTGCTGTTGGGGCCGGTGTAACCATAGTCACGCCAGCTGTCGATTTCATCTTGGTCGTAACCAAATTGCACCGTGTGATCGGAAAAATTCCACGCAATATCAAAACGAAATGCGGAACGCTCATCGCCGTTGATATCGTTGCGGCTGCTGGCAAAATCGGTCAGTTGAACCCAGGCGCCGGTGCGGTTATCCCAGATTGGCGCGGTGGTTGGTGTTGAAGACAACGCCGTATATTCATCATGGCTTTTGCCATACGAGGCCGACACGTGAATGTCGTCGCTTACTTGCCCTTGATAATTAATGCTGCGTACCCAACGCTCGCGTTCCCATTCGGTATTGCCAGCCGGGCCGGTGATGCGATCATAAAGACCGCGTTCATAGGTGTAATGATAAAAATCGCGACGATTATCTTCGTCCGATGAAATCATCGTGACATTAAGCGTGTGCTCGCCCGTGATATTCCAGTCCACACTGACCAACGCCGAATCGCGTGAAAATTCATTTTTGTAGGCTGTTGCCGATGGCACCACTTCGCCATTGTTGTCCAATAAATTGTCTTCGCCACGTTGCTCATCAATGCGTGTGGGTGCCAGTACGGCATAGAAAAACAATTTATCCGTAATCAATGGTCCGCCACCAAAAACACTGTAGGTCTTGGTGTCGACCTCGTACGACGAATTATTGACAATTTGATCCAGCATCGGAATTTCACGCGTTTCGATGATGGGGTTATTTTGATTGTCATAGCCAACAACCACATCGCGCGTGACATAACGTTGCCCGTAAATGTCGGGCGACTCTGAGCGCAGACTGGCCGGCGCGTAATCAACGGACACACCGCCATCCCATTCATTGCTACCAGATTTGGTGACGATATTGGTAACGCCGCCAACAAATCGGCCATATTGTGCAGACACGCCTCCCGTCGAAATTTGCGCTTCTTTTACTGCTTCCCACGGAAATTCCAACCACCCCATGCCTTTACGCATTTCGGTAATGTTAAAACCATTGAGGTAATAAGCGTTCTCCGCTGCACTGGCACCCGAAAATGATGGCAAGTTACCAAAATCGCTGTCGCCGGCGACGGCGCCCGGCGCTAACAAACTCAGTGCGGTCGTGTTCTGCCCAACCGGCAGCGTGTCAATTTGACTGCGATTTAAATTTAAGCCGTTGGTGGATGAAATCGTGTCAATTTTGCTGATCATGCCGCCAACCACTTCAATCACTTCGGCCGAATTATTCTCGGACAGTTGCGCCGTGTAATTGGCAACGCCACCGAGTGTGATATCAACATGCTCTTGTTTCACGGATGAAAAACCGGGCTTGCTGATGGTGATGGTGTAGCTGCCAATGGGTAGGCCTTTAAACGAAAACTCACCATTGGCATCCACTTCAATGGTGCGCACAAATCCCTGCGCTTCGTTTCTAATCGAAACCGTTGCACCGCTGATATCTGCTCCGATACCGGCGGTAATGGTTCCACGTAATCCACCGGTTGGGTCGTTGGCCCATGCCGGTGTGGTTAACAATAAACTGCTGCCAATTGCCATAGCGATGGCGTGACGAGTGAATCGTTTGGTCACCGTTTGCGGTGCTGTTTTTGGATGTGTTGTCATGGGTATCCCCTGTTGTCGTCAACTGCTCTGCGCAGTTGCTTTACCGTTAACTTCTGTCTTAACAACGCAATGGATGTGCTACGTGGGTGAGGGGCAACGATCGATCGGTTGTGCAATCGGGAACGATTGCGGTACGCAGCATGGGCCAGATCGAATGTGAGCTTCTTGTTGAAAAACACTGCGCGAAGAAAGGGGAATACGATAAATAAACGTTTGGAAATATTGAGAATATAATATGAGATAATGCTAATAAAATGAGTGCCGAAAATATACCAAACGGCAAAAGGTGAAAGGCCGCGATGTATGGCGTGCTATTTGTGTTATTCCCGGTGTGATCGCGCGTGAAATACACCATCCTTCACTGTGTTGGCCATTTATGCTGGTCCAGCGATCTGACGGTGAGCGTCTCCCTTCATTGTCCGTCATTTCGCTCGCGCCAAATCGGTTGTTTTACGGTGTGCGCGTTGGCTTTGGTGAATTTCGTCAAAGTGTGTTACGTGAGTACTTCTACCTGATTGTGTTTCAAATTTGGGGCGTTAGCCCCTTTTTTCTTTTGCAAAAAAATTACCAAACCGTGTGCGGGTGCGAGTCAAAAAGAAGCCGTGGCGCGGTGTTTGTGTAAAAATGTATTGCAAAGACATTTGTCGCAATCGTGTATGGAAATTGATTAAACGACAAACTGGTGGCCGCGATGTTGAAACTCGCCCGGAGTGGTGTGCAAACATTGTTTGAAGGCTTTGGTAAAATGGCTTTGATCGCAAAAACCAAGCTCTTGCGCGACCCGTTTAATGGGCTGCTGTGCACGCAAGCGACAACACGCTTCTTGAATACGTTGGTGAGTGATAAACACTTTGGGCGGGCAACCAAACTGGCGTTGGAAATGACGTTCGAACGTGGTTACCGACATGCCGGCAATACGGGCCAATTCAACAATGCTGATCTCGCGGCACATATGAGCATGGATATGCGCGATCACCTGGGCAAACGTCTGATACGGATGCCATGACGGAGCCAGCAGCGCCACATCTTTGCCAAGACCTTCAATGCCGATGATGATCCCGTTGTGATCGCGCACCGGTGCGCGGCTGATCAGGCACCACGCTATCTTCTTGTCGCAATCTTCTAGCAACGCGAGTCGATGGCGCAGCACCCTGCCGTGTTCTAATACGCAACGATCGTCTTGCTGCCATTGCAGGGCGAGCAGTGGATTCAATAGGTCGAAATCCGTTTTACCGAGAATCGCCTTCTCGGTGTTGCGGAACAATCGTCGTTGCAACCAGGCACTGGCCGCAACATAACGTCCGTCTTGATCTTTACGAAAATAAAAAATGCCTTCGTCGTCGTCCCACAACGATTGTACGGAAGCCAAATTCGGCATCGCCATGTTCATGGCCGATCCTGTCGCCGTTGAATCTAAACGCCGCCGCTGACCACAACGTGGAGTGCGTGGCATCGCCCTCCCTGCGGTCGGTGGTGCGCACTGTGCGTCGTGTCGCGGCGCACCAGACGGGATAAAGGCAAAGCAACTGACAAATTCGTTAATTTCATAGTGTTGAATGCTCAGTGAAGCGGTCAACTGCGGTTTTTTAAGCTTGGTGGGGCGCCGTGTAATTGTCGTGCCAGCATGGCACGCATTTCTAGGTCCATTTCATCGGTACCGTCGCGGCAAAGCGCCTGAAAAAGGCTGTGTGAACTGGCTGTCGCTTGTGCGCTGCGTTGAATCCTCAATTGTTGCGCTTTTATCGCCGGCAGAAACTGCTAAGGTTCGGTTGGCGAACGGTGGCGGCGTCGTGGTCGGGCATCGTGGGTGCCGCATCAAGGGAGTTAAGCGTGTCGCTGCGCAGTAAACTATTTGTCATTTTCGTCAGTATCAGCGCCGTTATTTTGCTGGCGATCTATGTGCTGAACCGCAGTCAATTTGAGCGCGGTTTTAGCGAAGTCAAACGACAACATGAGGCGCGCTTTACGCGCATGTTGGTGCAGCGCGTCGAATCGTTGTACGCACGTGATCGTTCCTGGTTAATGGTACAAAGTAACCCTGAGTTATGGTTAGAGTGGATGGACATGCGTCCCACACCGCCACCACCACCTGCGGCCCCGGTGAACAATCGTCATCAGCGCGATCATCGTCCGTTGCACGGACCTGAATTTCATTCGCCACCGGTGTGGTTATTGTCGACCGAAAAAAAGGTATTGGCGGGCCCTCCTGATTTACCCGATTTGATCAAAACACCGGCGCAAGCGCTTTACGATCGTGACGAATTGATCGGTTATCTTGTCATTGATTTTCGCCACGATCGCGTATTGGCGGCCGAGGCGCAATTTGAACAGGCGATGCTGCGTCAACTCAGCATTTCGGGCGGACTCGCGCTGGTGTTGTCGGCAGTGCTCGCTTACGCGTTGGCGTTTTGGCTGGGGCGACGGGTCAATGCGCTGCGCAGCGGTGCCAATATCTTGCGTGATGGTGACTATGCGTATCGTCTCGATGCGCGTTCGGGTGATGAGTTTGGCGATTTGGCGCGCGATTTTAATGCGCTCGCGGCACATCTCGATCAACTGCATAAACAGCGTGAAAATGCCTTCGCGGAATTGGCGCATGAATTGCGCACGCCGATCGCCGTGATGCGCGCTGAAATCGAGGCCCTGCAGGTCGGCATCCGATCGCCATCGCCAACGGCATTTGAATCGCTACTGACCGAAGTGGCGCATTTAACGCGTTTGGTTGATGACATCAATGTCCTAAACCGCGCTGATGCCGGTGTGCTCGTTTTGCATAAGTCGAAATTCGATTGGGTCTCGCTCACACAGGAAGTCGCCTCCGTGCATGCCACGGCGATAGCTCAGCACGCCTTGCAATGGCAGTTGCAGGCACCAACGACTGTGATAGTGCAAGCTGATCAACGTCGTTGTCGCCAGATCTTGCACAACTTATTTGAAAATGCTGTACGGTATTGTGATCACGGCGCACAGGTGCGCCTAACGGTTACCGTTACCGACGCGATGTTGCGGCTGGCTTGGGAGGACAGTGGGCCCGGTGTTGACGTTAATGATCTGCCACATTTGTTTGAGCGTTTTTATCGTGGAGCGGGCCGGATGGCTAATGAAGGCAGCGGATTGGGGCTGGCGATTGTGCGCGCGATTGTGCTTGCGCATGGCGGTCAATTATCGGCGCGTGCTTCTGCGCTTGGCGGTTTGGCCATTCTGATTGAGATGCCATTATGACGCGTCTGTTAATCGTTGAAGATGAAATCAAATTGGCCAATGTTGTGGCCGATTACGCGCGCCATGAAAACATGCAGGTTGATATGTTGCACGACGGTGCGCAAGTGTTGGCGCAGGTGCAGCAGCAGATGCCGGATCTGATTTTGTTGGATCTGCAATTGCCGCATGTTGATGGTCTGACGTTGTGCAAAATGCTGCGACAACACTCAACGGTGCCCATCATCATGATGACGGCAAAAGTCGAAGAAATTGATCGCTTGCTGGGTCTCGAGTTGGGTGCCGACGATTACGTTTGCAAACCGTTTAGTCCGCGCGAACTGATGGCGCGCGTCAAAGCGGTGTTGCGTCGCACACAGGCGGTATTGCCACGTAACGACAAGCGTTTGCAGTTGTTGGCTCCACAATTGCGTGTCATGTTGGGCGAACGGCAAATCGATTTAAGCGCCGTCGAATTTGCGCTGTTCAATGCGCTGGTGATGGCCGCGCCGGGTATTTTGTCGCGCAGCCAGTTGATGGATCGGATCTACCACGACAATCACATCGTCAGCGATCGCACCATTGACAGTCATATCAAAAAATTGCGCAAACGTTTGCAGGAGTTGACCGACGAGGAACTGATCGAATCAGTTTATGGTGTGGGATATCGGTTTGTGTCGTTGAACTGAACTCGGAAAACTCTGAAAAAGTTTGGATTTTGCTTTTGTTCTTGTTTGCCGCACTGCACTGGTTATCGCAAACGGGGTCCCCTTACGACGCCCCGAGTAGCGCAGTTTGGCGCAGTTAAAACCTGCAGCGAAGCGGAAGGCCTCGCCCAAGGATGGCGAGGTTTTTGTGTGGGACTGGGAAGCCCCATCACAAAAAATTGCCCGGAGCAATTTTTAGCTTTAGCCCCGAAGGGGGCCGGCACATGGATGTGCCGGACAAAAATTCTGCGACGAACGAGCAACGCAGGACCGGTGCCGCTAAACGCGCTAAAGTTTCTGGCGTCGTCAGGGGCGCGTTTCTTTGCTTACTTTCTTTTGCGCGAGCAAAGAAAGTGAGCCGGCCGCCGGTCCGGATACCGGCCTCTCAAACTGAAGAGCTCGTGTGTCTGTTCGTCACGAGAAACTTTCAGCGAGCTCGTTTGAGTTTTCAAATTAGCGGAAATATTGAGTGGGGTTCCATCGATTTTACGCTTACCACGTTATTTCAAGGGGGATTGGCGGGAGGCTTCGTATTTAAGTACTCCATTCCAACGACACACTTGCGATCAAAGCATCCACATTTGCTCCATATTGTTTGCACGCGGTGGCGGCACACTGGCCCCGTCGTCAATCCATTTAAGGAGCAAACTCATGACGTCTTTTCGTGTCCTGTTAGTCGTGATGATAGTGTCGTTGACCGCGGCGGTTGCCAATGCGGCGGATCGCCCACAACCTCCGTCGCCACCAGAACCACCAATGCCGCCGATGCCCTTCATGTTCAAAGGCAGTAAAGTTGACTGTGACAAGCCGCCCATGCTGGCGCATTTAAAAGAAAAGCTGACGCTAAACGCCGATCAGGAAAGCAAAATTTCCACCGCGATGAAACAACATTGCGAGACGATGAAATCAGCACACCAAGCGCTCTCCGATACCATGGAACATGTGCTCAGCAGCGAACAACGGGCTCAGCTTGAAACGTTGCACCGCGAAGGACCCCACCGCCAACACCGTGACGGGCATCATGAGCATCACGGCGACGGCAAGCGTCAATAATTCGACACAAACGATGTGACGGAGCGCGCCGTGTGGGCACGCTCCGAACCCATTCAATTTCAGGATTCTGAACAACCGCATCGCGCTAACCCATACGTCGACTGAAGGCCTTTCTCATCCATTGCATCCATTGTGCAACTGGCGCATAGTCATAGCGCCGCCATGTGGCGGTAGCAACCCTCGGGAGATGCGAATTTCCGTGGCAGCAACGACCATAGGCTGCCGACGTAAAATTCGCCGCAACCGGGGGTTTTTTATTGCACGGGTGATGAAAACATGACGACGGTGGACTATAAGAACATCAGCATCAACGGTTGCAAATATTATGGCAAGCATATGATGCTGACGCTGGAAGGCTGCAACGATAATTTGTTGTCGCTCGATATGATGAAAGATTTTTTGAAGGAGCTGGCCGATCGTATCGACATGATACGTTATGGTGAACCGATCGCCGCGCGTTTCGGTGATGGTTGTCAAGTCGGTATTTCGGCCGTGCAACTCATCACCACATCGGCATTGACGGTGCACACCAATGATGCCGCACGCGACATGTACCTGGATGTGTTCAGCTGCAAGTGGTTCGAAGAAGAAACGGTGATCGGCGTCGTCAATAAATACTATGCACCGAAAGCGATCACACATCAAATTGTCATTCGAAAATAGCTGACATTTACAACGCCATACGATGAAAACACTGACACGCGCCATCAATGCTACCGCCCAACAGAAAGATGATTTCTGCTGGTTTGCATTTTATGTGCGTGCCGGCCATGCACAACAACCGCCACGATGCCCCGCAATGACGACATAAAAAGGATGCCATTATGCCGCTTCAATTCATGCAAGCCAGCAGTGAGGTGCCGCTTTCTAACCCGGTCGAACCGCTACAGTCATTACGTTACTATTCACAACTCTGTCCCCCCTTTCTGTATGAACCCACGCGCGATCGCGTTGAAGTCGTTGGAGCCTATGGCAAAGGCGAAGGATTGCGCAGCGTCGTCCCGATCAAAAAAGGCGAGGTGGTTTTTCGTTTTTACGGACCGCTGGTGCACGAACAAACGCTCTACACCTTGCAACACAGTCCAGGCAACTACATTTCCGATCCAATTGTCATGGGGAAAGTGTTGCACTCTTGTGACCCTAACATGAGTTGTGACATGAGTACGCAAACGTTTACCGCGCGTCGCGACATTGCCGCAGGGGATTTTTTAACAATGGATTACGAATCCACCGAAGATGAGCTGTTTCGTGCATTTCAATGCGGTTGCGGCGCTGCCAATTGTCGTGGTTTTATTCGCGGGCGGCGCTTTCGTTAACAGCGTCACATTGTCATACGAAAGGGGCGACGACTTAGTTGCCCCTTTTTTTGGGGGCATCAAAAGGTGGTGTTGTTGCCGCAGGTGCAAATCCTATGTCATGGGTGAAGAAAAAAACCAAAAGCCATTTTCAACTGCATCCGACACCGTTCAACTGACGCCGTTTTGGTGAAAACCGCTGCATTGATCGCAGTGAAATCGCACAAGAATACTCATTTCATTTTCTGGGACAGTGTTGGCGACCGAAGCGAAAACCATAATCAAGCAGGACGCTTGCGGTAGCACGTCATTAGTCACAGCGAAGTTTCCGTTGATGTGCACGCCTACGGAGGGCGCTGCAGCGAGTGCAGCGAAAGCGAGAAATAAATCTAGGTTCAACCTGATGAAAAAATATCTTGTTCCGCTACTGGCGGTTGCCGTGGCATGGCCGGCGCTGGCCAAAGAAAACGCAACGTCACACGCCGATGCGCGTTTTCATGGCCACGAAGATTCCTCTTCACTGATCACATCAAAACGCAACAAAGCCGGTGTCAAACCGAACGAACGTGCGCCGCAGGCGCGTGCCAACAATCAATTGCCGATGGCGATGACCAACGTCAAACACGTGCGTGCCAAATTGGCCAGTGGTGTGTCATTGGCCAGCGCGGCGTGCACGCCAGCCGAATTGTCGGTACTCAGTGGCAGTGCGCTGGTTGATGCGATTAAAACCGCTGATCTGTACAGTTGTTTGTACGATCTCTATAGCGTCAGTGGCGCTGTTGGTCACGATCTGTTTCAAGAAAGCAAAATGGTCAGCGTCGCCAATGCGGTCGCGGCCGTGGGCAGCAGTTACGATGGCAGCAACAGCGCCGGCCTGTTGAATTTGATCACGTATTTGCGCGCCGGTTATTACGTGCAATACGGCGAACCAGCCACCGTTGGTGATTACGGTGCGCCTTTACAAACGGCGATTCGTGCTGCATTAGACGGTGTGTTTGCTTCATCACATTTGTTTGATTTGAATGAGGCCAACGGCCAAATTGTCAGCGAGTTGATGATCACGATCGACAGCGCCGATGAACACGCCCGTTATTTACCGGTGGCGCGTCGTCTGCTCAATGCGATGACAATGCAATGGCTCGATGCGTACTGGACGTCGAACATGGCGCACCAAGCCGTCAACACGTATTACCTTGCGTATCAGAATAGCAGTGAAATCAACACGCTAATGCAATCCGATCCGACCTTGGCCTCTGATCTGCTGGCGTTTTATAACCGCTTTAAAGACACGATGCTCGGCGGTGTCAACGCTGATGGCGATTCGACCAGCTGGTTCCTTATCAATGTGGCCGGGGAATACACTCGGTTGCTGCAATACGCCAGCGTGCGTGACACGGTACGCACCAATGTACAAGCGATATTGGCTTCGCTCGACAAAAATGACGACGAAGAATTTAAAGTCTGGATCCGTATAGCGACGATCACCAACGACAATTTCTGGGCGGGCGGTGACAGCTGTTCGGTTTATAACACCTGCGGTTATGAAGACGCCTTGCGCGATCGTGTGCTCGCGATCAAACACACTTGTTCTGGCAATGACTGGCTGCGTTTTATGGTGCAAGAAATGACGTCACAGCAGCTGGCGGATTCGTGCACTAGCGTGCGCGGTGAGCTGGACTTTTTCCATAGTACCGTCGGCACCAGCAATAGCAATCCGATCGCCGGTGATAAAAACACCAGCATCGAAATGGCCGTGTTTGACGATTACGATCAGTACAACGAATGGGCAGGTTCCATTTTTGGTATCGGCACCAACAACGGTGGCATGTACCTCGAAGGCGATGCTGAAGCCGACGGCAATCAGGCGCGTTTTATTGCGCATGAAGCGTCGTGGCTGCGTCCACAATTTTATATTTGGAATTTGAGCCACGAGTTTGTTCACTATCTGGATGGTCGCTTTATCAAGAAAGGCAATTACGGCGATGGTATTGGCAAACAAATGGTGTGGTGGGCAGAAGGTTTAGCGGAATACATTGCGTACAGTTACGAAAACAAACCGAACACGGAAGCGTTGTCGGTCATGCAGCAAAAGCAGTACAAGCTGTCGGACATTTTCAACACACCGGAAAGCCCCTGGGATACCGATCGCGTTTACCGTGGCGGTTATATGGCGCAGAAATTCCTGTTCGCGCGTCACAGAGAAGTCATCGACACGATCATTCCGTTGTTGCGCGCCGGTAACTATCAAGGCTATATGAATTACTTGAACACAACACTGGGCACCACACTGGATGCCGAGTTTGAAACGTATTGGAAAAGCCTCATCGCCATGCAACCGTCGATCACTTTGGAAAACGATGTTGAAGTGCGCGTAACAGTCAGCAAAGGTCAAGGCAAGTATTACGACATTACGGTGCCCGCAGGCACGACCGAACTGAAAATACAATCAACACAATCCGGTGGCAGTGGCGATCTCGATTTGTATGTGGCGCGCGAGTATCAACCCAGTGACAGCCGTTACGATCAGGTTTCATGGAGTGGCCCGCAAAGCAATGAAGCCGTGACGTTAGCGAATCCAACCGCCGGCAAATACTATGTATTCGCACGCGCAGACAACAGCAGTGACGTTAGCAATGTGGCGTTGAAAGCCACGATCACCGGCGCCGTGGTCGAAGCCGAAACGGCGTTGGTCAGTGGCGTGGCACAAACGATCAGTGCATCGCAAGGCAACGGTAAGTTGTTTTACATTGATGTGCCGGCCGGCAAAGCCTCATTGCAGATCGAAACCAGTGGCGGCAGCGGTGATGCGGATCTGTACGCGCGCTTGGGCGCAACGGCACAACGTGATCAATTCGATAAAAGTTCGGCGACGACAGGTAATAGCGAAGTGATTACCTTTGATAATCCCGACGCTGGTCGTTATTCGATCCGTGCGTACGCCAGCACGGCGTATCAAAATGTTGTGATTAAAGCGACGCTGGTTGAACCGGTGATCAACGTTGCACCGGTGATCGCATCGGTTACCGCAAATGCCACCACGGTCACCTCAGGTCAAACGATCACCGTTGTTGCCGACGCGACCGACAGTGATGGAGACACTTTGTCTTATGCGTGGACCGTGTCGCCGCTGCTGACATTGACGAATGGCGACAAAGCAACGGCATCCGTCACGGCACCGGTTGTTAGCAGTGACACGGAGTACACGTTTACAGTCAATGTGCGTGATACGCATGATCACACCGTGCAACAACATGTGACGGTTACGGTAAAACCCATCGTCAACAGCGCACCGACAGCGACCATTAGCGCCAGCAAAACCAGCGTTAATGCCAGCGAAACATTGACGGCGACGGTCACCGCCAGTGATGTGGATGGCGATGCCTTGACGTATGCGTGGAGCGCGAACAACGGCGCCACGTTAAGCAACACGAATGCGGCAACTGTCACAGTAACGGCGCCGAATGTCAGCAGCGACACGACAATCACGTTGACAGCAACGGTCAGCGACGGCAAAGGCGGTCAAATCGTTAAAACCATTGACATTGCGGTGAAGAAAAAATCCACCGACAACGGCGGTGGTGGTGGTGGCGGTGGATCGCTACCGGCATTGATGGCCATCGTGCTGCTAGCATTGAGTGTTAAACGTCGTCGTTAAGATGTCGAGTTGAATGGTTAGTGCAGTAGAACAAAAGGCCGCCAGAAAAGCGGCCTTTTGTTTTACTGATTGGGTAGGTTTTTGAGCTACCGAAACCGTTCATCCTTCGGTCATCGAACCATGAACGGGCACGTGCGCTGAGGTTTCTTCCTCATCGGATTGCTTTATCAGTATGCACTACTAAATACTCAGTGCTAACGATTATTCCGCAACAAATTACACCGCGATCCGCATCGCCGGTAACCATAATTCGGCGACGCAGCCGCCGTCATCGTGATTTCGCAATTGCAGTCGACCTTGATGTGCATCGGCGATTTGACGTGCCAGCACCAAGCCAATGCCGGCGCCGCCGGGTTTGGTTGTGTAAAACGGTACAAATAGATTGCTATTGCTGTGAATGCCAGGCCCGTGATCCCGTAGTTGAATGGCAAAACCATCACTTAATCGTTCGGCATGAATTTCGATGCTTTGTGTGGCATCACTTTGCGCTTCAATCGCATTTTTCAATAAATTGATCAGCAATTGTTCCAATAACACCGGATCGCCATACGCCGCTGGCAAATCACCGCGACAGCGCACCGTCACGCGCTGCTGTGGCATCAGCAATGGCAGGCGTTGCAATAATTGCAGCAAATCAAAATTGCGTTTATTCGGTGCCGGCAATTTCGCTAACTCGGCATAGCGCTTAATGAATTCGGTCAGTTGGCGTGCGCGTTGCTGAATAATCTGCAAACCATCGCGCACATCGTCACTGTTTTCAGCCGGCAGCAGTTTTTGCAATGTGTCGCTCAACGAGGCAATTGGTGACAGCGAGTTATTCACTTCATGCGAGATGACCCGAATCAAATGCTTCCACGCTTTGAGTTCTTCAGCGCGCAGCACTTGCTGCAGATCCGTGATAAACAACAAGCTGTGTTGTTCACCCTGCTCACGATACGTTTCGTGACGAATTTGCCAGATGCCATTGCTGGCAAACTGGTGTTCGACAATAACGGTGGTGTTCTGTTGCAAAAACGGCTGCAAGCCCAAGGTCAGTGCAGACTGGCCTTGCAAATCATCGGCATTTTTTCCCATCAGCCGCGTGGCAGCTGGATTGCACAAGCGCAATCGCTGTGCTTGATCAAACGCCAAAATGGCCACTTCGATATCGGCAATTACACGATCGATAAGATGTGATACCTGTTGGCTGTAGACGCGCTGTTTTTGCAGGGTGTCGGCAAGTGTGTTGACTTCAAAAAACAACTCATTCATTGCGCTATCGCCGGGCTGCAAATGGCCGCGCAAACTGAAATCACCAAGGCGTATGGCTTCAATCAGATTGATCAAGGTCAGTAGCTGCGAGGCAAAAAAACGGCGCACTGTCAGAATGGACACGATCGGTGCCGACACCAGCAGTGTCGACAAAAAGAGACGGGCATAGCTGCTCAATTCACTACGCCAAATAAAAACCAACGCAGTCACAACGGCAGGCGTGACGCCAATCGCGATCCAAATCAACAGACGTTGTTCGGCATTAAAACTGCGGCGCGTCGCCATCGTTTACAACCCAAATTTTTCAAGACGACGATAGAACGCTGAGCGACTTAGGCCCAAGGCTTTGGCCGCCGCCAAGGCATTGCCATCGCATTGGCGCAAGGCGGTTTGAATCAGCTGCTTTTCAACGGCTTCCAGTGTCAGATCGGTGAGGGGCGCCGCTGTGATGGCGTTGCGCGCTTGCACATTCAATTGTGCGGAGGTGATCGCGGTGCCGGTGCTCAACAGCACGGCGCGTTCGATCACATGCGACAATTCACGAATATTGCCGGGCCACTCGTAATCGCACAACGCGCGCAGTGCGTCGGCGCTCAGCGTGCAATCCGGTTTGTGGTATTTGTCGGCAAAACGCTGCAAGGCCTGTTGCGCAAGTGGCACGATATCGTCCTGACGCTGCCGCAGTGGCGGTAATTCGAGGCAGACACTGTTTAAGCGATACAACAAATCTTTGCGAAATTGCCCGGCGTGGATCAGTTGTGCCAAATCGGCATTCGTTGCTGAGATCACGCGTACATTGGCTTCTTGCGTTTTACTGCTGCCCAACTTTTCGAAACGTCCGCTTTCGAGCACGTGCAACAGTTTGGCTTGTTGCGTTAACGGAATATTGCCGATCTCATCGAGAAACAAGGTGCCTTTGTCGGCCAACTCAAAACGGCCAATGCGGTTGTCGCGGGCATCCGTAAATGCGCCTTTAACATGGCCGAATAATTCGCTTTCAAACACGGTGTCAGGAATCGCCCCCATATTCACGCTGACAAAAGCCTGCGCCGAACGGTGTGATTGTTGATGTATCCACTGGGCGAGTTGTGATTTGCCGGTGCCGTTTTCGCCAGTAATTAAAATATTAACGTCACTGCCGGCAACGGTCGCAGCGGTTTTCATGATGGCTTGCATGGCGGCGGATTCGGCGATCCACTGCGCGGCTGTGTGGTCGCGTTTAAGCAGCGCATTTTCTTGTGCTAAACGTGTGCCGCGACGACGACTGACACCCAGGGCCAGCAAATTACGCAAACTGCTGGCGAGTCGCGCGTTATCCCACGGTTTTTCAACAAAGTCATCAGCACCGTGACGCATGGCATCAACGGCGATATCAATGCTTCCCCAGCCGGTCATGGCGACAATCGGTATTTCGGTGTCCAATTGGCGTACATCGCGAATCAACTTGATGCCTTCAAGGCCTGATGTGGTGTCGAGTTGAAAATTCAGATCGGTGATCAGCAACGCGAAATCGCGTTGTTTCAACGCGTCCAGTGCCGCGGTGGGAGAATTGACGGCGATGGCGTTCCAGCCTTCGCTTTTCATGAATAAGCGCAACGCCGAGCTGACGCTGGGTTCATCATCGGCGATCAAAATTGTGGGCGTCACAGAATAGGCACCAACAAACAAGGTAAAGAAATGGTAGAAGTTCGATGCGATGGAAACAAGCGGAAGTCATCGCCGTGCACAGCCTTGTGCACGGCGATGAGGATTATTCGTAACGCAAAGCGTCCATTGGTGTGATGCGAATGGCTCGGTGCGCAGGAATGTAAGTTGCGATCATGACAACGGCGGCGATCAAGACAGTGACGCTGATGGCAATCGTGACCATCAGAACACCGAGTTCAGGAAACAGATTGCTGATTAATTGTGCGGCCAATACACCGAGACTGCTGCCAACACCTAAACCGATTAACAGCTGTTTGAAACCGATTTTGGCCAGCATCCACTGAATGTCGGCGTCGCTGGCACCGAGTGCGCGACGCACACCAAATTCTTGCGTGCGCTGCACTACAGTGCGCGATGTCACACCGTAAATACCCGTAATGGCCAAGCTCAAACCCATCACCGCGATCCAGACAAAGATCGTGCTGACAAAGCGCATGCCGGAGGTGGAACCTTGCACGCGTGTGCGCAAGGTGTTCACACGAAACACACTCATGTCGCTGTCAACTTGGCGCACCGCGCGACGAATCGCCGTGGCGAGTTGCATTTCATCGGTATTGCCCATCACGGCGATAACGCCGCTATCGACATCGTGCTGCGCCATCGGCAAGTACACGGTGGGTTTATCCGCTGCATCGCCAATGGGTTGACCGTGCAACACTTGCTGACTCACGCCCACAACGGTGGCCCACATCGCGCGTTCGCCGCCAGCAAAAATGCGCACGCGTTTGCCAATGGCATTGCCTTGCGGCCAATACGTTGCAGCAAATGCACTGCTGACAATGGCGACAGGTAAATTGCTGGCGTTGTCGCTGTGTTCAAAGGTGCGACCTTCTTTCAATGCAATCGCAAACGTCGCAAAGTAGTCGTTGCTGATGTACACGGCATTCGCCGTAGGAAAACGCTGATCAGGGTAATCATAGCCATCGGCTTGAATATTGATGGACGTTGCCCAGCCGCCCGGCATGCTCGTCGCAATCGCGGATTGTGTTACGGCGGATTCACTGCGCAACGTTTGAGTCAGTTTGTCGATAAACAATTGGCGTTGTGCAACCTCAGCATACGATGGGCCACCTAACTCAAAACTGGCCACGGTGTAACCGTCTATGCGTGCGCCGTAATCGCGGTTAACGGCGTTTTGCACGCCAGAGACCAACACTAATGACGCAATCAACAAACAGGCGGAAAGCGCAATTTCGGCGATCACCAAGGCGCGAGCAATACGACCACCGCGACGACTTTGCGCGCCACGTGTGCCATCACGCAATGTGCTGGCCACATCACCCGATGTGGCACGCCACGCCGGCAATAGTCCCGTGATCACGCCAGTGATTAACGCCAGTGCAATCGTGAACAGAATGCCCTGCGGTGTCAGACCCAGATCCCACCAAAACATCATGCGGCCACTGCCGGCTGTTTGTTCCAACATGAAGCGTGCATAGGTCAGCGCCCAGCCGGCAAAAAAACAGCCGAGAATGGCGGCGATCACACTGAGCAACATCGGCTCCAATAATAATTGCTGCAATAACTGGCGACGTGATGCACCGAGTGCGGCGCGGATTGCCGATTCTTTGTAGGTTTCACTGGCACGCGCCAACAACAAATTGCCGATATTGACCCAGACCAGCAATAAGATCACCACGCCGGCGCCCAACATCATGTAGATAATGAACATTGAATTTGACATCGAGATCTGTGCCATTGGCCACACCTTGATGCCATGTTCTTTATTGGTTTGCGGAAAGTCTTTTTCCAAACGTTGTGCCGTTTGCTGCAGATCGGCATTGGCGTCCGCGATGCTGACACCGTTTTTCAATTTACCGTAAATCAGCAGCAAGCGTTCGCCCGGTTTGGCGGCGCCACTTTCGTTGAGTGGCAACCACATTTCGCCAACATCGGGCATTGCATAGCCCTCAGGCATCACGCCAACAATCGTGATCGGCTGGCCGTCCATTTTGACGCTGCGTCCGATCAAATCGTCGCGGCCGGCAAAATAGTTTTTCCACAAATCATAACCAATGACGGCCACCGGTGCGCCGCCGCCAACGCTATCGCTGTCTTGCAATACGCGGCCTTTAAACGCCGGCACTTGCGCCAGTGCAAAAAAATTGGGTCGCACCGCAACGCCGTAAACGCGTTGTGGAAATTCGCCACCGTTCAAGGTGTAGTTGCGAGCCATTGTCGGTGATAAAAATTCAAAACTGCGTTGCGTTTTCTCGTACTCACGAAAATCGTGCAACGCGACATTGCCACCGTTTTGTTCAAAGCCGCTAATGACGGCATCAATGGCGACTATACGGTCCTGATCGGGAAAACCTAAATCGGCATAGGCCAGTTGCCGAATCAACACATATAAAAAACAGGCCAGACCCAAACCGGCGGTCATCACAAATAGAGTGAGCGCGGTAAACCCTGGCGTTTTCTGTAAACGTCGCAGTGTGTAACGCAATTCGCTGATCATGGTGCGCTCCTTAAGCTACGGCCGACATTTGACGGCTGTCTTCGACAATGCAACCGTCAAACAGCGTAACACGGCGTTGTGCGGCGGCTGCCGAACGCGGATCGTGCGTGACCATGCAAATGGTCGCACCGTCGCGATGCAAGCTGTGCAACAGATCCATGACCATCGTCGCGTTTTTTGAATCCAGATTGCCGGTCGGTTCGTCGGCGAGTAACAACGACGGTTTGCCCACCAAGGCACGCGCAATCGCGATACGCTGTTGCTGGCCACCCGATAACTGTGAGGGAAAATGTTTGCTGCGGTGACGCATGTCCACGCGCTCCAGCGCTTCGTCAACGCGTTTCGCGCATTCGGCTTTGCTCAGATCTTTGCGATAGGTCAGTGGCAGACCGACGTTTTCGGCAACGGTCAGATCCGAAATCAAATTAAACGCTTGAAAAATGAATCCGATTTCACGATTTCGGATTTGGGCGCGTTGTTGATTGCTGAGCTGCTCGACCGCGTTGCCACGCAACAAATAGCGACCTGATGTGGGCGTGTCTAATAATCCCAGTAATGACAGCAATGTGGATTTGCCACAACCGGAAGGGCCGCTAATGGAAACGTATTCACCTTGAAAAATATCAAGATTAATGTTGTTGAGCGCCAGCGTTTCGACTTCATCGGTGATAAAGGTTTTGCAAAGCGCATTCAAGCTAATAACGGTGTTCATGAGGTTTCCTTGTCGGGGTAAATATAAAGTTGTTTGGTCAGAAAATCGGGTTTGTTCAGCATTATCAACCCCACCCAACCCTCCCCTTGCCAAGGGGAGGGCTATAAAAGCCCCCTCCTGTTTTTAAGGAGGGGGTTGGGGGTGGTTGAATTTGCTTTTCAAACTGACACGGTTTCAAAATTCAATGCTGACTAATTCAGTTGCAATCGTTGATTGTTATCCCATTTGCTGGTGTCTGAGATCACAATGCGATCGCCAACATTTAAACCGGATTTAATTTCGATGCTGTTGCTCGATGCGATGCCAAACTGCACCGGCACGCGCTCAGCAACATCATCACCACTTAATTTAAATACGGTGGTCGTTTGATTGTTTTGCGCAAACATCGGGCGTTGCACTTGTACGGTGTGCGCCAGTTCAGCGACATGCACGATGCCTTCAATGCTTAAGTCGGGGCGTGCACCTTTGGGCAGCGCGTCAATCAATTTGACATCAACTTTCACAACCCCTTTGGTGACGGCTAAATCAACCCGCGTGATCACGCCCGCCACAATACCGTTGCGCGTATCAATGCTGGCGCTTTGGCCCACGGCGAGATCGCGCGCCAACATTTCTTGTACTTGCAGCTCGGCATATAAACTATCGGGTTTGGCCATTTTGATCAGATTGGCACCCACCACCACACGCTGACCCGGTTGCAGATCAGATTGTTGCACCATGCCATCAATCGGCGCTTTTACTTGCAACGCCTGCACTTGTTCTTGTGCGCGTTGCCAAGTTTTGCGCAATTTTTCTACTTGTGCTTCTTTGGCTCGTAACTGCGCTTGCACATTGTCATCAAAGCTGTGCAAACGTTGTTGTTCGAGCGCCAATGTTTCGGCCAGTTGTTTAACGCTGAGTTCGGTTTTGCGGTATTCCAGTTGCGACACCACATGCGTTGCAATTAATTTGGATTGCGCATCAAATTGCAGTGCGGCACTGTCGTAAGCAAATTGCGCTTTGGTCACCGTAGCTTGCTGATTCAATTGCTCATTGCGCAGTTGCACGCGCAAGGCGTTCAGTTCGGCTTCGATGGCTTGCAAGGCCCATCGTGATTCGTCGGCTTGCTGATTTAAGATTGGATTTGACATCACAATAACGACGTCGCCGGCCTGCACAGCGGCGCCGGCTTTAACGCGCACTTCTTCCACACGTGCTTCCACTTGTGCCGCAACGAAGCGCACTTCGCTCGGCAGCAACAAACCGTTGGCGCGCACACTGACGTCCATTGGACCGGCGCTGACCTCGGCAATGCTGACGGTGTCGGCATCGACGCGGGCACCGCCCGGTTGCCATTGCCGCAGCATCACTATCCCAGCCCCCACGGCGAGCGCTGCCGCGGTCACCACAACACGACGTTGGCGCCACCAGGGCTGGGCTTTAACTTGTCTTGGAATGTCCATCGTAAACCTCACTGACGCAGACTGGTGTTACTAGAGCAAGTCGTGTGCCAGCGAGTTAAGTGCTTGTTTTTATTTATAAAGCTATTGAAATGAGGATGTCTGGTTGAGGTGTTTGTCCCATTAGTGGGACGGTCGATTCGAAGTGTATTCCCAATAATGGGATTAAGCTAAAAGATTTCCTTGGGGGGTAAAAGGGGGCCTGAAAGCCCCCTCCTAATCTTTTCAAAGGAGGGGGTTGGGGGTGGTTGCTTCTGCACTTAGTATTGTATGGATCAGAATTAATCTGATCTTGTTTAACCCAGCAAACTCAGCTGCATCGGCGTGTAATAAACACCATTTGTGCATTGCTTGGGCTGTGTCTCGACAAAACCAAAGCGTTGATAAAACGCCAGCGCAAACGTCGATGCGTTAACGGTGATCGCCGCCGGTGCTACGCGCAATCGAATTGAACTGATCGCATAGTGCAGCAACAGCTGGCCAATGCCACGACCGTGAAAGGCTTTATCAACAAACAAATGCACAATATGCGTTTCGCCGCGCACGCCGACAAAGCCTGCGAGACTGTCGCGCCACCACGCGGCCGCATAATAACCGCCGTTGCTGACCACGCTGCGCATTTTGTCGACATTTTCGTCGTGCAAAAATCGTTGTGCGGTGTCGGCGTCAAATTCCGGCACAATAAATTCTTCAGCGGCGGCGTATAACAGCGCGGCCAATGCCGGCAATTGCGCATCGCTGGTTGGGATCACACTTAACATCGTTAAATTTCTCCAATCACGGCAAAATGTTTTACCGTATATTGCGCCCATTGGCGAGTGTAGAGCAGGAAACAAACAATGAAGACAGTGTGGTTGGCATTGATGTATTTAACCGCAACGGTGCAGGCCGGCGATTGGCAACAATTAAAAAGTCCGGTCGATACTGAATTGCGCGGTTTGTCGGTCGTCTCCGACGATGTGGTGTGGGCCAGCGGCGCCCGCAACACGATTGTGCAAACGCGCGACGGCATCAATTGGCGCGCATTAAATGCGCCCGCCGGTCAATACGATTTTCGCGATATCGAAGCGTTTGATGGCGATCACGCGATCGTGATGAGTGCCGGCCCTGCCGCTGCCTCCACCGTGTGGCAAACACGCGATGCCGGTGCCAATTGGCAATTGCTGCGACAGAATCTCGATGAAAAAGGCTTTTGGGATGCGATCGCATTTTGGGATAAACAAACCGGTTTTATTTTCGGTGATCCGGTTGATGGCCGTTTTCAGATCTGGTTGACACGTGATGGTGGTCAATCGTGGCAATTAACCCCTGCTGCCGGCATGCCGGTGGCGCTCGACGGTGAAGGTGCCTTCGCTGCCAGTGGCACTTGTGCGGTGACCGGTAATAACGGTCGTATTGCGTTTGTCACCGGCAGTGCCGCGCGTGCGCGCGCCTTTGTGTCGTTTAATTTTGGTCAACAATTTCACGTGGCTGATTTACCGATTCCGGTCACAGCGCCATCACAAGGGGGCTTTGCGATCACATGGCTCAATGACCATACCCTGCTGGCCGTAGGTGGCGATTACAAAGCACCGAACGCCAATGGCATCAATGCAGCGATAAGTGACGACGGCGGCAAAACCTGGCGTGCTGTTTCATCATGGCCAAACGGATTTTTATCCAGCGTTGAAACTAAACAAAATCACATTGCGGTTTCTGGTTTGGCCGGCACGTTGCTGACCACACGCGAATCGCCCGCCAGTTTTTTCAGCACGGCACCGTTTAATGTCGTGAAGTTTGGGGATAAATGGGTTTACGCTGCCGGTCCGAAAGGTAGCTTGGCGCGCACGGTGATTGAGGCGAAGTAAATGACGGGTGTTCGCCGCATCCTTGCGGCGACCCCTTTCACAACTGCCTCAACGAGTAGCTCCCTCTCCTCGCGAAAGCGGGCAGAGGGATGGGGTGAGGGGAAGGTATAAAAGCCCCCTCCTTATCTTTTCAAAGGAGGGGGTTGGGGGTGGTGGATGTTGAGTTGAATTTCATTTGGAACTCGTTTAAAGCGATTCAATTTATTTAGCAAACCGTGCTAATACCCTGAGCCGCCGCCACAAACGCCTGCACAATCGGCACAGCTTCACCGCGCAGTGCTGCCCGCTCCGGTTGAAACAGCGTCGCAACAAAAAATGGATGTGAAGGAATTTCAACCGCGCGCACTTCGCCATCTTGATCGACAGCGGCACAGTGCATAACGCCTTGCAACAGTGTTTGTTCAAACGCGCGATTCAAACCAAATCGGCAACGATATGCTTCACGAATAAACTCGCTGTGATACGCACTCGCCAAATGGGTGTTCGGCATCAATTGAATGCGATCTTCCACTTCGACCAAGGCACAACTGAGCGGTGCAATCACGGTTCGCTGACTGTCGGGCGCTGTTTCGGCGTGATCGGCATCGTGCCAGTGCAATACGTTGCGCGCGTATTCAATGATCGCGTGTTGAAACCCACCACAACTACCAAAAAAAGCGCGCGGCTGTTCGCGCGCGAAACGAATCGCCATTAAGGCGCCGTCCATGCTGCGATACGGACTCGCCGGAACGCACCAAATGCCATGATAAGACGACAGCTGCTGTTCACGCTGTATCGCATCCGTGGCCAGCCAGTCGAAATGCACATCAAGGTTCAACCGCTGTGCGGCGTGCGCAATCGCTAATGGAATAGCGCGATGTGCCGTTACCGTTTCATCAAAGTCGCCAACCAAAGCAATACGAATTGTCATGACGTTGTTCTCTCCGTTACAGCCAGCGTCGTGTTGAACGCATAAAGTCTTGATAGGGCTGACCAAATTTATGTAACAGAAAACGTTCTTCCGGCGCGATCTGATAACGATTCATATACACGACAAACACGGGCAACAACAGCAACGCTGTTGCGCCGTTCAATGTCACCGCAACACCGGTGAGCAGCAACAACATGCCCAGATACATTGGGTTGCGCGTTATGCGATAAATACCGGAGGTAACCAAGGTGCTGGCATCCGGCGTCAGCGGATTTAACGTAGTTTTTTGCAAGCGAAACTGCAGGGCACCAATCACCATGACAATGACGCCAAGCAAGCCAATGACGATGCCACTGAGACGCGCCGTTTCCGGCGCCATTAACGTAAACCATGGCCACGATGACAGCAGATACGTGGCTAATACAAATAATGCCGTCAGTAGCAGGGGCGGTACTTTCAGTTCCAGCGAAAACATAATTTTAGAACGCCTACCTTTGGGTGAATAAGAACCGTCAAATCGCAGTAAACGGCTGCACGCTTAACAGTGAGTCGCCACGGTCACGAAGATTATTGAATGCGATGCTTTTGATGATACTGAAGTTTTCGCACCGCCGCCGCCAACAGCAATCGGGAGTAGAGTTTATGAAAGCCCAATAACACGCGAAAACCAGAAGTCATTCGTGCCTGCCCAGTCAACTTGTCCATTTGCGCAACCACGGCCGAACCAAAATACAACTGCGTTGTAGCAACAGGACCGTCGTGATTTCTCGTTGTCATCAGCCACGAACGTGTGCGCCGCATAAAATCACAGAGCAACAACTGATGGTCGTTGCGATCCTCAACATGCCACGCCGCAAACGTTGACGTGTCACCACGCGCCAAGGCCAACGCGTCATCATCACACGACGGTTTACGCGCAAACCAGCTTAACAACAATCGCTCCAATTTGAATAAACGCGTGGTGTAAAACGCATACACAAACTCGGCCTGCGTGTGCTGGCCAGTTAAAGCGCAAGAAAAACAATCGGTGTAATGAATGTCACCGGCATAACGGGCCAGTAAACTCTCAATCGGTAGCGGCACAGCAGAAATAGTCGTCATGTCAGTCAACCAAAAAAACAGCCAGAGCGATCGTCATCGATCAACATCAAAATGTCTTCAATGGTTCTGGCGCTGCCAGGCTCGTAGGCATGCCATTTCAAATTGCCTCGCATCCAATACAGCCGCCATTCATTCTGTGAGCGAACAAAGGTCGCCTTAGCAAAGGCGTGTTGGGCCGTGCGACTCGGATCTTTCCAGACCGGCCGCACGGTAAACAGCTCAACCGATTGCTCTTCTACTCGATAACCCAAATCCATTTGATGTCGCACGTGTGACGGAGGACGTCGCTTAAGCATAAACGCATCCATAGCGCGCTCAATGCGTTTTAAATCCAATTCATTAAAGGCCATGTTTAACTCCGTGTTAGGCAATTCTTTCGTCGACGCGGTGACAAATGGTCATGCCCTATGCAAAACGGCACGCGTACCTATTTTGCCAGAGAACGACGGTAAGCTGTTGCAAGGCGGCGATGTAAAAAAAACTGGTCCAGAACGACAACTCGTTCAGCAAAGGCTGTAATGAGTAGGGTCGCAGTCGAATCACCACATTGTTGCTATTTGAATGCGGTTGCTTGACGGGGAAGTCTTTAAGGATATGTTATGGCTGCTTGAATAGGATGCCACATATATCAGCCTCTTTGGGGTTGTCGTATTCCGACCTGTATGATGCCGGATTGTTTACATAAAACGACTGGACTTTGTAGCAAGTTGCCTTATCGGTTTTTGCGAGGAAAGTCCATATATCAGCATCATCGGAGAGCGGCTCCAATAAATACTTAATATTGTATTTTGGGTGTGCGACGCCACAATCAACGACTGTTTCTTTGTTATCGATCACTGTGAGCAAAGTATTAAAAAGAACCTCTTTTGCCACAGAGTAATGGGCCCCAGCCAAATATTCAATTTCATTTGTACTAGCCCATACTGCATCCGGATTTTTTCCGTCCCGGAGGCTTTCAATATAAGCCATATCGATGGTTATCAATTTATCAACGCGCTTTACCGCTGGTCCAAAGTAGAGATCATCGGAAGCTAAAACTTGAGTTGAAAAAAATAGGGCAATAGATAGCGATGTTTTTTTCATAGGCCATAACGAAAAGTTAAAAGGCCCGCTGGAGCGTAGCGTAAGCGGGTCCAGCGGAACGAAGCGCAGCGGTTTTGAACGCACTGTTATGGCTCTTTATCCGCAAATTCAATAAGCTTAACTGAAATAACGCCATTTACAATGCAGAGTGATTCGCCATACTCGGCGACAATATATGCTTCGGAAGACAGCGTTTTTGAGATGCAAACCAAACTTGGCTTTTCGTGGTCATTAATTGCCAAAGACGCAAAGAGTACAACGCTCTTTTGATTGTCGCCCAGGACTTGAAGTGTTGCGCGTAATAGCTTCTCGTTCTTGTGTTCTTTTGGAAGTGATACATGAAATACATGACCTCCATAGCAAAACGAATTGTCTTCATTAACGCGGCGACTGCTAATGGAAACGTTATTTTCGGCCGCAGTTTCAGGTGTTACGCGCAAGTGATAATCAGCGAGCACTGAGCTAGAAAATGCTAAAGGAAAAAGCATATAGGGTAATTTCCACATTGTATGAAGCCATAACGTTTGAGATAACCGGCGCAGTTTACTGCGTCCGGCGCCAAAGGCGCGGAGTTAATTGAATTGTGTACGCCCAGCATGGGCATGTCCTTATAGGGTGAAAGTCCCTTGTCGGAGAATTCACATTGACGATGTTGTCGATGATAACGACTAGCCGAAGGCAAGTGCAATGTTGCGAAACATTGTGCGGAGGAAGCCGAAGTGCAAAATCACGAGCCGATGAACAAGAATCGGATACAAGGCCCAGCCGCGCGGATGAGTTGACACAAGACAACGAAATCCTGAGTTCACGCGGTACGGTAAATCCGGCGGTTGTGTGATGACAGGGCATGTTCTTATCTGGGGAGATCTGAACTACAAGCGGTGTGAAAACATAGCGCGCATGGCAGCAATGTCAGGTGGGTTATTTCAGAAGTCAGCAGCGGTCGTAGTAATGCAAATTATCGGAATGTAACGCGCATGAAGGACCAAAGAAGCAGGACAAAGCAGCGCCACATTATGCTCACTGACCGACGTCGCTCGCGCTCGCGAGAAGTGGTCAGCGGCGCATGATGACCGTGCAAGCTTTGAAGCAAAATCTACTGGAAGCGATCGTCGCCAGCGACAACGTTTTGCGCGCATGGCAGCGCGTGAAGACGAACAAAGGCGCGGCCGGAGTGGATGCGATATCGATAGCGGAATTTCCGCAATGGGCGCGCCAACATTGGCCGGAGATCAAATCAAAACTATTAAACCAAGACTATCAACCAAGTGCGGTGCGGCGTGTGTGGATCCCGAAACCGAATGGTGACAAACGACCATTGGGTATCCCGACGATCACCGACCGCATCATTCAACAAGCGATCGCCCAACAACTCGCACCGCATTTTGAACGCGAGTTCAGCGACAACAGTTATGGATTTCGTCCAAATCGAAACGCGCATCAAGCGGTGAAGCAAGTGCGTGAATACATACGGGCGAAACACCGTTTCATCGTTGATATTGATTTGGCCGCTTTCTTCGATAGCGTCAATCACGATGTGCTGATGCGGCTGCTCGCAAAGCACGTAAAAGATAAACGTGTATTGCAATTAATCGGTCGCTATCTTCGCGCAGGCGTCGTCGAAAATGGAGAGCAACACGCAACCGTAATGGGCGTACCGCAAGGTGGTCCGTTATCACCGTTGTTGGCCAATATCGTATTGCACGAACTGGATGTTTACTTGCATCAATGCGGCCATAAGTTCGCCCGCTACGCCGATGATTTTGTCATTTGTGTGCGCAGCGAACGTGCGGTCAAACGCGTGCAAGAAAACGTCACGCGCTTCTTGAAGAAGAAACTTAAGTTGAGTGTCAATGAAAACAAAAGTCGCGTTTGCATCAGCAGTCAATTGGAGTTTTTAGGGTTTACCTTTAGACGAAATAAAATTGTCTGGAGCGACAAAGCGCTACACAAATTTAAACATCGCATTCGCCAACTGACAGAACGTTCATGGGGCGTTAGTCTTAACTATCGCTATCGTGAATTACGTTTATACCTTGTTGGCTGGATGAATTATTTTGGGTTGTCGGAATACTACCGCCCGCCACCGGAATTAGATGAATGGTTACGTCGTCGCATGCGCTGTTGCTACTGGAAAATGTGGCGATGGCCGCGCACGAAAATCAAACAATTAATGGCGTTGGGCGTGAGTGAAAAGGAAGCGATTAAAAGCGGCATGAGTTCGAAAGGGCCGCATGCGATGTCGCGCACTCCGATTACACAAATGGCGATGACAAATGAGTGGTTAGCAAAGCAAGGTTTGATATCAATACGTCAACAGTGGATTAACTTTCATTACCCTGATTCAACCGCCTAGTGCGGACCCGCATGCTAGGTGGTGTGGGGAGCGCCGGAGAGAAACCGGCGCTTACCCGATTATGTGCTTTCATTTTTTCTAGGCAGTTTGAATAAATAGAGCATTGTTGCAAACCCAACAAATGAAACTGGGGTAAGTGTTATTAAATTTGCAATTGGCTCGTTTTTGCCAAAAATAAATAGATATAGCGACATTAGCATTGGAATTGTGAAACAGCTAAGAAACACTGCATACAAGCAGCCTATATAAAATGTGAATTTTCCACCCTTTCCATTTACCGCTGCAAGCGCAAATAGAGCGGCTACAAGAATTAGCCAGTATTGAGGTTTTGGTTGATTAGAAAACAAACCAAAAAAGCCAACCAATATGTTGATAATGAAAACTGCAGAAAGAATTCGGCGCGCACTATTCAATTAGCCACCTATGCACATAACGATTTGTTGAGGGGCGTCGCGTCAGCGACGTCCCGTGGAGGCCGATAGGCCGGAACAAACTCGAACTATTTGTTAGAGTTGTTTTTAGCGTGCCAGTCATTTAACCATTTAACTAAAGAACTGCCGTCCGATGTTATAAAGTCGTTGATAAGCATGCAACCCTTCGATGATATTGTCATAAAAAGTTGAACAGTTTTAACTTTAATTTCTTTTTCTGCGCCAAGATCAAGGCGAAATTTGAAACTGGTGATATGACTAGTTTGACTGATTGTCGTTACACTGAATTCAAAAGGCTTAATCGCTTCGCCGTCTTGCACCATAAGCCAAGGATCTACATCGATAGCACAAAGCTCGCCTTCACTTTTACATTTAAACTCAGTTTGCAAAGCAGTTGAAAGAGGTGGTGCGATAGTGTCGGCGAACGCAGGAACAGGCCATGCATAGAATTGATAACCTGTATTAAATAATGCCTTCGTCAGTTCTTCTGGATCTTTATAGCAGTTCGCAAAGCTACAAGCACTAAACAACGTTGATGCGAACACTGCAAATTTAATAACGCGCGAAGGCATGTGAAAAACTCTAACGATTTGTTGAGGGGCGTCGCGTCAGCGACGTCCCGTGGAGGCCGAAAGGC
>JAYSCL010000025.1:0-52926 GCA_041914905.1 Enterobacterales bacterium
GTTGAAATTCTGTGCTTGCCGAAAGACTTGCCAGAATTCATCGAAGTTGACATGACCAATGTCAAAGTCGGTCAAATCGTGCACTTGGCCGACATCAAATTGCCAGCCGGTGTGTCGTTCGTTGCTCTGCAACACGGCGACAACAAATCGGTCGTTTCGATTCATGCTCGCAAAGGCGCTGCTGAAGAAGAAGCCGCTCCGGCAGCTGAAGCACCAAAAGCCTAATCGCTTTTGTTGTTTTAACACCGCATCAAAGGCCGTTCTTTACCGAACGGCCTTTTGCATTGATAAACCGTTGCGGGTTCGGGTTGTGGGTGGCGGGGAAAAACACATAAGCGCGCCCATCAACGGTATTTCCTGAACCTGCAACTCGAACCCGCAACAACCATCATGACCATCAAACTGATCGTCGGGCTCGGTAATCCGGGCGCTCAATACGCACAGACCCGTCACAATGCCGGCGAATGGTTTGTGCGCACGATCGCGGATAAGTTTGGTGGTCGTTTTGCGCTCGACAATAAATACAAAGGCGATGTTGCCACAGCAACAATCGCAGGTGAATCCGTGCGTTTGTTGGTGCCACACACGTTCATGAACTTGAGCGGACATGCCGTAGCACCGTTGGCCAATTTTTTTCGTATTGCACCGGAAGAAATATTGGTCGCGCATGACGAACTGGATATTCCACCCGGCACACTAAAATTAAAAATCGGTGGCGGCAACGGTGGTCACAACGGTTTGAAAGACATTCAGGCATGTTTAGGTAATAACCCGAATTTTTATCGTTTGCGCATCGGTATTGGTCATCCGGGCGCCGCGCCACTCGTTTCGGGCTGGGTTTTAAGCAAAGCACCAAGCAGCGAACAGCAAAAAATCGACGCCGCGATCGATGACGCCGTTAAATGCGTCGAACTGTTAGTTAAAGCGGAAATGCAACAAGCGCAGCACAAGCTGCACAATGTGAAACATTAGTTGCTGTAGGGCGGCCTTCAGGCCGCCACAAAAGATTGAACGTATTTGGCGGCCTGAAGACCGCCCTACAAGATGAGCAAGAGGACATCAAAATGGGTTTTAACTGTGGCATCGTCGGATTACCCAACGTCGGTAAATCCACATTGTTTAATGCGCTGACCAACGCCGGCATTGCGGCAGCGAATTTCCCGTTTTGCACGATCGATCCGAATACCGGCATCGTGCCCATGCCCGATCCACGTATGGACGAACTCGCCAAAATTGTGAACCCACAAAAAGTGGTGCCAACGTCGATGGAATTTATCGATATCGCCGGCATCGTTGAAGGTGCGTCAAAAGGCGAAGGCTTGGGTAATAAATTCCTTGCCAATATTCGTGAAACCGATGCGATTGCACACGTCGTGCGCTGCTTTGTGAACGACGACATCATTCACGTTTCGGGTAGCGTTAATCCGGCGCGTGACATTGAAGTCATTAATATGGAATTGGCACTCGCCGATTTGGAAACTGTCGACAAAGCGATATTGCGCGCACAAAAAGTCGCCAAATCCGGCGATAAAGAAGCCAAAGCCGAATTAGCCGTGCTGGAAAAAGCCAAAGCCGTGTTGGAAGAAGGTCAACCGGTGCGCACACTGGAATTAGAAGCCGCCGAACTTATCATGTTGCGCCGTTTAGGTTTGATGACCGCCAAACCCACCATGTATATCGCCAATGTGCAGGAAGATGGTTTTCAAAATAATCCGCTGCTCGACATCGTGCGTGACATCGCGGCCAAAGAAAACGCCGTTGTTGTGCCCGTGTGCGCCGCCATCGAATCCGAATTGATCGCACTGCCCGCTGACGAACGCGACGAATTTTTGAAAGAACTTGGTTTGGAAGAACCGGGTTTGAATCGCGTCATTCGCGCCGGTTATAAATTATTAAATCTGCAAACCTATTTCACGGCAGGCGTCAAAGAAGTGCGTGCGTGGACCGTATCAGTGGGCGCGACCGCCCCCAAAGCCGCCGGCGTCATTCACACCGATTTCGAAAAAGGTTTTATCCGCGCCGAAGTGATTTCGTACGACGATTTCATCAAGTACAAAGGTGAAGCCGGCGCCAAAGAAGCCGGACGCCTGCGTTTGGAAGGTAAAGAATACGTCGTGCAAGACGGCGATGTAATGCATTTCCGCTTTAATGTTTAAGCATCAAAACAACAACCTGTTAAAAAAAGCGATCTCTTGATCGCTTTTTTTATCCTCATCATTCCAGATCATATTCTAGATCAAGGCTTCGCCCACATAATTGCGCGCGCAACGATCAGCCAACAACTCCGTACGCCATAGGCGATCAATTGCATGGCGGGCAAAATCGAGCTCATGAACTGCATCGCGAGCGCCGGCAAACAACAAACGATTTTGCATTTGTGATTGCAAAATGTGCCGGTCCTGTCTGGCTACCTTATGTAACAGAGGCCACACCAATAATTTCAACAACCATCGCGGTAATGAGCGGCCCTTCACGTGCAAGCTTGCGAAAAGGCGGGTTGAGTTTAGCGTTGCCGGCGTAAAATGCAGATTGATCAATATCGTCGAACCATTTTCATAGGCATACTCAAGCTGAACGCTGCCCGGCCAATCGAAATGGGCACGCTCTATGGTTCGTCTTGACTCCAGTAATTTGAAAATCCAACCTGATTGCTGATCCTGACCAATATAATCAACAACAACTCCCTCAGCATGCTCCTGCACGTCGATACGCATGCGCCGTCGCGCTGCATGGTGGCGCACCCATCCCGCATGAACAAAATGCGTGTGAAACGGATCCAGCATATTTTCCAAGGCATCCGCAATATGACAAGACCATTCACCTTGCCATGACAGATAACGTGACGAATCATCAAGGCTCGATGCGGTAACGGGTAGCAAACGTTTCTCAGCATGGCTCGCCCTTACCCAAACCCAACCATCACATTCGATCACAGCGAAGGGTTTCAGAGAAATCATCGTGTCGGAATGCGCAACGCAACTTCCCGGTACAGCCACACAACGTCCGTTCATTGCAAATGTCCAACCGTGATACGGACACTGCAAACCGGTAGCGGTTAGACATCCCTCGGATAAAGGCACATTGCGATGCGGGCAACGATCCCATGTCACCAGAATGGATTCTGCATCGCGCACCGCGACAAGGCGTTTGCTAAAAAATGGCAACGACAGCGGTTTGCTGGTGATATCCAAGCTACGCGCGATCACAAACCAATATGAAAAAATTTCTGTGGGCCAGCTCATAAACGGAAGATCTTCATAATTGGTACTCCGATGCCGCGACAAAGTGATGCAAGCAGATGAACAGCAGCACGTCGGAACCACGGCAAATGTTTGATATAGACAGCACTGTATTCGATCACTGCCTCACCACCGCGAATACGTTTAAAATTGGCCGCGCCCGCACTAAGGTTAAGAGAATAACCAGCAGCACGGCTCGATTCGATTGCCTCGATCATAAGCAAACGATAAAGCCCGTCTTTCTGCGGCAATGCCGTGTTGTAGCCGACAATCGGTGCTGTCACGGTGGTGCCGATCGCAAACAGGCCGACGATCGCCTGCAGTTCGCCCGTTTCATCACGGTAGCCAACAAAATGCAGCAGTTCATGATGATGCCATTCGCGCATCAGCTTCGCGGTATAGGCCGGGTTCAGCTCTGAGTATTTTTCCAAATAGAGTTGGGCGTAGAGCTGCGCGATTCTTGCGTAGTCAGCCTCAGTAATCCCGTCATTGCCAACACGGCGATACGGCGTTTTCGTGCGCAGACGTCGGTCACGCCGAATACTTACCGGCACGCGATTCACCACGTTGCTGAAATCAAAAAAATACACCTGCCGGCTTGGCACCAGCACACACCCCAATTGTTTCAGCGCCTGCAGATGCGCGTCATTTTGTTTGCCGTTCAATGAGCGAAACCAGATCGCGTGATCGGGAAACCTCTGGCAGTTTTCGGCGATAGTATCGGCAAAAAAGCAGTGTTCGACCGCAGGGTATAAATTCGTTGACAATAACCAGTTATTGATCGTGATCGCCCGATCAATTTGCGCGCTACGTACAAGCACACCCAACCCGCGACAAATGATCTGCAAAGGCCAGGTCAACCAGCGAGAGCCGAAACGGTCGATCTCCTCAATGGCGTAATGAACATACGCCGTATAAGGAGAACATACCCAGCTCGCTTTATTACAGTTCGTTGTTATTGTGACCGGCAAATGATAGTCGTTCGATTTTATCGCGGACAGCGTTGCATTGATATTGTGCGCGAACAACCTGCTGTCGATTTGCTCATGAAGTTGTAACCAGCGCTGTGCGTGGTGCACAAAATCATGATGCGCTAGTGGTGCCACCTTGTTCATGGGATGATTTCCTCGCCATCCCATTCAATATCGGCAGTCGTAACGGCCCGCAAGGAAGCACGACGCCACAGCGCCGTCGCCGAATAATTCACGAAATCAAATAACACACCGGCAGCGGGCTTCCAATCATTCACATCCAGCATGACATCGCTTGCACGGGCGAAATCATAACGCCACTGCGCGAGGCTATTATTGCACCAGGCGCTCCAGCAACCAGCCGTCAACATCGCCGGTGCCAGCATTTTGGCCTGCTTCGTATCGGCCGAAATAATGTGCCGCATCGACGAGCACATTGCCTTGGCCAGCGAACTGTCGCGATTAAATAAATGCAGTCCACTGATCGCGCGAGGATTGCATTCGATAGCATGCGCAATACCCGCTTCATCCTCTATCCAGTCGAAACTTATCTGGCCATGAAATCGCGTATGGCGCACGAACCGTTCCACGTGTTCGGCAATGTCAGTTTGCACGATCGGATCGAAATAAAAACTTGAGCTCAACGGCAGGCGATACAGTGGTCGATAACAAACATGAGCCGTCAGATGACCATCGACAGCGACACTATAGGAGCAATATTCCTGACCCGTCAGCATGCGCTGCGCAACCCAACGACCACGTTGTGGCAGCGGCTTGGCATCAGACGGAACACCGCCTGCGAAACGTTTGACATCAACACCAAAACGTGAAAACTCCGGTTTCAGAATAACAGAACGCTGCTGCGACCATTCCCGCGCTTCATTAAGATTAAAAACGCTGAGGCTATCAGGAACCGGAATACCGCAAGCACCAGCAATACGCAGAAAATCCCATTTGCTGTGCACGCCACGCAATTTGTCAAACTCATCGCAGAAAACATGAACCGAAGTCGGCAACAAAGGCTTCGCTCGTGACAGATAGAAAACCTCTTCGCACGTAGGCACAATCAAATCAATTTGATGCTTATTAATAACCCTCTTCAATGCGGCGACAAATGCTGGAAACTGTCGGCGCGGTGATGGCAAAGAAAAAAACTGCGTCACATGGCGGGACCAGCCATTCAGACGACAGGAAATACTGTCTGCGGCGTAGACACGATGTCCCGCTGCCGAAAATGAACGCGCCAAATCGAGAGCGACGGGTGCACGCGCCCCAAGAATTAAAGTATTGTTCATGATTGACTCAAGTTGAGCACGCGCACACGCCGGCACTTTTGCGTCAGATCACGTGTGCCCAGCGGCAAAAAAACTATCGGCGGTGGACAACCATTCATGCGCTGAATAAGTGCGCACAAGGCACGGTGCACTTGCTCCTGCTGAGCAAGATTCAGCTCGGGTTGTGTGCTGATGCGTAGCTGACAATTGTCGACAAAATCAAACTGATAGTCGTTGAGATCCCGCAGCTCAATGCACAGAACCCGTGTCAATATATCGGGAAATAGCGGAGTCATACCTTCGCCATTTTTTTGTTTGACATAAATAATATCGTCCTCCCTGCCATCGATATGATCGATAGCTGTGAACACGGAACCACAAGGACAGGGCAATTTCCGTATCGACAAGACATCGTTCAAACGATAACGAATGACCGGCTGCGTGCTGCGATACAAATCAGTGATGACCGGAATAAATCGCGTACGCGCTTCATCGAGCCACTGCTTTTCTATCAGCAGCACGTCTTCATTCAAATGCAGACTGCCGTGCGCACAGCTGACACCAAGAAAACCTTCGGTGGCCTGATATATTTGTTCGACGCGACATGAGAACAGCGCTTCGATGCGACACCGATCAATTTCATCCAGCATTTCAGCACTCGCGATCACGCGTCTGGGCTTGGGCGTATCCGATCGCCAGTTTTCCGCAAGCAAGCGCAGCACACGCGCCGGCGCAACCAAGATGGTTGGCTTGTAATCACTTAGCTCGGCGACAACTTGCTCAAATGGGCGCGTCAGATCAGCATAAAAAAACTGCAGACGACCACCACGTGTTACCGTGTCGTAAAGCGAATTACCGGTGCGCAGGCATAACGCGACTCGTTCACGTGACAACAATCCAGCCGGCAACAGTTTTGCCATCATCGTCGCGGCCCAGCGCAAACGTTCACCCGGCGCAGCCAGAAAAAGGCCGCGATGACCCGATGTCCCCGTGGACAAACCAATCGAGATACCGTCAGCAAGCAAAGGACTGAAATCGCGCGAACATTCAGCCTTGAGGGCCATATCGGTCGCCGTTTTCAAAGAGACCTTGCGCGTATTGATGAAGTCAAAGTTATGCATCCAGCTTTGCTTATCCATCAGGGGAAATTCCGCCAGTGATTTTCCGGCCGAGGCCTGGTAAAACGGTGAATGACGCAAAACATTTTTCTGCATCCATTGCCAACGTTTTTGCTGATGCCGCTGCAAAGCGGACTCCGACCTAATCGCATGTGCACGTTTTGCTGAAAAATAATGCATCAGCAAGCGTAAGCGTTCTTCAAGCACTGACATGGCGGCGCCACTCCTGACAGTGCGAAGGCACGATAAGAACACTCGGTGCGGCCACCGACAAGTCATGCAGTTTTTTCAACGTGTCGCGATAAAGCGCCGTATCGCCCATCCAGCTGGTGACCAGCTGTGGCGGCGGTGTGTTGTCACGAATGGATTGACTTGACCACACCGCATCAGCAACCAGAAACACCGTTTGCGCATTCACATCACGAAACAGCAGACCATAATGCCCTGCCGCATGTCCCGGCAGCTCCACCGCCAACAGGCTACCGTCAGCCAGTAAGTCGAGAGCATGACCAAATGCGGAAAAAGGCGCATCTAGCGCGACTCGGCTGCAGTGTTCAATCCAGTTAATGTTATGCCGATTGGGCAATAGCGATGGCAGCAAGCCACGACTCAGCGCACTGACACGATTGCGAGCGGACATATCATCCGCCGCGATTTTCGAGCACATGATTTGCGCTAGCGGAAAATCTTTGACACCACCAATATGATCACCATGCAAATGCGACAACACGATGAGTGCGATCGAATCCGGATCGATGCCGGCGTTTGACAACTGTCTGCGCAGCGATTGTGATTCATCAAAATGCACAGGAGTGACAACACGATACAATCGTTCCGGCAACTGACGCGTTGCATTGATAAAGTGCTGCGAGTAACCGGTATCAAAAAGAATGCGTCCCACACGCGGGTGCACTAATTCGAAAACCAGCGCAGGAAACTGATGCGTGCGCCACGAGCCGCCGCGCCGTGTCGAGCGTTCCGGATGGCAGCAGAAACCCACTTCTCTAATTTTCCATTCACATTTGATCATGGGTAGACCACCAACGAGCATAACGTCTGATGCCTTCTGAGATTGTGACGGGTGGGTCATAGCCCAATAGATTACGTGCCGCCGATACATCCAATGTTTGCGAATACCCCATCACACCAACACCGTAGCGCGTCAACCTCGGCTCGGGACAACCGGACTGCAGTTTTGCGCGCAGCTCCGACAGCTGAGCTATCGCTAGCGCCAGGGAACGCGGCAGATTGATCAGTTTTACATTGAGCTGCAAAGCGGCAAATAACTGCGTGACCAGATCTTTGACCGACAGTGGCGAATCATTGCTGATGTTGAAGGCGCGACCACCACTGCGATTATCCGACTGCAACGCGCAGTCAATCGCATGCGCAACATTTTCAACATAACTGACATCAATCATCGCTCGCCCGTGATTGATAAGTGGAAAGCGTCCGCTTTTGGCGATATTCAAAATGCGCGGCATGATCGCTTGATCGCGCTCACCAAATATCGCGCGCGGACGCAGAATAACAACATGGAAATCGGCGCGGTGTTCTGCCAGGACGAGTTGTTCTGCCTGCCATTTGCTGTGGGCATAAGCGTTGATCCAGCGCGCCGGTGGCGTAAACGCTTCGGTCAGGGCGAGTTGATCTCTGAACTTGAAATAAATGCTGGGTGACGACACATGAATAAACCGCCTGACACCATTCTGTTTGCAGGCTCTCAACAGTTTTTGTGTTGCGATGACATTGGCATCATGAAAGGCTGATGCCGGTCCCCACGGTGACGTCAACGCTGCACAATGGATTACGCTATGCGCATTGGCAACAATCGGTTGCAAATCGTCTTCACACAGATCGGCTTGTACCCTGTTGCCATTCGGCAATTTCAGTTGCTGCAATCGTTGCAGTTGGCGGCCGTTTGCTGTCACTGCAAAACCTTTTGCGGCAAAAAATTCGGCGACATGACTGCCTAGAAACCCGGATGCACCGGTGATGGCAATTCGATTCATTATCAGTCTCTCAGTAACGCAGCACGAGGCCGCCCAATGAGAGCCCAGCGCCGGTACCAATCAACACCAGTACATCACCACGTTGCACATTGCCGACCGTTAGCGCGTGATGCAGCGCAACAGGCAACGATGCCGCCATTTGATTGCCCCGCTCCGCCAGAATATTGATCATTCTTTCGGGAGCGATAGCAAACGCCGCTTGCAAATGTTCCAACGCTTTTTTGCTGGCCTGATGCGGCACAACTTTGTGCACTGTCGCGAGTGAATGGCCGGTGCCAGCAAACAGTTTGTCGACAAACGCCGGTAACAGACGCGCAGCCATGCGATAGGTCGCACGTCCTGACATGTCGAAATGCGCGCCAGCCAGAAAAGCTTCAATATTTTCGCGTGGATTGATTCGCGTGCCACCTGAGCGCACGACACAATGATCGGCACCTGCTGAATAGGTTTCGATACGGCTGCTCAATAAACGACTGTCATCGTCACTGACACCAACCAACACTGCAGCTGCCCCGTCACCAAACATGGACGATGTTTCTTCGTCGTCCCAATTAATTCCGGTTGCGGCAATTTCACTTGATGCAATCAGAATGCGACGATAACGGCCGCAGCTCAGCAACGTGCTCGCCAAATCAAGCGCAACCATAAAACTCAAACAGGTCGCATTGATATCAAATGCCGGTACACCCGAATCAGCGAGGCCAAGTTGTTTCTGAATCAACACGGCACTGCAGGGAATCGCCTGCTCCATGACACTGCAGGCTGAAATGATGCAATCGATATCATTGACGCTGAGCTGCGCGGCCGCCAGCGCATCTTGCGCCGCACGCGCAGCCATGTAGGAGCTGCTCTCTTCTTTATTGTCGGCGAAATAGCGTTTACAAATGCCGGTTTGTTGTGCGGTCCATCCTGCTGGGCGCTGCCATTTCTGATCGAAACTCGCGGAATCCATACAACGCACAGGCAGATACTCGCCAGTCCCCAATATTTTTATTGGCCGCGCTGAAGATGGCACCGCATTGTCAGTCGATTGAATTGTCATTGTTGAATTGCTCACTATTGCACCACCCCTGAAGCACTTTGCCCATCACATCGGTATCGGCGAATCACATGGGGCGCAACTTGTAGCATGTGCGTTCACGATCATGAACCCTCGCGAATAAAGTAGCGCTAGGCGATTCTTTCCGTAGCGGCACTTTACGCGCTGATAAAAGCTACATTTTCGTGCAGCATAAATGGCTTTGTGCGCCGGATTGGCGCAAGCGGAAATTAGGCAAAGGGCCAAAATTGGCGTTTTTTTATTAATTTGTGCTGGCACACCATTTGCTCTAACGAATGCGTCGACCACTGCGGTGGTTCATTCAAGGAGCATTCTCCATGACTATCAGTCTTTTTCCGTTAACGGCGGAATTGTTTCCGCATTACCGTGCCGGCTTGACCAGTTTGTTGCGTATTTGCATCGACGACGGCGCCTCGTTGGGCTTTGTCTGGCCGTTGTCCGATCAAACCATCGAAATGTATTGGGACGATGTGCAAGCCCAGCTAAAAGAAGGCACACGCTGGTTGTGGATCGCGACCATTCACGGCGAACTCATCGGCAGCGTGCAATTGGAGCTCGCCACCAAACCTAATGCCCGCCATCGCGCCGAGCTGCAAAAACTGCTCGTGCACCCACTGTGGCGACGCCAAGGCCTGGGACGCGCGCTGGTCAGCAAGGTGGAGCATGTGGCGCTATGTCGCGGTCGCACATTGATCATGCTCGATACGCAGCGCCACAGCGCCGGTGACGGTTTGTATCGCAGCTTGGGCTACACCGAAGCCGGCCGTGTACCACAGTTCTTCTACGCCACCGACGGCCATCCTGATACCACCGTGATCTTTTACAAACACCTGGCCGAGGTTCCGTCACTCGTTGCTTAATCCCGTGGTTGACAGGCAGGGGCGAATTAACAAGAATACGCGCCCCCGCCGCAAGGCCGGGAATGTGGTGATGTAGCTCAGTTGGTTAGAGCGGAGGATTCATAACCCTCAGGTCGGCAGTTCAACTCTGCCCATCACCACCAATCTATTAAAAGGCTCGCTTCGGCGGGCCTTTTTGTTTTAGCCTTCATTAACCCTGTCACGGGTTTTGTTTTATGGTATTGAACAACTAAAGAAGGACACGCCACGATGAATCTCAAAAACAAAAACCGTCGCCTGCGCAAGAAACTGCGTCTGGGTGAGTTTAAAGAATGGGGTTCTCAATTCGACGCCAAACTGAAGTCGCTCAGCGAAGAAAGCATGAATGCGTTTTTCGAAGCTTGGATCGGCTTTGTGATCGAACAAGGTTGGCAATTCGGTGGCGGCTGCAGCCCGGACAGCTTGTCCGGCTTTTTGACCAAGCCGGACCGCAAGAGCATGACCGAAACGGATATTGAGTTGACGCGAAAATGGCTCACCGCGCGCAGCGAAGTGGACAAGGTCAATTTTGATCCCTTGTGCGATGCCTGGTATTAATTGGCTTGGGTATTAATTGGCTTGGGCATGAAATGACGCGAGCAGTGAGTAATGTGAGGCTTTTGTGAAAAGCACTTATCAACCACCTTTCACCATTTCCGCAGCGATCATTTCGCAAGTCGCGGCCATAGCAGAAAGCGTTGGTCGTCTCGCTACTACTCCCACAACAGGCAAAATACTGCGGTTACGACGGATCAATCATATCCGCACAATTCGCGGCTCACTCGCGATTGAAGGCAATACCTTAAGCGAAGCACAAATCACCGCGATACTCGACGGCAAACCCGTGATTGCACCACCACGCGAGGTGCAGGAAGCCCGAAACGCGCTGAACACTTACGAAAATTTGTCACGTTGGCAACCGGCTAACGAAAAACACCTCTTGGCGGCACACACTAATTTGATGAAGGGGCTGATTGACGATGCCGGTCGTTATCGAAAGGCCGGAGTCGGTGTGATGCAAGGCGACAAAGTTGTGCACATGGCGCCGCCAGCTTCACGTGTGCCCACACTCATGAACAACCTGCTGCAATGGCTCGCCAAAACCGATCAACATCCTCTGATCGCCAGCTGTGTATTTCATTATGAGTTCGAATTTATTCATCCGTTCAGTGATGGTAACGGCCGCATGGGACGCTTGTGGCAAACACTAATCCTTAGACAATGGAATCCATTGTTGTCATATGTCCCCATGGAAAGTTTGGTGCATGCTCATCAAGCTGACTATTACGCCGCACTCAGTGACAGCACGCGCCACGGCGATAGCCGCGTATTTATCGAATTCATGTTAGCACGCTTGTTGGAAGCAATCGCAGCTGCCAGCACGGTTAAAACCAGAAAAACGCCGGTGAAAACGCCGGTGAAAACGCCGGTGAAAACCGGTGAACAGCTGCTGGCTCTGCTGCGCAAAAAGCCGACGCTGACGTTGGCCGAAGCGGCGGCACTGTTGAACAAATCAACCAGTGCCGTTGAACGCGCGGCGCGCAAACTGCGGGAAGAAGGACGTTTACGTTTCGTCGGGCCGCAAAAGGGCGGACGTTGGGAAGTCTTGTCGTGAGCCACAATCCTGATATAGCTGATTTACCCACATAGGGTTAGTGCGGTTAATACGGCACTAACTTTACAAAGTGATTTCCGTGCGCATGCATTGAATAAGGAAAAATCATGGCTGATGCAAACGACTCTCAAAGCAACAGCATGCTGCAATGGGATGGTGACGCCCTTCAACGCAAACAATATGCAGACTATTTGACCGAGTTCTTGGTGCAAAAAACTCAACCGCCACCAGAAACCGAAAACAAACACGGTTCATATTGCTTGGCAATCGATGCGTCGTGGGGAGAAGGTAAATCATTTTTTGTAGACAAATGGCTCACCGACATAAAAACAGCCAACAATTATCCCTGCTTCAAATTTGATGCATGGGAATCTGATATCAATTCAGATCCCCTTGTTGCATTTATGGCCGCATTGCGTCGCGAACTCAACGCTTACAGCGCCTACGAAGGCGCGGAACCGGAGCTGACTCGTAAACTGGAAGAATCTGTGCGCGAGGGAACCAAAAAGTTGCGAAAGGCAATATGGCCCGCCAGCAAGGCCATTTTGCTGGGGATTTTAAATCGATACACGTCAGGAGCGATTGGGCAAGTAGTCGATGACTACACACATAACGACGACGCCCAAGAAATTGACAGCAGAGCTGACAAGAATGGTATTCGCATCGGTGATTCACTGGATATTAACTTTGAAAACTTACTGAGTGACGAAGCTCAAAGAAGCGAACTTATTACCGAATTTAAACAACATATCGAGAAATCAATAAAACTAATATGTGAAGCCAGGTGCATAAAACCTCCGTTTTTTGTTTTCATCGATGAGCTTGACAGGTGCAAACCAACATTTTCGATCGAACTTTTGGAATGCTTAAAACACATATTTAATGTCCCAGGCGTCTGTTTTGTCGTCTCCACCAATATTGAACAACTGGCCCATTCAATTCGTGCCGTGTATGGTTCCAATTTTGATGGGGAGACCTACCTCCGACGTTTTTTTGATGCGGTGTACACCCTTCCATCAACATCCACAATCCATTTCATTGCAACAAGGGTAGCCGCAAAACCATCGATCCTCTCCGCAAAGGTGTTTCATGGATTACCCAAGGATGGCTTCTCCAATCGAAAAATAACCAACACGAAAGCTGAATCCATTTTATGGATAACGGAATCATTTGGTTTTGACCTGCGCTCGCAACAGCAATTGATCGACATGATCGATGCGTCACTTTCGGGCATGAAAAGCGATCACACCAAGCATCTGTTATGGCTTGGAGCACTGTGCGCGGCCTATATCAAGGATAAAGAGTTGTTTGACATGATGATAACTCCTCCAGTGAACGACGCATGGATGCAAAAGTGGAGGTCAAATACCAAGCATGGAATTTTACGAAAAAGTAAAGGTGTAAGTCCGCGAAATATAGACTTGCTTGATTGCATGAAGACCTACATAACCCTGTGCAAACACACCGCAGAAAACTTTACATCGGCTACTGGTTTGGACAGTATCCATGACTGGGATTATCCTAACTCCTTAACACTTGAACTAAGCTTGGAGGCGCTCACTCTACGTAATAAGCAACGATTCGAAAACCTTTCGATTGCCAGTTACGGGCATTACGTAAAGTGCGCAGGATATTTTTTCAGTAGCGAAGAAAGCAAGTAATCAATGGCTACTCCACTGACAGAATAATTGATTGATCTACTCGGCAACTATCGATCGTAGCGGTATGAACCATAGAAAGCTCTCATGAAGCCCATTCTCATCATTCAGCAAGTCTGGCATGACACGCCGGACTATTTTCTCGACTTTATTTCGGCTCGAAATATTCCGCACGATTTGCGGCGGATGGATCTGGGGCATTTGATTCCGTTGCGGGCAAAAGGTTATAGCGGCGTGTGCGTGCTGGGCGGGCCGATGAGTGCTAATGATAGCAATACGCTGCCATGGATTAACGAACAGATCACAGTGATGCAAGACGCGATCAAAGAGCGTGTGCCGGTAATTGGGCATTGTTTGGGTGGGCAGTTGCTGGCGAAGGCGCTTGGTGGCACCGTGCAAAAATCACTGCAGACGGAAATTGGCTGGCACGACATTGACGTGATTGATTCTGCGTTGTCGCGCGCTTTTTTTGGTGAGCGCAAAACGCTGACGTTATTTCAGTGGCATAATGAAAGTTTTTCGATTCCCGTTAAGGCAGCGCCACTTGCGCGGACTCAAGCTTGCCCACATCAGGCTTTTGTGTTCGATAATATTCATCTTGGTATGCAGTTTCACTGCGAAGTCAACGCCGCCAAAATAAAATACTGGGCTGAATTTGAAGCGGGTGAAATTGAACAGTGTGCACAGCTGGACAGCGTGCAATCGGCATCGCAACTCATTCACGATCTTGAACAACGCATTGCCCACAGCCACCAACAGGCCGAGGTTATTTACACACAGTGGTGTAAAGCATTGAAACGTTAATCGGCACAGTGTTGTGGCAATGTCAGTGAAACACAGGTGCCGGTGGGGTCATTGGCGCGCCACTGACACGATATTTGATAGGCATCACACAATCGTCGCACAATCGTTAGACCTATACCCAGACCTTGAACCGACGTGTCATTTGCGTTACCCACGCCAGGGCCTGTATCGAGGATGTTCAATACATTGTGCCCGGTTTGGACAATGGTCACTGAGCCCTGCGCACAGTAAATAAACGCATTGCTGATCACGTTGCTGAGCACAATGCGCATCACCGCTTCGGGCGCTGTGGTCATCAACTGTGGCGGCACCTCCACCTTTACCACAATGGGCTTGTCGCCGATACGCGCCGCATGTTCAATCACACAGTGCTCAATCAGCGGCAGAATGGGATAAGGTGCTAACGATTCCACCGTGCGTTCACGAGCCAGCGCCAGCAGCACTGACAGATCTTCGTTGATGCGCGTTACGGCATCTTGCATACGATTCAATAATGGTTGTGATCCAGGAGAAATGTCATTTTTTAGCGCCGCTAACGACGTGGTGATCACCGCGAGTGGCGTGCGCAATTCATGACTGACATCGCGTGTGAATTGCTTTTCGCGCGCCAACATTTGTTGGATACGTTGCAAGGCCGCTTCAAGCTGATGAATCAATTGGCCAATTTCATTCGATGGAATATCTTTTATGCCTGTCGTTAAAGGCGTGCTTTCCAAATGGTGTAATGCTTGCATTAATTGCTGCAACGGCACCGTCAGCCGTGTCGCCATACGATACGACCACCATACACTCAGCAATAACAAGATCGCCGCAGTGGCCAATAGCCATAGCATGATCTCAGAACGCAGCGGGCGCACCACCAAGAGGGTACTGACTTCCGCCACCAAATAGCGATTGGTCTTGCCGTCAGGCACCTCTCGCACATGATAATGGCGATGGTCATCGCCGGCGATTTCAGCATTACCACGCCCTTGATAGCGTTGACGCAGATCGCTCGGCAGCGCCGACACCTCGTCATACCATTGCATAAAGTTGGCGGCTCCGCGCGATGTCGGATCGCGACGTTCAATTTCCAGTTGCATCAAACGCCCGATCATTGCGTCTTCAACAACGTACATCGCGACAACACAATACACGGTATATAACAACGACAGCGATGCCACCCCAATCAAGCAAAAACGGATCCAGCGTTGACGTAACGAATAGGTCTTCATGATGGCGCAATATCCAGCGTGTAGCCAACACCGTGCAACGTTTTTATCAGGGGCCGAGAAAAGGGTTTATCGATTTTTTGCCGCAGCAAATAAATTTGGCTACGCAAAGTCTCATTGTCGACTTCTTCATCAGGCCAAATTAATTGCCGTAACCGCGAATTATTAACGACAGCCGGATAGGCCTGAGCCAATACAAGCACGATACGATAACTGAGTGGCAATAGATCCAACTCTACACCTGCACGACTGACACGTTGCCGCTGTGTATCAATAACAAGGTCGCCCAAATGAATGCGTGATTGTTGTCGCTGTTGCTGTCGCCGAATTAACACCTGACAACGGGCGAGTAATTCTTCAACGGCGAACGGTTTCGTTAAATAGTCATCGGCACCAACGGCAAACCCGTGCAGTTTATCGTCCAAGGTATCGCGTGCGGTTAACATCAAAATCGGTGTATCAACGCCACTATCACGTAGCGTTTGGCAAACGTCATAGCCACTTTGATGCGGCAGCATGACGTCGAGCACAACCAAATCAAAATGCCCTTGCTTGAACAACTCGATCGCCTGCTCGCCATTGCTGGCATAGTCTAGGCTGTGACCTTGCTGTTCAAAACATTGCGCCAGGCTTTTGGCCAAGGGCAAATGATCTTCTACCAAAAGAATGTGCACGCGATGGGGTCCTGTCAAAAAATCACAATAGCAATTCGGCTTTCACATCATTGACATAATCGGCCGGCAATACGTGGCCAGCATCGTATTGTAGATGGCGTTTTGCCGCGCTGCGAAATTGCGCAAATAACCAGTCATTTTGTGCGCGCGTGGCATATTCATCTTGATTGGCACTCAGCAGCAGTAGCCGTTTGTGTTCAAACTGATGTGCGACATTTTTGGGTGCTACGACGGCGGTTTTGTCGTCAATAAATGGCGGCACGATGGCGACAACATCGTTGACGCGTGCATCAACACCCGCCAGCAGCAAACCAATTTGCGCCCCCATGCTGTAACCGACCACCTTCAGTCGATTGGTATCAAGGAAACGGTGCCGACTTAAATGATCGAGCGTTTGGCGCAGATCCAGCACAGTGCCACGCACCATGTTTTCATAATCGGTTTTGTCACCCCACCAATGCAAATCGTCCATGATGGCATCCAACGTGCGATCGGCCCGTTTACGTTCACCGTGATAGCGCGCATCGATCACCACCACGGCATAGCCCGCGTCCACGGCCATCGCGCGCAAGCGGTGCACTTGCGTTACCGTTGGCCGACCTTTGATCTCGGCAGCCCACCAACGTTCAGCACTATTGCCCATAGCGGATACCCCCAACAACACCGGATAGCGTGCGGCAATGCGGGTGGGCAGTTCGGCGCGGCCATTCACACGTTCGCCATCATGGCTGATAAAACTAAAACTGAATTGATGTGGCCCTGTCGCTTGCCATGTCCATTCAGAATTTTGCGCCGGCACATAGTGATAATGCTGCAACAGCTCGGCATAACTGATGGGGCGAGCCGTCAACGTAAACAACTGCCACCACAACACCGCCAGCAACCCGATAAGTCCCATCACGATAACCACACTTTTGCGCCACATTTTTGCACCTCCAATAAAGTAGGCCGGAAGTGTCGCACTGCGTTCATCGAATATTCGTCAAATGGTGAGCGGCAAATTTTTGCCGAAAAAGAAATAGTGCTTTGTCGGCCTAAAGCTCTATTAACATCCTCCGATAACCGGAAGCGCCAAACCGTCATGGGGTTTGGTGCGCGTATGCATTTTTTTTTGGAAACGACACGGCCCAGCTCGGCAACGAGTGAACAAGGGGATTTCTCAACGTGCGGCTACAAACGAATGTCGCGTCACTGAATGCGTCGCGGCAACTCTACGGTACGAATCAGACACTGGGACGCACGTTCCAGCGGCTGTCGTCCGGGCTGCGCATTAATACGGCAAAAGACGACGCGGCGGGTTTGCAGATCAGCAATCGTTTGATGTCGCAATTCAATGGTTTGAGCGTGGCGATGCGCAACGCCAATGACGGAATTTCGATGTTGCAGGTCGCCGAAGGGGCGATGCAACAAGTCACCGAAAATCTGCTGCGCATGCGTGATTTGTCGCTGCAAGCCGCCAATGGCAGTAACGGCGCGAGTGAGCGATCAGCATTGCAACAAGAAGTCAATCAACTGCTGCAAGAAATCAATCGCATCAATGACACGACACGTTTTGGTGGCCGTGATTTATTTGCGCGCAGCGGCACGGTCGATTATGACGACGATTACCGCGCCGTGTTGATGGGGTTAAAAGGCCCTTGGTTGCGCGAAGCTGAAAATCGCATTCGCGATTTCTTCGGTATTAAAGGTGATGGATTTGCGATGACGCTGAACATCACCGAAGGCACGGTCGGCGGAGCATTGGCCTCGGTGTCCGCCACCGGAACGGATGGTTCTGGTCGCTGGACCGGTTTAAGTTTGAACCTTGAAATGGCGGATTTCCGTCCGGCCAATTTACCCAACGGTGGCACATCGCCGTTTTATAACGATCGCATCATTGCACACGAAGTGGTGCACGCCGTGATGTCACGCTCGATGAGTTTTGCACCACTACCGAGCTGGTTTAAAGAAGGCGCAGCCGAATTTATTCACGGCGGTGACGAACGTGTAGAAGTCGATTACAACGGTGGTGCGGGTCTTGCGACAATTCTCGCGGCGTTCAACGCTGATGATGTCAGCGCCAGTGCCGGTTACAGCGCGGGTTATGGCGCCGTGCGTTATATGCATGAGCGTATTAAAGCCGCCGGTGGAACTGGCATTAAAGACATCATGACCTATTTGAGCAACAATTTAGGCGCCACGTTAAGCACGGCTTTAGCCAACGCCAGCAGTGGCGCATTTGCCAGTTTGGCGGCATTTAATGCCGCGTTTAATGCCGACGCTGCCGCGCTTTATGCGAGTTTTAATTTTAACAACGACGATACCGGTGCCATCGGCGGTTACGATGTGGACAGTGGCACTGTGTTGACCGCTGAAACCGTGTTGTCAGACACCGGCACCGGTGTACCGGACAAACCTTTGGCGAATTTTAATTTTACCGTGCCGGATTTTACGCTGGGCGCCAACGGTGGTTCAGCGGTTGCGTTTCAAGTCGGCGCACAAGCCAATGAAACGATCGCAATTGCGACCGGTGGTGTTTCGGTCGATAGCCTTGGTTTAAATGATATTGATTTAATCACCAACGCCGGTTTTGCCACGATGTATATCGACGAAGCATTAACCGCCGTGGACGAAACACGTGGACGATTGGGCGCGGCGATGAATCGTTTTCAAGCCACGATCAGCAATTTGAGCAATGTGCAGGTTAATGTCGGCGCCAGCAACAGCCGCATCCGCGACGCCGACTACGCGCAAGAAACCGCCACCTTAACCAAAACACAAGTGTTGCAACAGGCTGGGCTGGCTGTGTTGCAACAAGCGAACCTGTCGCAAAATTCGGTGTTGCAATTGTTGCGGGCATAAAGAACACCGAACCTGTCATGGATCAAGAGCCACAACAAACGTCAACACGAAGCTCACAAAGTCCACAAAGCACACGAAGAAAAACACTAATGATTACGTTAGCTTGGCGATAAATTGGCCACTAGCACTAAAAACTTCGTGATCTTTGTGAGCCTCGTGTACTTCGTGTTGCAGTTTTCATTTCAGTCGCCGTACGTAGATCATTTTTATTGCGACCAATCAGGGCTGAATCAGTGTGCCCCTAGATTTTCTCCCGCCTTTTCCACGCTGTCAGCGAAAAAGATCGCGTTCATCAAGATCCGTGAGCTGCCATACCAAGCGCTGCGAAAATTCAAATTGGCGGTGCTGAATACGATGCTGCCGTCGCCAATTTTCTCGAAAGCAATGGCAGCCGAATTGGCGATGCGTTGTTGATTTTCTTTGGATGCATAGCCTGATAACAATGGCTTATCGGTGTAAACAGCAACATTGCCATACGACGATTTTAATAAAGACAATACCTCGGCGTGTGTACGAAACACCGGCAACACGTTGCGAGTTAAACCGTAGGCCAGCGGATGACTGGTGTCGATGCTGGTGTTAAAAATCGCGCCGGCAATGCGTTTTTCGGCTTCTTTTTCTTCCATTTGCCCATACGCGCTACGCTTGTTGTCGTTGTCGAGGCTGGTGGCAAAACGGGTTCTGACAAAATCTTGTTGCGCTAACCATTTGGCGGCACCGTCAAGCGCAATAATTTCGCCCCCCGATTTTAACCACAGCTCCAGTTTTTTCAGCGATTCGTCTTTGATGGCGTAGCGACCATCCACCATCAACAAATGCGTGTAGTCGCTCAAGTTAACGTCATTAAAGCTGCCGGTCGGCAGCAACGTGACGGGCATTTGCATGCGCGCATCCAACAAATGCCACACTTCGCCGGCATTCACCGCATCAACACCTCCACCGGTTAACAGCAATATTTTGGGTGTCGCAATGTGTTTAACACTGGGACTGCCCAGATCAATCCCGGCGTCCGCATAACCGGTTTTGATGGCGTAGAAATCCACTCCATCCCGCGCAGAAGCTTGTTCCAACCATTTGCGCAAGGCGGCGCCATCCATCGTTTGATTGGCGAGCGTAATCACAACACTACCTCGCGCAAAATCTTTGGCGCCCGATTCGGTTTGCCATTTAAACGGTTTGGTGGCCACTTTGGTTTTGATGCCGTTTTGCTGCAAAAAATACAACGCGCGAGGTGCAAAATAATCGCCCCAGGGCATGACATAGGCGAGTGTCGATTGGCCATAAACAGTACCGGCATTGATCGCCGTTTTGCTGACACTATCGCCGAGCCATTGCGATTGAAACTGCGATGCCGGAATTTCAGCAAACGGCACGTCAAACGCCATCGCCAAGTTCCAACTTGAAATATCATAAAACACGGGATCACGGAATTGTGTACGTAATTCAAACAAATTTCGGATCAAGCGATACTGCCGCTGCTGCAACGGAATTACAAACGCGCCTTGCGCATATCGTTGACCGTCTTTGCTCCACTCACCATTAAATTGATGCACGCTAATGTCATGACTGCGCAGTGTATTAATGAACGCCATCACACGTGCCGGATCGCCATTGTCGCCAAACACAATCGCCCGTTGTGCATCGAGTGCCGCCTCTTGCGCCGCCTGCTGATAAAATTGACGTTGATAATTGAGTAACGATTCGCGCAGCTCGTTAGCGCCTTTTAGCGTCGATAAGGTAGCGATGATTTGATTGCGTATCGCAAACGGAAAACTGACCGGGCCGTTTTTCGATTGCTGCAGATGACCGCGCGCACTCGCTTGTTCAAATAAAATGCCAACGCCGCCTTGAATGTCGGGATAGGTGGAACCTTTGCCGTAGTAAAAATCGTCGAAGCCTTCTTTTGAGTAATACAACGCATTTTTTTCATCAAAGGCTTGCGCATGAAAACGCGCAATCGCATCGGTCAATTTAACATTGTCAGCCGGTGTCGACGGATGTTGGCGCGACGGTACACCCGGTTGAAAAAAGTAGGTGCTGTCGGTGCCCATTTCATGAAAATCGGCCAGCACATGCGGGCGCCATGTTTGAAATTGCGGAATGCGTGCCTGCGTTTCGGCTTGTTGCAACAACAGCCAATCACGATTCAAATCAAACCAGTAATGATTGCCTCGCCCTGACGGCCACGCTTCGCGATGTTCGGTGTTGATCGAATCCGGCACCAGCACATTGCCGCGATAACCGTTCACCCACGTCGCAAATCGCGCGAGACCATCGGGATTTAAACTCGGGTTAAAGATTATGACGGTGTTTTGCAGCAATTTTTCGATGGCGGGATCTTTGCTCGCGGCCAAATAATAGGCCGTTAATAACGCCGCATTGCTGCCACTGGCTTCGTTGCCATGAATGCTGTAACCGAGCCACACAATCAATTCATTGCCACTAAAATCCTGGCGGCTTTTGCGAATATCCTCAATGCGTTTTAAATTATCCGGACTCGAAATCAGCAGCTGTTGCAAGGGCCGCTGTTCAACACTGCGACCAATCGTTTCCACTTTAATGCGCGCCGATTTGCTCGCCAGCAACTGCATGTAGGCGGTCAGTTGTTCTGGTCGCACATGCCAATCACCGACGTCGTAGCCTAATGTTTCGGCGGGCTGTGGCACCTGCGTATCCCATTCCGATTTGGGTAGGTAGTAAGCGAGATCATTGGCCTGTGCCAAGGCACAGAAAAACAACCCCAGCGTCGCGACCCATTTTGTTTTCATTGTGGACACATCCTTTTTGCACTGCCCGCAGCATAGGCAAGCGTTAATCCCCTGACAAGCTAGGGGCTATTGCCGCGATGAAGGCTGGTATGATCGCTGTCATCACGCCGTTTGGTCCAGCAACAATGATCACGATTACCGCTACCGCTCAAGAACACTTCCGCAAACTGTTGTCACAACAATCCGAACCCGATACCCAGATCCGGGTATTCGTGGTGAACCCCGGCACCGCCAAAGCGGAATGCGGCGTGTCGTATTGCCCGCCGAGCGCCGTTGAGCCCACGGACGTGCGTTACCAGTTTGAAGGTTTTGCGGCCTTGGTCGATCCCGAAAGTGATCCCTATCTGGAAGACGCTGTCATCGATTTAAAAACCGATAACGTCGGATCACAACTGACCTTAAAAGCGCCCAATGCCAAAGCCCGTCGCGTGGATGACAGCGCGCCATTGGATGAACGCGTGAAATACGTGTTGGAAGCCGAAGTCAATCCGCAGTTGGCCGCGCACGGTGGTCGTGTCGCGCTGGTGGAATTAACCGAAACCAATATCGCCGTGTTGCAATTCGGCGGTGGTTGCCACGGTTGTTCAATGGTCGATGTCACATTAAAACAAGGCATCGAAAAAACCTTGCTGGAAAAATTTCCGGAATTGTCTGGCGTGAAAGACGTAACGGAACATGATACAGGTGACAATCCGTATTACCGCTGAGCACAGCAACAAAAAACGGCGTTCTACACGCCGTTTTTTATTGCCGCAAAATCAGTACGCGGCGTCGAGTCTTTGTAATTTAAGTGCGGCTGTGGCGAACGCGAACACGATAAAACGTTGGCTAACCTCAACCCGATAGAGACTGTCCATCGGTGTGATTGCACCAAGCGAGACAGTTAAGAGGCGACTTCACATCCTAGCGCTTGATTCTGGCGTTCCCCGATACCTCAACAAACACTGCGTGCAATTGTCACAGGGTAAAAGTCAACGGCAATTTCATTTTTCACAACACAGCATTGTTTATTGTCGTGATTCTTGTTTTAAAAGAAACGCTCTACAGTGCCTCCACAGCATTCCTCGCTGACCATTAACCCCTGGAGAGCCACATGAGTCGTATTACTGCCATTACCGACGCCAGCGCGAACAGCGCCCAACAATCACTCTTTGCAGCGGTGAAAGCTGCCCTGGGTGTCACACCCAATTTGATGCGCACCGCTGGTCACAGTCCCGCCGCACTGGAAGGTTATTTGTCATTAAACGCTGCGTTGGGCAAAGGGCTGCTAAACGTCGGTTTGCGTGAACGCATTGCGTTGGCCGTCGCGCAAGCCAATGGTTGCAACTATTGTTTGTCGGCCCACACGTATTTGGGCAAAAATGTCGCCAAACTGTCAGATGACGAAATTACGGCGGCCCGTCGCGGCGAATCAAGTGACGTCAAAGTGAACGCCGCATTGCGTTTTGCATTGGATGTGGTTGCACAACGCGGCAAGGTCAGTGACAGCAGCTTTAGCGCGGTCAAGTCGGCCGGCTACAGCGATGCCGAAATCATCGAAATCGTCGAAAACGTTGCGCTGAATATTTTGACCAACTATGTCAACAACGTGGCGTTGACCGACATTGATTTTCCAGTCGTCACTGCCTAAAACCAAAACAAAAGGCCCGTTATCCAACGGGCCTTTTGTTTTACAACGCCGCCAATCGCAATCGTTTTACTGAAAAATCGACAAAGCTACGCACCCGCGCGGCAGCTTTTCGCCCTTCGCGGTACACCACTTGTACCGGCATGGGCGGTAATTCAAAGTCATTGAGCACCGTGCGCAAACGTTGTGCCTGGATATGTTCTGCTACTTGATAGGACATGACTCGTGTTAAGCCAAAATGCTCTACCGCCGCGATAATGGCGGATGTGTTGGTGGAGGTATTCAGGCGAGGCATCACATCAACAAAATAATTGGCATTGTTGACATGAAACTGCCACGCGTTATTGCGCGCATCGGCTAACGAATTTACCAGTTCATGCTGACGAATATCGTCCGGGTGACGCGGCTCACCATTCAACTTCAAATATTTAGGGCTCGCGCACACGACGCGACGAATATATCCCGCCTTAACGGCCACTAATGACGAATCGGGCAGCGCGCCCATGAGAAACGCGACATCGATCCCTTCTTCGTGCAAATTGGGAAAACGATCGATAAACGTGGCACGCACATTGACGTCGGGATGTTCGTTTATAAAATCCATGACGATCGGCGTGATAATTTCCTGACCAAACAGCAATGGCGCCGAAATCAGCAGATTTCCCGTGGGTTTGGCATGCAACCCCGACGCTGATGCCTCGGCTTCATCCACATCGTGCAAAATGCGGCGACAATCGTTCAAATAACGAGCACCGGCCTCGGTGAGCTGCACACCGCGTGTATTGCGATCCAATAATCGTGTCGATAAACGTTTTTCAAGTCCCGCAATGGCGCGCGTTATTGTTGGTGCCGATTGATTCAGGCGTCGCGCCGCTGCCGCTAAACCATTTTCTTCGGCGACGGCCACAAATATGCACATTTCACTGTAATGATCCACGTCCGCGCTCCTCATTCAAGGCCTTGTCGGCACGCAAACGTGATACGCAAAAATCCACAAACCGCTTGGTTTTGCTCGACAGTCGGCGCCCTTCTGGGCACATCACATGAATCGGCACCGGTGGTAACTGATATTCGCTTAGCAGTACTCGTAAACGACCATCACGCAACAGTGGTGCAATTTGGTAATTCATCACGCGCGTAATGCCCCACGCCCGTGTGGCGGCATAAATGGCTGCATGATTGGAGTTCACAATCAACGGCGGTTTGACATCCAGCGTGTGCACTTCACCGTTTTCCATGAAGCGCCAATCGCCAACAGTTTGGGCATGAATCAAGCGATGACTGAGCAGATCTTGCGGTGTTTTCGGCGTGCCGTGTTGTTGCAGATAACTGGGTGCGGCACACACCACGCGCGACACAAAACCAACGTGTTCGACAAATCCTTGATGGGGCGGCAAGGGTGCGATACGAATGGCCACATCAATGCCTTCATCTTGCATATTCACCACCCGATCGACAAAAACACATTTGATATCAACGTCGGGGTACTGACGCAAAAATTCGACAACAATCGGTGTGATGTTGCGTTCACCAAACACCACGGAGGCGGTGATGGTTAAGTGACCGCGTGGCAACGCGTCAATACCGGCGGCCGCTTCATTGGCGTCGTCAATTTCATTCAGAATGCGTTTGCAATCATTAAAAAAACGCTGACCGGCTTCGGTTAAATGCACGCTGCGTGTATTGCGCGTTAACAGCAAGGTTGCGATGCGCGTTTCCAGGGCGGCCACGGCACGTGTAACGCTCGGTGGCGACATGTTTAAGCGCCGTGCCGCCGCCGCGAAACCGCGTTCTTCCGCTACCGCGACAAAGATGGCCATGTCGTGAAACTTGTCCATGTCAGTCCTTTTCTTTGGTCGACAAAGAGGGCCTCTCGGCCACAACGCTGAGGGTCATTTTTGCTCCGGCATTACATGAATTGCAATAGTTCATTGCTTTTTTGGCCGATTCATAGCGGCCAAGTAAAGGCCTACAGTGCCTTCCATCGACGCTGACAACGCAGCGCGATAACAAGCGAAGTGTTTCAACGAATTAACTCCCAAGGAGATCACCATGTTTAAGAAAGCCGGCACTGCCGTCACCCTCGCGTTGGCCCTGGCCGTCGCTTCTGCCGTCATCAGCCCTGCAATGGCCTATGACGAAACCTCGACAACCGCGATCAACACGGACAAAGCCAATGTCATCGTCAAAGGTTACGACACCGTTGCGTACTTTGCCGGTAAAGCCGTGCAAGGCGACAAAAAGTTTGCCGTAAAACACGATGGCGCAACCTATTACTTTTCGTCAGCCGCCAACATGAAAACGTTCCAAGCGAATCCGTCACATTATGCGCCGCAATTTGGTGGTTTCTGCGCAATGGGCGCTGCACTTGGCAAAAAGCTGGATGTGGATCCGACGCAATATGTTGTGCACAACGGCAAACTGTATCTGAACGTCAATGCCGATGTGTTCAAAATGTTCTCGCAAGACATTCCAGGCAACGTAGCGAAAGCCGATGCCAATTGGCCTGCGATCAAAGACAAAGCGCCTAACACGCTGTAATGCCGATTCGTGGTTCACACCGTTGGTGTGAACCACGACAACATCAGAAGCGTTATTTAGGTGTTCTGCGTGAATAACTACATCACGTTTTTGGTCTGGTGACCTTCATCTCCCCCCGCGCTTGTACATGGCGGGCTTTTTAATCGTTGAGATGACCATCGTATTTTCAACACAGGAGCATCACATGAATCGCCGTCAATTTCATCAAACCCTGACCTTGTCGTTGTTATCGGCATTGGCCGTTGCCAGTGTGGCAAACGCCAACGAAACCGTACCGAGCAATGCCGGCAAAGAAAAATGTTATGGCATTTCATTGGCCGGACAAAACGATTGCGCAGCGGGTCCCGGAACATCGTGTGCCGGCACATCAAAAATTAATTATCAAGGTAATGCTTGGAAATTAGTGCCCAAAGGAACCTGCGTCACCATCGATACACCGCATGGAAAAGGTTCGTTAACACCGATCAAACGCCCTTAAACACACGCATGCGATGAGGTAATCATGTCATTCACGCCTTTTCAAACCGCTGTCGGTGTCAGTTTCAAATCGCAACACTGGAACGATTTGATGCAGTCGCCGACACGCGTCGATTTTGTTGAAGTGCACGCGGAAAATTATCTCGGCGCCGGCGGATTACCTCATGCTCAGCTGCGCCAAATTCGTGAGCGAATGCCGATAACCATTCATGGTGTCGGCCTTTCCATTGGTTCGGCCGACGCACTCGACTCGCGGCATCTTGATCGTGTCGCGGCGTTGGTCAAGCACTATCAACCCCACTACTTTTCCGAACACTTGGCATGGTCAAGTCATGGTGGTGTTTATCTCGGTGATTTGCTGCCGCTGCGCTATAGCCGCGAGCTATTGCACACCGTGGTGCAGCATGTTCAACACATTCAAGAAACACTGCAACGTCGCCTCTTGCTGGAGAACCCGTCGCACTATGTAAAACTGCAAGCCAGCGATTTTGACGAGGTGCAATTTTTCAGCGAAGTGGTCAAGCAAACGGGTTGCGGCGTGTTATTGGACATCAACAATGTCGCGGTTGCCAGTCACAATGTGGCGTTTGATGCGATGGCTTATTTACAACGATTTCCCTTGCATGCCGTTGAACAGTTTCATGTCGCCAGTTTTACCGCCATCACCAGCACGAAAAATCAGACGCTGCGAATCGATGACCACGCTGGCATTGTCGACGATGCAACCTGGTCGCTGTATGAAAAAGCGGTGAAGCTCATTGGCCCAAAGCCAACCTTGATTGAGTGGGATCGCGATATCCCGGAATGGGACGATTTGGTGGTAGAAGCCGACATGGCACGCGCATTAAACCGGTGCAACGACCAACAAAAGATTTCAATGTGAACAGGAGATCGTAGTCATGCAAAGCGACGTACTGTATCAACAGAAAATGACCGCAGCGCTGCTTCATCCCGACGTTGAACTTCAAGATGTGCTCGGGCTTCACGACGTGATGCAACGTGAACGCTTTGATGTCCATCGCAACAACGTGATGGGAACGTGGCTTGACGCGTTGCGCAGTGGATACCCCATAACACAACAATTGTTGGGCGAAGCGTATTTTGATGCGGTCGCGCAGCTATATGTGCAGCAATCGCCGCCGACGTCGCCAGTATTGTTGGAGTATGGTCGAACTTTTCCGCATTTTTTAATGCACTTTGAACCTTTGCACGACTTTCGTTATGTCGCCGACATCGCCGATTTAGAATGGCGGCGACGTTTGGCGTTTCATGCCTCGGATGCGCCTGTGCTCACTCTGCAACACCTTCGCGGTTTGGCGGTTGAGCAATGGTTGTTTAAACACCTCCGGTGGCACAGCTCAATGCAACTAGTGTTATCGGCGTATCCGTTACACCGTTTGTGGCTCAGTCAAACACAAGGCGAAGCGCTACCCGATGCCCGCGAATGGATCGGCGAAAACGTGTTGGTATGGCGTCCACATTACGAGGTTAAACAACACGCCGTTTCGCATGAACAAGCGCAGCTGTTGTTATCCATCCACGATGGTCAATCGCTGGCAAAGGCCATTGAACTTACTGGTCAGTCGTTAACGGTGATGAGCCGTCAATTTGTGCAACTCGTGCAACTGGGTTGCTTTTCTGAATGGTAATTGAAGGTATGACAATGAACACACATCACAACGCTTTTGTGCGGTTGCTACAAAACGGTCGTCTCCAGCTCAGCCGCATTTCGGATGACGTGTTACTGCTGTTAAGTCGCCTGTTTCCTGCCGTCATTTTTTGGCAGTCCGGTCGCACCAAGATGGACGGCTGGCAATTGAGCGAAAACGCGATCTATCTGTTTCAAGAAGAGTATCACTTGCCGTTGATTGATCCGGTGACGGCGGCCTATCTGGCCAGCTTCGCCGAGCACGTTTTCCCACTGTTGTTGGTGCTGGGTTTGGCCACACGTTTCGCCGCGATGTCACTGCTCGGCATGATTGTGGTGATTCAGCTGTTGGTGTATCCAGACGCGTGGCCTACCCATGGCGTGTGGGCAATAGCGCTGATTTGGGTAGTCGCCAAAGGACCGGGGCGTTGGTCAATGGATACCCTCTGGTGGCGCCGCGCAAGCCATGCGATGACTTAACATCGTGGCAATGGGGCCTTTCGGATTTTGAACTATAGTCAGGGTTCCTCATCCGCTCCGTGAATTAACCGAGGGGCCCGTAATGTTTGGCAATCAATACCGTGAACAAGCACAAGCGTTTCAACAGCAGGTGCTGCATTTGCAACGTGAACTGGAATCGGCAAACAGCAAGTACGGTGACTTGCAAGTTCAAGTCACTGAGTTGCGCCAACAGCTCGAACAAAGCCAGCTTGAACAAGCGCGATCGCACCAGCTGATTACTCAAATGCAGCAGATGGGCACGTCGATGGCCGACGCGCAAAGCAGCATGGGACAGCTTGCGCAAACCATGCGAAACGAAAAAGAGCGCGCCGTTGAAATGCGCGAAGTGTCGACGGGTTGCACTGACGAAATATTGATGATTGCACGTCAGCTCGGCATTTTGGCCAACGACTCCGCCGAAGCGGCAACACAAGTGGCTGGCATGGACACGCGCGCGCAACAAATTGGCGGCTTTGTACAGCTGATTAAAGAAATCGCCGATCAAACCAATTTGCTGGCGCTTAACGCCGCCATCGAAGCGGCACGCGCTGGCGATCAAGGACGCGGGTTTGCTGTCGTGGCAGAAGAAGTGCGCAATTTGGCCAAACGCACTATGGGTGCCACCAGTGAAATTTCGGCGTTGGTGGCGGGCATGCGCGAAGACAGCACCGCCAGTCGAGAAAAAATGGAAACCTTGGCACAACAAGCCGGTGACTTCAGTAAAAACGGCGAATCGGCGGCTACCACGATGACGCGCATTTTGGAGTTGTCCCGCGTCGTGGAAAAAACAGCAACCACGTCATCGCTGCGTGGATTTTGTGAAGTCGCCAAAATCGATCATCTGTTGTTTAAGTTACGCGTCTACCGAATTCTGTTTGGCCTTTCACACGAAACCGATAAAGATTTTGTCGATCACCGACAATGTCGCCTGGGTAAATGGTATTACGAAGGCGAAGGACACCAACACTCGCATTTGCGCGGATACAAAGATATGGATGCGCCGCATTTGCAATTGCACAAAGCCGTTCAAGACGCCATTCAGGCTCATCAACAAGGTCAACATGACACCATGTTGCGTGCCGTCACGGCCATGGAAGACGCGGGCGCTCGTGTGTTGGCCGCACTCGAAACCATGGCCGCTTCAGGTGAAGCCAATCAATAACGTCCGTCGCTGACGTGGAGAGCCTTCATGACCACCGCACTGCATGAAACGACGCATCAACTCACCCAACTTAAAGCGGCATTACACGAACACCGGCAAGCGCTGCTGGCGAGTTTGTTGGTCTCTGCATGGATGGTCGAAGCGCGCGATCCGTATACCGGTGGTCACCTGTGGCGCGTTGCACAATTTTCGACGGCGCTCGCACAATTGGCCGGCGTGGATGCCGCCGAAGCCGCTCGTATCGGCATTGCCGGTTTTCTGCACGACATTGGCAAAATTGGTATTCCCGACGCCATTTTGCGCAAACCCGGCAAATTGACCGACGACGAATTCGATGTCATCAAATCACACCCGCGTGTTGGCGCTGCCATGCTGGCCGGTCATCCGCTGTCACCACTGGTTGAAAACGCCGTTCACTTTCATCATGAAATGCCAAATGGATTGGGATATCCGCAACAATTGAGCGGCTCGTTTATTCCTTTTGAAGCGCGTTTGGTTGGCATTTGTGATGCGTTTGATGCGATGACAAGCACACGACCGTATCGCGCCGGTATGCCCATTAATAAAGCGCTCGACATTATTGAAAAGAATTTGTCGACACAATTTGATGCCGAATTAGGACAACGCTTTGTGCAGCACGGACGACAAGGCGCATGGGATCACATTGTCGGGTACACCGACGAAGGCATTCCGTTAGCATTGTGTCCTACGTGTGGGCCGATTTTGGTTCGACATCGGCACACCCATGCAGGCGATCATGTCGCCTGCCCGGCGTGTAACGCCGATTTTGAATGGCAAAATAGCGCGAGCGGTTTGATTCCCATTGCGACCGGCAAACGCGCAAGCGCATTACAACTTGACGTCACCCCCGATTTATCCGTGATCAATAAATTGGTTCAGCAATGGGCCAAAGCCAACACTGCGGTTTAAGCTAATCTCGACGACACCGGCATGTCGACGCCACGCAACAACCCCCATCAACTGGCCCGCACAGCCTGGATCATTTTCGGCAGCGGTCTTGTCGCTCACGCACTGACGTTTATTCTCACCAGCGGCCCACTTTCATCGTATCACCTCATCAATTTGCCATTGCACGCGGCCGTCGAAGCATTGGGCGCCGCATTGGCGCTGATGACGGCTTATGTGTTGCTGCGTTTGCAGTCCTTTGGCCAAGGCAGTCGGTTCAATCAACGCATCAGCGCAGCGTTGATCGCGATGGGGATCTTGGACGGATTGCATTCGCTGACGTCACCCGGTCAAATTTTTGTTTGGTTACACAGCAGCGCGACATTGTTAGGTGGTGTACTGTTTTTGTTGGTGTGGTTACCGCGACACAAATTGCTTGAATCGCTGCCGGCATGGCCGCGTTGGACCGTACTGCTGACAGTCGCCATGAGTGCGGTTGCGTTTTTTTTACCGGAGCGACTGCCGCACGTCATTGAGCAAGGCAACTTTACGGATTTTTTTGTCGGCATGAACATGGTTGGCGGATCGCTCATGTTGTTAGCCGCGATTCGTTTGGCCATCAGCTATCAACGCCATCAGGTTGACGAAGACATGTTGTTTTGTTTGCAGTGCGTGTTATTTGGTTTTGGCGCCCTGCTGTATCAGCATTCCGCATTATGGAATTTAACGTGGTGGTCTTCGCACGTGTTTCGCTTGCTCGCGTACGCGGTGTCGCTGTGGTTACTTGCGCGAGTGGTCACACAAGCCGAAGAACGACTGCAACATCAACTCAAGACATTGGAATTGGAAGCGGCCAATTTGCGTTTACTTACGCTCAGCGTAACTGATGGGCTCACCGGCATCGCCAATCGGCGCTGCTTTGACGAAACCCTGCAAACGGAATGGCATCGTGCCACGCGCACCAATTCCCCGATTGCACTCGCATTGATCGATGTCGACTATTTTAAAAAATACAACGATTGTTACGGCCATCAAGCCGGCGATCAGTGCTTACAAACCGTAGCGCAGGTGATGCAACACAACGCACGTCGCGCCGGTGATTTAGTAGCGCGTTATGGCGGCGAAGAATTCGTCGTGATCGCGCCACACGTTGATGCTCATCAGCTTTACCAAATGGTCGACACGATACGTGCACAACTTGAGCAGAAAAAGCTGGAGCATCATCAGTCGCCTTTTGGCGTTGTGACCATTAGCGTTGGCGTCAGCAGTTGCAATGCTTGCTTAAATGACAGTCCGGAGCGATTGATCAAACAGGCGGACACCGCGCTTTATCACGCGAAAACAACCGGGCGCAATCGTGTGGTCATTTACCGCCCTGAAGAACACGACGAATCATCTCATCGCCATTGACGTTGTTTGATCATCTCATTCAAGCCAGAGCGGCTTTCGTCGCCACTACGCATTCCACCATGACGCACGTCGCGATGCGCTCCATTGAAATTTCTTCTCAGTCGCGCCGTGAGAATTTCACAATCTGTAATAGTGATTTGCTATTCACGGAGATTCTGTCGCCAGTCTGAAATCAGGATGATAGGCCCATGTTCACTGACACAACGGATTCTTTGTCCCCTGTGGTCCGTGCCATATCTCATCTTTCGTTTCGGAGCCTTACCATGAGCAATAAACCTGTCCACGCCATCAAACTGTACCGCCACCCACTTTCTGGACACGCTCACCGTGCCCAACTGATGTTGAGCCTGCTGGGCTTACCAACACAGCTGATTGACGTTGATTTGATGAAAGGCGCGCACAAGCAAGCGGACTTTTTGAAAATGAACGCGTTCGGCCAAGTGCCAGTGCTGGATGACAACGGCACCGTCATCGCCGACTCGAACGCGATTCTGGTGTATTTGGCACGCCGCTACGGTGGCACACAATGGCTGCCAAGCGATGCCGTTGGTGAAGCGTCGGTGCAACGTTGGTTATCCGTTGCCGCCGGTCAAATCGCTTTCGGCCCCGCCGCAGCGCGTTTGGTCACCGTGTTTGGTGCCAAATTAAATGCCGACGAAGTGATTGCGCGCGCTCACGCGGTTCTGAAAGTGATGGATGCTGAATTGTCGCAACGCCCATTTTTGGTGGGTTCGCAGATCACCATCGCCGATATCGCCGCTTACACGTATATCGCTCACGCACCGGAAGGCAACGTTTCGCTGAATGATTACGCCAATGTGCGTGCCTGGATCAAACGCATTGAAGCGATGAATGGCTTTGTTCCAATGCAAAAAACCGCAGCGGGATTGGTGGCTTAAGCTAAGCTGATTTGCACGCCTGATGTTCTGGCATGAGAGCATCGGGCGTCTTTTTTTAGGTGTTTAGCGGCATTCTGCTCATTGGGAGCACATCATGGCATTGCACAAATCGCCTTGGCATCGCGGTGAGCGTGAATTGCAAGAACGCGTGGGCGTCGCTGAGCGCATGGACGTGTTTGGTCGCAAAGTCATTCGCGACTTTATGCCCGATCAGCATCGAGAGTTTTATCAGCAACTACCGTTTTTGGTGATCGCAACCGTCGACAAACAAGGTGCCCCCTGGATCTCGTTGTTGGCGTCGAAAAATGCCTTGGCGCACTCACCGGATGCAAAAACGCTCGCCGTCAATGCCGTGCCCGATGCCCACGATCCGGTGACGGAGGGTTTGCAAGCTGATCAGGCCATCGGCGTACTCGGTATTGAATTGCACACACGGCGACGTAATCGCGTGAATGGCCGCATCAGTCTCTTACACCATGCCGGTTTCGTTCTCGATGTGGAGCATGCCTTCGGTAATTGCCCGCAATATATTCAAACGCGTCAATTTCAATTCATTGATCATCCCGTTGAACAACCCCCTGTTGAGATCAGCCACACGCTGGATGATGAAGCGCGCCACACCATTGCACAGGCTGACACCTTTTTCGTCGCCAGCTATGTTGACGATGCAGACGGTGATCATCCTCGCCAAATTGACGCGTCTCATCGCGGCGGCAAAGCCGGTTTTGTGCGCGTGGAAGGCAACGTACTGACGATTCCTGATTTTGCCGGCAACTTGCATTTTAATACGTTGGGCAATTTGCACATCAATCCGCGCGCCGGTTTGGTGTTTGTGAATTTTGCTAACGGTGATGTCTTGCACTTGACTGGCCGCACCGAAATCCAATTCGATGGCATTGAAATTCAAAGCTTCCAAGGTGCTGAACGGCTGTGGCGATTCACGGCCACCAAAATGGTTCGTCGTCGTGGCGCGTTACCGTTGCGTTGGCAGTTTGGTGAATTTTCGCCAAATGCCTTAATGACCGGTTCTTGGCAAGAAGCCGAAGCGCGACAACGCGCCTATGAAAAGCGCCACGATTGGCGCAACTTTTCGATTGTCCGCATCGTTGATGAAAGCCGCCTTATTAAATCGTTTTATTTAACACCGCAAGACGATGCTGGATTGCCGCCGTTCAAAGCGGGCCAGCATTTACCCATTCGATTGACGATTCCCGGCCATCTGCAGCCGGTGATTCGTACCTACACATTGTCCTCATCGCCCGACGAATCCATTTTTCGCATCAGCGTCAAATTGGAAGGGGTTGCCTCGCACTTTTTGCATCAATTGCAGGTGGGACAAACGATCGAAGCGCGATCCCCGCAGGGTGGTTTTACGCTGGATGCCAACGAAAAGCGCCCGGCCGTTTTGTTAGCGGCCGGCATCGGGGTCACACCGTTGTTGGCGATGCTCAAACACATTGTTTACGAAGGTTTGCGAACACGACGCGTGCGCAAAACGTTTTTTGTGTATTCCGCGAGAACAAAGGCCGAACGTGCATTTAATGACGAGCTGATTGAGCTTGTGCAACGTGCACGCGGTGCCGTCGAAGCCGTTCGTGTTTTAAGCGCACCGGAAGCCGAGGCGATCGAAGGCGACGACTACGAATGGCAAGGCCGTGTCGACATTGAGTTCCTTAAACAACTGCTGCCACTCGATGATTACGATTTTTACCTCTGCGGACCGTCATCATTTACCCAGGCACAATACGACGGGCTGCGCCAGCTGCGCATCGCCGATGACCGTTTGCACGCCGAGCAATTTGGCCCCTCAACGCTAAAACGCCAACCCGATACCGGCACAATGATCGCAACGCGCGCCGTGGCACAAAAACCGGTGCCCGTGTTATTCGCGCACTCCGGTAAAGAAGCGCGTTGGCAACCCGGCAGTGGCTCATTGCTCGAACTCGCCGAATCACGCGGTTTGACACCGGAGTTCAGTTGTCGCGGTGGCAGTTGTGGCACCTGCAAAACCAAGCGCATCTCGGGCGATGTCGTGCACACCACTGAACCCGGTGTGTCGCTTGAAGACGATGAAATCTTGATTTGTTGTGCCCAGCCAGCCAACCGTACCAACCTCATTCCTATCGTATTAGAACTCTAAATCACCTCAGCGCATCGCCTGCCCGAAGCTGACGTCTCTTCGCAGGCACTCAGTATTTCAATTTTGACAACAATGCACTGTCGTTGGCGGTGATTCTGCAGTGCATTGGCGATCGGGATAATGGATTTCGTCGTGCAGCAAATGCTGCGTTTGGCCGGAGCCCATGATGAACACCCCCACTACAACGCCCCCCGCCGAGTGCGGCTGGGTTCAACGTTTGGCCTTAGTGACCGAGGTCGAAGGCGCTGCGTTTCAATTCGGCCTTTTAGGTTCGCCAACACACATCTTGAACACCATCGCCAACGGTTGTGTTGAACGCGCAACCACGTTGCGTGAAGAGCTGTCGTCAACCACGTCACACTGATCATAAAAAAGGATTTGATGATGACATTTACTCGCCCGCCTTTGCCGCCGTTTACCATCGAAACGGCAGCACAAAAAGCGCGTTTTGCAGAAGACGCGTGGAACAGTCGCAATCCCGAAAAAATTGCACTGGCTTACACCGAAGACAGTCGCTGGCGTAATCGCAGCGAAATATTATCGGGGCGCGAAGCTATCGTGGCCTTCTTGCAACGGAAATGGGCAAAAGAGCACGATTACCGCCTCATCAAAGAAGTGTGGGCGTTTTCACACAATCGCATTGCCGCGCGTTTTGCTTACGAATGGCACAACGATCAGGGGCAATGGTTTCGGTCCTACGGCAATGAGAATTGGGAATTCGATGCCAACGGTTTGATGCAAACACGTCACGCCAGCATCAATGACATCGCGATCGATGACAGCGAACGCTTGTTTTTTTGGCCATCGGGTCGTCGACCAGATGACCATCCATCACTCAGCGATTTAGGTTTATAAACATTTATCTGGAGATAACCATGAAAGACATCGTGATGTACACCTCGTCACACTGCCCGTATTGCAAACAAGCGGACGCACTATTTGAACGCAAAGGCATCAAAGGCGTTCGCAAAATTAACATCGATGGCGACGACGCCATGCGCGCCCACATGATGGAAAAGACCAACCGTCGTACGGTGCCGCAAATTTACATTGGTGAAACGCACGTCGGCGGCTTTGATGATTTGGCCAAGCTTGAGCGTGCTGGCGAACTTGATGCGTTATTGGACAACGCTAACACGCCGTAACAACGAGCGTGTTCCCGGTCGGAATAAAGCGCGTTAGACGGTGGCACCGCCAAGAAGGACTGCGATCGTGTTGCAGCAAAAAAAACTCCGCATTGGCCAGTTAGCCAAACTGACCGGGGTCAGTGTTCGCTCGCTTCGTCACTACGAACAACGTGGTCTGCTTGCCGCGACGCGCAGCGAAAGCGGCTACCGTTATTTTGATGCACGCAGCGTCGAGTACGTTGAGCAAATCACCGCCTTTCTGCACGACGGCTTTGTGCTAGAGGAAATCAAAGCCGTTGCTTCCATGTTTGAGCGTGACGACCAGGACAGCTGTCACCGCGGTGCAAAAATCATTCATCTTTACCACAGCAAATTGGCTGAACTCGATGCTCGTATTGCCGCGCTGCAACGCATTCGTGATCGCGCATCGGATCGATTGCAGCACATGATTCAGCAACACCATGGTGCAGTGGATTTCGGCAGCGATTTGAGCGCTGCCGAAATGAACCGTATTGACCAAGCACCAGTAAAAGCACACTAACCGCTGGTTCGATCAATACCCAAATAGCTGTTTTACGTCGGCTTCATGGCGTGGACTATCACCGTCCCATGTGGCCGACAACACACACCAGCGTTTCCCGTCATGAATAAATTGAAAGCTGTTCACGCCTTGCGCGTAAGGTGCAGCATCGACGGATTCGCGGGTAGCATAATGACTCCAAACATGGGCAACATGACCAAGCGTCTGCGTTTTCTGATGCAATTCCGTTTCAAAGAAGCCGCGATCTGAAAACAGTGTTTTGTTCAGCTCGATAAATTGTTCAACGGTGTGGATCTTGACGTTAAAGGTATTGTCGTCTTGGTGACGACTGGTACTGATAATGCCATTGCTCGCATGAAATGAGCGCAGCACATCCCAATCACGTACTTGGTGAGCCGCGCCAGAAACGGTTTGATAAAGCCGAAGCACAATGTCACCTGGCGTCAATTGATTTGTTTGCGGGTCCGCCGGCATGCAACGCGCTAAAGGTATCGTGTCGGCGGCGTGACTGCGGGAAAACGTGGCAGCGCTTAAGATCACTGCGATGAGGCTCAGACGGTTTAGCATGGAAATCGCTCACGGTTGATGAAGGTAGCCATGTTAAAGTCTAACACTGATGTCAAAGTCAATCCCATTTCGTCAGTTGTGGATAATGACTATCCCAACGCTTGTGCAACAAACGGATTTGGCGTTGCACAAGCGTCGATGAGACAATCATGGCCACGGCGTTGTTGCGATAAGACGCCGAGCCTCATACCAATTTTCGCCGTCGTTAGGTCGAAGCAATCTCGACCACAATTTTTCCAATCGCTTTACCACTTTCCAAGCGATCATGTGCCGCGGCGATATCCCGCAAATGAAACACTTGCGTATCCAGCAGCGGTTTTAATTTGCCCGCGTCAACCAATGCCGCGATTTCGCGCAAAATGGCCGCGTGACGCTCCAGCTCAACATTGTGCAATAACGGCACCAACATCATCACGGCATGCACGCTTAAACTTTTCATGTGGGCGGGTGTTAAATCGTAGTGTTGGTGCACAACAATGCTGACCACTTGGCCGCGCACTTTGGCCGCTTGCAAGGCCGCGTTCAGATTGTCGCCGCCGACGGTATCAAACACCACATCAAAGCCAGCGCCATTGGTTAAACGCTGCACATAATCCTGCACCGTTTCTTCACGATAGTTGACGATGTGATCAGCGCCCAATTCACGCGCGATCTGCGCTTTATGAGCCGAAGACACCACGGCCGTGACCGTGGCACCAAAGGCTTTGGCCAATTGCACCGCGATATGACCAACGCCGCCGGTGGCGCCGTAAATCAGTACATGATCGCCCGGTTTTACACGCGTCTTTTCAACCAGCGCTTCCCAGGCGGTGATGCTGACCAAGGGCAAAGCGGCCGTTTCGCGCAGCGTCAATGTTTGCGGTTTGTGTGCGAGTAAACGCGCATCAACGGTTACCAATTCGGCATAACTGCCTGCATGGTGCAACATGCCGCCCGAGCACGCGTACACCTCGTCGCCGATTGCAAAACTATCGACGGCCGCACCAACGGCGACCACCGTGCCAGCCACATCGGAACCGAGCACAGCCGGCAGTGCCGGTGCGATGCCAAGGCCAAGTGCGCGGATCTTGGTGTCGACCGGATTCACGCTGGTGGCTTGCTGACGGATCAGCACTTGATGGGGTAACAACGTCGGTTCGGCGATCTGTTCAGCCTTGAAATGGGAAGTGGCGCCAAACGCCGTCAGGACTTGGGCAAACATGGTAAAAACCTCGTGATTGGGAACGAGGCCAGTCTATTTACTTGTTTTTTCATTGATAATCAGCGATAAAGCATAAGCTTTATTCAGGTTTTTTTGAAAATGTCCGAAGACGATCTGCTGCTGTTTCTGCGCATTGCCGCGCTGCAAAGCTTAAGTGGGGCGGCGCGTGAACTGCGTTTATCACCGGCCGTGGTCAGTCATCGCTTGGCCCAGTTGGAACAACAACTGGGCACGAGACTGTTTCAACGCAGCACGCGCCAACTCAGTTTGACGGTCGCCGGTCAGCGCTTTTTGCCACAGGCCGAAAGCATTTACACCGCGATGCAAAACGCCCGTGCCGAAGTGTCTGGCAGCGCTCAACCATTGGGCGGTGTGTTACGCGTTACCTGTTCGGTGACCTTTGGTCGTCAACATTTGATGCCGCTGCTCGCGTTGTTTTTACAACGCTATCCGCAATTGAATATCGATCTGCATTTTTCCGATCATGTCACGGATCTGATTGCCGACAATTACGATGTCGGGATCCGAATTGCGCAACAGATCGACAGCGGTCTGGTCGCGCGCAAACTCGCGGTCAATGAACGTATCTTGTGCGCGTCGCCCAGCTATCTGGCACAACATGGCACGCCCGCCACACCGACAGATTTGCACAAACATGATTGTTTGATTTTGCACAATCAACGCGTGTGGCAATTCATCGGCGATGACGGCATGCACGCCGTCAACATCAACGGCAAATTATTTTGCAACCATGGCGAAAGCTTGCGCGAAGCCGCCGTGCTCGGCCTTGGCATCAGTGCGCAAGCCATTTGGAATATTTATCGACAACTGAGCAGCGGTGAATTGCAACCGGTATTGCAGGATTACCCCTTGGCCGGCGAATCCGCGATCTGGGCGGTATACCCCAGCAACCGCCTGCTCGCACAAAAAGTCCGCGTCTTTATCGATTTTCTGCTGGAACAATGGCAAACACCGCCGTGGCAATCACCTACTTGATAGCGGTTCAAAAATTAAAATCTATAAGGCGAACACGAAGTTAATGAAGAACACGAAGTCAAAAAGCGATTTTCTTCGTGCTCTTCGTGTTCGCCTTTGTCCTTCCTGATTTAATAGCGATGCCCTAATCAGAACGCAAACACCAAATTTACCGTCGTGATCGTGTCTTCTTTTTCACGCTCGGGTGGCACTTCCGAATTGCGACGGATATTGTGCGCCAATTTCAACTTAAAATTGGTTGATACATCGACCAGAAAACCGGTGGTGAATTCCGAAAAGGTATTGTCTTCACCTTTTTCGACCAACAGATCATTGGTCCATTTGGTCGTCGCGGTAATTTGTGTGAAATGGGTTAATTTGAAACGCGTGATGGTTTCTTTCAGCTTGTCGGCCTCGGATTCGTCTTCTGGCGTTTCTTCCAGATCCCCGTATTTGCTGACACGGTGACCGACACCCAATTCAACGGCGAGTTTTGACGTGGCATCTTCATAAAAACGGTGACCATAACCGGTGGTGCCAGCGGCGGAATAATCAAAACCGGAAAACTCGTCCTCTTCATAACGAAGGGCGCCAAACCAATAACTGTGTTCGCCGAAGCTGTAGTTGGTTTGACCGGTGACTTGACGCCGATCGGCGATGGTTTCGCCTTCTTCATCTTTGGCTCGCAATGCCGCAAAACCGACTTCGGTTTCCCAAGGCGCCGCCTTGTAATTCATTTTGATGGCACTGGTGAAGGTTTCGGTATCGGCATTGCCTCGGGAGGTCACATAACCCAATTCACCCGAACCTTTCCAACTGCTCTCCGGCGGTGGCGCCGCTTCTTCCGCCGCGGCCACGCCTGCAAACAACGACAAAACCAGCATTTTCTTCATCTTGTTTCCTTTAAATTCGCATCCTGACAGTGTGCGGTGCACAGGCCATTGTAGCCAGCCCCTCGCCAGTGTTCACGCCCTGAAACAATTTCCCTACTGAGGCCTACAAGCAAGGTCGGTAGGATGCGGCGGTTTCCGATTCATCCATTGGAGTTTCTTATGGCTTTTAAACACCTTGTTTTATCGGCCGTTGCGGTCGCCGTATTGGCGGCGTGCAATTCCGACAACGCGACACCGACGGACAGCACTCCGACGGCGGCAACCGTGCAAAAAATGCCGGTTTCAGGCATCGACAATGCACAAGCCGATGCGGCCGTGCGCCCTCAAGACGATTTGTATCGCGCCGTCAATGGCAACTGGTTAAAAACCTATGAGATCCCCGCCGACAAATCGAACTACGGTTCGTTCACCAAATTGCATGACGATGCACAAGTCAATTTGAAAAGCATCATCGAAGACGCTAGCAAAGCAACCGACGCGACAGCGGGTTCCGAAAAACAAAAAGTTGGTGACTTTTTCAAAAGCTGGATGGATGAAGCCAAAATCAATGAATTGGGCAGCAAACCATTGCAACCACAACTGAGCGCGATCGACGCGATCAAAGACAAAATTGAAATGGCCAAATACTACGGCACCGCACAGAAACTTGGCGTGCGTGCACCGGTCGGTATAGGCATTCAACCCGATGAAAAAAATCCGAACGCGTATGCGGTGTATTTTCGTCAAAGCGGTTTGGGTTTGCCGGATCGCGATTTTTACTTGAAGCCAGAGAATCAACCGAAGCTGGACGCCTACCTCGCGCACGTCACCAAAATGTTTGAATTGGCCGGCGTTAAAGATGCCGCCGCCGCTGCGAAAAAAGTCGTCGCGTTTGAGCACAAGCTGGCTGAAGTCAGTTGGACACGTGAAGACAATCGTGATGCGGTCAAAACCTACAATGCCACCACGCTGCAAGACTTGAGCAAAACCGCTGGCGCGTATAACTGGGCCGCTTTTGCCGACGGTTTGGGCATGCCGAACTTGAGCAACGTTGTCGTGGTGCAGCCAAGTTATATGAGTGAAATGGCCAAGATCATCGCTGCCACCTCGCTCGATGATTTGAAATTACACGCCAAATGGCATGCCATCACCAATGCCGCGACTTTTTTGTCAAAAGAATTTGATGAAGAAAATTTTGCCTTTTATGGCAAAACACTGAACGGCCAACAACAACAACAACCCCGTTGGAAACGCGGTGTTGAGTTGATCGACGGTACGATCGGCGAGGCGGTTGGCAAGATCTATGTTGAAAAACATTTTTCGCCGGATGCCAAAGTGCGTATGGAAGGTTTGGTTAAAAACTTGCTGCAAGCGTACGGTGAAGGCATCGACAGCCTGGAATGGATGACCGCCGAAACCAAAAAAGCGGCACGCGAAAAATTATCGAAATTTACGTACAAAATTGGCTACCCGGATCGCTGGCGCGATTATTCGGCGCTGTCCATAAGCAGTGACGATTTGTTTGGCAATGCCGTGCGTGCTTCTGAATTTGAATACAACCGCAATGTGAATCGTCTGGGTCAGCCCGTGGATCGCAGCGAATGGTTCATGACGCCACAAACGGTCAATGCGTATTACAACCCGGTCGGCAACGAAATCGTGTTCCCGGCCGCCATTTTGCAGCCGCCGTTCTTTAATATGGAAGCCGATGATGCCGTTAACTACGGCGGCATTGGTGCCGTGATTGGTCACGAAATTGGTCATGGTTTTGATGATCAAGGTTCGCAATACGATGGCGACGGTGTCTTGCGTTCATGGTGGACTGATGCCGATCGCAAAGAATTTGAATTGCGCGTGGCGAAATTGGCCGCGCAATACGACAAATTCGAAGCATTGCCGGGCAAATTCGTCAACGGCAAATTCACCTCGGGCGAAAACATCGGTGACTTGGGCGGCATGACGATTGCGCACCGCGCCTATCGCATTTCGTTGCAAGGCAAAGAAGCACCGGTGATCGATGGTATGAGCGGCGATCAACGGTTCTTCATGGGTTGGGCTCAGGTGTGGGCGCGCAAATACCGCGACCAAAATCTTGAACAACGCCTGACCACGGATCCGCATTCGCCATCGGAATTCCGTTGCAATGGCGTTATCCGCAATATGCCGGAGTTTTATGCCGCGTTTGACGTCAAAGAAGGTGACAAGCTGTATTTGCCACCCGAAGAGCGCGTCAAAATCTGGTAATCCGTTTTCGCGCGGACAACTCCCGACAAAGCGCCGACCCTCCGTCGGCGCTTTGCTTTTGGGCCGACTCAGGCATATCATTTTTGAAAATGCTTGGAAGAGTGCCGCCAATGAAGTCATTGCCGTTTCCCTTAGCCAGCGCGGCACTCATTGTGCTGTTAGCTGGCTGTGCCGGCTCGGTTCCCAATGAAAAGGGTTTACGCGAAGAGGCAGCGCGCGCCGCGCAGCAATCCGGTCGCAGTGCAGCACAAGCGTTGGCGCAGGTTGACGCCGATATTGCTGTGGCCAAACAAGAAGGTTTGTTGTTCTACGCGCCACGCCATATGAAACTGGCAATTGACGCGCTCGAAACCGCTCGCAAAATGCAACGCGGCAATCTCGCTGAACGCGCGCAACTCGAAACGATTTTGACGGCCGAAACCGCGTTAAAACGCGCACGCGAAACTGAAAAGCTGGTGATGGCGACATTGCAGCCAGCGTTTAAATTTCACGCCGAACTCGTGCAACTGCAAACACATAAATCGCTGCCGGATGACTACCTCAATAGTCTGGCCGATCTGAATGAATTGATCGATAAAGTGGAATCCGGCAAAGCCGAGCAAGCGCGCCGCGATCAAGCGGATTACCTCAAGCAACTGCAACAGCTCGAAATCAGCACACACTTGAAACAACAATTGCAACGCGCACGTGACGCGTTGCAAGAAGCCGACAAACTCGACAGTGATGACAATACGCCGCAAAGTCTGCTTGTGGCTCAGCAAAGTCTGGCGACCGCAGAAAACACGATCCAACAAGCGCCCCGCCACTATGACGCAATGAATAAAGCCGGATTTGTTGCCTGGCAAGAAGCGCAGCATGTGTTGGCACTGAATCAGGAAATGCAACAACTCAGAGCGCAATTGAAACTGTCGAAGATTGAAGGCGAGGAGTTCGAAAAACTGTTGTTGCAACAAGAACGGTATCTGAGCGATCAATTTTCGGCGCTGTCGTTGCCGCCGCAACGCTATTTGTCGCCCTCAGCACAAGCGCAGCAGTTAACCCAATGGATCAAATTACTGCGCGAAAACCAACCGATTACGTATCAAACACCCGCGCATATTGACTTGCGTTTTCCGTCACACGCTATCGCCATTGAAAAAGTGCTGCCGCAAAACTACACCAGTTGGATCGCCGACAGCCCACTCAACAACGCCACACTGATGCCCACCGCAGCGGCGATTACGATCAATGCACCGGCAACGGTTCAAACGGTGGTGGCATCCGATTCCAAAGCAGAAGAATTGCCTGCCAGTATTACCCCGGCGACCATGCCAACGCCGCCCGTTGTCAGCCCACATGACGAAGATGAACTGCAAAAAGCGATCGCCGAAGAGCAAAAAAAATGATGACCGTGGCGACCATCACACGCGACAACGCGATACAGCACCATCACGACCACTATGCTTGTTTGAGTTGATGCCGCCAGATGCCGACGGCATTGGAATCGGCTAGGATGCCGCCCCGTACCACGAGTAACCACTGCCACCATGGCCTTTCACCGCGCCCGCGCGCCCGCCCAAAAAGCCGATCGCCGCGACGCCATTTTGCGTGCGGCCAGTCTTCTTTTTCGTGAGCAAGGCGTATTGCCCACCGCATCGGCGGTCGCTGAAAAAACCGGTCTCGGCAAAGGCACCGTGTATTTGTATTTTCGCAGCAAAGAAGAAATTTATTTGGCGCTGCTGCAAAATGCGTATTTGGCCTTCTTGGGCGAACTGTCGCAGCGTTTGCAGGCGCAAAGCGATTGTCGCGGCGAAGTCGTTGCCACGCAGTTGTGTTTGACCTTGCAACAGCACCTCGATTTTTTACCGTTGTCCGCGCTCGCGCACGCCATTCTTGAACAAAACGCCTCGACCGATGCCTGTCGACAGTATCGGCAAGCGCTGGCTACCGGTTTGTTGGAGTGTGTACAGATCATTGTGGCGCGCAGTCGTCTTAACGAAAGCGAGGCAATGCAATTGCTGCTGTGCAGCTACGGTCAAATCACCGGCCTGTGGCAAACCGCACACCCACCGGAAAATATTCGCTGCATCATGGCCGAAGAAGGTTCCGATATTCTCATTCCGGATTTTTGGCGCGACATCGAATACGCGTTGCGACGTTTGTGGCGCGATTAGGGTGATCGTCGTCATGCACGAAAAGCCTTAGCGTTTGCATCAATAATCCCGCCGAGTGAGCCCACCATGCGGCACACTGTCGATCAATTGGGTAATCGCGATAGCGGCGGCAAACGGGAATCGGATCGTGGACGGGCACGTGCGTATCGACAATGAATGGCGACGTTGGATCGCTGAAAATCTGATGTTGGATCAAACGCCTGACAGCCTCTTGGTGACGTTGCAGCAACACGGATTTTCCGCGTTAGATGCGCGCAGCGAAATCGAGCAGGCACTGGCCAGTCCGTATTTGCATGGCGCGCGTCGTTTGCGCAATCGTCTGAGCAAACGCGATTGGCTGCTCAACACCTTATTGCGGCTCAATCAATTGGCCCCCGATCACGATCGGGTGGCGCGTCGTCACCAACTCGACGCCGATGAATTCTTAAGTGAGTACTACAGCCGCAATCGTCCCGTGATCATAACGGGCATGATGGACGATTGGCCGGCGCTGACCAAATGGAATTACGATTATTTTCGCGCCCGTTGTGGCGATCGTGATGTGGAAGTGCAAAGCGGCCGCACGCGTGAACAGCATTATGAAATCAAACAGCCCCTGCTAAAAACCACGATGCGTTTTGGCGACTACGTCGACAAAATTGAGCACGCAGGCGTCACCAATGATTTTTATATGACGGCCAATAACAACTCACACAATCGCAGCGCTTTGCGCGAACTGTGGCAAGACATTGTGCAGATCCCGGAGTACCTGGATCAGCAATCGCTCGATACTGGTTTTTTCTGGTTTGGTCCCGCCGGCACCCGCACACCGTTTCATCACGACTTAACCAATAATTTTATGGCGCAAGTGATCGGGCGAAAACGGGTACGTATTGTGCCGGCGATCGCGTTGCCACAGATGTACAATCAACTGCATTGTTATACCGATGTGGATGGCGGTGAAATCGACTTTGACCGCTTTCCGCAGCTGCGGGATGTGCCAATACTTGATTGCATTTTGCATCCCGGTGAATTGCTGTTTTTGCCGATCGGCTGTTGGCACTATGTCCATGGCCTCGATGTGTCGGTCACCCTTTCATTTATCAATTTTCGCTGGGCTAATGATTTTGGGCAGCACTACCACACGTATGAAGACGTTTAGCGCACTCACGATTATTATGGCATTGGTGGCGATAGCGTATAGCGTTTGCCACCCCATTGCCGACAAACACGATGCGCCATTTCTGGCATTGGCGGCAGCACCGCCCAAGGTGCCCACAGCAGTTATCCCCTCGCCCACGGCATTGTCATCAACCGCAGTCACACTAAATCCATGTGAACACGTCGATCCGATTGCGCTTTATCAACAACTCAGCAACGACGAATGGCGCGCATTAAACGACTGGCAACAGGATTTGGGCCTGAATCAAACACGGTTATTAGCCAATGGCGATATCACGCAAGAGCTCTCACCTTATGCACACATGGATGACCGTGTGCTGCATGGTTTGGCGCATCAGCACGATGCCAATGCGCTTTATTGGCTCGCCATTCATCTGCAACAATCGAACACGAAAACCGCGCGTTACGATGCACAGGACGAAGACAAAACGATTGTCGTTGCGCGGTTGTTGCAAGAAGCAGCATTACTTGGCCATGTGCCAGCCATTCAAGCACTTGTGCAATCGCTGCAACAGCAAATCGCCACATTTGGTCAACGTGAGCAGTTTCCGGATTGGGCCATTCGTGCGCGCGCCTGGCAATGGTTAATTGCATGGCGCATGCAGCAATTACCGGAAGCCAGCGAGGCCTTGTCGACCGACAATGAAGTGCAAGCGTTGAATTTAACGCAGCAAATGATTCGCGATATTGAACAACGTCGCCAGCAATTGCAGTTGCCGCCCCTCAATAATCAACGTCCCGCCGTCATCGCGCGCCTGAGCCAATCCGCAACCGATTGTGAACCAGCGCACAATTTGGTCGCTCGCTAGAAGCCCTCTCAACGTTCATTTTCTACTCAGCGCGTTATGTTAAGCCGCTCACATTTTCGCCATGAACGGTATTTTTCCGTCAGAACAGTGCCGACAATCACAGTGTACTGCTCGATTTTTTTTAACTCACACACAGTATTTGCGCATCGACCAGATAAGATCCGCGCTCTTTTGATCAGACACAGTTTTTTGCGAACATGTTGCGACAGTGGCGTCGCCCGATTGCGTGGGGTTTACAAGCGCTGTTGGCGCTGTACATAACGATACATTCTGCGGCGCAGGCAGCCGACGCGGAAGCTGCCGCTTTTCGTTGGTCGTTATACGATGATCCCAATCGCAACTTTGATCAAATGCAAGAAGCCATCGATTATGGTTGCGAACGTTTGCGCAAATCACCGCCTTCCGTGCCCAATGCGCACGTGCGTGTGCTGCAGTGTGGCGCTCAAGCCGGCAGCGAACTGACCAGTCGCCAGATCAAAATTCATTACACGCTCAAGATCAAAAATTTGAGCCTCGAACAAGAAAGCCAAAGCAAAAACACATTCACCGTTTTGCGCAAACCTTATTGCGCGTCAAACACGCACCCTTATCTGCAAGAAGAAAACGAATCGTTGTTTCGTTATTCCTGCTGGCGTTGCCCCATGAGTGATGTCGCTGCACGCGCACCACGCTTTTTATCGGCAACCAAGGTACGCTGGTATCGCAATAATTTGTGCCCAGTCGATTACGATTTAACTAATCCCGTCGAATTACAAGTCGTTGCAGGTCTCACCATTACCAAACCTCAAGCTCTGCCTAAAGCATTTGGTTTTGGTGACTTCGACAGCAGCAGTTTGTATGTACTGCGCGAAGCCAGTTATGGCCGCGTGGCCTTATTGCACCTACCCAATGGTCAACAGGCGTTGTTTATTGGCGATGGCGCCGATGCCGTATTGCACAGCGAAAATGACAAGTTGGGTGAATTGCGTTGGCAAGACAATGAATGGCTGTGGTTAACCAACAATAAGATCGAATACCGTTTTGCCGCGCAAGAAGACCACGTGTTTAAAGCCATTAGCAAAAAAAGTGCAGACGGCAAACGCTGGCAATTTCGTTGGCAAAATTTTACGCTCGCCAATATGATCAAAGACTGGCGCTTGGAACAGGTAATCGATCCCGCGCGCCAGCAGTATCTGTTTCAATACAGCAAACAAGGCAAATTGATGGGCCTTGCTGTACAAGGCGCCAAAGCATCCAGTGGGCAACGTTTGGCGCAAACACAAAAATAAATTCCAACGTAAAAACCGTAAGGGCGAACACGAAGAGCACGAAGTAAGTGCATGCTCATTGATCACGAAATTTCTAAAATTTGCTAACGTAACAATCCTAACGCAACACCTACAAGCCATCCAATCAAACTCGATTGACTTCGTGTACTTTATGATCTTCGTGTTCGCCTTTGTTTTTCCTGATTAGGCAGGTTTCTCGGCTATCGTGGCCGTTCATCCTTCGACAAGCTCAGGACGAACGGAAATGGCAGTTGATGTTTCTACGAGATACAAGATAGTTAGAATACCGTTCGTGGTGAGCTTGTCGAACCATGAACGGGCACTAGCACTAACCAAAGTCGCTTTACGTGAGATCCAAATAAAAAAATTCAACCACCCCCAACCCCCTCCTTAAAAACAGGAGGGGGCTTTTTAGCCCTCCCCTTTTTTCAAGGGGAGGGTTGGGTGGGGTTGATGGCTTTGATCCATGATTAATGCGATTCTGTATAGCATTAAAACTTCTACCGAATCAGGATTTCTTGTTTGTTTACCTTCGTGTCCTTTGTGTCCTTCGAGGTTCAGCTTCGGCCTTTTAAAAAAGCTGGCGGCTCGAAGGCCGCCTTATCTATCTACTGCAACACGATCTTCCAGTTTTTCTCCACGCATTTTTCGTAGTCGCCCGGCAACAATGAGCTGTACGCGGTTTGGTAATTGACCAGCATGCATTTGTAGTCATTGCCGGTGTGCCAGTCTTTTTCCCAATAGATCGACAGTGCGCCGGCGCCGTTGGCATCAAACGGTTTTTGTGTGGCGCAGGACAATTGCTCGCCTGTGATATCCACGCCAAATTCGCGAGCGAATTCTTTGTAGTAATTGATGCGATTGGTCGCTTGCGGTTTATCCGTACCCGAATTGCATTCGATACCCCCATTGATAATCATGATCGTTGAGGCAAACGAATTGCTGGCACCGTTGGCGATGTCAGCCGCATTGGGTTTCCACGTGCCATCAATGACATGCAACATCGACGGTTTGGGTGGTTGCGGATACGTAAAAAAGAAACTGGCGGATGCCAAATTAAGCCAGGTACTGGCGACCAGATCCGGATCGTCGAGTAAGGTTCGCACCGTACCGTACATCGCTTGTGAAAAGGGTCCGTAATTAAAATTGTAGGACAACTGTTTCGCGCCACGACCAAAGTATTTTTTGTAACTGCCGTCGGCATTTTTTCCGCAAGGCCATGCTTCGCTGATCCAGTTATTGGCCGAACATTCGCTGTTGTACAAACAGCCTGCACCGGTTTCAGTGCAGCCGGCTTCGCGCAAATACACCAGACCTTGTCGCCATTCCGGCACCGCATCATTGCGATCGTGACCACCGGTTTCTTGCGCAAAATGCGCGAACATGGTGGCTAGCGTTTTGCGACAAATGGCGTCGGCGTTGCGACCATCCGTGTAATGGCCACACACGGCGGGAAATTTGGCGATCGCTTGTAAAAATCGCGTGTAGTTGTAGCTGGCTTCGCGACGCGCAAACAAGAAATCCCAGCGCGTTGACGACAAAATGGTTTCAACACGCTTCACGTTATCCGGATTGCCCGCGTTGCCCGGCGACACCGCCGCCACAACATCATTGCTGGCGGTTTGAATCGACGCTTTGATGGTCCGAAATTGTGGTGTGTCGGTTAACGTCGCTTCGTAAGCGCGCGCTTGTGCACGCGTTGGAATACCGGGCGTTGGCGTGGGTGTCGGAGTAGGCGTAGGTGTCGGCGTTGGCGTCGGTGTGGGCGTACACGCACTAATTTTTTTCCACACACCCCAATCACCGGAGTTCGCCGGATTGTCGCCCTGCGTCCACCATTTTGCTTCATAGACAAAACCTTGATGGCTAACACGCTGTCCACCGTTGTAAACCGCTGTCGAATTCCATGCCACGACTGAACACGTTGGTGTTGGCGTTGGTGTTGGCGTTGGTGTTGGTGTTGGTGTTGGTGTTGGTGTTGGTGTTGGTGTTGGTGTTGGTGTTGGCGTTGGCGTTGGCGTTGGCGTTGGCGTTGGCGTTGGCGTTGGCGTTGGCGTACAAGCACCACCGGATTTCCATAATGTTGGTGTTGCGGCCGGATTCCAGTTGGCACCGACATACGCCGTGTGCGTGACGAGCGCGGTGTAGTTTTGATTGTTGTAGACGACAACAGCGCCGGCCGTGTACGTGTTGCCTTCGGCCCAGTTGCTGCACGCCGCGTATAAATCGGATGACGCAAACGACAAACCAGCCGCGATTAAACTGATTTGAATGATATTGAGTTTGTTCATAGTGGTATTCCTTATTTGTGCAGATTGCACTAGATCAATTCAAACCATCCCTCACACCCCAAGAGTGCTTCCTTCGGGGCGTCCCAACCTTCTTCCTTGAAGGGAGAAGGAACCGTTACCCCCTCTCCTCGCTTGCGAGGAGAGGGCTGGGGTGAGGAGAAGTCTTGATAACAAATTCATGCAATAAAAACTCGGGGCGCTCAGAAAACCGCCCCGAACTTTATTTCGCCTTTTTTGTGCAAACAATCACTGCACACCGACCGGTAATTCCGGGTGCTCATCTTTCAGTGCATACGATTTACCGGCAAACGTTACTGTTGTGTTATTCGGCCCCGAGATCGGCAAATAGTAACGCACGGTGACATCGACCGACGCGCCCGGCGCCAGCGTTTGCCATGTGGGCAATTTGACCGAAATGCGATGGAAATCGCCTTTCAATCCAGTGCCAGCATTAGGGCCGGAGTGACCAACACTAACGGTCGACGTACCGAATCCACTTTGATCAACAAAATCGGCGGTGCACGATGTCGGAATATCAAATTGGATCTCGGTGCCACCAGGTAATGTTGTCATCGAGTTATTGCTGATTTTCAGTTTCGGCGTGATCGGGTAATTGGAATCACCGAGCGCGTAACTGTGCATATCCAATTTGATGTCAATGCTGGTGGATGGCAGCGAGATCTTCGCGGCTTTGTTGCCATAAGGCGTTGCCGATTTGAATTGCGTTGCCAACGTGCGCGTCATCGTTGAACCGATAAAATATTCACCACGACTTTGATTAAAGTCGTAATCACCGGCCAATTCCCAGAACATGACACCACCGATGCCGTTGTCTTTCACCCACTGTGCTTTGCGTGTGATCGATTGCTCGTCTTCGGTCGACAAATACACTTTTTTGCTGTCATTCCATAACCACGGCGCCACCAAGGTGCTGTCGTAAAAACGAGTGTACGTTCCCGTCAACACATCTTCCGGATCAGTCGCCGGCGTTAAACCGTAAGCACCGATATAACTGCCGGCGCGACCATCCTGCAGATTTTTGGCATGCCACATCGGATTGGAGCCGGCGCCCATTTCCTTGCCGTTTTCCAAATCGTGCCAAATATTGTCGATACCACGCGCGCCATCACCGCAGGTTGTCAAACCGTTCGGACAATTGCTGCCAACCGCTTTGCCCCATAAACCATTGGTGCCGCCCGTAACATTGCGAAATCCACGCGTGTAATACGGGACGCCCATATTGATGCGCCCTGCCGGCAACGCACCGCGAAAATAGTGATACGCCCAATCGGTATTCAAATAGCCAAGCTGGCCATATTGCGCCGACGTGTAATAATTCCAGCGGATCAATTCGGCATCTTTACCATCATCAAACAACGCCGCGTTGGGACCAACGTGTTCGTTCCAAGCACCGTGCAAGTCGTACGACATGACATTGACAAAATCGAGGTATTTTAAACCTTCGAAATTTTCCATGCCGCGCAATAGATACCCGGATGATGGCGACGCAATCGTCAACAAATAGTGTTTGCCATCAGCGGCACCGGCCGCATCGAGTTTGGCGCGCAACACGCGCAAGGTGTCGTTGTACCGCGCGACAACGGTCGACAAACCCGCATTCGAAAATTGCCAATCAAGCGGATTGCCGGCGTCTTTCATTGTGGTCGGATATTCCCAATCAATATCGACACCGTCAAAACCGTATTGGCGAATAAACGCAACCGCTGAATCGGCAAACGTGTCGATGCCGCCTGCGGTTGACGACATCGTGAAAAAGCCGCCGCTCGCAACACGATTACCGCTGTCATCAAAATAGCCACCGGTTTCGGCCCAGCCGCCAACTGAAATTAACGTTTTTACGCCATGTTGCCGTTTGTGTTTATTGAGTTGATTAAACAAACCTTTGTAGGGCAACGACGTGTCCATTTCGGCGCCGGGTACTTCGGGCCAAGTTAATCCTGTCGCGGCATTGGTCGCTGAATTAACATTGCCGACTGAGATCTTGTTGTCACCGCCAACGTGTGCGAACGCATAGTTGATATGCGACAACTGATCCCACGGAATTTGATGCGGCAAATACGCCGGCTGCCCATTTTTACCCGTGCGCCAGCTGGTGAAATAACCGATCACACGACGCTTCAAATTGTTCGCTAATTTTTCACGACCATCGGCATCGTAGACACTGCAATAGGGCACATTGACACTCGCCGTTTGGAACAAACCATCCGGACGGCAATTGCTTGGCGTTGGTGTCGGCGTTGGTGTCGGCGTTGGTGTCGGCGT